>JAURVZ010000030.1 GCA_030655215.1 Pseudolabrys sp. | reverse complement strand
GGCGGCGGCGGGGGCGGAGCGGGACGCGCAGCCGGGGGAGCAGCGGCGGGCGGCGCAGGCGGTGCAGCCGGGCGTGCGGCAGGAGGCGCAGCCGGCTTGGCGGCCGGTGGCGCGGCCTTCTTCTGCTCTTCAACCTGGGCCGGAGTCAGTGCGGGCTGTGCGAATGCCGGTGCAATGGCCAGCGCAGCGCTGATGGCGGTGCAGGCGAGCAGGAGTGATTTGGCAGAATTCATGTTTGATAATCTCCGGATGGGGGCAGGCTTCGTCCCTGGCGCCGCTATTGGCGACGGATTTTTCTCAGCGATTTAAAATTGCCCCGCCTTCGCGCCGGACATCCGGGCGATCGGGCTACAACGTTCATACATCATTACCGTTCCGCGTCTGAACTGCGGCTGAATGGCTTGCGGCGAAACTGTGTCGCTTTCAATTGGCTCCGGCCAATCATAATCTCGCCGCAAGGATATTCGGGAGGAGATCCGCCTTTGTCGACCGATGAGATGAATGCGCGCTTCAATCGCGCTTTGGCGGCCTATTTGCGTCAGCAGGTGCAGGCGCCGGCGTCGGCTGTCAGCGACTTTCTTGCCATTATCATCGAGGATGCACGCCGGCTTGAGCTTGCCGACACCATGGCCGATCTCGACCGCATGCAGACCGCCGCCACGCGGCTGAATGCCTTCGTCGCCAAGCTGATCGAAGATACCTCCGCCGATCGCAAGCAAGATGAGAGCTTTGACGACTTTCAACGCCGCTTGCGCCACGACCTGCGGACGCCGCTCAATGCCGTTATCGGCTACAGCGAAATGCTGATCGAGGACATGGAGAGCGACGCGGAGGCGCCGCTGCGCGCCGACCTGATCAAGCTGAAGGAATCCGCCGACTTCCTGCTCGGCCAGATCGACGCCATGGTGGCGCTGGCGCGCGACGGCGACAAGACGGCTCCGAAAGATGAAGGCCTGACGCGCCATCTCGGACTGATCGCCGATACGTTGCGGACAGTGCAGCCGCTCAGGGGGACGACCACCGCTACCTATGACCGGCAGGGCGATATCCTGGTTGTCGATGACAATGCCTCGAACCGCGACGTGCTGGAGCGGCGCCTGGTCCGTGAAGGCCATCGCATCGTCACGGCGGAGAACGGCGCCATCGCGCTGGCGCTGTGCGAGGAGCAGGACTTCGACTTGATCCTGCTCGATCTGATCATGCCGGAGATCGGCGGCTATGAGGTGCTGCAACGCCTGAAAGCATCGGAGCGCAATCGGCATATTCCGGTCATCGTCATCTCGGCGCTCGACGAGATCGACAGCATCATCCGTTGCATCGAAGCCGGCGCTGAAGATTACCTGCCCAAGCCGTTTGATCCGATCCTGTTGCGCACCCGTATCGACACGTCGCTTGAGAAGAAGTGGATGCGTGACCGCGAGAAGCAACTGTTCGAGGATCTCGACCGGGAGAAGCAAAAGTCCGAAGCTTTGCTCCTCAACATCCTGCCGCAGAGCATCGCCAACCGCATGCGCGCCGGCGAGGTCAATATTGCCGATCAAGTCACCGAGGCGAGCATTCTCTTCTGCGATCTGGTTGGCTTCACCAAACTGAGTGGGAAGCTGTCGCCGCAGGCGACTGTCGACTTCCTCGGCAAGATTTTCACTGAATTCGACCGGCTCGCCGAAGAGGCCGGTGTCGAGAAGATCAAGACCATCGGCGACGCCTATATGGCCGCCGCCGGCATCCCCGAGCCGCAGACCGATCACGCCTTCCGCATTGCCCGGCTGGCGCCGCGCATGTTGCAGGCGGTGCGCGATGTTTCGGCCGAGACAGGGCTGAAACTTCATGCGCGCATCGGCATCCACTCCGGCCCCATAGTCGCCGGCGTCATCGGCACGCATAAATTCGTCTATGACGTCTGGGGCGACAGTGTGAACACGGCCAGCCGCATGGAGTCACATTCGGAGCCCGACCGCATCCACGTCTCCGAGACGACCCGCCGCGTCCTCGACGGCCATTTCCGCTTCGAGCCGCGCGGCGCCATCGAGGTCAAGGGTAAGGGTTTGATGGAGACCTATTTCTTGGTAGAGGATTGACCGGCCGATGCCAGGAACGCCCGCGTGACCGAAACGGACAATCAGGCTCTCAGCGCCGCGCAGGAGCGCACGCTGCTGCGCGCCACGCTTGAGAATATGTCGCAAGGCGTGGCGATGTACGACGCCAACCACCACTTGGTCACGTGGAACGAGCGCTTCCGCGTTTATCTCGAAATGCCGGATGAGTTTCTCGGCACTGACCGCACCTTCTCCGATTACATCCGCTATCTCGGCGAGCGCGGCGAATTCGGCGACGCCGATATCGAGGTCGAACTCAAACGCCGACTGTCTGTGCTCGACACCTCGCATTCCTTCGAGCGCGTGCGGCCGGACGGCATGGTGCTGGAAGTGCGGCGCGATCCGGTGCCGGGCGGCGGTTTTATCGCCATTTACACAGATATAACCGAGCGCAAGCAGGCCGAACTGGCCATCCGCAAGGCCAAGGAAGATGCCGAGTCGGCGAGCAAGGTGAAGTCCGCCTTCCTCGCCAATATGAGTCACGAGCTGCGCACGCCGCTTAACGCCATCATCGGCTATAGCGAGTTGCTTGCCGAAGATGCCGGCGACCGCGGCGACACCGCGGGCCTCGCGGACCTGGAGAAGATCGGCGCTGCCGGCCGCCATTTGCTAGGCCTGATCAACGAGATCCTCGATCTGTCCAAGATCGAAGCCGGCAAGATGGAGGTCTATATCGAGAAGGTCGTGTTGCGCACGATGCTCGACGACGTCAAATCACTGGTCGCGCCTTTGATAGAGAAGAACGGCAATGCTCTGGTCATCGATTGCCCCGACGACATCGGCGCGCTGCGCACCGATCTGACCAAGCTGAAGCAGTGCCTGATCAACCTTCTGAGCAACGCCGCCAAATTCACCAAGACGGGTACTGTCACGCTGAGAGTGTCGCGCCGTGACGATACCGACGGCACGCCGCATATCGCCTTCGCCGTGCAGGACAGCGGCATCGGCATGACCGAGGAACAGATCGGCCGGCTGTTTCAGGCTTTCACGCAAGCCGATTCATCGACGACGCGCAATTTCGGCGGCACCGGCCTCGGCCTCACCATCACCAAGCACTTCGTCGCCATGCTTGGCGGCACTATTAACGTCACGAGTACGCCGGGGGAGGGCTCGACCTTCACCATCGACCTGCCGGACCGCGCCGGCATCGCGCCGCATGAAGACAATGTCATCGATGTGGACGACGGCATGCGCGCCGCTTCCGCCATCACGGTGCTGATCGTCGATGACGACGATGCCGTGCACGATATCCTCTCGGCCACGCTCGGCCGTGAAGGCTATTTGCTGCTGCATGCGCGCGACGGCGCCGAAGCGCTGACCATCATGCGTCGCACGCCGCCCGATGTCGTCACGCTCGACGTGCAGATGCCGAAGGTCGATGGCTGGTCGGTGCTCGGCATCATGAAGTCCGAGCCGGAGCTACAGAACATCCCGGTGGTGATGCTGACCATTGTCGATGACCGCAATCTCGGTTTCTCGCTCGGCGCGTCCGAATTCATGTCCAAGCCGATCGACCGCAACAGGCTGACCGCGCTGCTGCGCAAGCTGACGTCGAGCGCCAACAACGCGACCGTGCTGATCGTCGACGACGACGCCGACGTGCGCAATGTCGTCAAGCAGACGGTGGAAGCCGCCGGCATGAAGTCAGCCGAGGCTGAGAATGGCCGCGTCGCCTTGCAATGGCTTGAGGCCAATACGCCGCCGGCCCTGATCCTGCTCGACCTGATGATGCCGGAAATGGACGGCTTCGAATTTCTCGAGAATATCCGCAAGGTCGAGCGCTGGACCGATATCCCGACCGTCGTCCTGACGGCGAAAAACCTGAGTGACCGCGAGCGCAGCTTCCTTGCCGAGCGCACCTTGCTGGTGCTGAGCAAGAGCGGCCAGCCGATCGGCTCGCTCGGCGCGGCTCTGTCCGCGCTGGCGCGGCGTGGCCAGGCGGTCAAACCGAATACCAAGGAGTAGATATCAGTGCCGGTGAAAATTCTGTTGGTCGAAGACAATGAAATGAACCGCGACATGCTCTCGCGCCGCCTGCTGCGCAACGGCTTTGAGGTGGTGATCGCGGTCGACGGGCAGCAGGCCATCGCCATGGCGTCGTCGGAAAATCCGGCGATCATCCTGATGGATATGAGCCTGCCGGTCATCGATGGCTGGGAGGCAACGCGTCAGGTCAAGGCCAATCCGGCGACCAAAGCCATTCCGGTCATCGCGCTCACCGCGCATGCCATGGCGGAAGACGAGAAAAAAGCGCGTGACGCCGGCTGCGACGACTTCGACACCAAGCCGGTCGACATCGCGCGACTGGTCGGCAAAATCAATGCGCTGGTGGGCAGTTCATCCTGACGCCGGTGAACGCGATCACCGCTCCGGCAACCCGATTTTGACCATCTCGGCGATCAACCGATCGCTTGCCGCGAGGTAGACCGGGCTTGCATTCTTGGCCGGCACCGCGACATTGAGCGCCGTCGTGCCTGGTCTCATTTCCAAACCCTTCGCCATCGCGTCCTTCGCGTCGTCCAGCCTGCCGAGCCGATGATAGGCCACGGCCAGCAACATCAGCGGTCGGCCGGAGGCTGGCGTGATGGCAATCGACCGCTGCAGCCAGGCCACCGCTTCTTCGTCACGGTCCATCACCGCGCAGGCCCATCCCGCGCCGACCAGCCACGTCCAGCGCGACACAGGCGGGGTGTCGAAACGGTCGGCCTGCTTGAAAGTCGCCAGCGCATCGTCGAAGCGCCCGAGCTGAAGCTGCGCCAGGCCAATGTGGTACAGCACCAGGCCGTTCCACGGATCGAAATTCAGCGTGCGCGCGCAGGCGACCAAACTCTCGACGAACTGGTTGGTCGCGTTCAGGAAGCGACAGTAGGACTCGAGCGCCTGGATGTGATTGGGTTTGGCCCGCAGCAGCCGCTCGAGGATGAGCTTGGTGTTCTTCTCCGCCGCTGTGCGGTCTTCTGCATTGTACCAGGCCATTTGAACGCCGCGCATTTGCAGCCCGGCAAGCGCAACCGCGAGATCGACATTGTCCGGATGCTCGGCCATCGCGCTTTCCAGCATGGTCTGCGCAGCCGCGAAACGTTCGCGCGACGTTTGCATGATGGACGCGGTCGCCTGCTCGATAGCGGCCTTGACGCTGCCCGGCGGCAGACCGCCCTCGTTGGAACGCGCGTCAGTGTTGAGCAGGGTATTGAGGCGCAGCGCCAGCGGCTGGCCGATGCCGGCGGCGAGGCGCTGCTCCTGCAGGCCGGTATCGCTGTTCTTGATCTCGACCGTCACCGAAGCGACCGGCTGGATTTCCTTGGTGGCAGTCGTGACTATGCGCGCCTGTAAGGTCCAGGCGTCCTTGTCTTTGCGCAGTTCGCCGGTCACCACATAGTCGCTCGTGACAGCAGGCGACGACACTTGCTTGGCCGAGGCTTCAGCGCCGTCGGCCTGCGGCTTCACCACGCGGATATTGTCGATCCTGGCGAGCCCGTCGATCAAACGTTCGGTGACGCCAGCGGCCATCGCGTCGGCGGCGCTGTCATTGCTCGCATCGACGATCGGCATTACCGCGACTGTCGGCGGCGTCCGCGGCAAGATCTGTCCCGGGCCGAGCAGGGGCATAGCCACGGCCAGACCGATGATGGCGCCGAGCGCCGCGACGCTACCCAGCGCAACAGGGCCACGCAGGGCAAACCACGGCCACCTTGTTTTTGCGTGTTCGGCGATGGCCGGCGCCGCCGGCAAATCGGCGGGCTCGCTCGTCACCACAGAATCGAACAAATAGCCGCGGCCGGACACCAGCTTGATCAATTGCCGCTGCTCGTCGCCAAGCGCGGTGCGGATTTCACGGATACATTGGAAGAGGCTGTCTTCACCGACAATCACGTCGGGCCAGACCGTTTTCATCAGTTCGGGTTTGCTCAGGGTCCGTCCGGGATTGGCAACGAACAGCTGCAGCATGTCGAACGTTTTCGGCCGCAGCTTGATGACGTCGCCGTCCGGCCCGCGCAGTTCGCCACGCTGCCGGTCGAGTTCAAAACCGGCAAAACGTATCACTGTCCTCCGCGCTCCCTGTGAATGCGGCATTCTCTAGCAGAAAGTTTTCTGAATCGGTTTCTGCTCGACCTGTCACACCACAATATCAGTAAAATTTCAGAACGTCATCAGGGCTGAAGCGGGGGTCGATGACAATGAAATCGCGATCTGTTCTCGCGCCGTCTGCTCCGCCATGGCTTGGACGTCGTGATGGTCATTCGACGGTCAGCAGGCTGTCGAGATGGCGGCGTCGAAAATTTCAGACCAACGCGCGACCGGGACATAGGCAAACCGCAGGCCTTCGATGGCTTTCAGAAAAATTTCAGAAAAAATTTCAGAAAGATATCAACGCGGTGCGGCCTTGCCGCTCTTGTGACCCAAAATCGCGCCCGGTAATTTTCCGTCCGATGCATGCGATGAGGCATCACCGGGGCTGACCGTGTCCGCGCATACGGTTTGACGCGCAGTCGCGCGGGCTTGTGGGGCGGAGCGTGACAGTGGCGTTTACCAAAGGTCTGACAGCGCGCGGACGCTTGCTCCGTACAACGCTGCTCGGCACGACTGCGCTGGTTGCGCTCGGATTGGTCTTGGCGCCATCGCCGTCGCGTTCCGACACTAACTGGACCGGCGCCAACTCGACGGATTGGTTTGACCCCGGAAACTGGTCCGGCGGCGTTCCCACCAATGCCACCGACGCGTTTTTCGACATGGTTACCCCCAACCCGGCGGAGGTCGATGGGCCTGCCGCGCAGGCTGGAGAAATATATGTCGGCATAATTGGCACCGGCACGCTGACGATCCAGAATGGCGGGGCGGTGAGCAGCAATTCTGGCATTATCGGCTTTAGCACAACCGCGGCCGGCACTGTGACCGTCGATGGAGCGGGTTCGTCCTGGGTCAACACTGGCCAGCTCGCCGTCGCCCTTGCGGGTACCGGGGTTCTGAACATCCAAAATGGTGGCATTGTGAGCAACGGCTCCAGCGTGATCGGCGGCCTTGGAGGCTCGACCGGCACCGTCACGGTGGATGGCACGGGCTCATCCTGGACCAATGCCGGCGCTCTCTCGGTCGGCTATCCGGGCACCGGAACGCTGACCATCCAGAATGGTGGGGCCGTGAGCAACAGCAGCGGGAATATCGGCTACTTCGCCGGCTCGACCGGCACGGTGACGGTCGATGGCACGGGCTCGTCATGGACCAACGTCTCGGATCTTGCCGTCGGCAATTCCGGCACCGGCACGCTGATGATCCAGAATGGCGGGGCGGTGAGCAACGCTATCGGCTTCGTCGGCTCGAATGCCGGCTCGACCGGCACCGTGACGGTCGATGGCGCGGGCTCGACCTGGACCAACGCCACTGTCGTTATCGGTTATTCAGGCAACGGGACGCTGACAATCCAGAACGGCGGTAGGGTGAGCAGCAATGGTGGATTGGTCGGCTTTGAGACGAACACGACCGGCACTGTGACCGTCGATGGAGCAGGTTCGTCCTGGACCACCAACCAGCTCATTATCGCCAACCTGGGTATCGGATTGCTGACAATCCAGAATGGTGGCGCCGTTACCAACAGCAACGGCTATGTCGGCGGTGCTGCAGGCTCGACCGGCGCCGTCACGGTCGATGGCACGAGCTCATCCTGGACCAATACCGGTGCCCTCCACGTCGGCGAAGCTGGAACCGGTGCGCTGACAATCCGGAACGGTGGCACGGTAAGTGCCTTCGGCGCCTATGTCGGCTTTGGTGCTGGCTCCATCGGCACAGCGACGGTTGCGGACGCGGGTTCTTCCTGGACCGCTACTGACAATTTCATCTTCGGCTATTCCGGCACCGGGACACTGACGGTCCAGAACGGCGCCACCGTCAGCGCCAGCGGCACCAGCATCGTCGGCTACGATGCCGGTTCGACCGGCACGGTGACCGTCGATGGCGCGGGGTCGTCCTGGACGAATACAGGCCAAATACGTGTCGGCCATTCGGGCAGCGGCACGTTGACGATCCAGAACGACGGCGCCGTCTCTGCCGCGAATGTGTGGATCGGTCCATTCAACGGGTCCACCGGAACCCTCAATATCGGTTCGGCCTCTGGTCAGGCGGCTGTGGCACCCGGCACACTGAACACAGCTTCGGTCGCGTTCGGGGCCGGCACCGGGCGCGTTGTTTTCAACCACACCGCTGCCAACTATGCCTTCAACCCGATCATTTCGGGAGCGGGCACTGTGCGCGTCGAGGCGGGCACGACCAGTCTGACGGCAAACAACACCTACACCGGCGCAACGACGGTGGATGGCGGTACGTTGGCAGTGAACGGCTCGATTGCATCGTCGGTGCTGACTACAGTGAATACGGGCGGCGCTCTGGGCGGCACTGGCACCGTCGGCGCGACGACGATCGCTTCGGGCGGGACACTGGCGCCCGGCAACTCAATCGGCACGCTCAGTGTCAACGGCGCTCTGACGTTCAACGCCGGTTCGACATACGCCGTCGAAGTCTCGCGGACGGCCGCCGACCGCACCAATGTCACCGGAACGGCGACACTGAGCGGCGCCACCGTGAATGCGGTTGCCCTGCCCGGCAGCTTTCGCGGCCAGACCTACACTATTCTCAATGCCACCGGCGGTCTCGGCGGGACGCAGTTCGCCGGCTTGACCGGCAGCAGCTTCGCCCCTGGCGCGCGCAATCCGCATCTGACCTATGACGCCAACAATGTTTTTCTGGTGCTTGATGCAGGCACCATCCAGCTTCCTGGCGGCATCGGCGGCAATCAGAGCGGCGTCGCCGGCGGCATCAACAACGCGGTCGAGAACGGCGGCACACCGCCAGCCGGATTTGACGTGCTGCTCGACGTGACAGGCGCGCAACTCACCAACGCGCTCGGCCAAGTGTCGGGTCAGCCGGGCGCTTCAACCGCGCAGACGAGTCTCGCCGCCACCGGACAATTTATCAACGGCGTGTTGGACAGTGCCGTTGGCGATGGCGAAGGGCAAGGTGGCGCGCTTGGTTATGCTCAAGCGCCGAAAATTTCGCGCGAAGCGAAAGACGCTTATGCCGCGGTGACACCACGCGACCGTATCGCGACGTTCGACGCGCGCTGGAATGTTTGGGCCTCCGTCTATGGCGGCAACAGCCGCGTCGCCGGCGATGCGACCGCGGGCACCAGTACAACGACGAGCCGCACCTTCGGCACGGCGGCCGGCGCCAGCTATCGCTTCACACCGGACACGCAAGCAGGCTTTGCCCTCGGCGGCGCCGGCGCGAATTTCAGTCTCGATGGCGGCTTCGGTAGCGGCAAGGCTGATATCTTCAATGCGGCGCTTTATGCGCGGCACACAATTGGCGCAGCTTATGTCGCCGGGCTGCTTGGCTATTCATGGCAGGACACAACAACGGACCGCAATGTCCTGGGCGAGCAACTGCATGCCTCGTTCAAGGCGCAGGCGCTGTCGGGGCGGCTCGAAGGCGGCTGGCGTTTTGCAACGCCCTCGCTCGGCATCACGCCTTATGCAGCATTGCAGACCACGACATTCTATCTGCCGGCCTATGGCGAAACCGCAACTTCAAGCCCCGGCATCTTCGCGCTGAATTACGAACCGAAAACGATCACCGCGACGCGCGGCGAACTAGGCGCCAAATTCGACAAGGCGATGCTCGTCAAGGGCGGCACCGTTACACTGAAAGCGAAAGCCGCCTGGGCGCATGACTGGAATACAGATCGCGCCGCGACCGCGGTCTTCCAGGCGCTGCCCGGATCGACCTTCACCGTGAATGGCGCGCAGCCTTCGGCCAATGCCGCGCTGCTGTCGCTCGGCGCCGAGATGACGTGGCACAATGGCTGGTCGTTCGCCGGCAGCGTCGATGGCGAGTTCTCGCGCACGACAGCAAGCTACGCCGGCAAGGGCAGGGTCCGTTATGCATGGTGATAGAATTGGCGGGGGCCCGGTGGTTTCCCGCCGAGCCCCCTTGAACATATCAGTTGGCCTATAAGCCGGGTTTTGTATGGCCCACTTCTTAAGCGCGATTTTGCTGACTTTCCTGTACACGCGCTTTAATGGGGCTTACATGGTCCCCGCAACCATGTACAAAGAACGCAGTCAGCGCCTGTGATCCTCCGGACGCCCCGACGGAACGTTCAAAAAAATGTCAAAGGCTCGTTTGCCCGCTTCGGGCAACGTTGGATCTGCGCGTTGCGTGGACCGGCGGTGGACGATTTTGCTTATTTGCTTTGCCGCTGCCGGGCTCTTTTCCGGCGCGAACAGCGTGCAAGCCGCAGACATCGCCAATACCACGCCATTCGCCAATAACGGAGCTTTTTCCGGTAACGTTATCAGCAACAGCAGCAGCATCGACAACAACGCTCCCGGCTACTGGACCGGCACCATTCAGTCCAATACCGGCTACATTTACAACAATGGCGGCGCCACCTGGAACGGCGGGGTCGTGACGAACAATGCCGAGATCCAAAATTATGGCACATGGTTGAACGGCGACATCGCGGGTAACGGCAATCCGGCAGATCCTCTTCCCGCCGGCTCCGGGTCAAATGGCTTCATCTACAATGCCGCGGGAGCCACCTGGAACGGTAACGTCAACGGCAATTCGGACTTCATCCTCAACGACGGTGGCGCCTGGAACGGCAACATCAACGGCAATGCAAACTATGTCCTCAACAATAGTGGTGTCTGGACCGGCAACGTCGTCGGCAACGGCGGCTATGGCGCGGAAACCCAGGTGTTCAACGGTCGCAACGGCGTGTGGGTCGGCGATGTCCAGGGCAACACGGGTCTGGTCGGCAATGATGGCGTGTGGCAGGGCTCGGTCCTGGGCAACAGCCGAACGGTGCAGAACTTGCTCACCTGGACGGGCGACGTCGCGGGCAACAGCTTCAACGTGTACAATTTTACCGGCGTCTGGAATGGGGATGTGACCGGCAATGCCGGCACCATCTTCAATCGAAGCACAACGGTGTTCGCTGTATGGAACGGCACCGTCAGGGCCAATAGCGGCAGCATCCAGAACCAGGCGGGTTCTAGCTGGAACGGGGACGTTGCGGGTAATGCTGGCGCCATCGTCAATAGCGCCACCTGGACAGGCAATGTCACCGGCAATGCCGGCTCGATCACGAACAATGCCACCTGGACCGGCACGGTGGCGAATGCGGGCACCTTCATCAACAGCGCGGGCGCCACGGTATCGGGCATCGTGACCAACAGCGGCACCGCCAACAATGTCGGGACGCTTAGCGGTGGCCTCACCAATAGCGCCGGCATCACCACGAACACCGGCACCATAGCCGGCGTCATCACGATCAACGGCGGTACGCTCACCGGCAACGGCACGGTCGCAAGTCTGTCGGTCGGCAATGGCGGCACCTTTGCGCCGGGCAGCGGGACGCCGGGAACGTCAGCAATCGTCAGCACCAATCTGACATTCCAGTCGAGAGCGTTTTATTCGGTCGCGCTGAGTCCCTCGGCTGCTTCATTCGCCAGCGTCACGGGATCGGCTGCGCTCGGCGGTGCGACGGTGCAGGCGATATTCGCTTCCGGTTCGTACGTTGCGAGACAGTATTCAATCTTGACGGCAGCCGGCGGATTAGGCGGGAGCACGTTCGGATCCGTCGTCAACAGTAATCTGCCGTTCAACTTCAAGACCGGGCTGAGTTACGACGCGACACATGCTTACCTCGATCTCTCCCTCGCATTCGTCCCAACGGCGGGCTCCGCGCTCAGCGGCAATCAACAGGCGGTTGCGAATGCGCTGACCAACTATTTCAATACAACGGGCGGCATTCCCTTGGTGTTCGGCAGGCTTAGCGCCAGTGACTTGAGCCAACTCTCTGGCCAGCCCGGCGCGTCAGCTTCGCAAGCCGGCATCACGGCGAGCGGGCAGTTTGCCAATGCCGTGTTCGACGGCGCGTTCGATGACAGCGCCTCACAGGGTGTGAGCGATTATGCACCGAAGCCTCAAGCGTCGCGCGCAGCTGCCGATGCTTATGCTACGGTGACGCCGCGAGACCGGCGCGCGCCATCATTCGAGCAGCGCTGGAACGTCTGGGCCTCGGTCTATGGCGGCAACGCCAGAGTCAGCGGCGATGCGGCCGCTGGCAGCAGCACCACCAATGCCCGTGTCTTCGGTGCAGTCGCTGGCGCGACCTATCGCCTGACTCCGGATACGCAGCTCGGATTTGCGCTCGGCGGCGCCGGCAGCAATTTCAGTCTCTACGGCGGCTTCGGCAGTGGCAGAGCCAATGCCTTCAATGCCGCGATCTACGCCAGGCACGCTGTGGGCGCGGCCTATGTCAGCGGCTTGCTCGGCTACTCATGGCAAGATACGACGACGGATCGCACCGCTATCACTGACACGCTGCATGCCGCGTTCAAGGCGCAAGCTTTGTCGGCGCGGCTGGAAGGCGGCTGGCGCTATGCAACGCCATCGCTCGGCATCACGCCTTATACTGCGTTGCAGACGACGACATTCTATCTGCCGGCCTATGGCGAAACCGCGACGTCGGGCCCCGGCACCTTTGCACTGAACTACGCCTCAAAAACGATCACTGCGACACGCGGCGAACTCGGCGCAAAGTTCGACAAGGCCATGCTCGTTCGCGACGGCGTTTTCACGCTCAAGGCCAAAGCCGCCTGGGCGCATGACTGGAATACGGACCGCGCTGCCACCGCGACGTTCCAGCAACTCCCCGGCGCCACCTTCACCGTGAATGGCGCCCAGCCTTCGGCCAATGCCGCGCTGCTGTCGCTCGGCGCTGAGATGAAGTGGCACAATGGCTGGTCGTTCGCCGGCAGTGTCGATGGCGAGTTCTCGCGCACCACAGCAGGCTATGCCGGCAAGGGCAGCGTCCGTTATGGGTGGTGATGAAATTGGCGGAGGCCCGGTGGTTTCCCGCCGAGCCCCCATTATCAATATCAGCCGGCCTATAAGCCGGGTTTTGTATGGCCCGCTTCCGTAAGCAGACGTGACGGCCATTCCTCTAATCCGCCGGTTACCCGGCGTCTCTAGCAACCTACCCGAATGACTGGCCCGGACGGACCTAGAGCTTGCGCCCCTACGTCATTCCTATTCGGTTTTGCTCCCGGTGGGGTTTGCCGTGCCGCTGTCATTGCTGACGAAGCGCGGTGGGCTCTTACCCCACCGTTTCACCCTTACCTCAAGCCAATACACAACGCGGCTGAAGGCGGTCTGTTTTCTGTGGCACTTTCCCTGAGGATGGCGTTGCTTGCGCGGCGCCATCCCCGCCGGACGTTATCCGGCACCGTTCGTCCATGGAGCCCGGACTTTCCTCCCCGGCACCCTTTCAGGCATAGCCGCGGCGGCCGTCCGGCCGACTGACAGGGAAGATGTGCGTGGAAGGCGGTGCGGCGTCAAGGGGCGGCGCGTTAACCCAGCTTCTTCGGCCGCGTCTCGATCAGGGCCCGCAACGTCAGCAGTGTCGACGGATCGGCAACGCCATCGACACGCGCCGGGCGGAAGTGCCGCTGGAACGCCGTCACCACATCGCGCGTCGCGTCGTCATAATGGCCGGTGTCTGGCACGCCATAGCCATAGGTGCGGAAGGTGCGCTGCAGTCGCGTCACCGCTTCGCCGCGGTCGCCGGGATGTAAGGTCACGCCGTCGAGGTTGAGGGGAGCGGCGCGCACCCAATGGCCGACGCCGGATTCGCTGAGCAACTCCCACGGGAACTTCTCACCCGGATCCTGCTTGCGCGATGGCGCGACGTCGGAATGCGCCAGTACGCGCTCCGGGCTGATCGGCCCGCGCCGGGTGAAAATCGTCTTGCACAGCGCGATCACCGCCGCCGTCTGCCGCAGCGGGAAGTCGGCATAGCCGAATTCATGACCGGGGTTGACGATTTCGATGCCGATCGAGCACGAATTGATGTCGGTCTCACCATTCCAGTGCGACACGCCGGCATGCCAGGCGCGCTTCGCCTCGGGCACGCATTGCACGATGCGGCCGCTCTCGAACACAACGTAATGCGCCGACACCTTGGCCTCGCCGGTGCACAGCCGCTGCAGCGCGGCTTCGCCGGTCTTCATGCCGGTATAGTGCAGGAGGATCATGTCGGGGGATCGGCCGTCGGCCCGCTCATCCACATTGGGTGAGGGCACGATATCGGCGACGATGAAAGAATCCGGCTGAAAGACGGCCATGGCCGGGAGTGAACCGATCTTGAGAGGTAAAGCGGGGCGTGGCCGCATCATTCGGCTCTCTCCGGACGGAAATCAACCCAAGTCCCCCGCCGGACACCGTCCGGCAACAATTCCTTAAGTTTAAGAGGGGCTTAATGGCCCTGAAGGCGAAGCACCGCTGTCCTCTTGGGCGGCGGTGGTTCCGCTGCCGCAGGAACACGTGTCTGACGCCCGTAGAGCCATGATATCGCACAGCTTTTCACTCAACGCCGGCGGCGGTGCGGACCGGCACATCCCTGTGCTGGGGCAGTCGGCGCTCGACTTCCTCAATGTGCGGGATGGCGGCATCTATATTGACGGCACGTTTGGTGCTGGTGGGTACACATCCGCGATCCTCGCTGCGGCGAACTGCCAAGTCATCGGCATCGACCGCGACCAGACCGCGATCACGGCCGGCTTCGGCATGGTCGAGCAGGCGGCCGGCCGGCTGACCTTGATCGAGGACCAGTTCTCCAATCTCGACACTGTCGCCCACGACTGCGGTCACGAATATGTCGACGGCGTCGTGCTCGATGTCGGCGTTTCGTCGATGCAACTCGATCAGCCCGAGCGCGGCTTCTCGTTCCGGTTCGATGGCCCGCTCGACATGCGCATGGCCAAGCACGGCCCGAGCGCCGCCGATGTCGTCGCCACTGCCGATGAAACCGATCTCGCCAACATCATTTATTTGCTCGGCGAAGAGCGGCATTCGCGCGGCGTGGCCCGCGCCATCGTCAAGGCGCGCACGGAAGCGCCCATTGAGACGACAGCCGCGCTGGCGCGCATCATCGGTTCGGTGGTGCGCTCCAAGCCGCATGAAATTCACCCCGCCACGCGCACGTTTCAGGCGCTGCGCATTTTCGTCAATGACGAACTGGGCGAACTCGTCGCCGCGCTGGCCGCTGCCGAACGCATTCTGAAACCCGGCGGCCGTCTCGTCGTCGTCTCGTTCCACTCGCTGGAAGACCGCATCGTCAAATCATTCCTGGTCGCGCGCGGCGAAGCCCGCGGTGGCTCGCGTCATCTGCCGCAGGTCGAGCAGGCGGCGGCGAGCTTCACGACTTTGACCAAGCGTCCGGTCGTTGCTGACGACGCCGAGAATGCGAGCAACCCGCGCGCCCGGTCCGCCAAGCTGCGCGCTGCCGAACGCACCGAAGCGCCGGCGCATGACGACGACCTGTGCGATCTGCTGCCGCGCCTGCCGTCCCTCGACGATGTGATGCAGGGGCGATAGAGCATGCGCTTCATCAACATCCTGGTCATTGCGGTGCTGATCCTGTCGGCGTCCTTCGTCTACAAGATCAAGTTCGACTCGACCTTGCAGGCCGAGAAGATCGCCAAGCTCGGCGGCGAATTGCGCCGCGAGCGCGACGCCACCGCGCGACTGCGCGCCGAATGGGCCAGGCTCGACACCCCGGACCGCATCCAGGGTCTGGCCGAGCGTCATTTGAAACTGAAAGCCATCCTGCCGACGCAGATCGACACGTTCGACGCACTGCCGGAGCGGCCGGTGCCGCTGCCGGCGGTTGCTGATCCGATCGCCAACATCATTGCGCCCGATACGACCGGTAGCATTGCGAAGCCCGGGCAAAAGCCCGCACCCAAGACCACGCCGAAGAAGGTGCCGTAATGAGCTTTGCGGACGCCACCACGACGATCAAGACCAAGCCCGGCGAAACGCGCTGGCAGCGCGCCGTGCGCTCGTTGCTCTATGGTCACGATGTCGACCGCAATGTGAAAGCCAAGGCGCGTCTCGGCCTCGCCATTGTCGCCTTCGCCACGGTCTACACCATCATCGCCATCCGTCTGGTGATGTTCGCCTCCGTCAGCGACAATCACAGCGGCGGCCGCCGCGTCGCGCAGGACGCCATCGCCACGTCGCGCCCGGACATTCTCGACCGCAACGGCGCCATCATCGCCACTGACGTCAAGACGCCATCGCTGTTTGCCGAACCGCGCAAGCTGATCGATGTCGATGAAGCGGTCGAACTGCTCACCGCCGTGTTGCCCGATCTCGACTCGACTGAAGTGCGCGAGCGCCTGTCGTCGAAGCGTGGCTTCGTCTGGCTGCGCCGCGAAATCACACCGAAGCAGCAGCAGGAGATTCACCGCCTCGGTCTGCCCGGTGTTGGCTTCCTCAACGAGAACAAGCGCGTCTATCCGAACGGCGTCACCGTCTCGCACGAAATCGGCCATGTGAATGTCGACAACCAGGGCATTGCCGGCATTGAGAAGTGGCTGGACGGGCAGGGCCTCGCCGCGCTGCATATGGCCGGGCTTGCCACCGATCGCTTGCAGAAGCCGGTTGAACTGGCGCTTGATCTGCGCGTGCAGTTCGCACTGCGCGACGAACTGGCCAAAGCGCGCGACAAGTTCAGCGCCAAGGCCGCCGCCGGCGTCATCGTCGATGTCAATTCCGGCGAGATCGTCGCCATGGCCTCGTCGCCGGACTACGACCCGAACAATCCGAAAGAGGCCAACGACCCGACGCGCATCAACCGCCTGACCACAGGCGTGTTTGAAATGGGCTCGACCTTCAAGGCGCTGACTTTGGCGATGGGCCTCGACAGCGGCCGCATGTCGCTGACGACGACCTTCGATGCGCGCGCCTCGCTGCGCTACGGCAAGTTCAAGATCAGCGATTACCACGCCACCAATCGCGTGCTGACAATTCCGGAAATCTTCGTGCATTCGTCGAACATCGGCACCGCCAAGCTCGCGCTGTCGCTCGGCGTCGACTATCACAAGAACTGGCTGCGCAAGATGGGCCAGCTCGACCGCCTGCGCACCGAATTGCCGGAAAGCGCCGAGCCGATCGTGCCGAAGAACTGGGGCGAGTTGAACACCGTCACCATCGCTTTCGGCCACGGCCTGTCGGTTGCGCCGTTGCAAGCGGTGATGGGTGTCGCCGCAACGTTGAATGGTGGCTTGCTCATTCCGCCGACTTTCCTCAAGCGCACGCCCGATGAAGTGAAGGCTGTTGCCAAGCAAGTGCTGAAGCCCGAGACCAGCATCAAGATGCGTTACCTGATGCGCCTCAATGCCGAAATCGGCAGCGGCAAGTCATCGAATGTCGAAGGCTATTATGTCGGCGGCAAAACCGGCACCGCCGAGAAAGTCGTCAATGGACGCTATTCCAAGACCAAGCTGCTGACCGACTACATGGCGATCTTGCCGGCCGACAAGCCGCGCTATCTTGTGTTGGTGATGCTTGACGAGCCGCAGGCGACCAAGGACACGCATGGTTACGCCACCGCTGGCTGGAATGCTGGCCCGACCACGGCGCGCGTCATCGAGCGCGTCGCGCCGCTCTTGGACATTCAGCCGCGCTTCGATCTGCCGAAGGCCGATCAATTGCTGCTGGTCGGAAATAGCCGGGTGTCGCGGTGAAACTCCGCGCGCTTCTGCCTGAAGCAAGCGTCGGTGACAGCATCGATGTGACCGGTGTGACGTCGGACAGCCGCAAGGTTGAAAAAG
Organism: Pseudolabrys sp.; assembly: GCA_030655215.1. Taxonomy (GTDB): domain Bacteria; phylum Pseudomonadota; class Alphaproteobacteria; order Rhizobiales; family Xanthobacteraceae; genus Pseudolabrys. The sequence goes on along the minus strand of JAURVZ010000030.1, from coordinate 23,194 downwards.
GATTCGTCTTCGTCGCCATTGCCGGCACCAAGGCCGACGGCGCGCAGTTCGCGATCAAAGCCGCGCAAGCCGGCGCTGCGGCGATCATCGGCGAGCGTAAGCCGGATGGTTTGCCGGGCACTGTCGCCTTCGTTGCGGTGAAGAATGCGCGGCGCGCTCTGTCACTGGCTGCGGCGAATTTCTACGCACGCCAGCCGGCGACGACGGTGGCTGTCACCGGCACCAGTGGCAAGACATCGGTCGCTGCCTTCACGCGCGAGATCTGGACGACATTGGGCGAACAGGCGGCGAGTGTCGGCACGGTCGGCGTCGTGTCGCCGAAGGGCGAGGAATATGGCTCGCTGACCACGCCCGATCCGGTCGAGCTGCACCGCACGCTGGATCGTCTGGCCGGCGAGGGCATCACGCATTTGGCGCTGGAAGCCTCGTCGCATGGTCTCGACCAGCATCGCCTCGACGGCGTGCGCATCGCCGCCGGCGCCTACACCAATCTGTCGCGCGACCATCTCGACTATCATCCGACGCTTCAAGCGTATCTCGACGCCAAGATGCGCCTGTTCAGCGATCTGATCGCGCCGGGCGGCACGGCCGTCATTAATGTCGATGACGAGCAGGCGGCGCAGGTCGTTGCTGTCGCCAGGAAGCGTGGCCTCAAGATCATGACAGTCGGCGCCGGTGGCGACGACATCAAGATTACCGGCGATGCCATTAATGGCTTCGCGCAAGCCGTCGACCTCGTGCATGGCGGACACACATATAGAGTTAAGCTGCCTTTAGTCGGCAGCTTCCAGGTGCAGAATGCGGTTGTCGCCGCTGGCCTCGTTATCGCCACCGGCGGTGATCCGGCGCGCGTCTTCAAGGCGCTGGAAAAACTCACCGGCGCCAAGGGCCGTCTCGAACTGTCCGGCACCTATCACGGCGCGCCAATCTTCATCGACTATGCGCACAAGCCCGACGCGCTGGAAAAATCACTCGCCGCGTTGCGTCCCTATGTCAGCGGCAAGCTCATCGTTGTCTTCGGCTGCGGTGGTGATCGCGACACCGGCAAGCGGCCGATCATGGGCCGCATCGCCCATGACAAGGCCGATCATGTCATTATCACCGATGACAATCCGCGCAGCGAAAATCCGGCCGCGATCCGCGCCGCCATTCTCGCTGAAGCCCCCGGCGCCACCGAAATCGGCGACCGCGCGCAGGCCATCCGCACGGGCATCACTGAGTTGAACAAGGGCGACGTGCTGCTGATCGCCGGCAAGGGACACGAAACCGGCCAGATCGTCGGCAACACGGTGCTGCCGTTTTCCGATCACGACGCCGTCGCTACCGCATTGAGTGAAATGTCATGACCCCGCTCTGGACAATCTCCGCCATGGCCGCCGCGATGCGCGCCGACACATCCGGCACGCTGCCGGAGAGCGTCAACGGCATCTCCATCGACAGCCGCAGCCTTGAGCGCGGCGATGCCTTCTTCGCGCTGACAGATGTGCGCGATGGCCATGAATTCGTCGAAGGCGCGCTGAAGGCCGGCGCCGGCCTTGCCGTTGTCGCCCGCGCCAAGCGCGCGATGTTCAGCGACGACATGCCGTTGCTGCTGGTCGATGACGTACTGGAAGCGATGCGCGATCTCGCGCGCGCCTCGCGCGCCCGCACCAATGCGAAGATCATTGCCGTCACTGGCTCGGTCGGCAAGACCGGCACCAAGGAAGCTCTGCGCCTCGCGCTTTCCGCCGAAGGCGCGACGCATGCTTCCGCTGCGTCCTACAACAATCACTGGGGCGTGCCTTTGTCGCTGGTGCGCTGTCCGGCCGACGTCAGCTACGCGATCTTTGAAATCGGCATGAACCATGCCGGCGAGATCATCCCGCTGGTCGCCATGGTCCGCCCGCATGTCGCCATCGTCACCACGGTCGAGCCGGTGCATCTGGAATATTTCGGCACGGTGGAAAAGATCGCCGATGCCAAGGCGGAAATCTTCACCGGCCTTGTGCCCGGCGGCGCCGCGGTGATCAACCGCGACAACAATCAATATGAACGCCTCGCGACCGCGGCAAAGGCCGCCGGCGTCACCAACATTGTCAGCTTCGGCGAGAATGCCGAGGCGCAGGCTCGCTTGGTGCGTCATGCGCTCAAGCCCGACACATCCTGCGTGCATGCCGACATTCTCGGCCACGAGGTCACCTACAAGCTGGGCGCGCCCGGCCGTCACCTCGTCATGAATTCGCTCGCCGTGCTCGCTGCCGTGCAGCTTGCCGGCGCCGATCTAGCGCTCGCCGCGCTGGCGCTTCAGCAACTGCGCGCGCCGACTGGCCGTGGCGCCCGCATGACGCTGACGGTGTCAGGCGGCACCGCACTGCTGATCGACGAAAGTTACAATGCCAATCCGGCCTCGATGGCCGCGGCCATCGCCATTCTCGGCCAGGCCGAGGTCGGCCCGCAGGGCCGCCGCATCGCCGTGCTCGGCGACATGCTGGAACTCGGCGACAAGGGCAAGCCGCTGCACGCTGCCGTTTCCGAGGCCATTGCGGCCCACAAAATCGACCTGGTTTATTGTTCTGGACCGTTGATGCATTCGCTGTGGGAGGCTCTTCCCTCCGGCCGCCGGGGCGGCTATGCCGGGACGGCGGCGCAGCTGGAACCGGTCGTTCTCAAGGCGATTCGCGCCGGCGACGCGGTGATGGTGAAGGGCTCGTTCGGCTCCAAAATGGGCCCCATCGTCAAGGCGCTGGAGCGGCAGTATTCAGGCAAGCCGGCGGTCGATCAGGCGCAGAATTAGTTCAAGTGAACCGCGTGAACGCTAACGCTTAAAGCGGCAAGGTTTGATCCGATGTTTTATTGGCTGACCGAATTTTCCTCGACGGTCTCGTTCTTCAACGTCTTTCGCTATATCACGTTTCGCACCGGCGGCGCCATCGTCACCGGGCTGGTCTTCGTGTTTCTGTTCGGTGGTCCGATCATCGACATGCTGCGGCTGAAGCAGGGCAAGGGCCAGCCGATCCGCGCCGATGGCCCGCAATCGCATCTGTCGAAGAAGGGCACGCCGACCATGGGCGGCCTGATGATCCTGTCCGGCATGCTTGTGTCCACCTTGTTGTGGGCGAACCCGATGAATCCTTATGTCTGGATCGTGCTCGGCGTCACGCTCGCCTTCGGCCTCATCGGTTTCTATGACGACTATCTGAAAGTGACCAAGCAGGCGGCCAATAACGGCTTCTCCGGCCGCACGCGTTTGATCGCGGAAGGCCTGATCGCGGTGCTCGCCTGCGCGGCGATTGCCTATCTCGGCAAGGGCCCGATCGCCACTTCGCTGGTGTTTCCGTTCTTCAAGGACATGGTCTTCAATCTCGGCATGTTCTTCGTGCTGTTCGGCGCCTTCGTCATTGTCGGCGCCGGTAATGCGGTGAACCTGACCGACGGTCTCGATGGCCTCGCCATCGTTCCGGTGATGATCGCGGCGGCCAGCTTCGGCATGATTTCGTATCTCGTCGGCAATTTGATGTTCGCCGATTATTTGCAGATCCGTTATGTCGCCGGCACCGGCGAACTCGCCGTGCTGTGCGGCGCCTTGATCGGCGCCTCGCTCGGCTTCTTGTGGTTCAATGCGCCGCCGGCCTCGATCTTCATGGGCGACACCGGCTCACTCGCGCTCGGCGGCATGCTGGGTGCCATCGCGGTCGCCACCAAGCATGAGATCGTGCTCGGCATCATTGGCGGCTTATTCGTGCTCGAAGCGGTGTCGGTCATTGTCCAGGTCGTGTCGTTCAAGCTGACCGGCAAGCGCGTGTTCAAAATGGCGCCGATCCATCATCACTATGAGCAGCAGGGCTGGACCGAGCCGCAGATCGTCATCCGCTTCTGGATCATTGCGGTCGTACTGGCGCTGGCCGGTCTGGCCTCGTTGAAGTTGAGATAGTCTTGATCCCCATCACCACTTTCGCCGGCAAGACGGTCGCTCTGTTCGGCCTCGGCGGCTCCGGCACCGTGTCGGCGCTGGCGCTGATGGCCGGCGGCGCCGAAGTCTTCGCCTTTGACGACTCGCCGGCCAAGGTCGAGCAGGCGCGGGCGCAAGGCATCCGCACGATGGACCTGACCCTTCTTGATTGGTCCACGGTCTCCGCGCTCGTTCTCGCGCCCGGCGTGCCGCTGACACATCCGACGCCGCATTGGTCGGTGGCACGCGCGCATAAAGAAGGCGTCGAGATCATTGGCGACATCGAACTGCTGTGCCGCGAACGCGCTGCGGCCGGTCTCGATTGCCCGCTCATCGCCATCACCGGCACCAATGGCAAGTCGACGACAACGGCGCTGATCGCGCATCTGATGAAAAGCGCCGGCGCCGATGTTCAAATGGGCGGCAATATCGGCATTGCCGCGCTCGGCCTCGAGCCTTTCGCCGACAAGCGCGTTTATGTGCTCGAAGTCTCATCGTACCAGATCGACCTCGCCCCCTCGCTGCGCCCCACCGTCGGCATCATGCTCAACGTGTCGCCGGATCATCTCGACCGTCACGGCACGATGGAAAACTACGTCGCGCTGAAGACGCTGCTGGTCGCGCAAGTGGAAGAGGGCGGCACCGCCATCATCGGCGTCGATGACCGCTACACCCGCGCCGCTGCCGACCGCATCGAGCGCGCCGGCCGTAAGGTGGTGCGCGTCTCTGTCGAAGCGCCGTTGCGCGATGGCTTCTACGCCGACGGCTCGCGCATCGTCCGCGCCACCGAAGGCAAGGCCTATCCGGTGGCTCAACTCGCCGGCATCGGCTCGTTGCGCGGCGCGCACAATGCGCAGAACGCCGCTTGCGCGGTGGCCGCTTGCGTCGCGCTCGGCATGGACCTGCCGGACATCCAGAAAGGTCTGGTCAGCTTTCCCGGTCTGGCGCATCGCATGCAGACTATCGGCACGGCGAAGACAGCCAGCGGCACGGTGCTCTACGTCAACGATTCCAAGGCGACCAATGCCGACTCGACCGCCAAGGCCCTGTCCAGTTTCCCTGACATTTACTGGATCGCCGGCGGCAAGCCGAAGGCCGGCGGCATTGAAAGCCTGTCGGAATATTGGCCGCGCATCCGCAAGGCCTATCTGATTGGCGAGGCCGCCGACGACTTCGCCAAAACGCTCGACGGCAAGGTGGATTACGAGATCACCGGCCTGCTGTCGCTTGCCGTCGATTCCGCCACGCGGGACGCGGAAGCCTCCGGCCTCAAGGAATCGGTGGTGCTGCTATCGCCGGCTTGCGCCTCGTTTGACCAGTATCCGAACTTCGAAGTACGCGGCAAAGCATTCCACGATCTGGTGCTGGCATTGCGCGGCGTAACGCCGATCTAATTTTCCCGCTATGTGCGGAAGCCGACCGGAACTAACGCATCGGCGGTGGGTTGGGAGGCGTCATCCCATCCTTAAAGGAGCCCGCCATGGCCAAAGCGCCGAAGACCCTCGACGACCTTTTCCACGATACGTTGAAAGACATCTACTTCGCAGAGAAGAAGATCTACTCGACCCTTCCGAAGATGAAGAAGGCCGCCCAGGCCGAAGAACTCAAGGCCGCTTTCGAGAAGCACCACGGCGAGACCGAAGTGCACATCCAGCGCCTCGAGAAAATCTTCGCCATCATTGAGAAGAAGCCGGTCGGCAAGACCTGCGCGGCCATCGTCGGCATCACCGATGAAGGCGCCGAGATCATGGACGAGTACAAGGGTTCGCCCGCGCTCGACGCCGGCCTGCTCGCCGCCGCCCAGGCGGTCGAGCACTATGAAATCTCCCGTTACGGCACAATGCGCACTTGGGCCAACGAACTCGGCCTCAAGGATGCGGTCAAGCTGCTCGACCAGACGCTGGCCGAAGAGAAGAAGACCGACGCGACCCTGACCGAAATCGCCGAAACGGTGGTCAATCAGGAAGCCGAAGGCGAAGAAGCCGCCTGATCTCTTAGGTCAACGGACAGACGGCACCAAGCCCCCGCGCATCCCCCTGCGCGGGGGCTTTTTCGCTTTCCAACTGAGTCCATTAATCCTTCGTAAACCGTGACGCGCCACCTTGGTCGGCAAAGGTTTGGCACATGATTTCGCGCGCACAACGGACGCCGTTTGGTGAATGGTGGTGGACGGTCGACCGGCTGACGCTGGCCGCCATTGGCGCGCTGATGCTCGCTGGCGTCGTGCTGTCGCTGGCCGCGTCGCCCCCGGTCGCCGGCCGCCTCGGTCTCGACCCGTTCTATTTCGTCAACCGGCACATCGTTTTCCTGTTCCCGACCATCGCCATCCTGCTCGGTGTCTCGTTCCTGACGCCGCATCAGGTGCGCCGCCTGTCGCTCTGCATCTTCATCATCAGCATCATCATGGTCGCGGCGACGCCGATGTTCGGCCAGGAGATCAAGGGCGCCAAGCGCTGGCTGGTCCTGTTCGGCGTCAACATTCAGCCGTCGGAGTTCCTGAAACCCGCTTTCGTCATTCTCGTTGCCTGGCTGTTCGGTGAATCGGCCAAGCGCCCGGAAATGCCGGCCAATGCCATGGCGCTGGTGCTGCTGCTCTCTGTCGTCGCATTGCTCGTCATCCAGCCGGACTTTGGCCAGACCATGCTGATCGTGCTGGTGTGGAGCGCGCTGTTCTTCATGGCCGGCATGCGTGTCATCTGGATGTTCGGTCTCGCCGGTGTGGCTGGCTTCGGGCTGCTGGTCGCCTATTCGACGGTGCCGCATGTGGCGAGCCGCATTCAGCGCTTCCTCAATCCGGCCTCGGGCGACACGTTCAACATCGACATCGCCACCGAAAGCTTCATGCGTGGCGGCTGGCTCGGCCGCGGTCCGGGCGAGGGCACCGTGAAGCGCATGCTGCCGGAGAGCCATACCGACTTCGTCTTCTCGGTCGCGGCGGAAGAATTCGGCGTCGCTTTGTGCCTGGCGCTGGTCGCGCTCTATGCTTTTGTCGTCATTCGCGCGCTGATCCGCGCCATGCGCAATGAGGATCCGTTCACGCGCTTTGCCGCGGCCGGTCTCACCATGCTGTTCGCGACGCAGTCGGCGATCAATATGGCGGTCAATCTGCATCTCATTCCGGCCAAGGGCATGACGCTGCCGTTCATTTCTTATGGCGGTTCGTCGATGATCTCGCTGGCCTACGGCATGGGCATGCTGCTGGCGCTGACGCGCGAACGCCCGCGCGGCGCGATGCTGACGGCGCCGGGCCTGTCGCCGAGCGCGGCCTGATGCCGCTCGTTCTCCTCTGCGCTGGCGGCACGGGCGGCCACCTGTTCCCGGCTGAATCGCTTGCCGTCGCGCTGGAGAAGCGCGGCGTCACCATCGATCTCGCCACCGACACCCGGGCCGCGCATTTCAAATTCCCGGCGCGCAGTGTCCATCTGATCCCGAGCGCGACGGTGCGCGGCCGCGATCCGCTGTCGCTCGCGCGCACCGCCATGGCGCTGGCGCGGGGTACGCTGAAAGCCTGGTCGGCCATCGGCAAGGTCCGCCCCGATGCTGTTGTCGGCTTCGGCGGCTATCCAACCGTGCCGCCGCTCTGGGCTGCTTCCTTGCGCGGCGTGCCGACCATCCTGCATGAGCAGAACGGCGTCATGGGGCGCGCCAATCGTTTGCTCGCCTCGCGCGTCACGGCCATCGCCACAGGCTTCAAGGTGCTCAGCAAGGCCGATGCGCGCGCGCAGGCCAAGATGACCTTCACCGGCAATCCGGTCCGGCCGCTCGTTATTGAAGCCTCGCACATTCCTTATGCCGCGCCGGAAGAAGGCGGCACGATCCGCCTGCTGGTGTTCGGCGGCAGTCAGGGCGCCCGTGTCATGTCAGAGATCGTGCCGGCCGCGATCGAGCGTCTCAGCGACGGCCTGCGTGCCCGGCTGCACATCGTCCAGCAGGCGCGCGCCGAGGATATTGACGTGGTCAATGCGCATTATGCCCGGCTCGGCGTTGCCGCCGAATGCGCCGCCTTCTTTTCCGATTTGCCGATCCGCATGGCGGCGGCGCATCTGATCGTGTCGCGCTCTGGCGCGTCGACGGTCGCCGAACTGTCGGCCATCGGCAGGCCCGGCATCCTGGTGCCTCTGCCGAATGCGCTCGATCAGGACCAGTTCGCCAATGCCGGCGTGCTGCAAGAGGCAGGCGGCGCCATCCGCATCGTGCAGAAAGACTTCGCACCGGACCGGCTCGCCACTGAAATCGCCGGTTTGGCTGCCGATCCGCCGCGTCTTGCCGCCATGGCCGCTGCGGCGAAATCCTCCGGTACCATCGACGCCGCCGAACGCCTGGCCGACCTGGTGCTGCGCGTCGCCCGCACCTGAGCACCCGACGCAACGCTTTGAACTAATTTTAGTATTGGGCGTTTTCCACCGATGGCTGTACGATACGGCCGAGGGAAAATGATGGAGCCATCCGGCCGCTTGACGGCATCTATGAGCGAGGACGGACGCTATCGGCTGCTGGTCGAGGCGGTTACCGACTACGCCATCTATATGCTCGATCCCTCCGGCATCGTCACCAGCTGGAATCCCGGCGCGCAGCGCTTCAAGGGCTACTACGCCGATGAGATCATCGGTCAACATTTCTCCCGCTTCTATGGCGACAAGGACCGCGCCGACGGATTGCCGGCCCGCGCGCTGGAAACGGCGCAGCGCGAAGGTAAATTCGAGAGCGAAGGCTGGCGCATCCGCAAGGACGGCACCCGTTTCTGGGCCTATGTCGTCATCGACCCGATCCGCGATGAGTCCGGCGAACTGCTCGGCTATGCCAAGATCACCCGCGACCTGACCGAGCGTAAGGCGGCCGAGGAAACGCTGCGCCAGAGTCAGGAGCAGTTCAAACTGCTGGTGCAGGGCGTCACCGACTACGCCATCTATCTGCTCGACCGCGACGGCAATGTCAGCAACTGGAATCTTGGCGCCCAGCGCATCAAGGGATACTTGCCGGAAGAAATCATCGGCCGCCACTTCTCGACATTTTACACCGAGAAGGATCGCGCCGCCGGCGCGCCGGCAGAAGCGCTGGCGACAGTGTTGCGCGAAGGCCGTTTCGAGCGCGAAGGCCTGCGCGTGCGCAAGGACGGCACGACCTTCTGGGCGCATGTCATCATCGATCCCATTCGCCGCGACGACGGCGAACTGATCGGCTACGCCAAGATCACCCGCGACGTCACCGAGCGGCGCGAGACGCAGCAGAAACTCGAACGCACCCGCGAAGCCTTTCTGCAATCGCAGAAGATGGAAGCGATCGGCCAATTGACCGGCGGCGTCGCGCATGACTTCAACAATCTGCTGATGGCGGTGCTTGGCAGTCTGGAACTGATGCGCAAGCGCCTGCCGGACGATCCCAAGCTGCGCTCGCTGCTGGAAAACGCCGTGCAGGGCGCCGAGCGTGGCGCCGCCTTGACCCGGCGCATGCTGACCTTCGCCCGCCGCCAGGACCTGAAGAAAGAGCCGGTCGATATCCCCGATCTGGTGCGCGGCATGTCGGACCTGCTGCAGCGCTCGCTCGGGCACACAGTCACGCTGGAGACGCGCTTTCCGCTCGGCCTGACGCCGGTGCTCGCCGATTCAAACCAGCTCGAACTGGCGCTGCTCAATCTCTCGGTCAATGCGCGCGACGCCATGCCGAATGGCGGCGAGATCATCATCTCGGCGCGCATGCAGAATGTCATCGCCGGCGAAATCGGCTTGCAGCCCGGCCGCTACATGCGCATTTGCGTCAGCGACACCGGCACCGGCATGGACGAGGTGACATTGCGCCGCGCCACTGAGCCGTTCTACACCACCAAGGAGCCGGGCAAGGGCACCGGCCTCGGCCTGTCGATGGTGCATGGTCTGGCCGAGCAATTCGGCGGCCGCTTCGAATTGCAGAGCCGGGCAGGCAAGGGCACCGATGCCGCGCTGTGGCTGCCGCTCGCCGAAGTCGCCACGGAGCCGGCCGCTGCACCGGCGCGTCTGGAAACCGTGGTCGACAATACCGTGCATCTGATCGTCGTTGCCGTCGATGATGATCCGCTGGTGCTGACCAACACCGTCGCCATGCTCGAGGAGCTTGGCCACACCTGTTATGCGGCCGACACGGCGGCGGAAGCGCTCGACATCCTGCGCGCCGACGGCAATGTCGATCTGGTCATCACCGACCAGATCATGCCGCAAATGACAGGCCTGCAACTGGCTGGCGCCATTCGCCAGGAATGGCCGGACATGCCGGTGCTGCTCGCTACCGGATACGCCGAGATCGACGAGGAAACCACGGTCACCGTGCCGCGCCTGTCCAAGCCCTTCACCATGGCCGACCTCTCGGCGCATATCGGCCGCATGGGCGTGCGGCCGAAAAACGGCGGCCCGGTGCGGCAGCTCCGGGGCAATGGCGGGGAGTAGGTTATCCCCTCAAAATACCTTTTCAGGCAGCGTGAAGACCAGACTATTAGCTAATTCGTCATGGCCGGGCTTGTCCCGGCCATCCACGTCTTTTAAGCGATTTAGGAAGTAAGACGTGGATGCCCGGCCTAAAGCCGGGCGGAGAAATCGGAGATTCTACCACCATGAAACTGCCACGCGACATCGGCCCGGTGCACTTCGTCGGCATCGGCGGCATCGGCATGAGCGGCATCGCCGAGGTGCTGGTCAATCTTGGCTACACCGTCACCGGCTCGGACGTCTCCGACTCAGCCAACGTCAAGCGGCTGCGCGATCTCGGCATTGCCGTGTTCATCGGCCACAAGGCCTCGAACGTCGATGGCGCGCATGTCGTCGTCGTCTCGTCAGCCATCAAGGCCGACAATCCGGAAATGGTCGCCGCGCGCGAGCGCCGCCTGCCGGTGGTGCGCCGCGCCGAAATGCTGGCCGAGCTGATGCGGCTGAAAAGCTGCGTTGCCATCGCCGGTACGCATGGCAAGACGACGACGACCTCGATGGTCGCGACCTTGCTCGACTCGGGCGGCTTCGATCCGACCGTCATCAATGGCGGCATCATCAATGCCTATGGCACCAATGCGCGTCTCGGCGCCGGCGACTGGATGGTGGTCGAGGCTGACGAGTCTGACGGCACCTTCCTCAAGCTGCCGGCCGATGTCGCCATTGTCACCAATGTGGACGCCGAGCATCTCGATCATTTCGGCACCTTCGCCGCCGTGCAGGACGCCTTCATCCATTTCGTCGAGAACGTGCCGTTCTATGGCTTCGCCGTCATGTGCACCGATCATCCGATCGTGCAGCGTCTTGTCGGCCGCATCGCCGACCGCCGCATCATGACCTATGGTGAAAATCCGCAGGCCGATGTGCGCCTTGTCGATCTCAAGAACGATGACGGCACCCAGCGCTTCGCCGTGCTGTTCCGCGACAGCGCCGGCAAGGAGCTGCACGCCATTCGCGACCTGACCTTGCCGATGCCGGGCCGCCATAATGCGCTCAACGCCACATCGGCGATTGCGGTGGCGCATGCGCTCGGCATTCCGGATGACAAGATCCGTTCGGCGCTGTCCAAGTTCGGCGGCGTCAAGCGCCGCTTCACCAAGGTCGGGGAATGGAACGGCGCCACCATCATCGACGACTATGGCCATCATCCGGTCGAGATCGCGGCCGTGCTGAAGGCAGCGCGCGAGTCGACCAAGAACCAGGTCATCGCCGTGGTGCAGCCGCATCGTTACACGCGGTTGAAGTCATTGTTCGAGCCTTTCTCGACCTGCTTCAACGATGCCGATGCGGTCATTGTCGCCAATGTCTATGCCGCCGGCGAAGCGCCGATCGAAGGCGCCGACCGCGATCATCTGGTGCAGGCCTTGCGCGCGCGCGGCCATCGTCAGGTCATGCCGCTTGAGGGGCCGGAAGCGCTTGCTGGTCTCGTGAAAGGTCTCGCCAAGCCGGGCGATTATGTCGTCTGTCTCGGCGCCGGCTCGATCACGCAATGGGCCTATGCGCTGCCGGGTGAGCTGAAGGCGCTCGGGTAGGGCGTTGCGAAAGCATCTTCAAATCACTATTCTGATGCTTGGCGAGGTGATCCGATGAACGAAGCCATTCTCGACAAGCTCATGCAACTGACGCTGGCTGAGCGTCTGGACATCGCGAATAAACTTCGCGACAGCATGGGGGCGGACCAGTCAGAAATCGTCGATGACGATGCTCCGCTGACCAAGGCGCAAATGCAGGAAGTTCGCAAGAGAGCGGCCGAGCATGAACAGGACCCCGGTTCTGCCATTCCTTGGGAACAGGTGCGGACAGATGTCGGGGCGCTTCTGAAATAATGCGCCGTCTTGTATTTCGGACACAAGCGCGTCTGGAATATGTTGAAGCGGTGCGATGGTATCGCGACCGCGATTTGCAAGTGGCCATTAAATTCGTTGAAGTTGTCGAGCGTAACTTGCAAACGATTCAAGAGAAACCTTTTCAGTATCAGGCCATCGAAGACGGGTTTCTCCGGGCGACGCTGCGCCAGTTCCCGTACCTGATTGTCTACCAAGTCAAGACGACGGAGATTATCATCAATTCGTTCTTTCACACGTCGCGCAATCCTGTTTCGTTGCGCGGTCAGTCGTCATGACCTTTCCCGACATTATCCCCGACCTCAAATCCCTGATGCCCGAACTGCGCGGGCGCTTGCTCGCCAACCAGACGCTCGGGCCGTTCACCTGGTTTCGCGTTGGCGGGCCGGCGCAAATCCTGTTCACGCCGGAGAGCACGGAAGACCTCGCTTATTTCCTGCGTCATCTGCCGGCTGACATTCCGGTCATGCCGATTGGCGTCGGCTCGAACCTCATCGTGCGCGATGGCGGCGTTGAAGGCGTGGTCATTCGTCTCGGCCGCGGCTTTAACGAGATCACGACCGATGAAGACACGATCAAGGCCGGCACCGCCGCGCTCGACAATCGCGTCGCCGAAGCCGCGGCGAACGCCGGCATTGGCGGGCTCGAATTCTACTTTGGCATTCCCGGCACGATCGGCGGCGCCTTGCGCATGAATGCCGGCGCCAATGGCGGCGAGACCAAGGATGTCCTCGTTGAAGCCACCGGCGTCACGCGCGCCGGAGCGATTGTCACGCTCAACAACGAGGCGATGGACTTCCGTTATCGCGGCAATGGCGCCGACCCGTCGATCATCTTCACCTCGGCACTGTATCGCGGTGAGATCACCGATGCTGCCACGATCCGCGCCCGCATGGATGCCGTGCAGCATCACCGCGAAACCGTGCAGCCGATCCGCGAGAAAACCGGCGGTTCGACCTTCAAGAATCCGCCGGGCCACAGCGCCTGGAAACTGGTCGATGCCGCGGGCCTGCGTGGCTTCAAGGTTGGCGGCGCACAGGTGTCGGAGATGCACTGCAATTTCTTGATCAATACGGGCGAGGCCACCGCGGCGGATATCGAAACCCTCGGCGAAACCGTGCGCAAGCGGGTCAAGGCGCATTCCGGCGTCCAGCTGGAATGGGAAATTAAGAGAATTGGGGTAGGGCTCTCCTCATGAAACACGTCGCTGTACTGATGGGCGGTTGGTCATCCGAGCGCGAAGTCTCGCTGAACTCCGGCAAGGGCTGCGCCGATGCCGCCGAAAAGGCCGGCTATCGCGTCACCCGCGTCGATGTCACCCGCGACATTGCCCGCGTCCTGACCGAGCTGAAGCCGGATGTCGTGCTGAATGTGCTGCATGGCCCGCCCGGCGAAGACGGCGCCTTGCAGGGCATCCTCGAAGTCCTCGGCATTCCCTATACGCATTCCGGCATCATGGCGTCGGCCGTGGCCATGCAGAAAGATATCGCCAAGACCGTGCTGCGCGCCGCCGGCGTGCCGGTGCCGGGCGGCATGGTTGCGAACCGCCTCGAGGTCGCCAAGGCGCACATGCTGCCGCCGCCTTATGTCATCAAGCCGCTATCGGAAGGCTCGAGCGTCGGCGTCTATATCGTCCGCGCCGATCAGGAGCATCCGCCGCAGGAATTGACGCGGCCCGATTGGAAATTCGGCGAGAGGGTTCTCGTTGAGCCTTTCATCCCCGGCAAGGAACTGACCTGCGCGGTGATCGACAACAAGCCGACCGACGTGATTGAGATCATCGCTCACACCGCGTTCTATGATTACGAAGCGAAGTATGCGCCGGGCGGCTCGACGCATGTGCTGCCGGCGCCGGTGCCGGCCGATGTCTATGCCGAGTGCCAGCGTCTCGCCGTACTGGCGCACAACGCGCTCGGCTGCCGCGGCGTCACACGCGCCGACTTCCGCTACGATGACAGCAAGCCCGGCGTTACGGGCATCTCGTGCCTGGAGGTCAACACCCAGCCGGGCATGACCGCGACCTCGCTGGTGCCCGAACTCGCCGCTCACGCCGGGATGTCGTTTCCGCAGTTGGCGGCCTGGATGATCGAGGATGCGTCGCTCAACCGGTAACGCCGCTTATTTATTCAGCGCCGCCGCAATGTCGTTGGTCGAATGGTTGGTCAGGTCCTTCGACAGGCTGAGCACAATCGTATCCATGACCGTCTTGTGCATGGCGGCGCGCAATTGCCCGAGCGTCTGCGGATCGGCCACCAGCACCATGGCGTCGAAGTCGTTCTTGTTCTTCATTGTATGAAGCGTATCTGCGAGTTGCTTGGAGAAGGTTGCTTCCTCGGTCTGGCTCGGCGTCTCATCCGGACGCGCGCCTGACGGACCTTGCAGGTCCTTCGGCGTCAACCGCTGTTCCTCGTGCAGCGCCACCGGGGCGCCATCCTTGCCGATGTTGCGAAACAGAATCGCCTTGCCGCCGTCGGCAATGACGACGAGCGCTTTGTGCGGAATGGTTGTCATGGTGTTCAAGTCTCCTGGCCGGAGGAGACCGGTCCCAGATTGAACGCGCGGCACGCAGCCAAGTTCCTTACGATCATTCTGCCGAACTTTACCGTTCATTTACCAAAGTGGCCGAAGGATAGGCGTTGGTCTATCCTTTTAAGAACCGGTCACGATGGATCGCCGCGTACCCTTCGATCACTTCGACGATCACTGTCCCGCTCCGGCGCGCCAGCATTCCTTTGCGCGCCTCGGCGTGGTGCGCACGGTGCGCCGCTGGTTCACAACGCTGATCGAACTCGACATCCCGCGCGGCCTCGGTTCGTCCTCGGCGGCACTGCTGCTGCTCGGCAGCGTCTGCTACGGCGTCGTCAAGGGCGAGCACGGCCCGGACATCGTCGCCAACCTGCAGAATATCTGCGACGACCTCGCCAATGCGGCCGGCTTCGGCATCGCCGAAGTCGCGCTGACCGGCGAGCAAGAGATCACCCGCGACGACATCCTGAAAACCGCCGGCATCACCGAACACACCTCGCTGCTGTTTCTTGACGCGGCGCAGACGCGCGCGCGCTTGCTGACCAATCCATGGATCCAGGAAGCCACGGTGCTCAAGCTTTATCCCGGCCGCCTGCGCATCGAGATCAAGGAGCGCAAGGCTTTCGCGCTCTGGCAGAAGGATGCGCAAAACGCGTTGATCGCCACCGATGGCACCGTATTGTCGCCGACGATTGCGCCGCGCTTCGTCAATCTGCCGCGCGTTGTCGGCACCGGCGCCGAAGCCTTGTCACCCGACATGCTGGCGCTGGTTGCGCGCTATCCGGCCATCGCCGAACAGGTCGAAGCCGCGATCCTGATCGCCGAACGGCGCTGGACATTGATCTTGAAGAACGGTGTCTCGGTGCTGCTGCCGGAAGGCGAGCCGGAGCGTGCGTTGCAGACTTTGGTCAAGCTCGACCGCGAGAAGAAACTGCTGTCGCGCGACATCGTGCTGGTCGATATGCGCCAGACCGATCGCGTCACCGTGCGTCTGTCCGACGGTGCCTTTGCTGCGCGCGACGAAGCGCTCAAGGCCCGCGCCAAGGCGCAGAAGGCCAAGTCGATCAAGGGCACGGAAACCTGATCGCCGGCTACGCCGCTTCCCGCGCGTCGCAATTTCACAGGGTGAGAACAAAGCGCGCGCTTCTGTAGGCGCACTGTTCCTTGCGGCCGCAACCTGTCTGGTGCGGCAAGGCTGCGCGTTGTAAACAGGCGCGACGACAAAACAAGAAAACAATCGGAGGAAACATCATGCGGAAAATGCTGCTCGCATCCCTGGCGATGGCGCTGTCGGTCACCGTGGCGCATGCCGACGGCGAGACAATCGCCGTCTTCACCAAGAACCAGACCAATCCTTATTTCCAAAACCTGCGCCTCGGCACCGACAAGGCGGCCAAGGCGCTGAATGCCAAGACCGTGCACTTCGTGCCGACCAAGGCCGACTCGATCCCGGAGCAACTCAGCCAGATCGAAGACGTCGTCGCCAAGAAGCCGAATGCGATCGTGTTCGTACCGGTCGACTACAAGGCGCTGGTGCCGGGCGTCGAGAAGATCAATCAGGCCAAAATCCCGATCGTGAACATCACCGACCGCAGCTCGGGCGGCGACTTCCTCTCCTTCGTCGGCGCCGATGATTACAGCCTCGGCCTGGAAACCGCGCGTGCGATGATCAAGGCGCTCGGCGGCAAAGGCAATATCATCATCATCGAAGGCGTGAAGGGCTCGGTCACCAGCATGGACCGCACCCGTGGCTTCACCGATGCGATCAAGGAAGCAAAAGACGTCAAGTTGCTCGCCAGCCAGCCGGCCAATTATCAGCGGCTGCAGGCGCTTCAGGTCATGGAAAACCTGATGCAGTCGCATCCGAAGATCGACGGCGTCATGGCGGCCAATGACGGCATGGCGACCGGCGTCATCGAGGCGCTGGAGGCCGCCAACCGCAAGGCTCTGGTGATCGGCATCAACGGCACCAAGGAAGCGGTTGATCTTATCAAGAGCGGCAAGATGCTGGCCTCCGGCGACTATAATGGCTTCCTGCAGGGCTGCATCGGCACGATGTTCGCCATCCGCTCCTTGCGCAATGAGCCGATCCTCAAGGAAGTCATCCTGAAGCCGACCGTCATCGACAAGTCGAACTACCAGCCTTTCGACATTCCGGCCGACCAGCAGCAATGTCCAAACTGGGCTGAGGTCGAGAAAACCTACGCAAAGAAGTAACGCACGAAAACGAGACGGCGCGCTCTGTCCTCAACGGCAGGCGCGCCGCCTTTCTTGCAAACACGCAGCGGCGCTCACGCCACCGCAAGCACTTCCAGCTCACCATCATTGAGCGCCGCGAAATCGCCAACCCGCTTGCCGAGCAGCGCCACCGCAATCGGCGAGACATGCGAGATCATGCCCAGCGTCGCGTCGGCTTCGTCCTCGCCGACAATGCGGAACGACTGCGTGCGTCCGTCATCGCGCCGGAACGTCACGCTCCTGC
Organism: Pseudolabrys sp.; assembly: GCA_030655215.1. Classification (GTDB taxonomy): domain Bacteria; phylum Pseudomonadota; class Alphaproteobacteria; order Rhizobiales; family Xanthobacteraceae; genus Pseudolabrys. The sequence goes on along the minus strand of JAURVZ010000030.1, from coordinate 5,962 downwards.
CGAACAGCACGGTGTCAGCCTCGCCGGACGGTTGAACGAGCTGGGCGCTCGCCCGCCGCGCGGTGAAATAGCGATAGTCGCGTGACGCGCGCGCCATCGCCGTGCGATCCGTCTTCAAATCGGCATTGGTCTGCGCCATGGCGACGGCTTCCTTCGCCAGCGTCAGCGCCGCCTCGAGCTTTGCCAAACCGCTTTCTGTCACGAGATTGGCATGCGGCGATATCGGCCGTTCCGGCAGGAATGCTGCCGCGGCTTCGTTGTCTTCTTCCTTGGTAAAGGCGACGCTCATGGCACACGCATAACACAGCGTTTCACAACGAGCGAATGCGCGGCCCGCTCCAGCCGCGCCCGGTGAGTTCCGTCACCGCCCACACCATGGCATCGAGCCGGTCCGGCGAACCGCCGGACGACAAACCATCATGGCCGAAGTCGCACATCTGGTCTTCAAGCGCGGCCAGACGCCGCCCCGCATGCTTGACCTTGTCCTGCTCATACAGCACCGCCACCGGCTCGGCGCGCGTATATTTGCCGCGCGATGCACTCACCGTCTTCAAAGGCACCGTCGCATCGATATTGCGCAGCACCGCGCCGCGCATTGATGCGCTCGTCGCAAGCGAAGAAGTCGAAGGGGATGCTGACGATTTTCGTGTCGCGGAATTGCAACTCTCTCTCGCCGTCATACAAGGATCGCCTTCCGGGCCGTCGCCCTTCGAGGCTCGCTGCGCTCGCACCTCAGGGTGACGGATCAGGCAACGCACGCTGACGCGGAACATCGGATATGGGTGGGGGTTAGCGACGCAGTCGGCATCTGGACCGGCGCTAAGCGGTGCCCCATGGACTACCCTGTCACACCGGACGGCAGATACTTCGTTGTCCGCGGTCGCCTGTGGCGCTGCGCCAACCCGAAGCTGCCGGAGAGAAAACGCGAGAAGCTCGTCAAGGATCTGATGGCCGCGCGCCGGACGAAAGACCGCGAAGGCGTCGACAAAGCCAAACGTGCTTTGGGCGAACGCGGCCCGACATGGTGGAAGGGGCCTGACTACAATCGCTACCTTGCCAAGAACACGCCTTATGCGGATTGGTTCAGCGCGCTTTAGTCGGCTGGCGCTGGAAAGGTCCGTAGGACGGATTAGCGCAGCGTAATCCGCCACGGGACACATGCCCGGCGCAATACGCTTTGCACTTGCGCCCTACGCCCCATACACATCCGCGATCTTCAACTCCAAGCCCGGCGGCTCCAGTGCAATCACACCGTCATTCACAATGCGCGTGTCGATCTTGTCGCCGTTGCCGCGCGCGTGATGGACAATGAAAGGCTTGGTCGGGTCGATAATCAGGTAATGCGCGACGCTTGGCAGTTGGAAATAGCCGGCGAGCTTCTTCGTCACATCGATGCGCCGCGTCGACGGTGACAGCACTTCGACGATGATGACGGGATTTGTAATCTCCAACGACGTCGATGAAGCTTCCTTGCCGCAATAGACCAGTGCATCAGGCTCAAACGCCGTTGTCGCTTCTATACGCACGGTTACGCCGTCCGGCAGCGCGTGACAGGGCAGACAGCGCGCCTTGATCCCAGCCGTTAATGCCGCGTACACGGCGCCTTTGACCTTGGCATGCCCGACACCTTCCGGCGACATGGCGTAAACCGACCCGTCATACAGCTCATACCGCCCGGGCTTGGCTGCGGCCCAGGCGAGGTACTCGTCCACATTCATGCGTGGCAGAGGCAGCGCGGTCATGGGTTGAGTTTACCGCGCCGCGGGCCATCTGCTCAACCGTCATCCTGAGGTGCGAGCGCAGCGAGCCTCGAAGGATCGACGCCCGGACCTGGGGGTGCCGTCGCCCTTCGAGGCTCGGCTGAAGGGGCCTCGCACCTCAGAGTGACGGGTCTGGCGCCCCGGGTTTCGCGGAGCCTGTCATCGGGCGGCGCTTCGCGCCGACCCGTTGGCTCACCCGGCTACGGCGTCCGCGCGCAGCTCGGAACCCGTGTCCTCCCCGCCACCGCTTAAGCAAAGTTACCGAACCCCCACCCCAATCCGTAAAACTTTACCAATCGTTTACCAAATGGCCCGAAGACTAGGCATTGGCGGCGTTTCGTAACGCGTAACCGTAGGAAACCGTGCCCGCCGCGTGCTCCGTTTAAGTCGAGGCTTTTGGCTGATCCTGTCTGCCGGAGCCAATAAATCCACCAGGTATCGGCCTCATCCGCCGGTGCCGGACGCCCTTAACGGGCTTAACGTTTGAAGAACCGGTCGCGATGGATCGCCGAGGCGCCCTCGAAAAATCTTCAGATCTCGCCGTCCGCTCTATCATGAGGAGCGAAGCATGACCGTGCTGCGCTTCGGCCTGACCCCCAAGATGAAGCCGGTGTCGCCGCGCCGCGCCGCCGTGGTCGCCGCCCTCGATATCGGCACCAGCAAGGTCGTCTGCATGATCGCGCGGCTTGAGCCGCAGGCGCCACAGGACGTTCTGCGCCGCCGCAGCCATGGCGTGCGCGTTCTCGGATTTGCCCACACCGCCGCCAGCGGCATGAAGGCCGGCTCGGTCGTCGATCTCGTCGAGGCGGAGGAGGTCGTCCGCCAGGCCATCGACACCGCCGAAAGCATGGCCGGCGTCCAGCTCGAATCCGTGGTGGTGTCTTTGTCCGGCGGCCGTCTCGGCTCCGAGCGCTTCATCGCCGACGTTGAATTGAACGGCAATGCCGTCGCCGATGGCGATATTGCTCGCGTTCTGGCTGCGGCTTCGCGCCATTCGGTGCGCGATGGCCGTGCCGTGCTGCATTCGCTGCCGATCGGTTACTCGCTCGATGCCAATACCGGCATTCGCGAACCGCGCGGCATGCTCGGGCACCGCTTCGGTGTCGATATGCACATGGTCACGGCCGATGTCGCGACCGTGCGCAATCTGATGCTGACCGTTGAGCGCAGCCATTTGTCGGTCGAGGCCATGGTCGCGTCGCCTTATGTCGCGGGTCTCGCCTGTCTGGCTGACGATGAAGGCGATCTGGGCGCGGCTTGCATCGATCTCGGCTCGGGCACGACCTCGATTGCCGTCTTCTCCGGCGGCCGCTTCGTGCATGCCGATGGCTTCGCGCTTGGTGGTCATCACGTGACCATGGATATCGCGCGCGGATTGAACACCCGCATCGCCCATGCTGAGCGAATCAAAGCGATTTATGGCAGTGTTTTGACCGGTGGGTCGGACGAACGGGACATGATCACGGTGCCTTCAGTGGGCGAAGACGAGCGCGAGCCGCCGCAGTTCATTTCGCGTGCGACTTTGGTGCGGATCATCAAGCCGCGGGTCGAGGAGATTTTGGAATTGGCGCGCGACCGTCTGGCCACATCGCCCTTTGCGGCGGAGCCGCGGGCGCGCGTGGTGTTGACCGGCGGCGGCAGTCAATTGCCGGGCATTGCCGATCTGGCGTCGCGGATTTTGCGCCGCCCGGTGCGCATTGGCCGGCCTTTGGGTTTGGCGGGTTTGCCGGAGGCGGCCAAGGGGCCGGCTTTCGCGGTGGCGGCGGGTCTGCTGGTTTACCCGCAGGCGGCGCATCTGGAGCACTTCGAGCCGCGGCGTACGAGGCGGTTGATGACAGGTACAGGCGGTTACATGAACCGCGTCGGACAATGGCTACGCGAGAGCTTTTAGCGAAATTTTGAGAGGCAGAACATGACGATCAACCTGACGATTCCTGATATTCGCGAAATGAAGCCGCGCATCACCGTGTTCGGCGTCGGCGGCGCCGGCGGCAACGCGGTCAACAACATGATCTCCGCCGGCCTGATGGGTGTCGACTTCGTCGTCGCCAACACCGATGCGCAGGCGCTGACCTTGTCCAAGGCCGAGCGCATCGTGCAGATGGGCACGCAGGTCACGGAAGGCCTCGGCGCTGGTTCGCAGCCTGAAGTCGGCCGCGCCGCGGCGGAAGAGGTGATCGACGAGCTTCGCGATCATCTCACCGGCGCGCATATGGTGTTCGTCACCGCCGGCATGGGCGGCGGCACCGGCACCGGCGCAGCACCAGTCATCGCCCGGGTCGCCCGCGAACTCGGCATCCTCACCGTCGGTGTGGTCACCAAGCCGTTCCACTTCGAAGGCCAGCGCCGCATGCGCTTCGCCGAAGCCGGCATTGCCGAGCTGCAGAAGGTGGTCGACACGCTGTTGATCATCCCGAACCAGAACCTGTTCCGGGTTGCCAACGAGAAGACCACCTTTGCCGACGCCTTCGCGATGGCCGACCAGGTGTTGTACTCGGGCGTTGCCTGCATCACCGACCTGATGGTCAAGGAAGGCCTGATCAACCTCGACTTCGCCGACGTCCGCGCCGTGATGCGTGAAATGGGCAAGGCGATGATGGGCACCGGCGAGGCCACTGGCGAGACGCGCGCGCTGACCGCCGCCGAAGCCGCGATCGCCAACCCGCTGATCGACGATTCCTCGATGACGGGTGCCCGCGGCCTGCTGATCTCGATCACCGGCGGCAAGGACCTGACCCTGTTCGAAGTCGACGAAGCCGCGACCCGCATCCGCGAGGAAGTCGACGCCGACGCCAACATCATTGTCGGCGCGACCTTCGACGAGACCCTCGACGGCGTGATTCGCGTCTCGGTCGTCGCCACCGGCATCGACCAGTCGCTGCTGGCGCGCAACGCGGCGGCCCCTGCCGCTGCGGCCGTGACCAACGCGGTTGCCGCCAACCCGGACAACCGCCTCGCCGACCTGACCGCCAAGCTGCGCGCCGACAACCAGCGCGCCGTCGCCACCTCGGCGCAGCAGGGCGACGCCCCGCGCCCGGCAGCGGCTCCCGCGCCGCGCGCCCCGGCCGGCAACCATGAACGTGCTGCCCTGGCCGCCATCGCGGCCGCGGTTTCCCCGGACGCCCACCAGCCCGTCGCCCAGGTGTCCAACCAGCCGGCCTCCTATGGTGACGTGACCGTGCGTCCGATTGCGCAGAAGCCCTCGCTGTTCCCGGAAACCGCCCCGCGCATGGAAGCCCATGAGCCGGCGCCGCCCGAGCAGTTCATCCCGCAGGCAGCCGAACGCGCGCCGCTGCGCGCGCCCCGGATGCCGAAGTTCGACGAACTGCCGATGACCGCGCAGAACGAGATTCGCCAGGCCCGTGGCGAAACCTCGGAAGACGAACCGCAGAAGGTCCGGATGTCGCTGCTGCAGCGCCTCGCCAATGTCGGTCTCGGCCGCCGTGAAGAGGAGCCGGAGCAGGCCCGCCAGGCGCCCGCGATGGCCCCGATGCCGCCGCTGCCGGAACGCAAGCCGCAGCGCAGCGTGTCGCAGCAGATGGGCGTTGAGCCGGTGTCGGAATACGCTCGCCGTCCGGCGCCGCAGGGTCTCGACCAGCATGGCCGTCCAGCACCTGTGGCCCCCGCGCCACAGGGCGACGACCATCTTGATATCCCGGCGTTCCTGCGCCGCCAGAACAGCTGAGTTTTGTTACAATCATGACGACGAAGAAGGCCCCGGCAGCAATGCCGGGGCCTTCTTCTTTGCTGCGCTGCAGCAGCAAACCAAACGTTAAGTATTTGAATTTAATCATTAATCATGTGCTACCCAATCTCTTTCTCAATTGAAACATGCGGAAACGGTGGCAGGTTTGGTAAACGCTTGGCCCAAATGCGGCGGACGTTGGGTAACAATCGGTAAAAAAGCGTGAGTTGGCGCACTTTGTGGCAGTCGGTATGGTTGCTGCGACTCGGGGACTTCGGAAACGCCGGTCGGCCAATCCAGGTGAGTCGCAGGTGGGGTTAGAATGAAATTCAGTCGTCAAACAACGCTTTGGTCGCAAGCCACCGTTACCGGTGTCGGCGTCCATTCCGGTTTGCCCGTCAATCTGACCCTTTCACCTGCGCCTGTCGATTCAGGTTTTATTTTTGTCCGCACCGGCCTTGATGGTCCGGATCGCGAAATCACCGCCAACGCCAAATCCGTCACCGCCACTGCATTT
>JAURVZ010000027.1 GCA_030655215.1 Pseudolabrys sp. | reverse complement strand
CCCCTTGCGGGGGAGGGTCGGGGAGGGGGGTGCTTAGTCTTCGGTGCTTGCTGTTACCCCCCTCCCGACCGTCTTCGCCTGACGGCGATGACGGTCGACCTCCCCCGCAAGGGGGGAGGGAGAAGAAAGCAAGTGCGCTGTATTCCCATTCGACAGCGTGCCTGTGCACACCTGGGGAAATTTTGCCGCACCCCGCCGCCGCCCTTGCTTAAACGCCCCGCTCTTGCCACCTTTGCCCCCCGGCTCCGCACTCGCGGAAGGCGGTCTGCCGTTGCGCCTGGTTTACGGGCTCATTTAAAGGCGCTGAAGCGGGTCTCCCATGAAAGTTACTGTAGAGCGTGCCGAACTGCTGAAATCGCTGGGTCACGTCCATCGCGTGGTCGAACGGCGGAACACGATCCCGATCCTGGCCAACGTGCTGATCCGCTCCGACAAGGGCAAGCTCAGCATGAAGGCGACCGATCTCGACCTCGAAGTCACCGATTCGATTTCGGCTGAGGTTGCGCCCGGCGGCTCGACCACCGTGCCGGCGCATATGTTCTACGACATCGTCCGCAAGCTGCCGGACGGCTCGCAGATCGTCATCGAAGGCTCCGGCGACCGCGCCGTTCTGTCGATCCGCGCCGGGCGTTCGCGCTTCACGCTGCAGACTTTGCCGGAAAGCGACTTCCCCGATCTCGCCGCCGGCGAGATGAGCCACAAATTCGCCGTGCCGGCCGCTGACCTCAAGCGACTGATCGACAAGACCCAGTTCGCGATCTCGACCGAAGAGACGCGCTATTACCTCAACGGCATCTATCTGCACGCCGCTGGCAACGCCAAGGCGCCGACCTTGCGCGCGGTGGCGACCGACGGTCACCGTCTGGCGCAGGTCGAACTAACGCTGCCGGAGGGTGCGGCCGGCATGCCGGGCATCATCGTGCCGCGCAAGACGGTTGCCGAAGTGCAGCGCCTGATCGAAAGCGGCGAAGGTGATGTTCAGATCGAACTGTCGGCCGGCAAGATCCGTTTCTCGATCGGCAATGTGGTGCTGACCTCGAAGTTGATCGACGGCACCTTCCCCGATTACGGCCGCGTCATTCCAGCCAACAACGACAAGAGTCTGATCGTCGACAAGAAGGATTTCGAAGCCGCAGTCGATCGCGTCTCGACCGTGTCGAGCGAGCGTGGCCGCGCCGTGAAACTGTCGATCACCGGCGGTCGGTTGGTGCTGTCGGTAACCAATCCGGATTCAGGCTCGGCAACGGAAGAACTCGAAGTCGAGTATGACTCGGAGCCGCTCGATATCGGCTTCAACTCGCGTTACCTGCTCGACATCGCGGCGCAGATCGAAGGCGAAGTCGCGGTGCTCAAGCTGGCCGATCCGGGTTCGCCGACTTTGGTGCAGGACAAGGACGCCAAGGGCGCGCTCTATGTCTTGATGCCGATGCGGGTCTAAGCCGCCGCGGCGTCGTTTCTCGACCGGGATAATCGCATGCAGATCGGGATGATCGGCCTAGGCCGCATGGGCGGTAATCTGTCCCGGCGGCTGATCAAGCATGGCCATCGTGTTGTTGTCAGCGATCACAGCGCCGCCGCCGTCAACGCTTTGGCCGCCGATGGCGCCTCCGCCGCGGCCAACTTGGCCGATGTCGTCAAGCAACTCACAAAGCCGCGCACGGTATGGGTCATGCTGCCGGCCGGCGAAGCGACCGAGACCACCATCAATGCGCTGAGCGAGCTGCTCGAGCCCGACGACACCATCATCGACGGCGGCAATACGTTCTGGAAGGACGATCTGCGCCGCGCCAAGGCGCTGAAAGCGCGTGGGCTGCATCATATCGATGTCGGCACCAGCGGCGGCGTCCTCGGCGCAACCTCCGGCTATTGCCTGATGATGGGCGGCGAGAAGGACGTGGTGGCGCGGCTGGCGCCGATTTTCGCCGCTTTGTCGCCCGGTGGCGAGGCGCCGGCGACGGGATCAACAGCGCCGCAAAACTCTTCCGCGCAAAATGGCTGGCTGCATGTCGGGCCGAACGGCGCCGGGCATTTCGTCAAAATGGTGCACAACGGCATCGAATATGGCCTGATGCAGGCCTATGCCGAAGGCTTTCAGATTTTGGCCGAGGCTAATGACGACAGCGTTCCGGAAGCCGAGCGCATGCCGCTGAAGATCGACGAGATCGCCGAAGTTTGGCGGCACGGCAGCATCGTCGAGTCAAAGTTATTGGATGTAACCGCCAATGCGCTCAGCGCAGACGCCAGGCTCACGGATTTCTCCGGCAAGGTCGACGACACCGGCGAGGGGCGCTGGACCATCCAGACCGCGATCGACCGCGCCATTCCGGCGATGACATTGACCGCGGCGCTTTATGCGCGCTTCCGCTCGCGCCGCGAAAGCAACTTCGCCGACAAGGTGATCTCGGCGATGCGCCGCGGTTTTGGCGGGCATGCCGAGGCCAAGAGCAAGTAATCATCATGATGATGATCATCATCATGGGCGTCAGCGGCTCCGGCAAGAGCACCGTCGGCGCGATCCTCGCTGATGCGCTGAAGCGGCCGCTGATCGAAGGTGACAGCCTGCATCCGCCGGCTAACATCGAGAAGATGTCGAAGGGCATTCCGCTCAATGACGACGACCGCCTGCCCTGGCTGAAAGCGATTGCCGCGCGCATCGACGACGCACGCCGTGCCGGCCAGCCGGTGATCGTTGCGTGCTCGGCGCTGAAGCGCAGCTACCGCGGGATTTTGCAGGACGGTCACGACGATGTCGGCTTCGTCTATCTGAAGGGCACGAAGGAGCAGCTCGCCGCCCGCATGGCCACGCGCAAGGGTCACTTCATGCCGCCGCAACTGCTCGACAGCCAGCTGGCGACCTTGCAGGAACCGGGGCCCGACGAGCCGGCCATCGCCATTGCAATTGATGCCACCGCGGACGATATCGTGCGTATGACTGTTGAGAAATTCGGCGCGCGGTAACATGACCGCCGCCTTCATTCGCCGCCTGACATTGACGAATTTCCGCAGCTATCACGCCGCGCAGCTTTCGCTTGAGGAAGCCGGGCCGGTCGTGCTCACCGGCGTCAACGGCGCCGGCAAGACCAACCTGATTGAAGCCATATCGATGCTGGCGCCGGGCCGCGGCCTGCACCGCGCCACGATGGACGAACTGTCCTTCTCGGAAGGCGATGGCGCCTGGGCGGTGTCGGCCGAGATCGAAGGCATGGAAGGCCTGTCGACGCTCGGCACCGGCATCGAAGCGCCCCTAGGCGACGAGAATGCCAGCAACCGCAAATGCCGCATCGACCGCGAGAATGTCGGTTCGGCCACCGCCTTTGCCGAACACCTGCGCGTCGTCTGGCTGACGCCGTCGATGGATCCGCTGTTCAGTGGACCGGCGTCGGAGCGGCGGCGTTTTCTCGACCGTCTGGTGCTCGCCGTCGACGCGCAGCATTCCGGCCGCGTCAATGCGCTGGAGCGTTCGCTGCGCTCGCGTAACCGGCTGCTTGAAGACAATCGCAGCGATCCGCACTGGCTGGACGCCATCGAACACGAGACCGCCGAAGTCGCCGTTGCCGTGGCAGCCGCGCGCGCCGAAACTGTCAATCGTTTGTCCGGTGCGCTCGCCGCCACACGTGACCAGGCGCCCGCTTTCGCCATGCCCGACATCGCGCTTGATGGCTGGATGGAGAAGATGCTGCCGGAACACTCGGCGCTGGAGATTGAAGATCGCTACCGCGAACTGCTCAAGGAAAACCGCGCCCGCGACGCCGCCGCCGGCCGCACGCTGGATGGCCCGCACCGTTCGGATTTCCTCGTCACCCATGCCGGCAAGGGCATTCCCGCCGTCGAGGCTTCGACCGGCGAGCAGAAGGCGCTGCTGATCCGCCTGGTGCTGGCGCATGCCCGGCTGATCAAGGAGATGACCGGCTACGCGCCAGTCATGCTGCTGGATGAGGTTGTCGCCCATCTCGACCCGATGCGCCGCGCCGCGCTTTACGACGCATTGGCGAGCCTCGGTGCTCAGGTGTGGATGACCGGGGCCGATCCGGCGGCCTTCGCCGATCTGGCCGGCCGGGCGGCGATGTTCGAGGTCCGGAACGGTACCGTCGCGCCCCTGCGCTGACGCGAAAAACCGCAGAAAATCTAGTCGAATCAACCTCTGGAAAGTTCCAGTTAGGTTGCAATTACCATTCATTAATCGCGATATTTAGATATCGCCGAAAATCGGAACGATCGATTGGCTGAGGCTTTTACTAGGCAGTGGTTCGCCACGGCATAGAGGACTAAGGCCATGTCAAACAACACGGACACAGGAGCAGATCGGTTGAAGCGCGAGTTGCAGCGCGCGGTTGAACGCATCCGCACCGAACTCGACAAGATCGATATTCTTTCAGCGGCGATGGCCGCATTCGCAAAGCCGGTTCCCGACTATGAACCCGGTTTCCGCCACATGCGCCATGTGACGGCCAGCGTGCTTGAACTGAACAGCCGCCGATAGACTGAGTTGCTTGGCGGCTGAACGCCGCCAAAAGCGATCCGCCAAAGGGCGGCATCGCAGGCTGAAAACAGCCGATCCGGAAGGTTCGAAAACAGCCTGTTTTTGCCTTCCCTCGGCTTGAAAAAGCCCTTTTGAATCAACATATTAATGGCGATGACTTAGCGCTGTACGCGAGTCATTTTTCGTGTCACACACGATGCTCAATCTGATTCATTTTTAGAGGCCGTTTGCCGGCCCTTCTAAGGCGCAGTCCATGGCTGAACCCGCTCAGGATATTCGTTCCGACGACACAGACTATGGCGCCGAATCGATCAAGGTCCTCAAGGGCCTCGATGCCGTGCGCAAGCGTCCGGGCATGTATATCGGCGACACCGATGACGGCTCCGGCCTGCATCATATGGTGTACGAAGCGGTCGATAACGCAATCGACGAAGCGCTGGCCGGCCATGCGACGCAAGTCGACGTGCTGCTCAATCCGGACGGCTCTTGCACCGTGCGCGACAATGGCCGCGGCATCCCGACCGGCATGCATTCGGAAGGCGTGTCGACGCCGGAAGTGGTGATGACGCAGCTGCATGCCGGCGGCAAATTCGACCAGAATTCGTACAAGGTTTCCGGCGGCCTGCACGGCGTCGGCGTTTCCGTCGTCAACGCGCTGTCGACCTGGCTGAGGCTGACCATCTGGCGCGACGGCCATGAGCACTTCATCGAATTCCGCGACGGCGTTGCCGTGGCGCCGCTGGTTATTGTCGGCGACTCGAACGGCAAGCGCGGCACCGAAGTGGCCTTCCTGCCCTCGACCGAAACCTTCACCATGGTCGAGTTCGACTTCCCGACGCTCGAGCATCGTCTGCGCGAACTGGCCTTCCTGAATTCCGGCGTGCAGATCGTGTTGTCCGATATGCGCCACGCGGTCGAGAAGCGCGAAGAGATGATGTACGAAGGCGGCGTCGAAGCCTTCGTCAAGTATCTCGATCGCAACAAGTCGCCGCTGATCCCGAAGCCTTTGATGATCAAATCGGAGCGCGACGGCATCACTGTCGAATGCGCTTTGTGGTGGAACGACGCCTATCATGAGAGCGTGCTCTGCTTCACCAACAACATTCCGCAGCGCGACGGCGGCACGCATCTCGCCGGTTTCCGCGGCGCGCTGACGCGCCAAGTGACGCAATATGCCGACAAGCTCGGCACCACGCGCAAGGAAAAAGTGGCGCTGACCGGCGACGATTGCCGCGAAGGCCTGACCGCCGTTCTTTCGGTGAAAGTGCCCGATCCGAAATTCTCGTCGCAGACCAAGGACAAGCTGGTGTCCTCGGAAGTGCGGCCGGTGGTCGAGAACGTCGTCAATCAGTCGCTCCAGGACTGGTTTGAAACGCATCCGCAGGAAGCCAAAGTCATCGTCGGCAAAGTGGTGGAAGCCGCCGCCGCCCGTGAAGCCGCGCGCAAGGCGCGCGACCTGACGCGGCGCAAGGGCGCGCTCGATATCTCCTCCCTGCCCGGCAAGCTTGCCGATTGCCAGGAGCGCGATCCGGCCAAGTCCGAACTGTTCATCGTCGAGGGTGACTCGGCCGGCGGCTCCGCCAAGCAGGGCCGCAACCGCGAATTCCAGGCCGTGCTGCCGCTGCGCGGCAAGATCCTGAACGTCGAGCGCGCGCGCTTCGACAAGATGCTCGGCTCGCAGGAAATCGGCACCCTGATTACGGCGCTCGGCACCGGCATTGGCCGCGACGAGTTTAATCCGGACAAGCTGCGCTACCACAAGATCATCATCATGACGGACGCCGACGTCGACGGCTCGCACATCCGTACGCTGCTGCTGACGTTCTTCTTCCGGCAGATGGAAGAGCTGATCAAGCGCGGCCATATCTACATCGCGCAGCCGCCGCTTTACAAAATCAACCGCGGCAAGTCCGAGCAATATCTCAAGGACGAACGCGCCTTCGAGGACTATCTGATCCTGACCGGCGTCGAGGAAGCGGTGCTGAAGCTCGCCAGCGGCGAAGAGCGCGCCGGCGAAGACCTGCAGAAGCTGGTCGAGGAAGCGCGCAACATCCGCAACACGCTGAACGGATTGCACAGCCGCTATAACCGGCAGGTGGTCGAACAGGCCGCCATTCTCGGCATTCTCAATCCGGCGATCTTCGGCGATCCAACGAAAGCCAGCGCCGCGGCGCCGTTCATCGCCAAGCGCATGAATGTGCTGGCGGAAGAAACCGAGCGCGGCTGGGAAGGCACGTTCAGCGAGGACACCGGCTTCATCTTCACCCGCACGGTGCGCGGTGTGCAGAGCGTCGCCATCATCGATCACGCGCTGCTCGGCTCGGCCGATGCGCGCAAGCTCGATGAATACGCGATCTCGCTGCAGAAGGTTTACGAGAAGCCCGGTGCGCTGCGCCGCAAGGACGACCAGTGGCCGATCCACGGGCCTGTCGGCCTGTTTGAAGCGATCACCGGCGCCGGCCGCAAGGGCGTGTCGATGCAGCGCTATAAAGGTCTCGGCGAGATGAACCCGGAGCAGCTCTGGGAAACCACGCTCGACGTCAATGCGCGCTCGCTGTTGCAGGTGCGCATCAAGGAAGTCGACGAGGCTAATGTGCTGTTCGACCAGCTGATGGGCGATCTTGTCGAACCGCGCCGCCAGTTCATCCAGGACAATGCGCTGAGCGCGAGCGTGGACGTTTAACGCCTACAGATTCTGCTCCGCCGCCTTGGCCATTGCCGCCTGTGCGCGCTTGCGGCCGGTCAGCAGCACGATGCCGGCAATGATGCTGGTCACCGACAGGATGGCGATGATCGGCAGATTGCCGCCCGCCTTGACGAAGCTGACGCCGGACGAAATCACCGCGCCCAAGCCCAACTGGACAAAGCCGAGCAGCGCCGCGGCGCTGCCGGCATTGCGGCCGAACGGCGCCATCGCGATCGACGCCGCATTCGGATAGGTGACGCCGAGGCAGCTCAAGGTGACGAAGAAAAAGGCGACAGTGGTGGTCACGCCATAGAGGCCGGCCCAGGTGCCGATGGCGAAGATCAGCGTCACCACGATCTGCACACAAAGGACAGCGGCAAACAGTGTCGTGCTGCTGAACTTCTTCAACAATTGCACATTCACCTGGCTGGCGCCGATCAGGCCGCAGGCGATGAGCGCAAAGATGCTGCTGAAGGCCGTCGCGCTCAGCTCGAAATTGTTCATAAAGATGATGGGCGCGCCGGCGACATAAGTGAACAGACCGGAGAACGAAAACGCGCCGGCAAAGGCATAGGTCGCGAACGCCGGATGCCGCGCGATGCTGGCATATTCCTTGAGGATCGGGCCGAGCCGCAGCGAGATGCCGCGATCGGCCTTGTGGCCTTCCGGCAGCAACAGCCAGATCAAGGTGAGGATGGAGCCGACCACCACCAGCAGCGTGACGAAAACGGCGCGCCAGCCCCAGGCAAAGACGATGAAGCCGCCGACGGTCGGCGCCAGCAGCGGCGACACCGCGATGAACAGGAACAGTGACGACAGGATTTTCGCGCGCCGGTTGGCCGGGAAGAAATCGCGCACCATGGCCAGCGATGCTACTTGCGCGCCGCAGCCGCCGAGGCCTTGCAGGAAGCGCATTGCCACCAGCATCTCGACACTGGTCGACAGCGCGCAGCCGAGCGACGCGGCGCAATACAAGGTCAGGCCGGCAGCGAGTGGCGGCTTGCGGCCGAAGCGATCGAGAAACGGCCCGTAGAACAGCTGACCGCCGGCCATGCCGATGAAATAGGCCGAGATCGTCAGCGCAATGGCGCTCGAGGGCACACCGAAGTCACTGGCGACCTGCAAATAGGCGGTCAGGTACATGTCGATGCTGAACGGCCCGACGACGCTGAGCACGCCGAGCAGGCAGAGGATGAAGAAAGACGAGCGCTTTGTTTCGGTAATCATGGCGCGCGTGTAGCCGATTCAAAGCTGCGAAGCGATGACAGGCTGCGCCGGTCAGCTATTCCGATTCCACGGCGGTACTGGCGGATTGGGCGAAAGCGAGCGCGGATCGCGCGCCGGCCAGCGGCCGGCCTCGACGCGGCTGAGGAAATCGGCGGTCACAGCATTGAACAGGTCCGGCTCCTCCAGGTTCACGACGTGACCTGTTTTGGGAAACATGACCAGGCCGGAGGCGGGGATTGCAGCCTTCAGGAACAGGCTCGATTCGATGCAGCGGTCGTCCTCGTCACCGACGATGATAAGCGCCGGTGTCGCCAGCTTGCGGATGGCGTCCTCAAAATCGAGCATGGACGGCCGCGCGCCCTGAAAGCCGCGCGAGACATTGGCCGAGCCGCGCGCATCGTGTTCGCCGAAGCGCGTGCGGAATTCCTCATAGCCGCGCGGATCCTTGATCTCGAATGGCACACGGCTTGGCCCGCAGCCATAAGTTTCGGCGACATGCGCCGCGCCCTTGTCGGCAAACATATCGCCGAGCGCGCGCGACGAGGCATGAAATTCGGTGAGATAATCGCGTTCAAAGCCGGAGCCGGCGCCGGCCAGCACCATGGAGCGGACGCGGCCGGGATGATTGAGCACCACTTGCAGCGCGGTGTAGCCGCCCATCGACAGGCCGACGAGATGCGCCTTATCGATCTTGAGATGATCGAGCACGGCAACGGCATCGCGCATCATGTGCTGGTAGGTGTAGGCACCCGTGTCATCCGGCACATCGGACGGCGTATAGCCACGCGCCGAATAGGTGATGCAGCGATGGCGCTTGCCGAATTCGCGCATCTGCGGCTCCCAGCCGCGATGATCGGAGGCAAACTCGTGGATGAACAGGATCGGCGTGCCCTGTCCCGTCTCTTCGTAATAGAGCTTCACATTGTCGGCAGTGAGTGCGTAAGGCATTAAAATAAATCCAGATATTCTTTCTGTTCCCAGGCGGTGATGCTAGCAGGATCACCGCCCTCGTCGGCATCTTTTTGATAGCGCGCGAATTCGGCATCCTTGATGTGGGCGTAGTAGTCGACGAAGCCGCCACCGAAGCTTGAATGGAACGCGTCGTCGGCGCGCAGCGCAGTCACCGCCTCGCCCAATGACTTCGGCAGCAAGGCCGCCGCCGTTTCATACGGCGTATCAGCGGACGCGCCGGGCTCCGTGCGCTGGGCGATGCCATCGAGCCCGGCATAGATCTGCGACGCCATGTAGAGATACGGATTGGCCGCGGGCTCGCCGACGCGGTTTTCCAGATGCGTCGCGGCGTCGCCCGGCTGGCCCATGACGCGCATCATGACGCCGCGATTATCGCGGCCCCAAATGGCGCGGTCGGGCGCCAGCGAATAGGAGCGGTAGCGCTTGTAGCCGTTCACCGTCGGCGTGGTGAAGGCCGCCGCGGCGCGCGCATGATTGAGCAAGCCGCCGAGATAATATTGTCCGAGGCTCGACAGCCCGTCCGGATCGACGAAGGCATTGCGTTTCGTTTTGGTCACGATCAGCGACTGATGCAGATGCCAGCCGCTCGACACCATGTTGGCCAAAGCCGGGCGGCACATGAAGCTCGCCAGATAACCGTTGCGGCGCGCGATCTGCTTTACCGCCGAGCGAAACAGGATCATCGTGTCGGCAGCGTCCATGCCGATCTGCGGGCGGAAGGTGAACTCGACCTGGCTCGGGCCAATCTCGATTTCCACCGAGCGCAATGGCAGGCCGAGTGCCAGCAAGCCGCGCCGCAGGATCTCGATCGCCGGATCGAACATGTCGAAGCGCGACTCGGTGAGATATTGATAGCCTTGCGTCAGCAGGCTGACTTCGGGCGCTTCCGGCGGCCATGTGGCGTCGGCGGGCGCAAGGCGCGGGTTCTCAAGTCTGAACAGATGGAATTCAACTTCCAGCCCGGCCATGAAATCGTAACCGGCCTTATGCAAGGTCGTCAGCGCATTGCGGTAGATCGCCCGCGTCGAGAACGGCACCGGCTTGCCGTTACTGAAAACGATATCGCACAGCACCCAGCCGGTGTTGTTCGCCCAAGGCAAAATGCGGAACGTCGTTGGGTCAGCGACCATGACGAAGTCGGCGCCGCCCTGCATTTCCTCCATGCCGAAGCCGCCGCCGGCGGTGAACACCGGAAACACGCTTTTGTGCGACGTATCCTTGGCCAGCAGCGTCGTTGTCATGGTGACGCCATTGCGCAAAGCGCTGGCGACTTCCGACGCGAGCAATGTCTTGCCGCGCAACACGCCATGCTGATCGGCGAATGAGAAGCGCACGACTTCGAGCCTCTGGCTCTTGATCGCGCGTTCGATCTCGACCGCCGCCTTTTCCTGCGCGGCCGTCCACAGATTATGACGCTCGACTAAGCTCGGCGCGGCTTTGCCCTTCCGTGGCGGCATTAATTACCGCCCATGCTTCCAGCTCATCGTCTCGCGCTTCTTGGCCTCGGTGCTCTGCCAGTAACCCTGCCAGTCCGCCGTCGGACCGATGCCGTCGATCGCCGCCGGTCCGGTGATGCCCGCCGCGCGCGACTCATCAACAACCAGGATCGGCGCCTCGCCTTTGCCGGCTTGCTCGATGGCTCGCCGCAGCAAACGCCGGTACGCGGCAATCGCCTTGTCCGGCGTGCCGAGATGCTCCTCGGTGCGGTCCTGGATCGCGCCCATCGACTCGCAGGCCCACTGGTCGTGCACGTTGATGTCGGCGCCCATGCCGGTATAAGTCTCGTGCTCCTGCTCGTGCGGATCGAAACCGTAATCGTTGCTCTTGTTCTTGTTCGGGATGTAGTCGGGCAATTGATACAGCGCGAGACGCTGGTTGCGCATCTGGTCCTTGTTCACCGGCTCGCCGAACGAGGTAAAGATCGCGTACCAATAGTGCTTGTGATCGTCGATCGGCACATGCCATTGCGAGATGGTCATCTCGCGGCTCATCGGAATCATGAAGGCATTGGGAAACACCAGATTGGTAACGCGCACATGCGTGTTGGCTTCGCTGATCTGGCGCAAGGTCACCAAGCGGAAACCGTAATCGGTGTCCTCGACCTCGATGCGCGGCCGCGTCACCTCGCGCATGATCTGCGTCATCGGCATGTCGCTGTCGCGCGTCGTATCGCGAAACATCTTGCCGTACGCTTGGCTCGGGTCCTCGTCCTGAAAGAAGCGATGCAGGAACGACGTGTGCACCGGATCGATGCCGACCTCGAGCGATTGCAGCCAGTTGCAATCGATCATGCCCTTGAATGCAAAGGTGTGGCTGTTCGGCGCGACGAAGCAATCGAAATGCGGAAAGGCCGGCGGCTCGCCTTCGCCAAGATAGGCGAACAGGATGCCGTTCTTCTCGACCACCGGATAGGATTTCTGCTTGATGTTGGCGCACAGGTTGCTGTCGTCCGGCTCAGCTGGTGTCTGCAGGCACTTGCCGTTGACGTCGAACAGCCAGCCGTGAAAGGCGCAGCGCAAGCCGCCATCTTCCAGCCGCCCATAAGCGAGATCGGTGCCGCGGTGCGGACAGCGCCGGCCGATCAGGCCGTAGCGGCCTTTGTCGTCCTTGAAGATCACCAAGTCTTCGCCAAACAGCCGCACCGGCTTCACCGGGCGGTTGCCGGAGAGCTCATCGACCAGCGCGGCGGGCTGCCAGTATTGCCGCATCAAGCGGCCGGCCGGCGTGCCGGGCCCGGTACGGGTGATGAGGTCGTTCTGTTCCGCGCTCAGCATCGGTCGCCATCCCTCGCCTGCGTTCTTTTGACGAATTATAGGATCATTCCAAGCTGCGGGGCCAACGCAAAAAGGCCGGCGCAAGCGCCGGCCTTTGAAAATCTGGCAGCAAAGGTGGATCAGCCCATGCGGGCCGAATTGCCCATGTCGACGCGGCGGCGCCAGGCGGTCTGGCGCAAGCCATTCAGGCGGCTCGCCGCTGTCTTGGCTTCGGCGCGGCTCGCCGCCGCATAGGTGCGATATTCGAGATCGTTCACAGCCGACACTAACGGCTGCTTGCCGAACAAACGCTGCAGCGGGCTGACGCCACCATTGACCTTCAAATCGGTGATTGCATTGGCGACATTGCGCGCGTGACCGAAAGCAACAACGCGGCCGGTCGATGCATTGCGCACTTCATAAACGCCGGGGCCAATCGGCGCTTCAACATGACCACCGTCATGTGCGTCCGGATAGCGCTTCCAGCTACTCCAACTCTGTACCATATCGAGATTCCCTTACCCGCCCCACATTGCGACCGTCTTGAACGCGAGACCTAGTCTTTCGTTCCGCGCCGTCAACTGCTGCTGTTGATAAAATAGCGGCAAAGGCGGCGAAGTGACGCGCATCACAGATCACAAGTTTTTGAGAATCGAAGAAGTGCCCATTTGACAGGCAAAATCGCCAATTGTGGCGACGCTAGCGTCCCGGCAGCACCAGCACTTTGGGCTTTGTCGGCAAGGTTGTTTTTGAAACCAATGTCGATGGAACATCGGCGGTTTCGACATCCCATTCCTGCCGCGCGCGCTGCAAGAAACGATCAAGCGTGTAGCTTGAGAAATAATGCATCGGGATCATCAGCGGCGCTTTCAACGAACGCAGCACATCCATCATGCCTTCGAG
This sequence comes from Pseudolabrys sp., assembly GCA_030655215.1. Taxonomy (GTDB): domain Bacteria; phylum Pseudomonadota; class Alphaproteobacteria; order Rhizobiales; family Xanthobacteraceae; genus Pseudolabrys. The sequence continues at coordinate 29,043 of JAURVZ010000027.1, read as the reverse complement.
GTCGAGCGTCGCGCCGCCATCGACCGGCACCATCACCACATCGACTTTGCCGACTTCGGCAAGTTGTTGCGGCGTCAATGTGTGATGCAGATGACCAAGATGCGCGATGCACATGTTTGCCATCTCATAGATAAAAATCGAATTGCCGTGCCGCTCGGTGTCGCCACCGAAGGTGCGGATGTTGGTCGGCACATTGCGCACGCGCACATCCTTGAACTGGATGTCGATGCGCGCCGGCTTTTCGTTCTGGCTCCAGCCGCGCAACACATGTTTGATGCCGGGATCGGGACGGTCGGTGTAATGGCTGGAATGCGCGTGATTCATCGTCACGATGTCAGGCAGCACCGACGGCTTCACCCAATCATTGTAGTCAGTGGCCACGCGCACGAGCTGCGGACTCTCGAGCAGAAACGTCGAATGCCCGGCATAAGTGATACGCATCTGATCGGCGTTCAACGCCGCGGGTATGACCGGCGGCCGCCGCATCGAAACGAGGCCGGGACAGCTATCGACCGCGTCGGGATAGGCCGGCTTCGGCGCCGCGCCTTGCGCGAACGCCTGTGACGAGAACGCCGCCACAAACAGGCAGCCCGCAAGAGCTTTCAGGAACGGTCCGCGCATGCACCACCCGCAATCGTCCGGCGGGTTAAATCTGGCATGGATACCAAGTCTTGTCATGCCCGGGCTTGACCCGGGCATCCCGCTTAGGTGGGCAAAGATTGTGCGTCCCTAAACGAGATGGCCGGGACAAGCCCGGCCATGACAAAGTCCTGCGGTGCGTATGCGGCTATTCGAAATATCGCCGGTCGCGCGCGGCGACGATGATGCCCTTCGGCGTCTTCACCACCCAGCGGCCGTCCAGCCGCTTGATCGATTCGACCTGGCCGATGCCGGGCAGCGGCGCACCGGGCGAGATCTGATAGACCTCGCCGCGGCTCTCGACATAAATGTAGCCGCCACGCGTGTCGTGGATCGACCAGCCCGGCACCACCGGCAGGCGGAGCGGTTGTTCAGGGGCGGCCATGCGCGTCGCCGGGCGCGGCGTCGGCACGGGAACCGGCGCCGCAGCAACAGCAGCGGGCGGCGCAACAGCAGCAACGGTTTGCGGCGCCAAGATCGAGCCGGTGACTTCCTCGGCTTCTTTCTTCAGGCGCTCGTCGAGCTTGGCGATTTTGCTGTCGACCTTGCTCTCGATCTTGGTTTCAATCTTGGCGACCTGCGCGCGCGTAACCTTGTTGGCTTCCTCAAGGTTCGCCTTCAGCGTGGTCACTTCCTTGGCCAGCTTGGCCATCGACGCCTGCATCGCCTTGGCTTCCTCAACCGCGGCGACATTCACGGGCGGCGGAGTCGGCGAGCCGCCAGTGGCCAGTGCTCCGATGACGCCACCCATCGCGGCGGCAATCGCAACGGACGCGGCGAGCACGGCATAGCGCTTGTGACGCGGGCGCAGCAGCGCGCGCTTCGGCTCAGCCGGCAGCGGCTGGAATTCCTCGTTGGCGAATGTGTTGGCGTCCTGCGCGTCGATCGCCAGTTCCGGGATCGGCGTGGCCGCCGGTTCGAGATCGCTGTCAGCGGTCTTGACCAGATCGGCTGGCGAGATCGACGGCGATTCGACGGAGGGCAAGTCGCTGATGGCGGCTTTCGGCGCTAGCGTCTCCGGCGCGGAAGCACTCGAAACAGCCTTGATTTCAGGAGTTTTTGTCGGTTCGGGCGTCGCACTGTTACCGGTCGCGGCGGTGTCTTTGGGCTGGTCCATGGACAGTGCTCCGAAAGGATTTGTTCACCAATCGGTAACCGACGTTTGGTTACCAACTGGTTACTGAAGGCGTTCGGAACCCTGTTACAGCGCCAGGCCGTTCTCCGCCGCCAGACCCTTCAGCGCCACGGCCGGCCGCGCGCCGATGTGCTGGATCACTTCCGCTGCCGCCAATGCGCCGAGACGCGCCGAGGTGCGGTGATCCTTGCCGTGCGAATGGCCGACAAGGAAGCCGGCGGCGAACAGATCGCCGGCGCCGGTGACATCGACAACCTTGTCGATCGGCATGGCCTGCACCGCTTCGACGCCATCGCGCGTGATGACGACGCAGCCCTTCTCGCTGCGCGTGACGACGGCGAGCTTGGCATCGCCACGCAAGGCTTTCGCCGCCGCGTCGAAGTCTTCGGTTTCGTACAGGCTCTTCAACTCCGCCTCATTGGCGAAGACGATATCGACAGTGCCCTTGCGGATCAGGTCGAGAAACTCGCCGCGATAGCGGCCGACGCAGAACGCATCCGACAGAGTCAAAGCGACCTTGCGGTTGTTGCGATGGGCGATTTCGGCGGCCTTGACGAAAGCCTCCTTGGCCTTCGGCGGGTCCCACAAATAACCTTCGAGATAAACGACAGCGGCGGCGGCGATCGCGGCTTCGTCAATGTCGGAGGGCTGCAGGTCCTGCGCCGCGCCGAGATAGGTGTTCATTGTGCGCTCGCCGTCCGGCGTCACCATGATATAGCAGCGCGCGGTCGAGGGACCGTCGGTCGCCGGCTTGGTGTCGAAGGTAACGCGCGCGGCGCGAATGTCATGCGCGAAAGCGGTGCCGAGCGCATCGTCCTTCACCTTGCCGACGAAGGCGGCGCGGCCGCCGAACGAGGCAACGCCGACAATGGTGTTGGCGGCGGAACCGCCGGAGCTTTCGGTCGCCGGCCCCATCGCCTCGTAGATCGCCGCAGCGCGCGCCTCGTCGATCAGCGCCATGCTGCCTTTGTTCATGCCCTGCGCGGCCAGGAACTGGTCCTCGGCGCGGGCGATAACATCGACAATTGCGTTGCCGATACCGAGAACGTCGTAGCGGAGAGCGGGCATGTATGACCTCTGGAAATGCGATTGCGGCGCACTATAGCGTCTGACAAGCCTGAGGCAATGTAGCCGGCGATATTTGGCAATACCGCCCGACGCACTTACACAATGTGGGTGGAGGCCCACTCGCAATGCCACTTGCACGCAATGTCGCCACGGTCGGAAGCGGAACACTGTTCTCGCGCGTGCTGGCCTTCGCGCGCGATGCCGGCATTGCCGCATGGCTTGGCGCCGGGGCGGTATCCGAAGCCTTTTTCCTCATGTTGCAGGTGATCAATTTCTTCCGCCGCCTGCTGGCCGATGGCGCTCTGAACAGCGCCTTCGTGCCGCTGTGGCAGAAGCTGCACGACGGCGAGGACGGCGAGGCCAATGCCAACCGCTTCACCCGCCGCAGCCTGCTGGCCATGCTGTGCGTCTCGGGCGTCATGGCGCTGCTGCTGATCGTCACCGCGCCGTATCTGGTGCACGTCATCGCGCCGGGCTTCGACCAGACGCGCAGCGTGTTGACCGCGGTGATGCTGACATTGGCCGCGCCTTACATCGTGCTGGCCGGGCTGGTCGCGGTGATCGCCGGCGCGCTCAATGCCGAAAGACAGGTCAGCGCCGTCACCATCAGCACCGTGATGTTCAACGTTGTCATGGTCGCTGCGGTGGCGCTGTCGATGGATTTGAAAATTCTCGGCTTCGATTTCGCCTTGACGCTGACCGGCGCCATTGTCTTTGCCGGGCTCGTGCAATTGCTGGTGACTATTCTCGCCTGGCTGGCCACCGGCAAACGCTGGCGCCGCGCTGGCGTGCGCGTGCCTGATCAGACCAAGACGTTGTTCACGCGCGCATTGCCGGGACTGGTTGCCGCCGGTGTGCCGCAACTCAAGCTTATTGCCGCTGCCGCCATCGTTTCGTCATCGCCGGCCGCGGTGGCGTGGATGTATTACGCCGACCGGCTTTATGAACTGCCGCTCGGCGTTGCGTCGGTCGCGATTGCCGCGGTGATCGTGCCGTACATCGTCGCCGGTTTGCGCGATGGCGATTCAACGCATGCGCAATCGCGCGCCTTCGAGATTGCGCTTGGCCTGACGCTGCCCGCTGCCACCGGCTTTGCCGTGCTGGCGCAGCCGATTGCCGCCGGCCTGTTCGAGCGCGGCGCATTCGGCCCTGCCGACACCACCGCCGTTGCGCTCGCGCTCACCGCGATTTGCGCCGGCCTGCCCGGCCATGCGCTGGAGAAAGTGTTCGGCGCTATCTCCTTCGCGCATGAGGACACACGGACGCCGATGCTTGCGGCTTTGTGCGGTCTCGCTGTTGCCATTGTCTGCGGCGTGCTGGCCTTTCCGCATTTTGGCTATGTCGGCGCCGCAGCCGCGGTCGGCGTCTCGGCCTGGGTCGGCGCGACCGTGCTCGGCGTCATCCTGTATCGCCGCGGCTGGCTGCATCTCGACAACAGCGCCCTCAAGCGCCTGCCGCTGATCGTTGCCGCCACCGCCATCATGGGCGTCGCCGTTTATTACGGCCTGCAATTCGGCCACCGCCTGTTCCCGGCGGCGCAATCGATCTCCGGACGGCTCAGCCTGCTATTCGTGCTGATCGTCGCCGGCATCATTATCTATCTCGCCACGCTGCACTTATTCGGCGTCGTCCGCCTGCGCGACATCGCCCGCTCGATGCGGCGCAGCCGCTAAGCTCTTGTCCGCGCGGTCCCGCCGTGGCATGGCTCCGCCTCTGAGAAATTGAGGAACTGCTATGGCGTTCAAAGAGCGCGTTTTTTCCGGCGTGCAGCCGACCGGCAATCTGCACCTCGGCAATTATCTCGGCGCCATCACGAAATTCGTGGCGCTGCAGGACACGTATGACTGCATCTATTGCGTCGTCGATCTGCACGCCATCACCGTCTGGCAGGACCCTGTCGAGCTCAAGCGCACCATTCGCGAAGTGACCGCGGCCTTCATCGCCAGCGGCATCGATCCGAAGAAGCAGATCATCTTCAACCAGAGCCAGGTCGCCGAGCACGCCGAGCTTGCCTGGATATTCAATTGCGTCGCCCGCCTCGGCTGGCTGAACCGCATGACCCAGTTCAAGGAAAAGGCCGGCAAGGACCGCGAGAATGCCTCGGTCGGTCTCTACGCCTACCCGAACCTGATGGCCGCCGACATTCTTGTCTATCGCGCCACGCATGTGCCGGTCGGCGAAGACCAGAAGCAACACCTCGAACTGGCGCGCGACATCTCGCAGAAATTCAACTTCGACTTCGCGAAGTCGATCGCCTCGCATGGTTTCGACGAAGCTTTCTTCCCGCAACCGGAGCCGCTGATCCAGGGCCCGGCGACGCGCGTCATGTCGTTGCGCGATGGCTCGAAGAAAATGTCGAAGTCGGAGCCGTCCGATTATTCGCGCATCAACCTCACCGACGATGCCGACACCATTGCGCAGAAGGTGCGCAAGGCGAAGACCGATCCGGAAGCCTTGCCGAGCGAAGAAGAAGGACTCAAGCCGCGCCCCGAAGCCGACAATCTTGTCGGCATCTATGCGGCATTAAACGGCACCACCAAGGCCGACGTGCTGCGTGAATTCGGCGGCGCGCAGTTCTCGTCGTTCAAGATGGCTTTGGTCGATCTGTCCGTTGCCAAGCTCGGGCCGATTGGCGCCGAAATGAAAAAGCTGGTGCAGGATCACGATTATATCGATTCAATTCTGGCCGATGGTTCGAAGCGCGCCTCGGTGATCGCGGGCGAAACCATGAAGGCGGTCAAGGACATCGTCGGCTTCGTCCGCTCCTAAGAAGCCGTCATCCTGAGGTGCGAGCGCAGCGAGCCTCGAAGGGCGACGGCGACGGACTTGTCGCAGACCAACCCGGCGTGCCACCATTCGACACTTGTGCGCCCGTCTGCCGACGGACGCCGCAGGGGTGACGATGCCGAACAAGCGCCGCAGTAACGAAGCCGGTCACAAACGCAAATACCTTGTCATCATCGATGACACCGAGGAGTGCGACCGCGCCGTCTATTGGGCGGCGACGCGCGCCGCGCGCACCAAATCGCAGATCGTCATGCTGCGCGTCTTGGAAACCGCCGAACGCAATCAGCAATGGCTCGGCGTTGCTGACATCATGCAGGCCGAAGCGCAGGAAGAGGCCCATGCTGTGCTCGACAAATTTGCCGCGCGCGTCAAGAAGATCGCGCATGCCGCGCCCGAGCGCGTCATCCGCGAGGGCAATACCTCCGATGAAATCGTCAAGCTGATCGAGGAAGACGCCGATATCGGCATCCTCGTGCTGGCCGCGGGTACCGGCAAGGACGGCCCCGGCCCGCTGATCACAAATCTCGCCAAGACCGTCGCCACATTCCCGATCGCGGTTGCCATCGTGCCCGGCCAGCTCAGCGACGACGATATCGAGGCGATGGCGTAATCTTCTTCACCTCTCCCCGCGCTTGCGGGGAGAGGTCGGCCCGCCGAAGCGATAGCGAAGGCGGGTCGGGTGAGGGGCAGCGCCATGTGCATCTGCCACTCACCCGGCTCGCTGCGCTCGCCACCCTCTCCCCGTAAGGACAGGGAGAGGGAAGTACGGTTGACCTCTCTCCCCGCAAAGCCCATCTATCGGCTATCGTCACACCGTCCACGGGCCTACAACCCGCTGCGGCAGGAGCCAAACCCATGTTTATCCAGACCGAATCGACGCCGAACCCGGCCACCCTCAAGTTCCTGCCCGGCAAGCCGGTGCTCGAGACCGGCGTTCTCGACATGCCGACCCGCGCCGCCGCGGCGCAGTCGCCGCTGGCCGAGCGCCTGTTCGACATTCCGAATGTCGGCGGCGTCATGTTCGGCTCGGACTTCATTTCGGTGACAAAGAGCGACGGCGATTGGCAGCTGATGAAGCCGGCGATCCTCGGCGCCATCATGGAGCACTACATGTCGGGCGCGCCTCTGGTCGCGACCGGCGGCCATACCCATGAGGCGGCCAGCCACGAAGGCGAAGACTTCGACGAGAAAGACGCCGAGACGGTCGACATCATCAAGGATCTGATCGAGACGCGCGTGCGGCCCGCTGTGGCCGGCGACGGTGGCGACATCACCTTCCGCGGCTACAGGGAAGGCGTCGTGTTCCTGCAGATGAAGGGCGCCTGCTCCGGCTGCCCGTCCTCGACCGCCACGCTGCAGCACGGCATCCAGAACCTGATCAAGCATTTCGTGCCGGAAGTCGTTGAGATCCGCCCGGTTTAGTCGCGCCGCCCGCGTCGCGGTGCTAAACTGACCTATGCGAATCTTTGCCATCGACACGTCGCTTGAGGCCTGCTCGGCCTGCGTCTTCGACACTGAGGAAGACACGGTCATTGCCCGCGAGTCGATCGCGATGGCGCGCGGCCATGCCGAAGCCTTGATGCCGCTGATCGCCCGCGTCATGGCGCAAGCCGAACTCGACTTCGCGCAGATCGACCGTTTCGTCACCACCACCGGACCCGGCAGCTTCACCGGCATGCGTGTCGGCATCGCCGCGGCGCGCGGTCTTGGTCTTGCCGCCGGCAAGCCGGTCGTCGGCACCTCGACGTTGTCCGCCTTCGCCGCGCCGTTCCTCAATGCCGATGAGACATTGCCCGTCGTCGTCGCCATCGATGCGCGGCACGACCATGTCTATCTGCAAGTGCTCGCCGCCGGCGGCCGCACCATTGTCACGCCGCGCGTCGTGCCAATCGACGATGCCGTGCGCCTCGCCCGCGGCGGCAAGCCGCGCGTTATCGGCAATGCCGCCAATCTTCTTGCCGCCAACTGGCCGACCAATGATCCGGCCTCGCAGATCGAGCAATGCGCCGCGCCGGATATCGAATGGGTGGCGCGGCTTGGCGCTTCCGCCAACGAAGCCTCCTCGCCGGCCAAGCCGCTCTATATCCGCGCGCCGGATGCGCAGCCGCATAACGCGGCGACTTTGGCGCGGCGATGATCGCGTTTCTCCGCCGGCTTTTCACAAAGCCCGCGGCGGCGCTGTCCGATGCGCAGCCGCGCGACGCCGGCTCGATCGCGACGCTGCATGCCGCTGCATTCCGCCGCGGCTGGAGCGATGAGGAAGTCGAAGGCTTGCTGATCGACCGCAGCGTCATTGCGCAGCGCGCCTGTGTCGGGCGCAGCTTTGCCGGCTTCATAATGTCGCGGCTTGCCGCTGATGAAGCGGAAATCCTCTCGGTCGCGGTCGCCCGCGCCTGCCAGGGCCGCGGCCTCGCCCGGCAATTACTGACGCTGCATTTGCGCCGTCTGGCGGGCCTCGGCGTGCACACCGTGTTCCTCGAGGTCGACGAGTTCAACGCGCCGGCGATCAAACTTTACAGCCGCGCCGGTTTCCGCGAAGTATCGCGCCGCCCGAACTATTATCCCTTGCCCGGCGGCAAGAAAGCCGCGGCATTGGTGCTGCGCCGGGATATTGGCTAGACTGCAAATACCTTATCAATACTGAGATGAAGATCGTGCCATCGCCTGTGAAATTGCCGTCCGAACGGCGCAATATCGAAGCGCTCTGCGCCGCCAAAGGCATGCGCATGACCGAGCAGCGCCGCACCATTGCGCGCGTGCTCGCCGACAGTGACGATCATCCCGACGTCGAGGAATTGTACCGCCGCTGCGCCAAGGTCGACGACCGCATTTCGATCTCGACCGTCTATCGCACCGTGCGCCTGTTCGAGGACTCCGGCATCATCGAGCGGCACGACTTCCGCGAAGGCCGCGCCCGCTACGAGACGTCGACCGAAGGTCACCACGACCATCTGATCAACTTGCGCACCGGCGAGGTGATCGAATTCCAGTCGGAAGAGATCGAACGCCTGCAGGCCGAAGTCGCGCGCAAGCTCGGCTATCGGCTGATCGACCACCGGCTTGAGCTTTATGCCGTCCCGCTCGAAGACGACAAGAAAAATTCGTAATGCCGCACCAGAGCCGCGCCAGCGCCATTGAGCTCCTGCCGGAGCCCAAAGACACGATCGGCCCTTCGGGATATTTCGCGCAGCGCACGACGAAAACGCGCGGCCTCTTTGTCGCTGCCTTCTTCTTCACAGCGACGCCGCTGCTGATCGGCATCCAGTGGCTGATGGAAAAGCTGCGTCTGCCCGGCTGGGGCGGCGTCGCCGTCACTTATTACCGCGGCCTGTGCTGGATGCTCGGCATCCGCATCCACATCGTCGGCGAGCCGGTGCGCGACCGTGCCGTGCTGTTCGTCTCCAACCATTGCTCATGGGCCGACATTCTGGCGATCGGCGCGGTGGCGCGCATTGCCTTCGTGTCGAAGATCGAAGTCGCCAAATGGCCTTTGGTCGGCACCGCGGCGCGCTTGCAAAGAACCGTGTTCGTCGATCGCTCGCGCCGCTCGCAAACCGGCGACTCGATCAGCGAAATGGCCGAGCGCCTGAACTCCGGCGTCTCCGTCGTGCTGTTTGCCGAAGGCACATCGAGCGATGGCAACCGTGTCCTGCCGTTCCGCTCGGCGCTGATCGGCGCGGTGCGCGAAGCCGCCGCGCAATCCAAAGGCGGCATGCTGATCCAGCCTATGTCGATCTGCTACACGGCGATCAGCGGCATTCCGATGGGCCGCCAGCATCGCCCGCTGGTCGCCTGGTATGGCGACACCGACTTCATGCCGCATATCAAGAAGTTCCTGCCGCGCGCCGCCATCGATGTCACCATCAGCTATGGCGAGCCGATCGCCGCCGACGCCACCACCAACCGCAAGGTTCTGGCCAAACAGGTCGAAGGCGCCGTGCGCGAGCTGATGAACGCAAGCGTGCTGGGAAGGCGCTAGCTTATCCCTCCCCGCACTTCCTTCACCTCGCCCGCAAGGGAGGAGGGGGGAAGTAAGCACGCGCCATCGCGCAATTAATATAGGATATCAATAACTTAATCGCCACCTCGCCCACCCCATGACTCACCCGCACGCGACCTGCTACACATCCGGCGCAATGAACAGACCGCGCAAAGTTCACGTCAAATCCTTCGGCTGCCAGATGAACGTCTACGATTCGCATCGTATGGCGGACACGCTCGCGCCTGAGGGATACATCGAGACGGCGACCGCTGCCGAGGCCGATCTCGTCATCCTCAACACCTGCCACATCCGCGAGAAAGCGGTCGACAAGGTCTACTCCGAAATCGGCCGCATCCGCGAGATGAAGGATGCCGCCAAGCTCGAAGGCCGGCAGATGCTGATCGCCGTTGCCGGCTGCGTCGCACAGGCCGAAGGCCGCGAAATCATCCGCCGCACCGACAGTGTCGATCTCGTTGTCGGCTCGCAGAATTATCACCGCCTGCCATCGCTGCTGGCGCGCGCACGCGACGGCGAGAAAATCGTCGACACTGAATTTCCGCTCGAAGATAAATTCGATGTGCTGGCGCAGCCGTCGCCGCAGGCGATTGCCAAGCGCGGCATATCCGCTTTCGTCACCGTGCAGGAAGGCTGCGACAAGTTCTGCACCTTCTGCGTCGTGCCTTATACGCGCGGCGGCGAGACATCGCGGCCGGTCGCCAAAGTCATTGCCGATGTTGAACGCCTCGCCGCATCCGGCGTGCGCGAAGTCACGCTGATCGGCCAGAACGTCAACGCCTATCACGGTGCCGGCCACGACGGCGCGCCGGTCGCGCTTGGCCAGCTGTTGCGCACCCTTGCGCGCGTGCCCGGCATTGCCCGCTTGCGCTACATGACCAGCCATCCGCGCGACATGCTGAGCGGCATGTGCGACGACCTGATTGGAGCGCATGGCGATCTGCCTGAGCTGATGCCTTACGTGCATCTGCCGGTGCAGTCCGGCTCCGACCGCATCCTCGCCGCCATGAACCGCAAGCATACGCGCGCGGAGTATCTCGAAGCGGTGCGCCGCTTGCGCACAGCGCGGCCCGATCTCGCCTTCACCTCGGATTTCATCGTCGGCTTCCCCGGCGAGACCGAACAGGATTTCCGCGACACCTTGGCGCTGGCCGAGGAAGTCAATTTCGTGATGGCCTATACGTTCAGCTATTCATCGCGCCCCGGCACGCCGGCGGCGGCGCTGGAGGATCAGGTTCCAAACGCCGAAAAGCACGAGCGCCTGTTACGCCTGCAAGCCGTCATCGACCGGCAGTGGAAGGCCTTCAACGCCTCATTTGTTGGAAAAACGCTCGATATTCTGGTCGAAAAACCCGGCAAGCTCACTGGGCAACTGGTCGGCCGCTCCCCATATCTCCAGTCCGTCCACGTGATGGCGCAGCCGGCTTTGATTGGGACCATCGTCAGGGTCCTGATCACAGATGTCGGCAGCAACACGTTGTTCGGCGAGTTGACCGAAACCGCGCGCATCCACGCGCACGCCACTGTTGGAGCTTGAGAGCAACCTTGCGAACATCGGATCCCGTGATCCCGGCCGCCGCCGTCTCCGAAGAGACCGCCAAGACGCAGATCGTGCTCGCGTTCGAGGACAACAAACTCGCCTCCGCCCTGTTCGGACAATACGGACAGAACCTCGCTCTGGTTGAGCGCAAGCTCGGCGTCAAAGCCGACTCGCGCGGCAACCAGGTCACGCTTGAAGGCTCGCGCAGCGCCTGTGAAATGGCGCGCCGCGTGCTTACCGGCCTCTACGATCAGCTCAAGCGCGGCCAGGATGTCACCACCGGCGATGTCGAAGGCGCCGTGCGCCAGGCCATTGCGCAAGGCTCGCTGTTCGATACCGATCCGACGGCCCGCATTGCCTTTGAGGAAATCATTGTCCGCAAACGGCCGGTGCGCGCCCGCACCGCGGCGCAGGACGGCTATATCCGCGCTCTGAAGAAACATTCGCTGGTGTTCGGCACTGGCCCCGCCGGCACCGGCAAGACATGGCTTGCCGTTGCGCAGGCCGTGCAGATGTTCGAGCGCAAGGAAGTCGACCGCATTATCCTGTCGCGTCCGGCTGTCGAAGCCGGCGAGCGCCTCGGCTTCCTGCCCGGCGATATGCGCGAGAAGGTCGATCCGTATTTACGCCCCATTTACGACGCGCTGCATGATTTGATGGATGTGCGCATTGTCGAGCGCGCGCTGGAGTCCGGCGATATCGAAATCGCGCCGCTCGCCTTCATGCGCGGCCGCACCTTGGCAAATGCCTGCGTCATCCTCGACGAGGCACAGAATACCACCTCGATGCAGATGAAGATGTTTCTCACCCGTCTCGGCGAGAACAGCCGCATGATCGTCACCGGCGATCCGAGCCAGATCGATCTGCCGCCCGGCCAGGTGTCCGGCCTGTCCGAGGCCGTGCGCCTGTTGGAAGGCGTCGAGGATGTTGGTCATGTCGCCTTCTCGGCCCAAGATGTGATCCGCCACGAACTCGTGCAACGTATCGTCGAGGCTTACGATCGCGCCGCGCCCGTCCGTGGGGACCGGCGATGAGCCCTGCGGCGATCAAGCCGAAAATACCACCGGCGGTCGATATCCAGACCGATTCCGCCCTGTGGGATGCGCAGCCGGACGCCGAATCTGCCATACGCGCCGCGATCGCTGCCGCTGCCACGGCCTCAACATCCGGCAATGAAGTGAGTATCCTGCTGACCGATGATTCGGCGGTGCGCGTCCTCAATCGCGAGTGGCGCGGAATCGACAAGGCGACCAACGTGCTGTCCTTCCCCGCACCTGAAGCAATGGCCAAAGGCGCCGCCGGCATTCTCGGCGATATTGTCATCGCCTATGAAACGGTCGCGCGGGAAAGCGCCGATGAAAAGCGCGAGTTCCTGCATCACCTAACCCATCTCACGGTGCATGGCTATCTTCACCTTGTCGGCTACGATCACCAGGACGACGCGCAGGCGAATGAGATGGAATCGCTCGAGAGCAAGATCATGACGCACATGCAGTTGCCGGATCCGTGGCAAGAATCTGAGAAAGATCGTACGCCACATCAGAGCGGCGCCTGATCGCCATGCCTGACAGCGACACGTCGAGCTCCTACGAAAACCGGCCTTTCGAGCCGCGCAATCTGCCGGTCATCACCAAGCCGCACGACAATAGCGGCAACTGGTTCACGCGCACTTTCCGCGCTTTGTTCGGCCTGAAACCGGGTTCTATCCGCTCCGACCTCAAGGAAGTTCTCGACGACCTGACGCCGAACGAATCCGGCTTCTCGCCGGAAGAGAGCCGGATGCTCAAGAACATCCTGGGGCTCCGCGAACGCCGCGTCGGCGATGTCATGGTGCCGCGCGCCGATATCATCGCCGTGCAGCAGGACATCCAGATCGGCGACCTTTTGATGGTGTTCGAAAAGGCCGGCCATTCGCGCCTCGTCGTTTATGATGACACGCTCGACGATCCGGTCGGCATGGTGCACATCCGCGATCTGATCGCATTTATGACCAAGCGTGCCGCAGTCGATGCGGAGAAGAACGCCAAGCGCAAGAAACCGCTGCCGGCCGGGCTCGATTTCAAGACGCTCGATTTGGCCATTCCATTGGCGGCTGCCAAGCTCGTTCGCGAAATCCTGTTCGTGCCGCCATCGGCCCGCGTCATCGATCTGCTCGAACGCATGCAGGCGAAGCAAATTCATCTCGCTCTTGTCGTCGACGAATATGGCGGCTCGGACGGCATCGTCTCGATCGAAGACATTGTTGAACAGATCGTTGGCGAGATCGCCGACGAACATGACGAAGATGAAAGCGCCGACGTCGTGCGCCAGCCGAACGGCTCGTACATCGCCGATGCCCGCGCCAAGATCGAAGACGTCGTCGGCATTGTCGGCCATGACTTCGACATTGGCGACGCTGCCGAGGAAGTCGACACGCTCGGTGGTTATCTGGTGACCCGCGCCGGACGCCTGCCGTTGCGCGGCGAATTGATACCCGGCCCCGGCCTGTTTGAATTTGAAGTGCTCGATGCCGATCCGCGCCGCGTCAAGCGCGTGCGCATCAGCCGCCTGACCGAGAAGCGTGAGAAGCCGCGCGATCCGCTGCAGAAGGAAACGCCGCTGGCGCGTGAAACGCCGGCGCCGAAGAAGCGCGAGCCGGATGCCGTTCTCGCCGGCACCGCGCCGCCGACGCTCGATCTCGATGAACTGCCGCCCTTGCCGGACGACACCGAAAAGCCCGATGACGCAAGGCTTGATGAAGCAAGGCTTGATGAAGTCAAAGCTGACGACGTCGATCAGAACGACATCACGTCCGACGACGTGCCGCCTGAGGCCGCCGAGCCTGCAGCCAAGCCCGCGGCAAAATCCAGACGCCGGTCCTCGTGAGCCTGATCCTTACCGCCACGCGCGCGTCGCACACGGTCGTCCTCGCCTATGGCTGGCGCCGCGCGCTCATTGCGATGGCCGCAGGCGCCGCGTCCGCGCTGGCCTTTGCACCGTTCAATGCCTGGCCGATCCTGTTCGTGACATTCCCGGTGCTGATCTGGCTGGTCGATGGTTCGACCGCCGGCCGCTGGAGTGGCGCATGGAGCGCGGCGATTGCCGGATGGTGCTTCGGCTTCGGCTTCTTCGTCGCCGGGCTTTACTGGATCGGTTACGCCTTTCTCGTTGATGCCAAGACGTTCGCCTGGCTGCTGCCGCTCGCTGTTGCCGGCTTGCCGGCCTATCTGGCGATCTTCACAGGACTGGCGCTCGCCGGCGCGCGTTTGATCTGGACGCGCGGGCCTGAACGTCTGCTCGCACTGGCCGCAATGCTGACCATGGCGGAATGGCTGCGCGGTCATCTGCTCAGCGGCTTTCCGTGGAATACATTTGGTTATGCGCTGACCGAGCCGCTGGCTTTGGCGCAAAGCGTGTCGCTCATCGGTATCTGGGGACTGACCTTCGTCACCATCGCCGTCTGCGCCACGCCGGCCGTTCTCGCGGATGATCGCGTAGACACACCGCGGCCCTATCGCCCGATGCTGATCGCCGTTCTGCTGCTCGCCGGATTGACCGCTTATGGCGCCGCGCGCCTCGCCGCGCATCAGACCGAATATGTCGATGGCGTGAAGCTGCGCATCATGCAGCCTAATTTGCAGCAGGACGTGAAGTTCAATTACGCTGCCAAGGATCAGGTGATGGCGCGCTATCTCGCGCTGTCCGACCGCTCGACCGGGCCGACGTCGAAAGGCGTCGCCGATGTCACGCACCTGATCTGGCCGGAATCGGCCTTTCCGTTCTATCTGGCGAGGGAACCTGATGCCCTTGCGCAGATAGCTGCCATGCTCAAACCGGGTGCCAAATTGATTACAGGCGCCGTCCGGCCGGCTGCGGTTGCGTCAGGTCCTCGAGCGTATAACTCGGTCTACGTCATAGACTCCGATGGTTCCTTCCACGGCATATACGACAAGGTTCATCTGGTGCCGTTCGGTGAATACTTGCCGTTCCAGCCGCTGCTTGAGCGCTTCGGCCTGCGCCAGCTGACCAAGCAGGTTGGCGGCTTCCTCGCGGGTAGCAGACGCCGCGCGATGGACGTGCCGGGTGCACCGTCGATGCTGCCGTTGATCTGTTACGAAGCGATCTTCCCCGGCGCCGCGGTGCCGCCCGGCGAGCGTCCGGGCTGGTTGGTCAATCTCACCAATGATGGCTGGTTTGGTATAAGTACCGGGCCTTATCAGCATTTTCAGCAGTCGCGCGTGCTCGCCATTGCGCAAGGTCTGCCGATGGTTCGAGCAGCGAACACCGGAATTTCTGCTGTGATTGATCCGGTTGGTCGCATCGTGAAATTTTTGCCGCTCGGCACCGACGGCGTCCTCGATTCGGCACTGCCAAAACCGATTACCCCCACACTTTTTGTCGCTTGGGGCGATTACCCGTTGATTCTAGCGCTGGTTGCAAGTCTGCTATTGGTGCTTCGGCGGCGCCTGCACTCGTGATTGCGACCGGAACGAATTACCGGTCCAGGTTGCTTAAAAAAAAATAGTATCGGTTTCGTTGTGGCGAACAGTTGTGAGACCACAACGCACGAAAACTAATTACAATTGTCTCTAATGTTCACTCTTCTTTGAAGCTACTCGTGCTGATCGTAGAAATGACGGATTGCATAGTGGGGACAACCTGTGACATTACGCTCCACAATGGAGGCATAGGAGATTGTTATGGCTAAGAAGGCACCAAATCCGATCGACAAGCACGTTGGCTCGCGCGTGCGCATGCGCCGGATGATGCTGAGCATGAGTCAGGAAAAGCTCGGCGACGCCCTCGGTCTGACTTTCCAGCAAGTCCAGAAATACGAAAAAGGCACCAACCGTATTGGCGCCAGCCGGTTGCAGAACATTGCGAACATACTGCAAGTCCCGGTTTCATTTTTCTTCGAAGGCGCGCCAAACACGCCGGGCCACACCAGCGGTCTGGGCGAGGCCCCGTCGCCGGCTTACGTGTCCGACTTCCTCGCCACCTCCGATGGCCTGTCGCTGACCAAATCCTTCATGCGCATCAAGAACAGCAAGTTGCGCCGCCGCATCGTCGATCTCGTCGAGCAGATTGCCGGCGAAGAATAATCGGCTAGCGCCTGCTGCTTCATCGCTAGATTGTTGCTGATAGTCTCGCCCGGACGCGCATGCGCGTTCGGGCGATGTCGTTTCCGGACCATGCCGGCCGGTAGCCGCCTTCGCCAGAGGACGGAGCAGCAAACGTCCCAATCGTGCCTGTGGCTACTGCCCAACATCGCCCGCACCTTGACGTTACACGCGACCGCTGTAAGAACCTCCCCCGGAACGTGAAATGACGCTGCAAACGCCGCGTACACGGGAGGGGTTTATCTTGGCGCACAAGAATTTTCTGTTCACCAGCGAGTCGGTTTCTGAAGGCCATCCGGACAAGGTCTGCGACCAGATCTCGGACGCGGTGCTCGACGCGTTTCTGGCCAACGACATCAAGCTCGGCATCGCCGACGACAGCGCGATCAATACGCGCCTCGGCTGCGAAACGCTGACGACCACCAACAAGATCGTCATTGCCGGTGAAGGCCGCGGCCAGTCGCCGTTCTTCCACAAGCATGGCAACAAGTTCGTCGTCGACCGCGAGCTGATCACCAACATCGCGCGCGGCGTGGTCAAGGACATCGGCTACGACCAGGACGGCTTCTCCAGCTACGGCGCCGACGTCGAAGTGCTGCTGCACGGCCAATCCGCCGACATCGCCATGGGCGTAGATGCCAAGAAGAAAAAGTCGGGCGAAGAAGAAGGCGCCGGCGACCAGGGCATGATGTTTGGCTTCGCCTGCACCGAGAGCGAAGTCTACGAGAAGAACTCGTTCATGCCGGCGCCGATTTTCTTCGCGCACCGCATCCTCAAGTCGCTCGCCGACAAGCGTCACTCCAACGCGATCCCTGATCTGCAGCCGGACGCCAAGAGCCAGGTGACCGTGCGTTACGTTGACGGCAAGGCCGTTGGAGCAACCAAGGTTGTCGTCTCGACGCAGCATTCCGAGAAGAACAAGGCCGGCAAGAAGTACACGCCGGCCATGGTCAAGGAGATGATCGAGCAGGCCGTGTCGCAGGCGCTGCCGAAAGGCTGGATGCCGGAGAAGTCGGCTGACTTCCTCGTCAACCCGACCGGCAACTTCGTCATTGGCGGTCCGGACGGCGATTGCGGCCTCACCGGCCGCAAGATCATCGTCGACACTTACGGCGGCTACGCCCCGCATGGCGGCGGCGCATTCTCCGGCAAGGATCCGACCAAGGTCGATCGCTCGGCTGCTTACGCCACGCGCTATCTCGCCAAGAACGTTGTTGCGTCCGGCGCTGCCGAACGTTGCACCATTCAGGTCGCTTACGCGATCGGCGTCGCCGACCCGATGTCGGTGCTGGTCGATCTGCACGGCACCGGCCAGGTCGATGAGAAGAAACTGGAGAAGTTGCTGCCGCAGCTTTTCCGTCTCACCCCGACCAACATTCGCCGTACGCTGAAGCTGAACAAGCCGATCTACCGCCGTACCGCTGCTTACGGCCACTTTGGCCGCGCGCCGGACAAGGACGGCGGCTTCTCTTGGGAGAAGACGGATCTCGCTGCGCAGATCAAGGCTGCGTTCAAGTAATTGCCGTCATCCCTGCGAAAGCGGGGATTCAGCACTTTATAAAAATGGCCAGGCTCACGTCTGGCCATTTTCTCTTGCGGAGCCGCCATGGCATGACGGGCCTCATATGAACGAATATCACGACAGCAACGACGCATCGCAGCGCCAATTTTTCGGCCGCAAGAAAGGCCATCCGCTGCGCGCGCGGCAGATCGAGCTGTTCGAAGACTTGTTGCCGAAGCTTGCTTGCGATCTGACAAAACCGGCGCCGTCCGATCTGGCAACACTGTTTCCGCACGACCCGAAAACGCTCCGCCTGGAAATCGGGTTCGGCGGCGCCGAGCATTTGATCGCGCAAGCCCATGCACATCCGGACGCCGGCTTCATCGGCGCCGATGGCTTTCTCAACGCCATCGGCAAGGCGCTGGTGTCCATTGACGATAACGATATTGAGAACGTGCGCCTGCATCACGGCGATGCCAGCGACCTGATTGACTGGCTGCCGGCCGATACGTTCACGCGGATCGATCTGCTGTATCCCGATCCGTGGCCGAAGCGGCGGCAATGGAAGCGCCGTTTCATTCAGGACGACACGCTTGTGCGCCTCGCGCGCATTCTTAAACGCGGCGGCGAACTACGGCTGGCCACGGACATTCCGAGCTACGCATCGTATGCGATGGCACGCATCATGCGTTCGGATGATTTCGAGTGGACCGCGGAAGTCGCCGACGACTGGCGCAAGCCCTGGAATGGCTGGTCACGCACACGCTATGAGGCGAAGGCCATCCGCGAAGAGCGAACGCCGGCGTATTTTATTTTCCGCCGCGTCTAGTTATTCGCCGGTGCCCTGCCGCACCTGCCAAAAGCGCACGACGCGCTGGGCCGTTGCCGCGGTGAGCCGCTCGAAATTCTCGAACGCCGCGTCGATCACCTGCGCCGTCGGCCTCTGACCCGGCCGCGCGTTGATGACAGCCTTCACCGTCGGCCAGCCGAAATTCGCCGACCGCGCCAGAATCAAAACCGGATCGGCGCGCTCGCCATTCATCAGGCGATCGACAACCTCGACCGGCACCTGGCACATCGTCGCCAGCGCAGCGATCGTCTCTTCGTATTTGCCGCTCTCGGCATATCCGACAATGTCAGCCTCGGTCAGCTTGCGCTCTTTGTGCAGCTCGCGCACCGCGGCGAGCGCGGCAGTATAATTGCGCGGCGCAGCCTTGGCGCCGACTTCGTCGGTGACCTTTGCCAGGACGCGGCGGATTTCCGCCTGCGTTTCCGGCTTAGCCTTCTCCAGCAGCCGCTTCTGCACGACTTCACTCGCCTGCATCAGCAACTGGCGAAACAGCCGCGGCGGAATATCGGTCCGCTGGCCCACCTTCTCGGCCAGCACGCCATCCTGCTCGGCGCGCTGCACGAGATTGGTAAAGGCGCCTTCCGACAGACGCGCATCGTGATTGGTCGCCAAGGTGTGCACGACCTCGCGGTCGCCGCGCGTGACCAGGATTTCCGACAGCGCCTCGTTGATGCCCGGCCGCGCCGACAGCGCCAGCAGATGCGCCTGGCCCTTGGTCTCGGCCAGCGTCATCAAATCGGGATCGGCGATCTTGCCGTCCTTCAGCAGCGGACCGGCGACATCGATGTCGTCATTGCTGGCGAGTCTGTAGACGACGCCGGGCGGCGCATTGGGGATCGGCGCGAGGCGGCGCGCCAGTTCGGCGAGCGCCTTGGCTTCGATCTCCGCGATCAAAGTACCAATGACGTCATCGAACAGCGCGACATGATGATCATTGAACTGCGAGGCGCTGTCGAGAAACAGGCCGGTGATCCGGCGCAATGTTTCGGCGCGCTTTTCCGCCGTGCCGTGCTGAACGACGTCTTCCAACTCGGGAAGCAATGACGCGGGAGCACCCATACTCAAACCCACACAAATAGCCTGTGAAATGCCCCAGACCGGGGCACCGGCGCGAATTTATGGGCATATCCTGAAGGAAGGGTTAGCCTTTGCGAGGCCCACGACACGCTTTCAACCCTTGCATGAGGCCGAAAAACGGCTATATTCGCGGTCACTAAGACACCCTCACAACCAAATCGGGTTTTGAGAGTGGGTTCCCCCGGGGAGCCCGCTCTTTTTTGTTACAGCATGGTCCCAAGCGAGACGTTTCAGGCAGAAGCTGGCGCCCACGCCGCTTCAGAAGCAACCGAGCCCCGACTGATTGTCGAGCCCGGCCAACCGGCCCGTGTCTCCAATATTGCCGAGCCGGTTATCGAGCAATTGGGCTATCGCCTTGTAAGGGTTAAGGTTTCTGCCTCAGAAGACCCTACCATCCAGATTATGGCGGAGCGTCCGGACGGTTCCATGACGGTCGAGGACTGCGAAACCATCTCGCGCGCCCTCTCCCCGGTTTTCGACGTCAATGAACCGATGGATGGCGCCTACCGCCTGGAAATCTCCTCGCCCGGCATCGACCGCCCGCTGGTGCGGAAATCCGACTTTGAACGCTTCGCCGGTCATCTGGTGAAGATCGAAATGGACGTGCCCTTCGAGGGCCGCAAGCGCTTCCGCGGCATCTTGGCCGGCGTCGAAGGCGACAAGACAAAGTTGACGCTCGACAGCGCCACCGAAGGCAAGGACGCATCCGACGTCACATTGCCGATAGCAGACATGAGCGAAGCGAAGCTGGTGCTCACCGACGAACTGGTGTCGCAGGCTTTGCGCGCGGAGAAGGCTGCCAAGCGCGAATTGCGCGAGGCGAAGAAAGAACAACGGCGCAACAAGTCCACAAGCAAGTCCGGCAAGAAAGCCGGACCGGCCGCCGCAAGATAAACCTTGAGAGAAGGAGACTGAGCTATGGCTGTCAGCGCCAACAGGCTCGAGCTGTTGCAAATCGCCGATGCGGTTGCTCGCGAAAAGTCGATCGACCGCGGCATCGTCATTGCGGCGATGGAAGACGCCATCGCCAAGGCGGCCCGCTCGCGCTACGGCGCCGAGACCGACGTGCACGCCGAGATCGAACCGAAGACCGGTGAGCTGCGCCTGTCGCGGCACATGCTGGTCGCTGAGGCGGTCGAGAACTCCTCCAACCAGATCACGCTGGAAGACGCGCGCAAGCGCCACCCGGCCGCCCAGGTTGGCGACACCATTGCCGATCCGCTGCCGCCGCTCGAATACGGCCGCATCGCCGCGCAGTCGGCCAAGCAGGTCATCGTGCAGAAAGTGCGCGAAGCCGAGCGTGACCGTCAGTACGCCGAGTACAAGGATCGCATCGGCGAAATCGTCAACGGCGTCGTCAAGCGCGTCGAATACGGCAATGTGGTTGTCGATCTCGGCCGCGGCGAAGCCATCGTCCGCCGGGACGAAATGCTGCCGCGCGAAGTGTTCCGCAACGGCGACCGCATCCGCGCTTACATTTACGACGTGCGCCGCGAGCCGCGCGGCCCGCAGATTTTCCTGTCGCGCACGCATCCGCAGTTCACGGCCAAACTGTTCGCCCAGGAAGTTCCGGAAATCTATGACGGCATCGTCGAAGTCCGCGCCGTTGCCCGCGACCCGGGCTCGCGCGCCAAAATCGCCGTGATTTCACGCGATTCCAGCGTCGATCCGGTTGGCGCTTGCGTCGGTATGCGTGGTTCGCGCGTGCAGGCCGTGGTGAACGAACTGCAGGGCGAAAAGATCGACATCATCCCGTGGTCGGAAGATATCGCCACCTTCGTCGTCAACGCGCTGGCGCCGGCTGAAGTCGCCAAAGTCGTGCTCGATGAAGACAAGGAACGTATTGAAGTCGTCGTGCCGGATGCCCAGTTGTCGCTTGCGATCGGCCGCCGCGGTCAGAACGTGCGTCTGGCGTCGCAGCTCACCGGCTGGGACATCGACATTCTGACCGAGCAGGAAGAATCCGAGCGCCGCACCGCCGAGTTCGAAACCCGCACCAAGATCTTCACCGAAGCGCTCAATCTCGATGAAGTGGTCGGCCAGTTGCTCGCCGCCGAAGGCTTCGGCTCGATCGAGGAACTCGCTCTGGTCGACGAAAAAGAAATCGCCGGCATCGAAGGTTTCGATGACGACACCGCGCGCGAACTTCAGGAACGCGCCAAGGAATACCTATCCAAGCAGGAGAGCGAATTGGACGACAAGCGCAAGGAACTGGGCGTGGAAGACGAAGTCAGGGACGTGCCCGGCGTTACCTCGGCGATGCTCGTCAAGCTCGGCGAAAATGGCGTCAAGACAGTGGAAGATCTCGCCGGTTGCGCCACCGACGATCTCTGCGGCTGGACCGAACGCAAGGACGGCGAGACCAAGCACGAAGCCGGTTACTTCGATGGCCTCAATGTTTCGCGTGAAGACGCCGAAGCCATTGTCATGCAGGCCCGCCTGAAGGCCGGCTGGATCACCGAAGCCGAGCTGGCGCCGAAGGCTGAAGAAGAGCCGGCGGCGTAAAGGGAGAAACCGACATCGGAATGCTGGCCACAGCACAAGACAGCGAACTCGACCGCGGCGCGACCAGCGTCGGTGCGGGCGCGGAACGCTTCTGTGCGCTGACCCGCACTCTTTTGCCGGTGTCCGACATGATCCGCTTTGTCGTCGGGCCGGCCGGTGAGGTTGTTCCCGACGTCAAACGAAAACTGCCGGGACGCGGCATCTGGATTACCGCGCGCCGGGTCTCGATTGAGGAAGCCGTCAAACGCAACGTCTTCGCCCGCGGCTTCAAGCGCGATGTGAAGGTTTCGCGCGATCTGGCCGATGAAACCGACCGTCTTCTGGTCCGCGCCGCGCTCGATGCGCTGGCGATGGCCGGCAAGGCCGGCGCGGTCATCGGCGGTTTTGCCAAAGTCGAGGCCGCGCTCGGCCATGGCGAGGTGGAAGCCCTGATTCACGCCTCGGATGCGGCGGAGGACGGCAAACGCAAGCTGATGCAGGCCTTCCGGCGTACCCGGGAGGACGAAACGGGCGAAATCGCCGTAATTTCTATCTTCGGCGGCACTGAATTGGATTTGGCATTGAACCGCCCAAATGTGGTACATGCTGCCCTGCTTGCCGGCCCCGGGAGCGAAACTTTTATCGCTCGCGTTACGCGCTTGCAGCGCTTCAGGACCGGAAACCTGCCCGTTGATACTAACGCGACTGCGCCGGCGGACGGTGCAAACGAATTGAGTGCGCCAACGGATGGTGCACAAGGAAACAGTACGGAATGAGCGACACTAAAACTCCTGGCGAAAAGAAACTGACTTTGTCGCTTAAGCCGCGCACAGAGACTGGCGTTGTGCGTCAGAGCTTCAGCCATGGCCGCAGCAAGCAGGTCGTGGTTGAGGTCAAGAAGCGCCGCACGGTCGGTGGTGAAGCCAAGCCAGAACCGGCGCCGGTCGAGGCACCGAAGAAAGTTGTCGCCGCTCCAGCGCCCGCGCCGAAGCCACCGGAGCCGAAGTCCGGCGTCGTGCTGCGCACCTTGACCGAGGAAGAGCGCAACGCCCGCGCCCATGCGCTCGCCGACTCCAAGGTTCGCGAAGCTGAAGAGCGCAAGATCGCCGAGGAAGAAGCGCGCCGCCGCTCGTCCAAGGAAGGCATTGAACAGGCTGAACGTGAAGCCGCCGAAGCGCGCAAGCGCGAGGAAGATGCGCGTCACAAGCTTGAAGAAGAAACCAAGCGCAAGGCTGTCGAAGTCGCCAAGAAGCGTGCGGCTGCCGAAGAAGAAGCCAAGAAGCCGGTCGTTGCTGGCCGTCCGAAGCTTGAAGCCGAAGAAGACGAAAGCCGCGTGTCGCGCCGTCCTGGTGCGCCCGGTGCTGCCCGTCCGGCAACCGCTCGTCCGACCGCGCCGCGCGCTGCGCCGCCGAAGGAACGCGGCCGCCTCACGCTGGTCACCGCTTTGCGTGCCGACGAAGTGCGCGAACGTTCGGTCGCTTCGTTCCGCCGCCGTACCCAGCGCCTGAAGGGCCACTCCTCCAACGAGCCGAAGGAAAAGCTCGTGCGTGAGGTGACGATCCCTGAAGCCATCACCATTGCCGATCTCGCCAACCGCATGTCGGAACGCGCCGTCGACGTCATCCGCTTGATGATGCAGCAAGGCCAGATGGTCACCATCAACGACGTGATCGACGCCGATACCGCGCAGATCATCGCTGAAGAAATGGGCCACACGGTTCGCCGCGTTGCCGAAGCCGACGTTGAAGAAGGCCTGTTCGACGTTGCCGACAGCGCGGAGTCGATGACGCCGCGCGCGCCGGTTGTCACCGTCATGGGTCACGTCGATCACGGCAAGACATCGCTGCTCGATACCATCCGCGCCGCCGACGTCGTGTCGGGCGAAGCCGGTGGCATCACCCAGCACATCGGCGCCTATCAGGTGACGTCGCCTGGCGGCGCCAAGATTACCTTCATCGATACGCCTGGCCATGCCGCCTTTACGGCGATGCGTGCGCGCGGCGCCAAGGTCACCGACATTGTCGTGCTGGTGGTTGCTGCCGATGACGGCGTCATGCCGCAGACGGTGGAAGCGATTCATCACGCCAAGGCGGCCAAAGTTCCGATCATCGTCGCCATCAACAAGATCGACAAGCCGGACTCCAAGCCGGATCGCGTGCGCACCGAACTGCTGCAGCACGAGATCCAAGTCGAGTCGCTCGGCGGCGATGTGGTTGACGTCGAAGTCTCGGCGACCAAGAAGCTGAACATCGACAAGCTGCTGGAAATGCTTGGTTTGCAGGCCGAAATCCTCGACCTCAAGGCCAATGCAACGCGTCCGGCTGAAGGCACCGTGATCGAAGCCAAGCTCGATCGCGGCCGTGGTCCGGTTGCCACCGTGCTCGTGCAGCGCGGCACTTTGAAGGTCGGCGATCTGGTTGTTGCCGGCGCCGAATGGGGCCGCGTCCGTGCGCTCGTGTCCGACACCGGCGTCACCATCACCACCGCTGGCCCGTCGACTCCGGTCGAAGTGCTCGGCTTCTCCGGTACGCCGGATGCCGGCGATCGTCTCGCTGTTGTCGAGAACGAAGCGCGTGCCCGTGAAGTCACCGATTACCGTGCGCGCCAGAAGCGAGAGAAGTCCTCGACCCGTACGACCGGCATGCGCGGCTCGCTCGAGCAGATGATGGCGCAGGCGAAGACAAGCGGCCGCAAGGAATTCCCGCTGGTCATCAAGGCCGACGTGCAGGGTTCGCTCGAAGCGATCAATGGCGCGCTCGACAAGCTCGGCACCGACGAAGTCACGGCCCGCGTGCTGCATGACGGCGTCGGCGGCATTTCGGAGAGCGACGTCACGCTGGCTGAAGCGTCCGGCGTGCCGATCATCGCCTTCAACGTGCGCGCCAACAAGGAAGCGCGCGAGTCGGCCGAACGTAACGGCATCGAAATCCGCTACTACAACATCATCTACGATCTGGTCGACGACGTGAAAAAGGCCATGTCCGGCCTGCTGCCGCCGACCATTCGCGAAACCATGCTCGGCAATGCGCAGATTCTCGAAGTGTTCAAGGTGTCGAAGGTCGGCAACATTGCCGGCTGCCGCGTCACCGACGGCAATGTCGAGCGCGGCGCCAGCGTGCGCCTGATCCGCGACAACGTCGTTGTCCACGAAGGCAAGCTCTCGCAGCTCAAGCGCTTCAAGGACGACGTCAAGGAAGTGTCTTCCGGCATGGAATGCGGCATGGCCTTCGAGAACTACCAGGACATGCGCGCCGGCGATGTCATCGAATGTTACCGGGTGGAGACGATTCAACGCAGCCTGTGAGTCCAAATCTCGCGGCTTCGCTAGAAATCTAGCTCCACTCTTATTTCCACCGTCATACCGCGCGAAGGCGCGGTATCCAGCCCTTGCTCGCATAGGGCTGGATCGTCCGCTTTCGCGGACGATGACCGCAGAGAATTGAACATGTCACGAAGCAAGAAACCCAAGCGCGAAGGCGCGAGCCCGACCGGCCAGTCGCAACGTCAGTTGCGCGTCGGTGAACTGGTGCGGCACGCCGTTGCCTCGCTGCTGGCGCGCGGCGAAGTGCATGACCCGGTCATCGAGGGCCATCTCATCACGGTGCCGGAAGTGCGCATGTCGCCCGACCTGCGTCTCGCCACCGTCTATGTCATGCCGCTGGCCGGCCGCGATGCCGAGGAAGTCGTCGCCGCGCTCGAGCGCAACAAGAAATACCTGCGCGGCGAAGTCGCCCAATCGGTGAATTTGAAATTCGCGCCTGACCTGCGCTTCCACATCGACAACCGGTTCGAGGAAGCCGAGCGCATCGACAAGTTGTTGCGCTCGCCCGAAGTGCGCCGTGATCTTGAGAAGGACGACGAGTGAGCGACATCGACAACGACTTGCTGGCGCCGGCTGCGGCGCCGCTCGAGGCCGTGCCCGAGGGTGGCCACGCCCCGCGCGAAAAGAAAAAGCAGTTCAAGCGCGACAAGCGTGACGTCCACGGCTGGGTCGTGCTCGACAAGCCGGTCGGCATGACCTCGACCCATGCAGTCAGCGTCATCAAGCGGCTGTTCACCGCCAAGCGCGCCGGCCATGCCGGTACGCTCGATCCGCTGGCCTCCGGCTGCCTGCCGATCGCGCTGGGCGAGGCCACCAAAACCGTGCCGTTCGTCCAGGACAGCCGCAAACTGTATCGTTTTACCATTCAATGGGGCGAAGAGCGGGATACTGACGATTCCGAAGGCAAAGTAACCCATTCGGACGCCAAAAGGCCGAATGCCGACGAAATCCGGGCAGTTTTGCCGAATTACGTCGGCACCATTGAGCAGATCCCGCCGCAGTACTCCGCCATCAAGATCGAGGGCGAACGCGCCTATGACCTCGCCCGCGACGGCCAGACGGTCGAATTGAAGGCCCGGACGGTCGATATTGGCCGTCTGGAGCTGGTTGAGCAGCTAGATGTCGACCATGCGGTGCTCGAGGCCGAATGCGGCAAGGGAACTTACGTCCGCTCGCTGGCACGCGATATCGGACGGGCGCTGGGCTGTTTCGGCCATGTCAGCGCCCTGCGACGGGTCTCGGTCGGGTCGTTTACGCCCGAAACCATGATTCTACTGGAAGATTTGGAGGCTCTGTGCCATAGAGCCGCTGCCGGTGAGGGAAGCCTCGCCGACGCGCTCATGCCCGTTGAAACCGCGCTGGACGACATCCCGGCGGTGGCTGTTGACGGGTGTGATGCGGCAAGGCTCCAGCGGGGCCAAGCCGTTTTGTTGCGCGGACGGGACGCTCCCAATTTTCGCGGTCCGGTCTATGTCACGGTGAAAGGCCGCCTCTTGGCCCTCGCCGAAATGGACCGCGGTGAAATCGTCCCCAAGCGTGTTTTTAACCTGGCCGGGCTGTTGGGCAGTGCCGGACCGAAGAGAGGATAACCGATGTCGCTTACGACCGAACGCAAGGCCGAAGTCATCAAGGCCAATGCGACCACAGCGAATGATACCGGCTCGCCGGAAGTGCAGGTTGCGATCCTGTCGGAACGCATCAATACGCTGACCAGCCATTTCAAGCAGCACACCAAGGATAACCATTCGCGGCGCGGTTTGCTGAAGATGGTTCAGACGCGGCGCTCGCTGCTCGACTATCTCAAGAAGATCGATGAAGCGCGCTACAAGGCGATCATCGAGAAGCTCGGCATCCGCCGCTAAATCAGTTCACGCGCGGGGCTTTGAAAAGCCTCGCGCGTTTTTTGCATTCGAAGCGGGCGCACGACGTGCCCGCCATTTAAGTCGATGGGCGATGGCGCCGATCGACACTCAGGGACATGAGAGAAAATCACAATGTTTAAAGTTCACCGCGTTGAACTCGATTGGGGTGGGCGTCCGCTCATCCTCGAGACCGGCCGCGTTGCGCGTCAGGCTGACGGCGCCGTGTTCGCCAGCTATGGCGACACCACCGTGCTTGCCACTGTCGTCGCCGCCAAGAAGCCGCGCGACGGCGTCGACTTCCTGCCGCTGACCGTCGACTACCAGGAAAAGTATTACGCCGCCGGCCGCATACCGGGTGGCTACTTCAAGCGTGAAGGCCGTCCGACCGAAAAGGAAACTTTGGTTTCCCGCTTGATCGATCGCCCGGTTCGCCCGCTCTTCGCCGATGGCTGGCGCTGCGAAACGCAGATCGTCGTCACCACGCTGTCGCACGATCTAGAGAACGATCCGGACATCCTGGCGCTGGTAGCCGCGTCCGCCGCGCTGACGCTGTCGGGCGCCCCGTTCATGGGCCCGATCGGCGCTGCCCGCGTCGGCTTCGCCAATGGCGAATACATCCTCAACCCGACGCTCGACGAAATGACCGACAGCGCCCTCGACCTCGTCGTCGCCGGCACTGCCGACGCCGTGCTGATGGTTGAATCGGAAGCCAAGGAACTGAACGAAGACATCATGCTCGGCGCCGTGATGTTCGGCCATCGCCACTTCCAGCCGGTGATCGAAGCGATCATCCAGCTGGCCGAGAAGGCCGCCAAGGAGCCGCGCGATCATTCGGTTGCCGACGACTCGGCCCTCGAAAAGGAAATGCTCGGCATTGCCGAGAAGGAGCTGCGCGCGGCCTATTCGATCCCGGCCAAGCAGGAGCGCCAGAACGCCGTCGCCGCCGTCAAGGCGAAGGTGATGGAGCACTACGCACCGGGCGGCGTCGAAAATCCGGACTCGCCGAAGCTGCGCGTTGCCGGCGTGTTCAAGGAGCTCGAAGGCAAGATCGTTCGCTGGAACGTGCTCGACACCAAGAAGCGCATTGACGGCCGTGATCTCACCACCGTCCGCGCCATCGAAGTGCAGACCGGCGTTCTGCCGCGTACGCACGGCTCGGCGCTGTTCACCCGCGGCGAAACCCAGGCGCTGGTTGTCACCACGCTCGGCACCGGCGAGGACGAACAGTGGATCGACGCGCTGCAGGGCACCTACAAGGAATCGTTCCTGCTGCACTACAACTTCCCTCCCTACTCGGTTGGTGAAACCGGCCGCATGGGCGGCACCAAGCGTCGCGAAATCGGCCACGGCAAGCTTGCGTGGCGCGCGATCCATCCGGTGCTGCCGTCGAAGCTCGACTTCCCGTACACGATCCGCGTCGTGTCCGAGATCACCGAGTCGAACGGTTCGTCATCGATGGCTTCGGTCTGCGGCGCCTCACTGGCGCTGATGGATGCGGGCGTGCCGATGAAGCGCGCCACCGCGGGCATCGCCATGGGCCTTATCCTCGAAGGTGAGCGCTATGCGGTTCTCTCCGACATCCTCGGCGACGAAGATCATCTCGGCGACATGGACTTCAAGGTCGCCGGCACCGAGGAAGGCATTACCTCGCTGCAGATGGACATCAAGATCGCCGGCATCAC
>JAURVZ010000026.1 GCA_030655215.1 Pseudolabrys sp. | reverse complement strand
CGCCGACCGTGTCGCCGGTCACCGCGGCCTTGTGCGCCTCGGAGCCCTTGCCGTGGAGGACGCCGTTCTTGTCGGTGAAGCCCTCTTCGATCACCTTCTTGGCGTTGTCCCAGGCGCCGCCGCCCGAGGTCATCGAGATGGCGACGAACAGGCCATTGACGATGACGCCGAGCAGTGAAGCACCGAGCGCCGCGAAGGCGTTGGCCTTCGAACCCGAGATCCACAGCACGCCGAAGTAGACGACGATCGGCGACAGCACTGGCAGAAGCGACGGGATGATCATTTCCTTGATCGCCGCCTTGGTCAGCAGATCGACGGCCCGGGCATAATCAGGCTTCGAAGTGCCCTGCATGATGCCGGGGTTCTCGCGGAACTGACGGCGCACTTCCTCGACCACGGAGCCGGCGGCACGGCCGACCGCGGTCATGGCGATACCGCCGAACAGGTACGGGATCAGGCCGCCGAAGATGAGACCGGCAACCACATAGGGGTTCGACAGCGACAGATCGACGACGCCGACGTCCTTGAAGTAAGGCGCGCCAGCAGCGACGAAGTGCTGGATGTCGTTGGTATAGGCCGCGAACAGCACCAGAGCGCCGAGACCGGCCGAGCCGATGGCATAGCCCTTGGTGACCGCCTTGGTGGTGTTGCCGACGGCGTCGAGAGCGTCGGTGTTGTGGCGCACTTCCTTGGGCAGGCCGGCCATTTCGGCAATGCCGCCGGCATTGTCGGTGACCGGGCCGAAGGCATCGAGCGCAACGATCATGCCGGCAATGCCGAGCATGGTAGTCACCGCAATCGCCGTGCCGAACAGGCCGGCGAGCTGGTAGGTGACGATGATGCCGGCAACGATGACGATCGCCGGCATGGCGGTCGATTCAAGCGAGACAGCCAGGCCCTGGATGACGTTGGTGCCGTGGCCGGTGACCGAAGCCTGTGCGATGGACACAACAGGCCGCTTGCCGGTGCCGGTGTAGTACTCGGTGATCCAGACGATCAGGCCGGTGATGACGAGGCCGAGAACGCCGCAGATGAACAGGTTCTTGCCGGTGATCGCCATGCCGGCAACGGTGCCGATCTGGCCCCAGCCGATCGTGTAGTGCGTGGCAATGGCCAGGCCGCCAACCGACAGCACGCCGCCGGCAATCAGACCCTTGTACAGCGCACCCATGATCGAGCCGTTCGCGCCGAGCTTGACGAAGAACGTGCCGATGATCGAGGTGACGATGCAGGCGCCGCAGATGGCGAGCGGATAGAGCATCGCCGAACCGAGGATCGGCTGACCGACGAAGAAGATCGCGGCGAGCACCATGGTGGCGACAACGGTCACCGCGTAGGTCTCGAACAGATCGGCCGCCATGCCGGCGCAGTCACCGACATTATCGCCAACGTTATCGGCAATGGTCGCCGGGTTGCGTGGGTCATCTTCCGGGATGCCGGCTTCGACCTTGCCGACGAGATCGGCGCCGACGTCAGCACCCTTGGTGAAGATGCCGCCGCCGAGACGGGCGAAGATCGAGATCAGCGAAGCGCCGAACGACAAGGCAACCAGCGCGTCGATGACGGTGCGGCTGTCGGAGGCGTATTTCAGCGGGCCGGTGAGGATCATGTAGTAGATGGCGACGCCAAGAAGCGCGAGGCCCGCCACCAGCATGCCGGTGACAGCGCCGGCCTTGAACGAGATGTCGAGACCCGCGGCGAGCGACTTGGTCGCCGCCTGGGCGGTACGCACATTGGCGCGCACCGACACGTTCATGCCGATGAAGCCGGCAACGCCGGACAGCACCGCGCCGATGAGGAAGCCAAGCGCCGTGAGGCTGCCGAGCAGGAACCAGAGGATGACCAGCACGACAACACCGACGATGCCGATGGTGATGTACTGGCGCTTGAGATAGGCCTGCGCGCCTTCGGCGATCGCGGCTGCGATCTCCTGCATGCGGGCATTGCCGGCATCGGCCGACATGACCGACTTGATGGCCCAAACGCCGTAGACGATAGACAGAAGGCCGCAGCCAATGATGACCCAAAGAGAAGTCATGAATCCAACCTCAGTTGAGAATTAGGCGGGCGGGAATTTCTTGGCTCCCACCGGCACAGGAACGTCAAGGATGGCCGCACTTGCGGGGCGCTTCACCTCGACTGGAAAGCGGCCGGACCATGCCAAAAAGATGGCAGCAAAGCAACGGCCGGGTTGTGGCGGAATGCAGCGTTGTTTCCGATAGTTGGGGATGGCGCTTTCCTTTCTTCACCCTCCCCTGGAGGGGGGGGTCGACTGCTCGAACGCAGTGAGAGCAGTCGGGGTGGGGTGAATTTCTAAGTGAAGATCACCCCACCCCGCTCGCTGTCGCTCGCGACCCTCCCCCCGCCAGGGGAGGGTGAAGAAGAGAGCGTCAACGCACGCGCACCGATTCAATTTCAAACAACGCCGAACTTTCAAACAGCCTCAAATTTTTGCCATGCGAAAATTCCCTCAGCATCCGCGCACGACAGGCCTGTGCCTTCCCCTCCTAACCAGAGGGATACTTTCAACAGAGCGACAAGAAAGCGCGGCGCCAAGCCACCATTTTATTTGCAAGCGATTTAACAGCAGCATCAGCGTAAAAATTTCGCGGAAATACCTCCGGCCCGGCGCGGTGCACTGGCACCTATGCGCCGCACCAGACACAGGGATTCGCGATGACCATTTATCGCTACGCGCTGCAGTCCGCCGCCGGCCCAAACGAAGATCTTGGTACAATCGACATCATCAGCGATCAGGAAGCGATCACCTTCGGCCAGGACGTCGTTGATGACATCCTGCTGGAATACGAGCCGGCACGGGATGGCATGACGCTGGAAATCCGCGACGGTGTCCGTCTCGTCGGCAGCGTGCCGATGACGGTGGAAATGCCGCTCAAAGCCGCCGGCTAGAGAACCGCCCTCGCCTCGGCACGCTTGTGCATAATCAGCCAGACAAGAAGTGCCCCGGCGGTCAGGACAACCGGGAAGACGACTTCGTTGATCGCCGGCCAACTCCAGTAAGCCAGCATCTGGCCGGACAGGAACGACGTCACCGCCATGGTGCCGAAGATCAGGAAGTCGTTGAACGACTGCACCTTGTGGCGCTCTTCCGGCCGGTGGCAATGCGTCACCATGGTTGTTGCGCCGATGAACGCCAGATTCCAGCCAAGGCCGAGCAGCACCAGCCCGGTCCAGAAATGCGCAACGCTGATGCCGGCAATGCCGACGGCAGCCGCCAGCGCAATCAGGCCGAGGCCGATGGCGGTGATGCGCTCGACGCCGAAGCGGGCAATCAGGCTGCCGGTGAAGAAGCTCGGCCCGTACATGGCCAGCACATGCCACTGAATGCCGAGCGCGGCATCGGTGACGGAATGGCCGCAGCCGACCATGGCCAAAGGCGCTGACGTCATCACCATGTTCATCATGGCGTAGCTGGCGACGCCGCAAGCGACTGCAACGACAAAGCGCGGCGTCATGCAGATATGGCTGAGCGGACGCGACGTATCGATGCGCTTGGGCGCGACCGGCGGCACTTTGACAAAGCCGAGCACAATGGCAGCTAACAGCGCGCACACCGACGAGCCGAGATAGCTCGCCGCGAAAAGATAAGGCGACAGCATGTCCTTGGTGACGATGACCAGTTGCGGGCCGATCAGTGCGGCGAAGATGCCGCCGGCCAGCACCCAGGACACGACCTTCGGCCGGTAGGCTTCGCTCGCGGTGTCGGCGGCGGCGAAACGATAGGACTGATGCGCGGCGGCATAGAGCCCGCCGCAGAAGGTGCCGAGAAGCAGCAGCCAGAACGAGCCGACCATCACCGCCGTGCAGGAGATCAGGCCGGAGATGACGCCGAACAGCGAGCCGCATTGCAGTGCGAAGCGGCGGTCAAAGCGGCGCGCCAGCCAACCGATCGGCAACGTGCCGAACCACATGCCGATGACCATGGCGGTGACCGGCGCAGTGGCGAGGCCCTTGTCCGGCGCCAGCACGGCGCCGACGATGGCCGCGGTCGAGATAATGACCGTGTTATTGCCGCCGGCCAGCGCCTGCGCCACGGCCAGCACGATGGCATTGCGGCGGGCCAGCCTGTCGTCGTGATGATGGGCGTGCGAATGGGGCGCGGCGGCAGCCGACATCTGGGCGATTCCTCGGGCGGCAATATTTTGCTCTTTTTAGCGAGGAATGGAGGATGCGGATACTGCGAAAGTCGCATGGGTGGGATGATTACACCGCTGTCTGCGTGCCCCGGACGCGGTGCAGCATGAGCGAAGCGAATGGTGCGCCGCAGATCCGGGGCCCCGGTTGTTTAAGGAAATAAGCGGGGTCCCGGGTCTGCAGTGCACCGCGGAGCCGCGCTGCACTGCGCCCGGGACACGAGAGACCTAAAACTCTATCCTTCCCGGATGCAGCACTTTCGCCAGCCGTGCCTCACCCGGCGAATGAGCGCCGATCTGGCCGAGCGAAGCGCGCAGCTCGTCAATGTAAAGATCGATCAGCTGGCCCGGGCCGTCATCGCCGAGCGCGCCGAGCGACCAGAGGAACGACTTGCCGGCAAAGGCGGCATCGGCCCCTAACGCCAGCGAGCGCATGACGTCCTGCCCGGAGCGGATGCCGCTATCGAGCAGGATGGTCGCCTTGGAGCCGACCGCGGCGGCAATCGCCGGCAGCGCATCGATCGACGGCACCAAGGCTTCGATCTGGCGGCCGCCGTGATTTGAAATCCAGATGCCTTCAATACCGAGCGACACCGCCTTCTCGGCATCGGCCGGATGCAGGATGCCCTTCACCGTCATCGGGCCTTTCCACTTGTCGCGATAGCGCGCAACCTCGTCCCACAAGAACGCGCCGCCCATTTCCTGACGGGCGAATTCGATGATGCCATTGACGCTGACCTTGACGCCGGCATAGGGCGCGATGGTGGCAAAGCGCGGGAAGCCATTGCGCAACATGGCGAGCAGCCATTTCGGCCGCACCATCATTTCGCGCGCCATGCGCAGCGTCGGCTGGAATTCACGGCCGAGGCCGGCATAGGTTTCGCGCGAGCGCGTCGTGCGCACCGGCGTGTCGAGCGTCATGGTCAGCACCTTGACGTTGGCGCGTTGCGCCCGCTCGATGATATCAAAGCCGATCTTGTGATCGTTCTTGGCGAACCTGTAGAGCTGCAGCCAGAACACATCCGGCGCGACCTTGGCGATCTCCTCGATGGTGGCGCCACCGGCAACGCCGAGCGTGTACGGCACGCGCGCGGCTTGCGCTGCTTTCGCCAGCAGAATATCGGCGCCGGGCCAGACGAAGGACGGCGCGCCCATCGGCGCGATGCCGATCGGTGCGGAATATTGCGTGCCGAACAATTCAACGCCAACCGGCGGCAGCGTGCCCATGACGCCATAGCGCGGCACGATCTTGACGTTGTCGAAGGCGGCCCAGTTGTGCTTGACGCCGGTGTCATCGCCGGCGCCGGTGTCGGCATATTCCGAGGCGAAGAACGGAATGTTGCGCGGCGCGTGGCGGCGCAAATAGGACGAGGTCGGGAAGTGCTTCAAGTATTTCTGGAAGCGCGGGGTCTGGCCGGTCGGCAAGAACGCCTTCCGCGTGTTCATGTCATCCATCGCGCATTCCTCTTCGTGACGTCGCCGGCACTATAGCGAAAAGATTTGCGCTGTCAGAAATGACTGAAAGAATTGCGCTTGAAGCTGAGCGGCGCACCTTGCCCATCGCGGAACACAGTGCCCTCGCCTTCGCCAATCGTGCCGATCTCGGTGACGGCAACTTTTGCGGCCATGGCGGCAACGCGGAAGCGGTCCACCTTGGCCGGCGCAACCGTGCAGAGAATTTCGTAATCGTCACCGCCGGTGATCGCTGTTTCAAACGCGGCAGGGTCGGCAGCGATAACCGCCTTGGCGGCGGCGGAGAGCGGCACGCGGGATGCATCGATTGTCGCAGCGACGCCGGAGACGCGGCACAGTTTGGCGAGATCGCCGGCGAGACCGTCTGAGACATCCATCGCGGCGGAGGCGTAGTGCAGCACGGTCTCAGCCAGCGATGTACGCGGCAGCGGCAGAAGGTAGCGGTGGCTGAGATGCTCGCGCTGCGCGTCGGTCAGTTGCCAGGTGGCGCCATTGCGCAGGCCGAGGCCGAGCGCCGAATCGCCAATGCTGCCGCTGACGAAAACCTTGTCGCCGGGCTTGGCGGTCGAGCGCCGGACCATCATGCCATCCGGCACTGAGCCGAACATGGCGACCGAGACCATCACCGGACCCGGCGAACGCACCGTGTCGCCGCCGAACAGCGGACATTTGTAAGTGGCGATATCCTCGCGCAGGCCTTGCGCAAAAGCGGCCAGCCAGTCTTCGCCGATGTCTTTTGGCAGAGCAAGCGTCAGCAGTAAGCCAAGCGGCTTGGCGCCTTTCGAGGCGAGGTCCGACAGATTGATGCGCAGTGCCTTGCCGGCAATCGTGTCCGGCGCATCGTCGGCAAAGAAGTGAATGCCGCTGACAACGGCATCAGCCTTCAGCACCAGCTCGCAACCGGATGGCGGCTTGATGAAAGCGGCGTCGTCCTTGAGGCCCAGTGCGCCGGGATCGGTGGCGAGCGGCGCGAAATAACGCGCGATCAAATTGTCTTCGGCGGATGCTTTGTTGTCGCTCATGGCGCGACGATACTGTCATTCGCCGCCACGGGCAAAGTTCAGGTGAACTCATCCGGCCGCGCCTTGCGCGCCAGCTGGTCGAGCACGGCATTGACCATGCCGGTCTCGTCGCGCTCGACAAAGGCGGCGGCGACGTCGGCATATTCCGAGACGACAACGCGGGCCGGCACGTCCTTGCGGTTTTCCAGCTCATACAGCCCGGCCCGCATCGCGGCGCGCAGCACGGTCTCGATGCGCTTCAACGGCCAGCCGCGCTCCAGCGCCTCATCGATCTTCGGATCGAGCGCACGCTGGTCGCGCACCACGCCGGAGACGACATCGCGGAAGAAGGCCGCTTCGGCCGGCAGATATTGCGCGCCCTCGACCTCGCGGCCGATCCAGTGGCTTTCGAACTCGGCGATGATCTCGTCCAGTCCGCTGCCGGCCAGATCCATCTGGTAGAGCGCTTGGACTGCGGCGAGACGCGCGGCGCCGCGCTTGTTCGCCTTGCGCTCTTCCTTCTCCGGCTTCTTGTCCGGTTTGGCAGCGTCGCTCGCCATTATTTGGCGCTCAGGTCGCGCTTGAGCGCGATCATGGCCAGCGCAGCCTTGGCAGCATCAGCGCCTTTATGACCATGCGCGCCGCCAATGCGATCCTTGGCCTGCGCTTCGGTGTCGACGGTGAGGATGCCGTTGCCGATCGCGAGTTGCCGTTGCACGGTAAGATCCATGATGCCGCGCGCCGATTCATTCGAGACGATTTCGAAATGATAGGTCTCGCCCTGGATGACGCAGCCGAGCGCGACATAGCCGTCGTAAGGATTCTTCTTGTTCTTCGGCGCATCGTTGGCCATGGCAATGGCGCCGGGAATTTCCAGCGCGCCGGGCACGGTGATCTTGTCATAGGTCGCACCGGCTTCATCGAGCACGTCACTCGCGCCCTTCAGCAGCGCATCGGCAATGTGGTCATAGAAGCGCGCTTCGACGATCAGGATGCGCGTCGCAACGGTTTTCGATTTCGGAGCGCGCGCGGTCGCGGCGCTGACTTTCTTAGCCATTCAGAGATTCCTTGTTGAGCCGCGTGGTAGCAAGCGCTTGGCCCTCAAACAAGGGCTAAACAGGCCTCTAGCGCGCTTCCATCAGCCGCGCCGCGTAGCGCGCCATCGTGTCGATTTCGAGGTTAACCGCGTCGCCTTCGCGCAAGGCGCCGAAGCTGGTCACCGACAAAGTATGCGGGATGATCAGGACGCTGAAGGTATCGCCTTCCACCTGATTGACGGTCAGCGACACGCCGTCGAGGGCGACCGAGCCCTTCGGCGCAATGAAGCGCGACAGCTCATGCGGCGCGCGGAAGGTCAGCTTGGCCATGTTCGTCATGTCCTCACGCGTGACCAGCGTCGCAAGGCCGTCAACATGGCCAGCCACCATGTGGCCGCCGAGTTCATCGCCGACCTTGAGCGGCCGCTCCAGATTGATGCGCGTGCCATGCCGCCACTGGCTGACGCCAGTGATGGCCAGCGTTTCCGCAGCCGCATCGGCGGCGAACCAGACGCGGTTGCCTTCCTCGCCGGTGTCGACAACGGTGAGACAAACGCCGGAACAGGCGACCGACGCGCCTTCGATCAACTCATTGCGCGGAAATTTCGTATAGATGGTGATGCGCGACAGATTATTGGCGCGCGGATGAACCGAGCGCACTTCACCCAAATCTGTCACGATGCCGGTAAACATCTAGGCGCGCTCGTAATGTTCAAGCGTATCCACGCCGAGCGGTTCGCTGCTCAGTGATGTGAGCTTGCCGGTCAACGCTTCGAGTTTCATGCCTTCGAGCGCATCGATGCCGGTGTCGCCGATCTCTTTCGGCGAGCGCAGCAGGATCGCTTCATCGACCAGATCGGCCGCAACAAAAGCCGCGGCCACCGTTGGGCCGCCCTCGACCATCAAGCGCGTGATGCCCTCAGTGGCGAGCACCTTCAAGACTTCGTCAAGATCGAGACGGCCTTGCGTCTCATCGACGCGAAACACACGGGCGCCTTTCGACTCCAGAATCTCCTGCGCGATCTCGGAGGCCTTGTGCGACGTAAACACCCAGGTCGGCGTGTCGTTCAGCGTCGAGATCACCGTCACCGACATCGGAACACCGAGCTTGGCATCGAGCACGACACGGACCGGCGACTGCGCGAACATGCCCGGCAGGCGGCAGGTCAGGCGCGGATTGTCGGCGAGGATCGTGCCCATGCCGACCAGGATGGCGTCGTTCTGGGCGCGCAGCCGATAGACGCGGCTGCTCGCTTCATCGCCGGTGATGGCAACCTGCTTGCGGCCGGCCAGACCGGCCTTGCCATCGGCGGACACGGCGAGCTTGAGCATGACATGCGGGCGCTGCTTGGTGACGCGGGCGATGTGGCCGGCATGGGCGCGTGTCGCTTCGTCGGCGCAGAGGCCGACGTCAACTGTGATCCCCGCCTCGCGCAGCTTCGCATGGCCCTGCCCGGCGACTTCCGGATTAGGATCTTCGATTGCCGAGACAACACGGGCGATGCCCGCCTTGATGACAGCGTCAGCACAGGGCGGCGACTTGCCTTCATGCGAGCATGGCTCGAGCGTGCAATAAAGCGTCGCGCCCTTGGCTTTGCGTTTGGCCTGGTTCAGGGCGACGACTTCGGCATGCGGCCGGCCACCGGGTTGCGTCCAGCCACGGCCGACAATGACACCGTCCTTGACGATGACGGCGCCGACGGCGGGATTGGGATGCGTATTGCCCAGGCCGCGACGGCCAAGCGACAGCGCCAGCTGCATGTAGCGAAGGTCGTCGGTCTCTGTCACAGCACTCATTTCCTGACGGGCGGCAATGGCGTGTCTTCATCGCCGGACAATTCATCGAGCGCGGCGCGGAAGTCCTTCACCTCGCCGAAATTGCGATAGACCGAGGCGAAGCGGACATAGGCGACGTCGTCAATGTCGCGCAGATGCGCCATCACCGTTTCGCCAATCGCCTCCGATGACACTTCGTTCTCGCCGCCGCTTTCCAGCTCGCGCACGATCTTCGACACCATTTGCTCAATGCGTTCCGGCTCGACCGCGCGCTTGCGCAACGCGATCTGCACCGAGCGCATCAATTTATCACGGTCGAACGGCACGCGCCTGCCATTGCGTTTGATCACGGTGAGTTCGCGCAACTGCACGCGCTCGAACGTGGTGAAGCGGAAATTGCAGGTCAGGCACACGCGGCGGCGCCGGATGACGGCCGAATCTTCCGTCGGCCGCGAATCCTTCACCTGCGTATCGAGACTGGCGCAACTCGGGCAACGCATGACATTCCCCTCGGGAAAGCAAGACGTGGATGGCCGGGACAAGCCCGGCCATGACGATTATTGATAAATCGGGAAACGCCCCAACAATGTCTTCACCTTGTCGCGCACGGCCGCCTCGATCAACGTGTCCTCATCGACACCCTTCTGCGACAGTACATCGAGCACTTCGACGATCATTTCGCC
Source organism: Pseudolabrys sp. (assembly GCA_030655215.1). GTDB lineage: Bacteria > Pseudomonadota > Alphaproteobacteria > Rhizobiales > Xanthobacteraceae > Pseudolabrys. Next base: position 40,705 of record JAURVZ010000026.1, on the reverse strand, counting down.
AACCTGCTTGAACTCGGCGGTGCCGAAACCGCGCGTCGTCGCTGCCGGCGAACCGAGACGAATGCCCGACGTGATCGTCGGCTTCTCCGGGTCGTAGGGAATGCCGTTCTTGTTGCAGGTAATATGCGCGCGGCCGAGCGACAGCTCGGTCACCTTGCCGGTCAGCTTCTTCGGCCGCAGATCGACCAGCATCAAATGGGTATCGGTACCGCCGGACACAATATCGAGGCCGCCGGCCTTCAGCGTGTCGGCCAGCACCTTGGCGTTCTCGACCACGTTCTTGGCATAGGTCTTGAAGCTGGGCTTGAGCGCCTCACCGAAGGCAACAGCCTTGGCGGCAATGACATGCATCAGCGGGCCACCCTGCATGCCGGGGAACACGGCCGAATTGATCTTCTTGGCCAGCGCCTCGTCATTGGTGAGGATGACGCCGCCGCGCGGCCCGCGCAATGTCTTGTGCGTTGTCGTGGTGACGACATGCGCATGCGGGAACGGCGACGGATGCGCGCCGCCGGCCACGAGGCCGGCAAAGTGCGCCATATCGACCATCAGCAGCGCGCCGACCTCATCGCAGATTTCGCGGAAACGCTTGAAGTCGAGCGTGCGCGGATAGGCCGAGCCGCCGGCGATGATGACCTTCGGCTTGTGCTCTTTGGCGAGCTTCAGCACTTCGTCCATGTCGATGCGCTGGTCCTCGCGGCGCACATTATACGGCACCGGCTTGAACCACTTGCCGGACATGTTGATCGCCATGCCGTGGCTGAGATGGCCGCCGGCGGCTAGATTGAGGCCCATGAAGGTGTCGCCCGGCTGCATCAGCGCGAAGAACACTTCGGCATTCGCCGAGGCGCCGGAGTGCGGCTGCACATTGGCGAACTGGCAGCCGAACAATTTGGTGACGCGCTCAATGGCGAGCGTCTCGGCAATGTCGACGTACTGGCAGCCGCCGTAATAGCGCTTGCCCGGCAGGCCCTCGGCATATTTGTTGGTCAACACCGACCCTTGAGCCTCCAGAACGGCGCGGGACACCATGTTTTCCGAGGCGATCAGCTCGATCTCGTCGCGCTGGCGACCGAGCTCCTGGCCGATCACATGCGCGATTTCGGGATCGACGTCGCGGAGCGAGGCGGAAAACATGTTGTCCGTTGAAGACATTGAAGAATTCTCCAGACGCCTGAGGATCTTGGCGCCGACGATTGCGGGTTCCGGGGTTTCACCGCGCGAATAGCATAATGGCTGCGGCACGCCAAGCGTTGGGATGTGTCGGCCTCGAAGCGCAATATCTAGCTTTCTCAAGGGCTCATTCAACCTGGGCGATATGTAGGGCAGTATACATCAACCGGCCTCCGCCGCATAAAGAGCCGTCAAAAACGTCCATAAAAACAAGAACGCCATCGAGGAAGCCCGCGCTGATCAAGGTCAGCCACCCATTGGAATTGCGCCCATGAAAATCATCGCCAGTATTCTCGTCTCCGCAGCGCTGTTGGCCGTCACCGCGCCGGTGTCGGCCCAGACCTATCCGATCAAGCCGATCCGTCTCATCATTCCATTTGCCGCCGGCGGCGGCGCCGATGCCGTCGCGCGCCCGCTGGCGGCGCGGCTGAGCGAGGCGTTGGGCCAAACCGTGGTCATCGACAATCGCGGCGGCGCCAATGGTAATATCGGCGCCGAGGAAGTCGCGCGCGCTACGCCGGATGGCTACACGCTGCTGCTCGCCAACAGCTCGCTGCCGATCAGCGTCAGTCTGTATCCGAAGCTGCCATTCAACCTCGAGAAGGACTTCACGCCGGTCGCGTTGGTCAGCATTTCGGCGAGCGTGCTTGGCGTCAATCCGGATCTTGGCGTCAATTCCGTTGCCGACCTGATCGCTCTCGCCAAAAAGCAGCCGGGCAAGCTCGGCTTCGGTTCATCCGGCCATGGCAGCACCATGCATCTGGCTGGTGAACTATTCAAAAGCATGACCAAGACCGAGCTTCAGCATGTGCCCTATCGTGGCGCCGGGCCGGTCATCTCCGACGTCATCGCCGGTCACATGCAACTCGTCTTCGTCAACATCCCGCCGATCCTGTCGAACATTCAGGCCGGCAAGATCAAGGCGCTGGCTGTCACCACCATGACGCGCTTTGCCGTGCTGCCCGACGTGCCGACGTTGGATGAGTCCGGGCTCAAGGGCTTCGAATCCACCACCTGGTACGGCATTCTCGGGCCGGCCGGCCTGCCCGCGCCGATCGTTGCAAAGCTCAATGCCGCCGTCGCCGACATCGTCAAGACAGAGGACTTCAGCAAGCTGATGACCGGTCTCGGCTCCGAGCCGGCAACGAAGTCGCCTGCCGAATTCGCGGCCTACATTGCCGATGACATCAAGAGCTGGGGCGAGATCGTCAAGCTGGTCGGCCCGGCGCCGAACTAGCTGCCGAAGCCGTACAGCGCCACCGGATTATCAACGAGGATCCTGGCCCGCGTGCCAGGATCCGGCGCCCAGACGGCCAGCATGTCGAGCAGATCGCCATCGTTCGGCATCGGCGTTTCCAGCGTGACATGCGGCCAGTCGCTGCCCCACACCAGACGATCGGGCGCGGCAGCGATAAGTGCCTGCGCGAACACGTTCATGTCGCTATAGGGCGGATGCTGCAACGACGTCCGGTATGGCGCTGATAGCTTGGTCCAGCCACGGCCAGATTTCAGCAGACGAATGAGCGCCTGGAAGCCCGGCCCTTCAACGCCGAGCTTCGGATCGGGCCGGCCCATATGGTCGATCACTACCTCGGTCGGAAATTCTCCGAACACCGTGTCGAGGTTTGGCATCTGCTCGACATCGAGCAGGAACTGGATGTGCCAGCCAAGGCGCGCGACGCGGCTCGCCAGCTTGCGGGCGGCATCCATCTGCACGCCGATCTTGGCAACCGTGTTGACGCGAAAGCCCCGCACGCCGCCTTCATGCATGCGATCGAGTTCGGCATCGCTGAAGCTCTCATCGATCAATCCGACGCCGCGCAGTCTGTCAGGGTACTGCGCAATGGTGTCGAGGATGACGTCATTGTTGATGCCGTGCACGGCGGACTGCACCAGAACGCCGCGCTCTATGCCGAGCGCATCGTGCATCTCGATATATTCCTTCACGAACACCGGGGGCGGCGTGTAATAGCGCTTGTCCGAATAGGGATAACGTTCGCGCGGCCCGAAGACGTGCGCATGGCAATCGGCGGAGCCCTTCGGCACGGCAAATGATGCCGGTTTGATTTGCAACTGCGGACCAATGCAAATTGCGTGCTCGCTCGAATTATGAGCCATTTCGGCACCTCTTTGTCGCTGCAGTGGGGGTAAGTCCGGCGGGCGAGATGCGCACTATAGAGCGGCGACGGACGCAAACAATGCTGCTCGCGAAAAGCGCGCAATCTTTCGCTTCTCTCGCCAACAGATGCCCGCGGACCTTGCGCGCTGGCGCCGAAACGACTACGCGCCGTTCCCTGGTATTATGTTTGAGGACCCTGCCGTGACGCACGCCGAGCTACTGGAAATGGCGCGGAACAATCTGACGCGCTTTGCCGCATCGCCGTCACCCGCCGATGTTTTGCGCCAGACCATCGAAGCGCATGAGATCGTATTTGCGATTTTTCCGGACACGTCGGAGCGCGGCTGGGACATCCACATGATCAAGGGCAAGCCTCTGGTACCCGGCGCATCTGACGATGAACTTGCCAGGCGCGCGACGACGGCTGTGCCCTGCGCCGATCTCACCGAAGCGCTCGAACTTGAACGCGCGTTCGGTGACGGCAAGCCGGTCGTGCAGTGAGCGAAACGGCTCTACCCCGGCCACAACTGGCCGCCGCCATCGACGCGCAGCACCTGCCCTGACACGAACGCGCCCATTGGCCCTGCGAACAGTTCAACGACGCGGGCGACCTCATCGACCGTGGCGATGCGGTCAAGCGTGCCGCTCTCGGCAAGCCGCGCCGGATCGATGGCGCGCGTGGCGACGAAGCGCTCGGTGCGCGTGTCGCCCGGCGCGATGATGTTGACGGTGATGCCGTGCGGCTGCATCTGCGCCGCAAGGCATCGCGCATAATGCGTCGCCGCCGCTTTGGCGGTGGCATAGATTGCCGAGTTGGCGCGGCCTTTGAACGCGGCCACCGAACCGATGGTGACGATGCGGCCGCGCTTGCGCTCGATCGTGCCGCGCGCCACTGCCTGACAAACGAAAATGGTGCTGAGCAGATTGCGGTCGATCACAGCGCGGACGTCTTCCGGCTTGATGTTGACGACATCGTTCGGGTCCGGCTTGCCACCCGCGGCGGCGATATCGCCGCCGGCGTTGTGAACCAGGATGTCGATCGGGCCGAGGGCAGCCTCGCCTGAGCGGACGACGTTGGCGATGGCATCAGGTTGGGTGAGATCGCCAAGCACTTTGAACGTGCGCACATCGTGCTGGCGGCCGATCTCGGCCGCGACATCGGTCAGCGTCTGCGTGCCGCCATATTCGGACGGCCCGTTCTCGCGCATGCCATGGACGATGATGTTGCAGCCGAGCGCGGCGAGCTTCTCGGCAAAAGCACGCCCCAGCCCGCGGCCGGCACCGGTCACCAAAGCGACCTGACCTTCAAGAACTTGATTGGACATGACGTTTCCCCGGACTGTGCGAACAGTTTCACGCACAGTAGGGATCAAGCGCCGTGCAAACAACAAAAAGCCCCAGCCGGTGGACGATTCCGGCCGGGGCAAGTTGTCTCGTCCAGTACAACGAGCCGTTACTAAAAGGCGGTAGAGACCTAGAGGCGATACAGTATCTGGTCGGTCCAGAAGCGCTCGAGGCGGTGCAGCGACTTGTTGAGGGTCGCGAACTCGTCGGCATTGATGCCGCCGACCTGCTCCACCGTGCGAACATGCTTCTGATAAAGAGTGTCGACGATATCGCGCACTTCCTGGCCCTTGGCGGTCAGCTTGATGCGAACCGAACGGCGGTCAACGCGCGAGCGCTGATGATCGAGGAAAGACATCTCGACCAACTTCTTCAAATTGTAGGAGACGTTCGAGCCGAGATAGTAGCCGCGCGTGCGCAGTTCACCGGCCGTCAATTCCTTGTCACCGATGTTGTACAGAAGCAGCGCCTGCACCGAATTGATATCGGAACGGCCGCGGCGGTCGAACTCGTCCTTGATGACGTCGAGCAGGCGGCGATGCAGCCGCTCAACCAAGGTCAGTGCTTCATGGTACAATGGCTGGATTGAATCGAACCGCGCTTCGCGTTCTGCCGGTTCGACCGTCTTTGCGACAGCTTTCATTTTACGCCCCTTAGTTTTTTTCACGTGGTAGCGAGGCCCTGTTTCCCCGCTCCTTGTGAACCAAACTATGCGGGCCAGTCTAAAATCGGCTTAAATAACAGCATAAAGATTAGGTTTATTTGCAACGGTGAATCCTTCGTTGCAATTGCAATTGCAAGCGCCGGCGAAAGATTTGATTCACTTTGCCTTAGTCGATTCAAGCCCGAATGAAGCGGAAAATGCCGGAAAAATCCTTTTCCGCTTCGCCGCTGGCGGCGTATGCCGAATAAATCCTTTCAGCGTCGGCGCCTAATTCGGTGGTCGCGCCAGAACTTTTGGCGGCGTCCTGCGCCAATCGTAAATCCTTGAGCATCATCGCAGCGGTAAATCCGGGCGCGTAGTCGCGATTGGCGGGCGATGTCGGCACCGGGCCCGGCACTGGGCAGTAAGTTGTCATTGACCAACATTGGCCGGACGACCTCGACGAGATGTCGAACAGCTTCTGGTGGTCGAGGCCGAGTTTTTCAGCCAGGACGAAAGCCTCCGACACCGCGATCATCGAAATGCCGAGGATCATGTTGTTGCAGATCTTCGCCGCCTGCCCGTTACCGGCGCCACCAGCGTGCACAATCGTCTTGCCCATCTTGTCGAGAATGCTCTGCGCGCGCTCGAAGGCCTGCGTGCTGCCGCCGACCATAAAGGTGAGCGTGCCGCCGGCCGCGCCGCCAGTGCCGCCGGACACCGGCGCGTCGACCATGAACAGTCCCCTCGCCTCCGCGGCAGCGGCAACCTCACGCGCGGTTTCGACATCGATGGTCGAGCAGTCGATCAGCAGCGTGCCGGGATTGGCGTTCTCAATGATGCCGCCCGAACCGAGATAGACGTCGCGCACATGTTTGCCGGCCGGCAGCATGGTGATGACGACATCGGCGCGCGCCGCCGCGACCTTGGCGAATTCGACATGAGTGCCGCCTGCGGTCACCAGTTTCTCAAGTGAAGCGGGATTGAGATCGACGCCTTCGACCTGATGGCCGGCCTTGAGCAGGTTCTGCGCCATGGGCAGACCCATATTGCCGAGTCCGATGAATGCGATGCGCGACATAGCAATCTCCCCTATCGATTATTATTCCGGTTGTTCCCGCGCCGACTTCAGCGCCAGCCACAGGTAGACCGCGAGCAGCCCGCCTTCGACAATAACAGTGATGAAGCCGCGGCCGAACACTTGCGGGAAGAACATCTCGACCGCGAGCATTGAGGCAACCGCCGTCAGCCAGATCACCGCACCCCAGGCCGCGGCGAGCCACAGGCCGACGGCGGCGACCAGATCGATGACGGCGAAGAACACGGTCGCGGCCTGCCAGGCGATCGAATGCGAGTCGAACAGCTCGTCCGGCCCCACGCCGACGCCGGTCACGCGCGCCCAGTGATACAGGCCCTTGATCATCGACAGCGCCGCCATGACGCGCAGGAACAGCACCAGCCGCCGCGTCCAGATGCCAACGCCGTCCTCGCCCACAGTCTCGTGCACGGGATCGAGGTTCTTCAGGTCGTCGGTGGGAAACGGTTCGCTCATAGCGCCAGCTCGCCCTCTTCAAGCGGCGCGAAGTGGCGCGCGACCTCGGCGTCGCTGACGTTGGCCAGATGCGTCGGCCGCCAGACGGGCTTGTTGTCTTTATCGACCAGCACGGAGCGGACGCCTTCATAGAAGTCGTGACCATGAATGATGCGCGACACGATGCGGAATTCGGTGCGCATGCACGTTTCGAAGTCGGCGTCAGCGCCGAAGCGCACCTGTGCCAGCGACAGCTTGAGGCTGGTCGGCGACTTGCTGCGGATGGTTGCGGCGGTTTTCGCCGCCCATTCGGCGTTGTTGCTCTCAGAGGCCGCCTCAGAGTTGAGCGCGGTGAGAATGGCTTCGACCGAGTCATGCGCGAACAATTTATCAATGATGGCGCGGCGGGCGGTGATGGGCCCCTCCTCTACAGGCTCGGAGAACGCCGACAGCACAGCATCGACCGACACCGTGCCAGTCAGGCCATCGACCAGCGCGCCGTAACGCGCGGACGGCACGCGGTGCGTGGCAAGACCGGCGGCAACACCGTCGGCGGAATTGAAGCGCTCACCGGTCAGTGCGCAATAGGTGCCGAGTTCACCCGGCATGCGCGGCAGGAACCAGGTGGCGCCGACATCCGGGAAAAAGCCGATGCTGACTTCCGGCATGGCGAAGGAGCAACGGTCAAAGGCGACGCGGTGCGAGCCGTGTACCGAAATGCCGATGCCGCCGCCCATGGCAATGCCGTCGATCAGCGCGATATAGGGCTTGCGATAGTTCTTGATGGCGACGTCGAGCGGATATTCATCGGCCCAGAACTGCAACGCGTCCTTGTGCCGCCCGGCTTTGCCAAGATCGTAGAGCGAGCGGACATCGCCGCCGGCGGAGAAAGCGCGCTCGCCATTGGCCTTGATAATGACGCGCGTCACCGCCTCATCGTCGGCCCAGTCTGCCAGTTGCGCGTGAAGCGCATGCACCATGGCGAGCGAGACGGCGTTGAGCGCCTTCGGCCGGTTCAGGGTGACGATGCCGGCAGCACCACGGCGCTCGAACAGGATTTCCGCTTCGCTCACGTCATCGCCCACAAATAGGCAATCGTCGCGAGCACGCCCAAGGCCGTGCGCACGGCGTGCAGCCGGCCCCATTGCTCGACAAGGCCGCGCGTCACCTCATTGGCATGCTCCGGCATCGTGCCTTGCAGCAGTTTGTTGGTCGGCATGATGATGAACATGGTGAACGGCCAGTTGGCGACGATCAGCACGGCGCCGACGATCCAGCGCCAGTCATAGGTCAACAGGAAGGCGAGCATGCCGAAGGCGCAGGAGATGACAGCCAGGCTCGCCTGCATGATGAAGCCGCGCTGGTAGCTCGGCTTCCACTGCGTCAGCAGCGCGCGGGTGTCGAGATAGAGCCGCGCATGCTGTTCGGCGAAATTGACGTAGAAGGCGGCGCCGGCAAACAACGCCGCCGTCACCATAGCCAGTTGGCCGCTCCACTGCGCCGCGTTCATGTCAATTTCCCAGCATGGTTCGCGAAATGATGACGCGCATGATTTCGTTGGTGCCTTCGAGGATCTGGTGCACGCGGACATCGCGCAACACGCGCTCGATCGGATGGTCGCGCAGGTAACCGTAGCCGCCATGCAGTTGCAGACAGCCATTGACGACGTCGAAGCCGGTGTCGGTAGCGAGGCGCTTGGCCTTGGCGGCGAGCATGGTCGCGCCGGATTCATGGTCGCCGACGGCGACCGCGGCGCGATGCAGCAGCAGCCGCGCCGCATCGATCTCGGTGGCGTAATCGGCAATGCGAAACTGGAGCGCTTGAAAGTCGGCGATGCGGGTGCCGAATTGCTTGCGCTCCTTCATATACTCGACAGTGCGATCGAGCGAGAATTGCGCGCCGCCGATCGAGCACGCGCCGATATTCAGGCGGCCGCCATCTAGCCCGGCCATGGCGATGCGAAAGCCCTGCCCCTCGCTGCCGACCAGGTTCGACACCGGCACGCGGCAGTTCTCGAACATCACCATTGCGGTTGGTTGCGATTTCCAGCCGAGCTTCTTCTCGCGCGCGCCGAAGGACAGCCCCGGCGTGCCTTTCTCGACCAGAATGCAGGAGATGCCCTTCGGCCCGCCTTTGCCGGTGCGGGCCATGACGGCATAGACATCGGACACGCCGCCGCCCGAGATAAAGGCCTTGGCGCCATCGAGCACGTAAGTGTCGCCATCGCGCCGCGCTTTGGTGGTGAGGCTCGCCGCATCGGAGCCGGCGCCGGGCTCGGTCAGGCAATAGCTGGCGAAGTGTTCCATGCTGCACAGTTTCGGCAGAAACTTCGCGCGCAAGGCGGCGCTGCCATAAGTGTCGATCATCCACGCCACCATGTTGTGGATGGAGATATAGGCCGCGGTCGAGGTGCACCCCTGCGCCAGTTCCTCGAAAATCAGCGCCGCATCGAGCCGGGTCAGATCGGAGCCGCCGACGTCGTCCTTCACATAGATGCCGCCGAAGCCGAGTGCCGCCGCCTTGCGCAGCGCTTCAACCGGGAACACTTCGTTTTCGTCCCAGTCGCGCGCATGCGGCATCATCTCGTCGCGGGCGAAATGCCGCGCGGTGGACTGGAAGGCCCGCTGCTCTTCGGTGAGGGTGAAGTCCATGCTTCGACGGATAGAGAGCGGGCCGAGCCCCGTCAACGGCGCGGCGGGGGCGTGCACAGGTGCGGGTAGCGTGGGCTCTCTGGAACGGCTAAAAAGCCCGCCGGAGAGCACCATGGCCATCAAATTCGGACGCCCTTTGCAGCAGAAGATCGGCTTTATGACCGGAGAGCAGGAATCCGGCCAAAGTCCGGGGTTTGGCGCCCATACGCCGCTCGACCTGCCGACCCGCATGCGCCGCAACCGGCGCAGCGAATGGGCCCGCCGGCTGGTGCGCGAACACACGGTAACGGCCGACGACCTGATCTGGCCGATCTTCGTCAGGGACGGCGACAATGTGCGCCAGCCGGTCGCCTCAATGCCCGGCGTCGAACGCCTGTCGGTCGACCAAACGGTGCGCGCGGCGGAACAGGCGGCCAAGCTGTCGATCCCCTGCATCGCCCTGTTCCCCTACACCGACCCATCGCTGCGCGACGCCAGCGGGTCGGAAGCGCTGAACGAAGACAATCTCGTCTGCCGGGCGATACGAGCCATTAAGAAGGAATTTCCCGAGATCGGCATTCTCTGCGACGTCGCGCTCGATCCCTTTACCAGCCATGGCCATGACGGGCTGCTGCGCGACGACGGCGTCATCATGAATGACGAGACGGTCGCCGTGCTGGTCAAGCAGGCGCTGGTGCAGGCGCAGGCCGGCTGCGACATCATCGCGCCATCCGACATGATGGATGGCCGCGTCGGCGCCATTCGCAAGGCGCTCGACCATACCGACCTGCTCGACGTCTCTATCATGGCCTATGCGGCGAAATATGCGTCCGCCTTCTACGGTCCGTTCCGCGACGCGATCGGCTCGGCCAAGACGCTGAGCGGCGACAAGCGCACCTATCAAATGGACCCCAGCAACACCAACGAAGCCTTGCGCGAAGTCGCCCTCGATATTGAGGAAGGCGCCGACATGATCATGGTCAAGCCGGGCATGCCCTATCTCGACATCATGTCGCGGGTGAAAGAGACCTTCGGCATGCCGACCTTCGCCTATCAGGTGTCCGGCGAATACGCGATGATCATGGCGGCAGCGAACAATGGCTGGCTAGACGGCGAGCGCGCGATGATGGAAAGCCTGACGTCGTTCAAGCGCGCCGGCTGCGACGGCATTCTCACGTATTTCGCGCCGCGCGTGGCCGAAAAACTTTTGACCGGGAAGTAGACTTAAGCACCATGGGTGAATTTGCGATTGGTCAGGGCGTCCCCCGCTTCGAAGACCCGAAGCTGGTGCGCGGTGGTGGTTCATACACCGACGACATTCAAATGCCCGGCATGGCCTATGGCGTGGTGCTGCGCTCGCCGTATGGCCACGCGAAGATCAAGTCGATCGACACGGCGGCGGCGAAAGCCGCGCCCGGCGTGCTCGCCATCATTACCGCCGCCGACTGGAAGGCCGCCGGCCTCGGCGACCTGCCCTCGCATCCCGGCCTCAAGCTGCGCGACGGCTCGCCCATGTTCAAGCCGCGCTATCCGGTGCTGGCCGAGACGCATGCACTCTATATCGGCGACTGCGTCGCCTTCATCGTTGCCGACAGCGTGGCGCAGGCGCATGACGCCGCCGAACTGGTCGTTGTCGTTTACGAAGAGCTGCCCGCCGTCGTCTCCACCGAAGACGCGATCAAGGGTGAGGCGCGCGTCTATGATGAGTGCAAGGACAACATTTCCTTCGTCGAACTGATCGGCGACAAGGCGGCGACCGACGCCGCCTTCGCCAGCGCCGCGCATGTCGTCAGAGGACGCTTCGTCATCAATCGCGTCACCGCCGTGACCATGGAGCCGCGCGGCGCCGTTGCGCATTTCCATGCCGGCACCGGCCGCACGACCGTGCACACGGCGACGCAGCGACCGCACGCCTTCCGCGCCGATGTCGCCGCCATCCTGAAGATTCACGAGAACGCGCTGCACGTTATCACCGGCGACACCGGCGGGAGCTTCGGCATGAAGTCGCCGATCTTCAATGAAGTGCCGCTGGTCTGTTACGCCTCGAAGCTGACCGGCCGTCCGGTGAAGTGGATCAGCACGCGCACCGAGGCGTTCCTCAGCGATCCGCAAGGCCGCGACAACGTCACTGAAGCCGAACTTGCGCTCGACAAGAACGGCACATTCCTCGGCATGCGGGTGAAGACCATCGCCGCCATCGGCGCCTACCTGCAGCACAACATGCCGAACTTCCTGCAGAATGCGGGTTCGCTCGCCGGCACCTATCGCACGCCGGCCATGTATGTCGACATCACCGCTGTCTTCACCAACACCAATCCGATCCGCCCCTATCGCGGCAATGGCCGGCCGGAAGCGGCCTTCGTCATCGAACGCATGGTCGAACTGGCGGCGCTGGAAACCGGCATTGACAGCGTCGAATTGCGCCGGCGCAATTACATCAGCCCGAAGGACATGCCGTTCAAGACCGGGCTGACCTTCACCTATGACTGCGGCGAGTTCGAGAAGAACATGGACCTCGCGCTCGACATGGCCGACTTCGCGGGCTTTGAAAAGCGCCGCAAGGACGCGCGCAAGAACGGCAAGCTGCGCGGCATTGGCCTGTCCAATACGATCGAACGCGCCGCCGCGCCCGGCACCGAAGGCGCCGAAGTGCGCTTCGACAAGTCCGGCGGCGTTACCCTCTTCTCCGGCGCCAACAATCAGGGCCAGGGCCACGAGACGGTGTTCAAGCAGATCGTCGCCGACAAGCTCGGCATTCACCCGGACGAGATCCGCTATGTGCAAGGCGACACTGATCTGGTCGCCTTCGGTGAAGGCACCGGCGGTTCGCGTTCGGCGACGATGAGCGGCGCGTCCTTCTCAATGGCCGGCGACAAGATCATCGCCAAGGCAACGCAGATCGTCGCGCATGGGCTCAAGCTCGATGCGGCCGATATCAACTTCGCCGACGGTGTATTCTCATCGCCGAAGAGCAACCGCACCATGACGATGAAGGAAGTCGCCGCCGACGCTTTCGTCATGGGCAAGATGCCGGCCGACATGGATATGGGTCTGTCCGCTTCAGCGGTGTTCAAGACACCGGTCAACAATTATCCGAATGGCTGCCACATCTGCGAGATCGAGATCGATATCGAGACCGGCGAGACGGCGATCGTGCGCTACAATGTCGTCGACGATGTCGGCACGGTGCTCAACCCGCATCTGTTGCACGGCCAGATTCATGGCGGCGTCGCGCAAGGCGTCGGCCAGGCCTTGATGGAAGACATCCACTTCGACTCAAGCGGCCAGTTGGTGACGGCGTCGTTCATGGATTACGCCATGCCGCACGCGCACAACTTCCCGGCCATTCACGTCGAGGCCAATCCGGTGCCGACCAAGACCAACCCCCTCGGCACCAAAGGCGCCGGCGAAGCCGGTTGTGTCGGCGCCCTGCCCGCCGTGGTGAATGCCGTGGTCGATGCGCTGTCGGAATTCGGCATTAAGCATATTGAGATGCCAGCGACGCCGGAGCGCATCTGGCGGGTGATGCAGGCGAAGTAGACAGGTGTCGGACTACGAAACCCCGTGGCCCAGCCGCACCGGCTCGTAACCCTCCGCCGCCAGCGTCGCCATGATCTCGCCGGCATGCGCCGCATCGCGCGTCTCGATGGTGACATCGAGCTTGGCGCCCTTGGCCGGCACGTCAAGCAGCATACGCTTGTGCTCGACTTCAAGAATATTGGCGCCTAACTGGCCGAGCCGCGTGGCGATGATGCCGAGCACGCCGGGCTGATCGGGGATCGACAGGCGGAACGAAACGATGCGCTGTTCGCGTTCAAGCTCACGCACCATGATCGATGCGAGAATGCGCGGGTCGATGCTGCCGCCGGACAGGATGAGCCCAACCTTCTTGCCCTTAAAGCGCGCCGGCTCGGCGAGCAGCGCGCCAAGTCCGGCGGCGCCGGCGCCTTCCGCCATTGTCTTCTGCAAGGTGACATACGCATTCACCGCGCGCTCAAGATGTTCTTCATCGACCAGCACGACATCGGACACCAGTTCGCGGATGATCGGCAGCGTCAATTTGCCGACATTCTTCACCGCGATGCCTTCGGCGAGCGTCGGTCCGCCAATCGGACGATTGCCGCGCTCAAGCGCATTCCACACCGCCGGATAGAGCATCGCCTCGACGCCGATGATTTCGATGTTCGGATTGACCGACTTGGCGGCAATGGCATTGCCGGCAATCATGCCGCCGCCGCCGATCGGAATGACAAGCTGGTCGAGGCCGGGCACGTCCTCCAGCATTTCGAGCGCGATGGTGCCCTGCCCGGCCATGACCTTCTCGTCATCATAGGGATGGACGAGCGTCATGTTGCGCTCTTTCTGGATGATCTCGCAGCGCGCCTGCGCATCGGCCACCGTCTGGCCGTCGAGCACCACCTCGACGCCATGCGAGCGCGTCGCCGCGACCTTCACCGCCGGCGTCGTCACCGGCATGACAATGGTCGCCGGAATGCCGAGCTTGGCGGCGAAATAGCCGACGGACTGCGCGTGGTTGCCGGCCGACATGGCGACGACGCCGCGCTTGCGCTCGACCTCGGTCAGCGACGCCAGCTTGTTGAGAGCGCCGCGGTCCTTGAACGAATTGGTGACCTGCAGGTTTTCGTATTTCACGTAGACCTCGGCCCCGGTCAGCGCCGACAGGCGCGGCGCCAAAAGCATCGGCGTGCGCAGCACCTGGCCGGCAATGACGCGGCGGGCAGCTTCGATATCGGCAATCGTCACGGGCACTTCGATTCTCCAATTCAAAGCCGCCATACCCCGCGCAGGCGGGGTATCCAGCCCTTATCTCCGAAACGCTGGATCGTCCGCCTTCGCGGACGATGACGGGCTGTTTTGCCCTCTTGCGCAACGCCGTTGTATTATCCATTTCGTTACCAGAGGGGAAATCATGTCGATGGATGTCAAACCGCACGCCTTTGATCCGGTCCTGAACCCCGAGCTTTTCGAGGGCGTTCTGGCGCGCCGGGTGCTAGCTTTCCTGATCGATTTCGTTGTCATCTCGGTGCCGCTGGTGCTGGCTTCGGTGTTCATTTTCATCTTCGGCATCGTCACCCTGACACTGGGCTGGGCGCTGTACGGCCTGTTGGCGCCGGCCTCGGTGATCTGGGCCATTGCCTATTTCGGGCTCACGCTCGGCGGCCCGCGCTCGGCGACCATCGGCATGCGCATGCTCGATCTGGAAATGCGCACCTGGTACGGCGCGCCGGCCTATTTCGTGCTCGGCGCTGTGCATGCCGTCGGCTACTGGCTGTCGGTCTCGGCGCTGACGCCGTTTATCCTGCTGGTGCCGTTCTTCAACCAGCGGCGGCGCCTGTTGCACGACATCGTCCTTGGAACGGTCATCATCAACAACCCGCAACGCGCCGCCCAACTGCGGCCGTTCGTGGCCCGCTAGCCCTTTGACGGAACCGGCGCGCCGCGCAATGCTTCGCGGTCCGAGTCCTTATTACGGAAAGAGCAGTTCGACGCAGTGACCCAGCACTCCCGCGACACGCCGCAATTCTACCTGACCGCGCCGTCGCCCTGCCCCTATCTGAAGGGTCAGGAGGAGCGCAAAGTTTTCACGCATCTGGTCGGCGAAAAGGCCGGCGACCTGAACGACCTGCTCACCCATGGCGGCTTCCGCCGCAGCCAGTCCATCGCCTACCGCCCGGCCTGCGAAACATGCCGCGCCTGCGTCTCGGTGCGCGTCGTCGTCGCCGACTTCAAGCCGTCGCGTAACATGCGCCGCAATCTCGATCTCAATGCCGACATGATCGGCGATATGCGAAAGCCCGCGCCGACCTCAGAGCAGTATTCCGTTTTTCGCGCCTATCTTGATGCCCGCCACCGCGACGGCGGCATGGCCGACATGACCGTGCTCGACTACGCGATGATGATCGAGGACAGCCATGTGGATACGCGCGTCATCGACTATCGCAAGCGCGGGCCGGACACCGGCATCACCGGCCGCGGCGCCGGACAGTTGCTCTCGGTGGCGCTGACCGATGTGCTGAGCGACGGGCTGTCGATGGTCTATTCATTCTTCGATCCGGATGCGGCCGATCGTTCGCTCGGCACTTTCATGATCCTCGACCACATTGCCCGCGCCAAAGCGATGGGCCTGCCTTATGTCTATCTCGGCTATTGGGTGCCGGGCTCAAAGAAGATGGATTACAAAGGCCGCTATCTGCCACAGGAGCGGCTGCAGCCGAGCGGCTGGACAAGGGTTGAGAGCTAGGCCGCCGCCCACATCAGGAACTGTTGCCCATGGACGCCGTTAAGTCGGACAACTGCGCCGAGACACCCATGCTGCAACGCCTGACATCCGAACCCAATGAGCCCGGCGTGGTCGCCTCCAGCGTCTATGCCGAAGGCCGCCGCATCGCCGACATCCCGATCGACGAAGCCCGCTCATGGGCGCAGCGCGACGGCCATGTCGTCTGGATCGGCCTGTACGAGCCGACCGAGGCGTTGCTGCACCGGGTGCAGGCGCAGTTCGATCTGCATCCGCTGGCAATCGAGGACGCCGCCAAGGCGCACCAGACGCCGAAGATCGAGCGCTATGGCGACGCCTTGTTCATTGCCGCGCGCACCGCCCATCTCGAACACGGCCACGTCACCTTCGGCGAAACGCATTTGTTTGTCGGCAAGGGCTACGTTGTCTCGGTCCGGCATGGCGCATCGGCCAGCTACACCGCCGTGCGCGAACGCTGTGAGACGGCGCCGTCGATCCTGGCCAATGGCGAAGATTACATCCTCTATGCGATCCTCGATTTCATCGTCGACAACTACCAGCCGGTGCTAGACGGTATTAGCGCCGAGATCGAAGGTTTGGAGACCAAGATTTTCGAAACCAACGGGCATGTGCCGGTCATCCGCCTCTATGCGCTTCGCCGCGAATTATTGCGGTTGCGCAATGCTGCCGTGCCGTTGCTTGAAGTGTGCCAGCGGCTGGAGCATTCCGACGTCGTGCCGATCGACAAGGCGATGCAACTGAACTTCCGTGACGTCACCGACCACATCAGGCGCGTCCGCGAGCAGATCGATACGTTGCGCGAAGTGCTGGCCTTCGCGTTTGAGGCAAGCCTCATGCTTGGCCAGTCGGCGCAGACCGCCATCACAAGGCGGCTGGCGGCGTGGGCCGCTATTCTGGCCGTGCCGACGGCGATCGCCGGCATTTACGGTATGAACTTCAAGCACATACCGGAGCTTGAGTGGCAATACGGCTACTACGCTGTGATCGGCACCATTGCCTTTCTCTGCACCGGACTGTTCGTCTGGTTCAGGCGGCACGACTGGCTGTGACGCCTCAGGCAAAGAACGTCTCGAACAGCAACTTGATGTTCAGGATGACGATGATCCCTGCCACCACCCAAGCCAGAGCGGCGACCGGCTTGGAGATGGCGAACGAGCCCATCTTCTGCTTGCTCGACACGAACATGACTAGCGGGATGACGGCGAAGGGCAACTGCATCGACAGGATGACCTGGCTGAGGATCAACAGCCGCGCGGTGCCGTGCTCGCCGTAGAGCCAGGTCACCACCACCACTGGGATGATGGCAATGGCGCGGGTCAGCAGCCGGCGCATCCAGTGCGGGATGCGCAAATTGAGAAAGCCTTCCATGACGATCTGGCCGGCAAGCGTCGCGGTCACCGTCGAGTTCAGGCCGGAGGCCAGCAAGGCAATGGCGAACAGAGTCGAGGCAATGCCGACGCCCAGAAGCGGCGACAACATCTCATAAGCCTGCTCGATCTCCTGCACATCGGTCTTGCCGTTGGCGTGGAACGTGGCGGCGGCGACGATCAGAATGCTGGCATTGACGAACAGAGCCAGCATCAGCGCGATGGTGGAATCCGTCACCGCCCATTTGATGGCGCTGCGCTTGCCCTCGTCGGTTTTCTCAAAATTTCGCGTCTGCACGATTGAGGAATGCAGATAAAGATTATGCGGCATCACGGTCGCACCGATGATGCCGATGGCGATGTAGAGCATCGCCGGATTGGTGACGATCTCGGTTGACGGGATGAAACCGTTCAGCACGGCGGCGACCGGCGGCGCCGCCATGATGATCTGCGCCAGGAAGCAGCCGGCAATGATGATCAACAGCGCGATGATGAAGGCTTCCAGATAACGGAAGCCCTTCTGCATCAGCATGAGCACGAGGAAGGCGTCGAGCGCGGTGATCAGCGCGCCGCCGATCAGCGGAATGCCGAACAAAAGCTTGAGCGCAATGGCGGTGCCGATGACCTCGGCCAGATCGCAGGCGATGATGGCGAGTTCGCAGGCGAACCAGAGCACGTAGCCAACCGGCTTCGGAAACGCGTCACGGCAGGCCTGCGCCAGGTCGCGGCCGGAGGCGATGCCAAGCCGGGCGGCCAGCGCCTGCAAGAGGATCGCCATCAGGTTGGAAATCATGATGACGGCGAGCAGCGTGTAGCCGAACTGCGAACCGCCGGCGATATCAGTGGCCCAGTTGCCCGGGTCCATGTAGCCGACCGAGACCATGTAGCCGGGGCCTGAGAAAGCCAGCAGCCGCCGGAACCAAGACCCGCCGATCGGCACCGCAATCGAGCCATGGACCTCGGAGAGGCTCTTCTGGCTGCCGTCCGTGCGGGTGAAGCGCCAGCCGGTCGGCTGGGCGTGCGGTTTTGCGGGTGGGATTGCTGCTGTATCGACCACGTTTTTGCCCGTCCCTGCTCTCAATCCCGCACGAAAGCGGGCCTTCCCCTTTCTGATAGTCTAGTTGCGAGTGATTTGCAATTGCATCTTGGAGGTGGGAGAACGAAATCGGCGATGAGCGAGGTTCAGGGCGCAATTCTCCGTTCGTCCCCGCGAAGGCGGGGATCCAGGAACCTAAATCTGGGAGCGTAAGGGCTGGGTCCCCGCTTTCGCGGGGACGAACGGGGTATTGAGTTGGGCTTAACGCCCTACTCGCTCGCCGGCTTCGCCGCCGTTGGTGCGCCGCGGAACTTGTTGTTCTTCGGCAGGCCCTGGGCAATGCGGCCGGCCTGTGCCCGGTCGCCGCGCCAGTCCTTGAGCTCTTTCATCGTCAGCGTCTGCGTGCGCCCTGCGCCGTCGACCCAGGTCAGGCCGCTCGCCGCCGGGAAGGTCGTCACGTCGGACAGACCCTTGTCGAGATAGCGCTGCAGCCGCACGCCGCGGCCGCGCGTCATCTCCGGCACCTGGTCAAGACCGAACACGATCATCTTGCGGTTCTGGCCGATGACGGCAACCGTATCACCCTCGATGAAGGTCATCGCCACGGCCTTGTCCGGCTCCTTCAGGTTCAGCACCACCTTGCCCTTGCGGGTGGCGCCGAGGCATTCGTCTTCCGGCACGATAAAGCCGTTGCCCTGATAGCTCGCGACCAGAAGCTTGCGGCCCCCCTGATACGAGAACGCCGCGACGATGTCGGCGTCCTGCTCGATATCGAAATACAAGCGGATCGGCTCGCCATGGCCACGGCCGCCGGGCAGCTTGGCGGCATCGAGCGTGTAGAACCGGCCATTGCCGGCGAAGATCATCACCTTCGCCGTGGTCTCGGTCTGGAAGGCGAATTTCAGCGAGTCATCGGTCTTGAACGTCACGCCGGACAGATCGATGACATGGCCGCGCAGCGCACGGATCCAGCCCTTGTCGGAGACGACAACGGTGATCGGCTCGCGCACAACCAGCGCCTCTTCAATCGCCGCCTCGTCATGCTCCGGCGCCAGCGCGAAGCTGGTGCGGCGCTTGCCGAGTTCGGTCTTCGGGCCGAAAGCAATCTTGAGATCGCGGACCTGCTGGGCAATCGCTGCCCACTGCTGCTCGGTCGAACCGAGCAGGCCTTTGAGGCCCTTGAGTTCGGCGCGCAATTCCTTCTCTTCGCCGCGGATTTCCATTTCCTCGAGCTTGCGCAAATTGCGCAGGCGCATGTTGAGGATGGCGTCGGCCTGGACGTCGGAAATCTTGAAGGTCGACATCAGGACGGCCTTGGGCTCGTCCTCCGTGCGGATGATCTTGATGACCTTGTCGAGGTTCAGGAAGGCGACGAGATAGCCGCCGAGTACTTCGAGCCGGTGCTCGATCTGGCCCTGCCGGAATTTCGACCGGCGAATAAGAACGTCGCGGCGATGCTCCAGCCATTCCAGCAGCACTTCGGCAAGGCCAAGCACTTTCGGAATACGGCCTTTGACCAGCACATTCATGTTGAGCGGAATGCGGTTCTCAAGCTCGGTCAGCTTGAACAGCGATTCCATCAGCAAAGTCGCATCGACCGTGCGGGCACGCGGCTCGATCACCAGACGCACGTCTTCCGCGGACTCGTCGCGCACATCGCCGACCAGCGGCAGTTTCTTGTCGTTGAATAGTTCGGCAAGCTTCTCGACCAGACGCGACTTCTGCACCAGCCACGGCATTTCGGTGATGACGATATTATACGTGCCGCGGCTGCCCTCTTCCTGATGCCAGCGCGCGCGCACGCGGAACGAGCCGCGGCCGGTGGCATAGGCCTCGGCAATGGCTTCCGGCGGATCGACGCAAATGCCGCCGGTCGGGAAGTCCGGACCCTTGACGTATTTCAGTAAGGTCTTCGAACGCGCATTCGGCGTCTCGATCAGATGCAGCGCCGCGTCGCACAGCTCGGCGACATTGTGCGGCGGGATCGAGGTCGCCATGCCGACGGCGATGCCTTGCGAACCATTGGCCAGCAGATTGGGGAATGCCGCCGGCATGACCGACGGCTCTTCGCTGGTGCCGTCATAGCTCGGGCGGAAGTCGACCGCGTCTTCGTCAATGCCGTCGATGATGTAGCGCGCCACTTCGGTGAGGCGCGCTTCGGTGTAACGCATGGCGGCCGGGTTATCGCCGTCAATATTGCCGAAGTTGCCCTGCCCGTCGACCAGCGGATAACGCTGCGAGAAATCCTGCGCCAGGCGCACCAGCGCGTCATAGATCGACTGGTCGCCATGCGGATGGAAGTTACCCATCACATCGCCAACCACCTTGGCGGATTTCTTGAACGCCGAATTTGGATCCAGCCGCAACAATCGCATGCCGTAGAGGATGCGGCGGTGCACCGGCTTGAGGCCGTCGCGCGCGTCCGGCAGCGCCCGGTGCATGATGGTCGACAGCGCATAGGCCAGGTAGCGCTGCTCAAGCGCCGACTGGAGCGAGACGTCTTCGACCACGCCGACCGGGCCGGCCTCGGGGGGAATCGGTTTTCTAGCCATTGTGGAGTGCTACTGCGCTGAACGGCTATGAACAAGTAATGAACGCGCCGGCCATGAAATCTTCCGAAAAGCTCAGCTATTGTTTGAACTTAAGTGGGAGATTCGCGTTAGGTTTGCGCACCGTTGCAGGTGCGTGGGGTAGCGTCGATTTCCCGAAATACAGCTTAACGAGACGACAACCGGCCCCGCCGAGAGCCGGTTTTCGGGAATGGGTTCCACGGCATCAAAGATGGATTTAGGTCGCGCGGGTCAGTCCGGTCCGCGCCGCTTAAGCCTTAACTGGAGGAAATGCACATGCGCACGATTATTCTCTCGGCCATCCTTGGCCTTGGCATTGGTCTGGCCGGCGTCCCGGCCGCCAACGCCGCCCCGATGTCCGGCCTGTCCTCGGCCGCCATCGAAACCGGCTCGCTGGTCGACGTGCAGTACTATCGTGGCGAGCGCCGCTGGCGCCGTCCGCACTGCCGTTCGGTGCAGGTCTGCCGCCGTGGTCCGTATGGCCGCCGCTGCCACATCGAGCGCGTCTGCCGCCGCTAGTCGGTAGCGCGTCTTTCTTGAACCGGTCCGGCCAAAAGCCGGGCCGGTTTTTTTATGTTTAGTTGTCACGCGACGTTCGGCAGCGCCCGGTTGAGCGCGTTGAGGAAGTGCATGCGCTCCTCGGCAAAGACCTGCCCGCGCGGCTCGAGCACATGGCGCGACAGGAAAAATCCGGTGAGCGCAAAGCCGTCATTCAGGTCGCCGCCGGCAACATCCTGTAAAGCCTGTTCGCCGGCATCGTCGCGGATAAAAGCCGGCAGGCGCAGCATGCGATCGGCATAAGGCTCGCCGGCCGAGCGCGACACCGCCCGCCCCGACTTCGGCGACACGTAAATGAGATCGCCGGTGACGCCGGTCGCCGCGCACTGCTCGAGGTCGAGGCCGAAGCCGAGCTCGGTCAAAATCTGCATTTCGAACCGCGCCACCATCGGCGCTGCCCAGGTGGCGTCTTCCAGCCGGTCGAGGATCTGCTCAAACACATTGAACAGGTCTTCATGCGGATCGCGCTCCGGCAGAAGCCGCATCAGCGCCGCCAGATGGGTGACGCCGTAGATCGCGTGCGAGGCCCCGAAGAAGTTCGAGGCGCGCTGCCGCATCGGCTCGATGGTGAAATTGCCGAGATGCTCGTCGAGCCGCGCCCTCCATGAGGCGCTGACGCTGTTGCCGGTTTGCAGGATCGGCTTCATGCGGGTGCCGAAGCCGCCGCGCACCATGCCGAGATGGCGGCCGTGCTCGCGCGTCATCAGCTCGAGGATGGCACTCGCCTCCCCGTGCCGCCGCACGCCAATCACGATGCCTTCATCGGTCCATTGCATATGGTCGAATCCATACTCCCAGAATCGGAGAAAATCACTTTCTTACCCTCCCCCTTGTGGGGAGGGTCGATTGCGCGAGCGAAGCGAGTGCAATCGGGGTGGGGGTGATGGCGAATAGCAAAGACCCCCACCCCGCTCGCAATAGCTCGCGACCCTCCCCACAAGGGGGAGGGTAAGGAAGAAGCCTACTCCTTCGGAAACTCCAGTCCCATGGCGCGGTAGCGTTCAGGGTCATCGCCCCAGCCCTCGCGCACCTTGACGAACAAGAACAGGTGCACTTTGTGCTCGACGATGTCGACGATTTCGCGGCGCGCGCTTTCGCCGATCGCCCGCAATGTCTGCCCGCCTTTGCCGATGACGATCTTGCGCTGGCTTTCGCGCTCGACATAAATCGTCTGCTCGACGCGGCTCTCGCCGTTGCGCAATTCCTTCCAGCTCTCGGTCTCGACCGTCGAGTGGTATGGCAATTCCTGATGCAGCCGCTCGAACAATTTCTCGCGGGTGATTTCCGCTGCGAGCTGGCGCATCGGCGCGTCCGACATCTGGTCGGCGGGATAAAGCCACGGGCTGAGCGGCATGCGCTCGGCCAGCCACGATTTGAGATCGGCGCAGCCGTCGCCGGTCATCGCCGAAATCATGAAGGTCGCTTCGAACTTGGCTTTCTCATTGGCGACCTTGGTCAAGGTCAACAACTTGTCGCGCTGCACCAGATCGATCTTGTTGAGGATCAGGATCTTGCGCGTCTTCACCTCGGCCAGACGCTCGAGCAGCGACTCCGCTTCCTCATCGATCCCCTTGCGCGCATCGATCATGACGCCGACCAGATCGGCCTCATGCGCGCCGCTCCACGCCGTCGTCACCATGGCGCGGTCGAGCCGCCGCTTCGGCGAGAAGATGCCCGGCGTGTCGACGAAGATGATCTGCGACTTGTCCTCAACGGCAATGCCGCGAATGAGCGCCCGCGTTGTCTGCACCTTGTGCGACACGATGGTGACTTTGGAGCCGACCAGGGCGTTCAGCAGCGTCGACTTGCCGGCATTCGGCGCTCCGATCAACGCGACAAAGCCGCATCGGGTGTCTGCCCCGACCGGTGTCTGCAGTTCGGCATTCTTGTTATCTGACATCAACTTTTTCTGCTTTCACGCCGACCTTGATCAGCATGTCCAAGGCCGCGGCTTGCTCCGCGGCACGCTTCGATGCGCCGGCGCCCTCGCCTTGCGGCCGATCGGGCAATACCACCGCCACTTTAAAAACCGGATCGTGGTGCGGTCCGGTGCGCGCCAGTTCCTTATAGACCGGCGTCGGCAAACCGCGCGCCTGCGCCCATTCCTGCAACATGGTCTTGGCATCGCGCAGCGGCTTCACCGTCGCGATCATGCGCTCTTTCCAGAACTTCGACACCAGCGCATCGGCGGCGGCGTAACCGCCATCGATGAACACCGCGCCGACCAGGCCTTCGCAGGCATCGGCCAGAATGGTGGTGCGCAGACGGCCACCGGCATGCGATTCCGAATTACCGAGCCGCAGCGCGGGACCGAGATCCATCGCCTTGCCGACCTCGGCGCAGGCTTCCTTGCGTACCAGATCGGCCAGACGCCGCGACAGTTCGCCTTCATTCGCCTTCGGAAAGGCGCGATAGAGCATGTCGGAAATCACCAGACCAAGGACATGATCTCCGAGAAACTCTAGACGCTGGTAGCTCGATACCCGGTTCTGCGGGCCACCCGATACTGCGGAGATATGCGTCAGTGCGCGTTCCAGCAACAACTTGTCGGAAAACTTGTAACCGATCCGTTCTTCGAGCGCGGCCCGGTCTTTGACCTTACTGCGGCTCATCGGACGATCGTGAACAGCCTGTTCCAGCGCACGGCAAAAGGCCAACGCCAGAATTGCCAGGCGCGCTCACCTTCATAGACCGAGAAGAAGATGATCTGCGCCTTGCCGACAATGTTCTCGAACGGCACGAAGCCGACCTGGCTGAAGCGGCTATCGGTCGAGTTGTCGCGGTTGTCGCCCATCATAAAGTAATGGTCGGCCGGCACGGTGTAGACCTGCGTATTGTCGGCGAAACCATTATCGACCAGATCGAGCGTCTCGTAGCTGACGCCGTTCGGCAGCGTGTCCTTCCAGCGCTTGACCGGCTGCTCGTGCGAGCCCTCTTCGGTCTCGATGAAGTCGGCAATGCGCTCATGCTTTACCGGCACGCCGTTGATCGAAACGATGCCGTCGGTGACCTGGATCTTGTCGCCCGGCAGGCCGATCACGCGCTTGATGTAATCGGTCGAGGTGTCCTTCGGCAGGCGGAAGACGACGACGTCGCCGCGCTCCGGCAGATAGCCGCCGGGAATGCGACCGGAGAAGATCGCCGGCGACAAAGGCAGCGAGAACTGGCTGTAACCGTAGGTGTATTTCGACACGAACAGATAATCGCCGACCAGCAGCGTCGCCTTCATCGAGCCCGATGGAATGTTGAATGGCTGGAACAGGAAAGTGCGGATCACCAAAGCGATGATCAACGCATGAATGATCACGCGGACCGTCTCGCCGACGCCACCCTCTTTCCGCTTGGTACTGGATGTCACGCTCATCGGCCTTTCGTCCTAAATGCCGTCAAAAATCGACATCGACGCCCCGCCGGTCTTGTAGCGGGTGAGTCTGCGCGGTGCAATGAAGATCGGCGAAACTATTGTATAAGTGTTTGTCACAGCTGGATTAAATCGTTTCTAACGCGATTCGCTCGGCGGCGGCGGCACCGGCACCGCGGTGATGATCACAATGGCTTGGGCCAAGGGTCCCTCGTCCGTCAGCGAAACGTCGATCCGCGCCTCGTGGCCCGGCGGCAGCATGGATTGCAGACGTTTCAGCGCCCCGCCCGTCAGCTTCATGGTCGGGCGGCCGGACGGCAGGTTGACCACCCCCATGTCGCGCCAGAAGACCCCTGCCCGCATCCCGGTACCGAGCGCCTTGGAGCAGGCTTCCTTGGCGGCGAAGCGCTTGGCATAGGTCTCGGCGACATTGGCGCGGCGCTCGGCCTTGGCGCGCTCCAGCGGCGTGTAAAGCCGGTTGAGGAAGCGTTCGCCGTGCCGCTCAATGGTCTTGGCGATGCGGCGGACGTCGCAGAGGTCGGAACCCATGCCGATGATCATGATGATGATGTCGCCCGGCCGCGCGCCATGGCGGCGCGCATCTGCTGCACCGTCTCCGGCAGGCCGACGAAGATCGCCTCGCCGATCATGAAGTGCCCGATGTTGAGTTCGACGATCTGCGGCAGCGCGGCGATCTCCTCAGCGCTGGCATAATCGAGGCCATGCCCGGCATGGACTTCCAAGCCCAGACCGGCGGCCAGCGCCGCACCGGCGACGATCTGTTTCCATTCGGCGTCCGCATGCGCGGCCTGCCCTTCGGCCAAGGCCTCACACCAGGCGCCGGTGTGGATCTCGATAATGTCGGCGCCCAAGGCCGCCGCTGCTTCGATCTGCTCGGGCACCGCGGCGATGAACAGCGACACACGAATGCCGGCATGCTTGAGCGCGTGAATAGCCGGCTTGAGATTCGCCGATTGCCCGGCGACGTCGAGGCCGCCTTCTGTCGTGCGTTCGGTGCGCTTCTCCGGCACCAGGCAGCAAGCATGCGGCTGCGTCTTCAATGCGATGGCCAGCATCTCGTCGGTCGCCGCCATTTCAAAATTCAGCGGCTTGCTGATCTCGGCCTTTAGCCGCGCAATATCGTCATCTCGAATATGGCGGCGGTCCTCGCGCAAATGCGCGGTGATGCCATCGGCGCCGGCGCTGATCGCCAGCTTCGCCGCACGCACCGGATCGGGCAGCAGCCCACCCCGCGCATTACGAACCGTGGCGACGTGATCGATGTTAACGCCCAAGCGAAGTGGTTTAGCCATTCACCCGCTCCACCTTCGCCACCATCGGCTTGGCACGAAGCTGCGCGATGATGTCGGTGAGATGCTTGAGATCATAGACCTCGAGATCGATGGTGACTTCGGTGAAATCCGGCGCGCGGCGATGCATGCGGATATTGTCGATATTGCCGTCGTGCTCGGCAATCACCTGCGTGATCTGCGCCA
The DNA here is from genome assembly GCA_030655215.1 of Pseudolabrys sp. Taxonomy (GTDB): domain Bacteria; phylum Pseudomonadota; class Alphaproteobacteria; order Rhizobiales; family Xanthobacteraceae; genus Pseudolabrys. The sequence goes on along the minus strand of JAURVZ010000026.1, from coordinate 14,597 downwards.
GCGAGCCTGGCGCATTCTCCGACTGCACTTCAATGCGCGCTGGAAAACGCCGCGGCGTGCTCTCTTCCGAGTCCCAGCGCACGTCGAGCCAGTGCTCCGGCTTGTCCTCGAAGTCAGCCAGGGCCGCCGACTGGATCGGATAAATGGTGATGCCTTCGCCCGGCGAGACGATGCCGACAATACGGTCGCCCGGCACGGCGCCGCCATCGGGCGCGAAGCGCACCGGCAGATCGCCATTGATGCCGCGGATCGGGATCGCCGGGCCGACCTTCTCGTCACCCGGCACCTTGAACTTGACTGAGGTGAGCTTCTTCAGACCGAACCAGCCGGTTTCCGCCTTCGGCTTGACCGCCATCGCCTGCGCGCGCTCTTCCTTGTAATCGGGATACATGGCGCGGGCGACGTCGGACGCCTTTAATTCGCTGCGGCCGACTGCGGCCATCACTTCCTCGATCGACGAACGGGCCAGACGCGGCAACGCGCCGGTCAGCTTCTCGTCCGAATAGGTCATCTTGGCGCGCTGAAACAGCCGCTCGACAATGCGGCGGCCAAGCCCGGCATATTGCACGCGCACGGCGGTGCGGGTGGCGCGGCGGATGGCGGCGCGCGCCTTGCCGGTGACGACAATCGACTCCCAAGCCGATGGCGGCGCCAGTTGCGCCTTCGAGGTGAGGATAACGACTTCATCGCCATTGCCGAGTTCGGAGGTCAGCGGCGCGATCTTGCCGTTGATCTTGCAGCCGACCGCGGTATTGCCGACATCGGTGTGCACCGCATAGGCGAAGTCGATCGGCGTTGCCTTGCGCGGCAGCGCGATCAGCTTGCCCTTCGGCGAGAAGCAGAACACCTGGTCGTGGAACAGCTCCAGCTTGGTGTGCTCGAGGAATTCTTCCGGGTTGGAGCCTTCCGCCAGCAATTCAATCGTGCGGCGCAGCCAGGCGTAAGCCGTCGACTCGCGCGACAGCAATTCGGTCGGCGAGCCGACGCCATCCTTGTACAGCGCATGCGCGGCGATGCCGTATTCGGCGATCTCATGCATCTCGACAGTGCGGATCTGCAGCTCCACGCGCTGCTTGCCGGGGCCGATCACCGTCGTGTGCAGTGAATGGTAGTCGTTGCCCTTCGGCGTCGAGATGTAATCTTTGAAGCGCTGCGGCACCATCGGCCATGTCGTGTGCACGATGCCGAGCGCCTGATAGCACTCCGCCAAGGTGTTCACGACGACGCGGAAACCGAAAATGTCGGAGAGCTGTTCGAAGCCGACCGACTTGCGCTCCATCTTGCGCCAGATCGAATAGGCGCGCTTGGCGCGGCCGGTGACGCGCGCCGGGATGCCGCGGTCGGCGAGCTTCTTGGTGAGCTGCTGCTCAATCTCGGTGATCAACTGGCCGTTGCGATCGGCCAGCGACGCGAGCCGCGCGGTGACGACCTTGTAGGCGTCCGGATAGAGTTCGCGGAACGCAAGGTTGTCGAGCTCCTCGCGCATCGCATGCATGCCCATGCGGCCGGCGAGCGGGGCATAGATTTCCAGCGTCTCCTCCGCCGTGCGCTTGCGCGAAGCGAGCGGCATGTAATCGATGGTCCGCATATTGTGCAGGCGGTCGGCGAGCTTGACCAAGAGCACGCGCACGTCATCGGCAATGGCGAGCAGCAGCTTGCGCAGGTTCTCGGCCTGCTTGGCTTCCTTGGTGACCAGATCGAGCTTCTTCAGCTTGGTCAGGCCCTCGACCAGCACGCCAATATCCGGCCCGAACAACTGGTCGATCTCGGCGCGCGTCGCCGCCGTATCCTCGATCGTGTCGTGCAGCAGCGCTGCGGCAATGGTCGAGTCGTCCAGCTTGAGGTCGGTCAGAATCGCCGCGACTTCGATCGGATGCGAGAAATACGGGTCGCCGGAGGCGCGGCGCTGATCGCCATGCGCCTTCATGGCGTAGACATAGGCGCGGTTGAGCAGCGCCTCATTGGTGTTCGGATTATAGGCCCGCACCCGCTCGATCAGATCATATTGCCGCATCATCTGCGGCTTGCGCGCGGCCTGGGCGGTTTGGGCCGCTTTTTCAGGAACTTGCGGCGGCGGGCTCGCAGGACGTTCGAGCGGCGCCCGGGTCGGGGCCTGCTTCTGCATGCGCGGTAAATCAGGGCGCGTGCGCATCATGTCCAAATTGCCTCAAAACCCGGCCGCAGCAGCAATCAAACCGGCCGTTTGATCGCTGGCGTCTCCTAGATATCACGTCAATCCGACGCCGCCGCAAGGGTTTAACCGCCTGCTTAATAAATTGCCGGAACAATAAAAAAGGCCCGGCGCGAGGCCGGGCCTAAATCACAACATTTGCTGACAAACTAGCGCTTACTCAGCGTCCTCTTCCGGCACTTCTTCCGGCGGGGCGAGGCCTTCCAGGCCCTTGAGAAGCTCTTCTTCGGTCATGCGGTCAGAGGTAACGACGTCCGCATCGTCCGAATCGACGCCACCGGCGCCGATCAGCGGCACTTCGGGCTCCGGCTCGTCGACTTCGACGTATTTCTGCAGCGAGTGGATCAAGTCTTCCTTGAGGTCGCCCGGCGACACAGTGGTCTCGGCGATCTCTCGCAGCGACACGACCGGGTTCTTGTCGTTGTCGCGATCAATGGTGATCTGCGATCCGGACGAAATCATGCGCGCCCGATGGCTCGCCAAAAGGACGAGGTCGAAGCGATTTTCAACCTTGTCGATGCAATCTTCTACGGTGACACGGGCCATCGGCTCGTCACTCCTTTAGGTGGAACTATGTCCTGAGAACGTCCGGTACCTATCCCCTACCGCACCAAATTTCAAGCATTTTTGTCTTGGTTTGGCCGCAAGCCGACGTTAGAGAAAATACCGCGACCGCAGCCAGTCCGACCGGACGGATATTACCGGCGACGGCATGATTGCGCGGGGGCCACTGAATTTAAGCGTAGGTGCCTTTGAAGCTCTAAAATACCGCTCCATTTGACGCAGCCTTAGCGCTTCTCGCGCGTTGGGTCTGCGTTGCATCTGGATATTCGATTAACGCTTCTGCGGTTCTTGCAAGATTTATGAGAGAGCGAACATGACTGTGCCCGGCGAAAAAATTGCCCTGTTTATCGATGGCGCCAATTTGTATGCGACCGCAAAATCCCTCGGCTTCGACATCGATTACAAGAAACTGCTCGGCGAGTTTCAGTCGCGCGGTTATTTGCTGCGCGCGTTCTATTACACCGCCGTCATTGAAGATCAGGAATACTCGTCGATCCGTCCCTTGATCGATTGGCTCGACTATAACGGCTATTCGGTCGTCACCAAGGCGACCAAGGAATTCGTCGACCAGACCGGCCGCCGCAAGGTCAAAGGCAACATGGACATCGAACTCGCCGTCGATGCCATGGAGATCGCCGGCACGATCGATCACATGGTGTTGTTCTCCGGCGATGGCGACTTCCGCTCACTGGTCGAAGCCGTGCAGCGCAAGGGCGTGCGCGTCACCGTCATCTCGACCGTCACCACGCAGCCGCCCATGGTCGCCGATGAACTGCGCCGCCAGGCCGATGTGTTCACCGACATCATTACGCTGCGCAACAAGATCGGCCGCGAGCCATCCGAGCGGCCGATTCGTCCGCGCACCGAACAAGGCGGCGATCCGGGTGGTCAGCATCCGGCCTTCCTGCAACGCCCGGCGGGCGCGCCGCCGCAGCGCGCCGGTGCAGCCGTTGAAGACGATTTTGAAGACTAGGCATTAGGGAGTGCGTTTCCGTGGCGCGCTCCGTTGCCTCGAAACCAGCAGGATATGACTGGCCGGACAGCGGCAAGCCGGGACGCGATTGCCCGCGCTGCCCGCGTCTCGTTGCCTATCGCCAGGAGTGCCGCGCCGCTCATCCGGACTGGTTCAACGCGCCGGTGCCCTCCTTCGGGCCGCTCAGTGCGCAGCTGTTAATCGTAGGCCTCGCGCCCGGCGTCATGGGCGCCAACCGAACCGGGCGGCCTTTCACCGGCGATTTTGCCGGCGACCTGCTTTACGAGACGCTGTCTCGATATGGTTTTGCCAACGGTAAATTCGACGCCAGACTCGACGACGGCCTGGTTCTTTCTGATTGCCGCATTACCAACGCGGTGCGGTGTGTGCCGCCCGAGAACAAGCCATTGCCGATCGAGATCGCGACCTGCCGGCCCTTCCTGCAGGAGACCATCGCCGAGATGACACGCTTGCGTGCTATCGTCGCGCTCGGCGCCATCGCCCATGCCAGTGTGCTGACCGCTTTCGCTGCCAGGAAATCGGTGCATCCGTTCAAGCATGCTGGCAAATATGACCTGCCCTTTGCCGATGGGCGCAACATCGCATTTTTTTCGAGCTATCACTGCTCGCGCTACAACACCAATACTGGCGTGCTGACGACGGAGATGTTTCGCAACGTCTTTGCCAAAGTGCGAGACTTTCTCGACAACCAATTGCCAAAGAGAAAATAAATGTCAGCATCAGTAACACGAACGCCTTGGTGGGCATGGGCATGGCCCCTGCTCGGCTGGGCTGTCATGGCCGCGACCTTCGCCGTCGGCGCCAATAACTGGCTCGCCGCGTTGGCCGCGATCGTGCTGATCGCCACAGTGTTCGCGGCGGTCTATCACGCCGAGGTCATTGCCGAGCGCATTGGCGAACCATTCGGCACCTTGGTGCTCGCGGTTGCCGTCACCGTCATTGAGGTCGCGCTCATCGTCTCGATCATGAGTGCGGCGCCAGCCGAGAAAGCTGGGCTTGCCCGCGATACCGTCTTCGCCACCGTGATGATCGCTTGCAACGGCATTGTCGGCATTTGCCTGCTGGCCGGCGGCGTGCGCCACCACACCCAGGGTTTCCATGTCGAAGGCGCCAGCGCCGCGTTGGCCGTGCTCGCCGCGCTGACCACGCTGACGCTTATCCTGCCGAATGTCGTATCGACGCCGGGCCCGGTGTTCAGCATGTCGCAGCTGATCTTCGCCGGCGTCATCTCGCTGATCCTCTACGGCTCCTATGTCTTCGTGCAGACCGTGTCGCATCGCGGTTACTTCCTGCCGTCCAAAGAGGATGCCGAACTCGGGCCGCACGAGCCGCCGTCGACAACCATTGCGACAGTGAGCGCCGTCTTGCTGCTGGTGTCGCTGGTGGCTGTCGTTGGCCTCGCCAAGGCTTTGACGCCGACACTTGAAGTGGCAGTCGCCTATTTCGCCGTGCCCAAGGCCGTCGTCGGCGTCGCGCTGGCGCTTTTGGTGCTGATGCCGGAGGGCCTTGCCGCCGTGCGTGCCGCGCGCGCCAATCAGCTCCAGACCAGCCTCAATCTGGCGCTCGGCTCGGCGCTGGCCAGTATCGGCCTGACCATCCCGACCGTTGCTGTCGTCTCGATCATCATGGCGCAGCCGCTCGAACTTGGCCTTGGCCACAAGGACGAGGTGCTGCTGGCCCTGACCATTGTCGTCGGTATCATCACACTCGGCACAGGCCGCACAACCGTGCTGCAGGGCGTTGTGCATTTGGTCATCTTCGCCGCGTTTCTGTTCCTCGCCTTGGCACCTTAATCGCGCCCAAGCGTTACCCAGCCGACACATGAATAACGCAATGATCACGTCTGTTCGTTGCTCACTGTCTCAAAGAATCGAACCAAGGGAGCCATTTCCATGACCAAATCCTTCATCCGCACCACCCTTACCGCTGCACTGTTGTGCGCCGCAGCAGCATTCCCCGCCGCCGCCCAGACAGCGAGTGCGCCGCTCAAGGACGCCCAAGGCAAGGAAGTCGGCTCAATTAATCTGACACAGACGCCGCGCGGCGTGCTGATCAACGTCGCAGTCAAAGGCCTGCCGCCGGGCGAGCATGCCTTCCACGTTCATGAAGTCGGCAAATGCGAAGGCACGTTCACCAGCGCCGGCGGCCACTTTAATCCCGACAAAAAGAAGCACGGCCTGCTCGCCGCCGATGGCGCCCATGCCGGCGACATGCCGAACCTTCACATCCCGCAAAGCGGCGACCTGACTGTTGAAGTCGTCAACTCGGCGATCACGCTGGAAAAGGGCAAGCCGAACTCAGTGTTCGATACCGATGGCGCGGCGATGATCATCCATGCCGGCAGCGACGACTATAAGACCGATCCGACCGGCGAAGCCGGCGGCCGCATTGCCTGCGGGGTTGTGCAATAAGTCTAACCACCGTCATGCCCGGCCTTGGGCCGGGCATCCACGTCTTGCTTGCACTTAGTCAGTAAGACGTGGATGGCCGGACAAGCCCGGCCATGACGAGGAATTTAAGGGCTGCGCGACGCTCAACCTCAGCCCCGCTCTTTCATAATCCTGCTCTTGTCGCGCTGCCACGACCGCGCCTTCTCTGTCTCACGCTTGTCGTGCAGCTTCTTGCCCTTGGCGAGAGCGACCTCGATCTTGGCCCGTCCCTTGTCGTTGAAATAGACCTTCAGCGGCACGATGGTCATGCCCTCCCGCTCGACGGCGCCCGCGAGCTTGTTGATCTGGCGTTCATGCAGCAGCAGCTTGCGCGGCCGTTTCGGCAGATGGTTGAACTGGTGCGCCTGCCGGTATTCCGGGATGTTCGAGTTGATCAGCCAGATTTCGCCGTCCTTGGCGTCGGCATAGGACTCGGCAATCGTCGCCTTGCCGGCACGCAGCGACTTGACCTCGCTCCCGGTCAGCACAATGCCGGCCTCGAAGACCTCGCCGATTTCAAAATTGAAGCGCGCCTTGCGGTTTTCAGCCGCAATCTTGAAGCGCTTTTCCTGCGCAGCCATGTCTCTTCCGTCCGTCTCTTCTCAGCCCGACCTATGCCACGAAGCCGCTATCCGGCACCAGATGGAACGATCGCAGTAATGAGGACTTAGGCTATGTCATATACTTAACATTACGTCCTCAGCCGGGCGTATCTCTGGAGCCCGGTCATTTGCCCAGATTCTTCTTTCAACTGACCGACGGCCTGAAAAAGGTCGCCGACAGCGGCGGCCAGATTTTCGCCAACGCCACGGAAGCGCGCCAGCATGCCACCGCCTGTACCGAGGCATTTAGCCGGCGAGCCGCGCAATTCAATGGCAATGAGGGCTTATATTGGTCGGTTCAGGTCATTGATGAGACCGGCAGCCAGGTTTTCACCCTGCAACTAGCGCCATCCGCGCGCCCAGCCTCCAAGCCCGCTAGCAAGCCAAACTAGGCGCAGCGGGCGCGCTATGCGCCCGGCAGGTGCTTGTCGATCTGCTGGCTGACCACCTTGTAACACTCGCAGGCCCGCTTCTCGAGCTTGCGGCGGTCAACGATGCGGATCCTGCCGCGCCGGTACTCGATGGCGCCGGCGTCCTGCAGCGCGCGGGCAACGAGGGTCACGGTGGTACGACGAACCGCGAGCATCTGCGACAGGAACTCATGCGTCAGCGTGATCATGTCGCCACTGGCGCGATCCTGTGTCTGCAGCAGCCATCGGCACAGGCGCTGCTCCAAGTCATGCAACGCATTGCAGGCCGCTGTCTGCTGCACTTGCGCCAGGAGACCTTCGTTGTAGCGGACGACGGTCTCGCGCAGGCTGGCGCTCTTCTTCATCGCCTCATGGAAATGCGAGGCCGAGATGCGCGACGCAACGCCTTCGACCTGGACGATGGCGCGCGTGAAAGCGTGGCGCGGGCCGAAGCCTGACATTGCGCCGACCGCGCCCTCGCGGCCGACCGTGGCGACTTCAACCGAGTTGCCCTGCTTCATCACGGCGAGCAGCGAGATCATGCCGCTGTGCGGAAAATAGATGTAGTTGATCTGGTCGCCCGGCTCCTGCAGCAAGGTGCCCTGCACCATCTTGATCGTCTTTAGCTGCGGCTTGAGCAGCGCGGCTTCAGCGACCGGCAGTGAATCGAGCAACCGGTTCGAAACGCCCAAGGCGGGGTTTTCCATCGTGACTTAGTCTTCCCGCTCGATCGGTCGAGCGGCCGAAGGCGGAATATGCACGCGCTCCGAGGGGGCGTGCCGCCATGCTTCAGACAAGACTTAAGCTAGGTTCCGGAGGTCGTCTGTGCGGTACGCGACGTACTGTTGACAGCGCGCGTGCGGGCGGACGTGAATTTGGCAATGCCAACCGGCGGCGTCGCTGCGGCGCGATCGGGCGCAGGCACAGAAGGTCGCAAGCGATTTGGATTGTTGACGTCCGGCGGCCGTTGACCAGCCGCGCCTGCGATCAGCCGCTCAGGGCTTCTTCAGCAGGTCGCGAATCTCGGTCAGCAGGACTTCCTGCTTCGGCGGTGGCGCCGGCTTTTCCGCTTCCTTCTTGATCAGCTTGCCGAGCGCCCGGATGACCAGAAACAACACAAAAGCGATGATCATAAAGTTAAGCGTTATGGTGAGGAAGCTACCATAAGCCAATACAGCACCTTGCTTTTTCGCCTCAACCAACGTGTCGGCTGTGACCTTGGACGATAGCGGCAGGAAGTAATTGGAGAAGTCGAGACCACCGGTGATCGCGCCGATGATCGGCATGATGACGTCGGCAACCAGCGACGAGACGATGCTGCCGAAGGCCGCGCCGATGATCACGCCGACGGCGAGATCGACGACATTGCCGCGCAAGGCGAATTTCTTGAACTCTTCAAGCATCGGACCGGCCCTCAACGTTCAGCGCCTAATTGATCAGTCCGGCATGCACCATGGCATCGCGGATCACCTTGCCGGTCGGCGGCGTCACCGTCAGCAGCGGCAATCTCACCTCCTCCGTAACGCGGCCAAGCAGTGCCAGGCCATGCTTGGCACCGGCAAGGCCAGGCTCCTTGAAGATGGCGTCGTGCAACGGCGTCAGCCGGTCCTGAATCTGTAGCGCGTCGGCATAATCGCCCTTGAACACAGCCTTCATCAGGTCGGCGCAAAGCTTCGGCGCCACGTTCGCGACGACTGAAATGCAGCCATGACCGCCGGCGGCCATATAGGCCAAAGCGGTCATGTCCTCGCCGGAGAGCTGGATGAAATCCGGGCCCATCGCATGGCGCTGCTGCGACACGCGCGCCAGATTGGCGGTCGCGTCCTTGACGCCGGCGATGTTCTTCAACTCGAACAAACGCGTCATCGTCTCAACCGACATGTCCACCACCGAACGTGGCGGGATGTTGTAGATGATGATCGGAATGCCGATCGCGTCGTTCACCGCCTTGAAGTGCTGGTACATGCCCTCTTGCGTCGGCTTGTTGTAGTACGGCGTCACAACCAGCACGGCATCGGCGCCGGCCTTCTCGGCATGTTGCGCCAGCGAGACCGCCTCGGCGGTCGAGTTCGAGCCCGCGCCGGCGATCACCGGCACGCGGCCCTTGGCCTGGTCGATGCACCATTCGGTGACGGCGCGATGTTCGTCATGACTGAGGGTCGGGCTTTCGCCGGTCGTGCCGACCGGCACCAGCCCATTGCTGCCCTCGGCGATCTGCCAGTCGACCAGGTCGCGGAAAGCCTTCTCGTCGACCGCGCCATTTTTGAACGGCGTGACGAGCGCTGTGTAGGATCCTCGAAAGCTCGTCTCGGTGGTCATGGCCGTTCTCCGTCCCGGTGCTCATTCAGCGGCAAACCGCATTGATATAGGGTGGCCCGGTCCGGCGAAAGCCCCGTTAACCGGTTAACCGCCAAAGCACACAGTTGCCCCGTTTTTGCCGTCGTCGTGGCATAGGAAATCATGGGGCCGGCCGCTGGTAGGCTCTCATCAACCATATGGGCCTATGCGGCTATATTGGTGGCGCCTGTTTCTGAGTCGGGTTGCCACGCTGACGATGCGCTAGATCAAGGGCTGAGACGGAATGGGGCTATCTAAAAGGCTTTTTTGGGCCCTGCGGGGCAGTTGTGTGGCGGTTGGACTGTTGTGCGCTGGCTCTGCCGCGTTCGATAGCGCAGCGCTGGCCGCACCGGACAAAGTTCCAGCCAAGGATGCTGCCAAGGACGCCGCAAAGCCTGCCTTGAGACCAGCCCTCAAACCGGACGCCAAACAGGCTGCCAAGCCCGAGGCAAAGCCTGCGGCGAAGCCCGCCGCCAAGGCGGATGCAAAGGCCGCTGCCAAACCAGAGACAAAGCCGGCGGCGAAGGCAATTGCCAAGCCGGCCGCCAAGGAAACGCCAAAAGCCGTCGCCAAGGTTCCGGCACCGCAGGCCAAGCCTGTTGCCAAGTCGACTGCCCCGACAGCGCCGATGCCGCTCGACCTGCAGGCTACCGCCAACGAACCCGACAAGCGGCTCAACTATGCTGCAACCCCGCCTGCCAGCCAGGGCCTGAGCTCCTTCGCCCAAGCCGGTGCCGCGATGCGCGGCGGCATCTTCTCCGCCTCTGCTAATTTCAAGCCGTTAGCTCGCCCTGCCTCCGGCCCCTTCGCCGTTGCACCGACAAGCTCGACCTCGGCCGCCGACATCGCGCTGGTCAAGCAAGTCATTGAGGCTAATCGGAAAGGACAAGAGGTCGTTGCCGACGTCGCCGCCAAGTCCATCACCGATCCGGTCGCGCGCAAGCTCGCCGAATGGGTCGCGCTGCGCAGCGACAACACCAAGCCGTCCTTCCACCGCTATGCTGCCTTCATCAACGCCAATCCGTCATGGCCGCATTCGCCGCTGTTCCGCCGCCGCGCCGAGAATGCGCTGTGGAACGACAAGATGGACGACGCGCAGGTTCGCTCATTCTTCGCCAGCAAGCCGCCGGTCACCGCCAAGGGCCGTTACGTCCTGGCCCGCGCGCTGCTCGCGCAAGGCGACCAGGACGGCGCCGCCACTTTGGTGCGCAAGGCCTGGCGCGAACAGGACGCCAGCGTCGATATCGAACGCACCGTGCTGGAAAAGTTCGGCAACATGCTGACCACCGCCGATCACAAGATCCGCATGGACCAGCGCTTCTATGAAGACGAAACTGAATCCGGCATGCGCGCCGCCGAACGTCTTGGCGGCAACGAACTGGCGATTGCCCGCGCCTGGACCGCGGTGATCAAGAAGGCCGGCAATGCCAAGGCTCTGCTCGATGCCGTGCCCTCCTCGGCGCAACGCGACGCCGGCTATATCTACGCGAAGGCGCAGTGGCTGCGCCGGAATGACGAGCCGGAAGCCGCCGGCAAATTGATCCTCACCGCATCGAAGGACCCGAACGCCCAGGTTGACGTTAATCAGTGGTGGCAGGAACGCCGCATCCTGATCCGCAACCTGCTCGACAGTGAAGACGCGCAAACCGCCTATCGCGTCGCCCGCGATGCCGCGACCCCGCCGCAGGCAAATTACCGCGTCGACAAGCACTTCACCGCCGGCTGGATTGCCTTGCGCTTCCTCAATGACCCGCAGACGGCCGCACAGCACTTTGCGCTGATCAATGACGGCACCAACAATCCGCATGCGCTGTCGCGCGGCGGCTATTGGGAAGGCCGCGCCGCCGATGCCATGGGCCAGAAAGCGCAAGCGCGTACCTTCTACACGCAGGCCGCCGAACACTCCGCCACCTATTACGGCCAGTTGGCGCGCGCCCGCCTCGGCCTGCCCGAGCTCGGCCTGAAGGGCCCGCCGTCCTTTAACGGCACCGAGCGGGCTGCCCTGAGCAATCTCGAAGTCGTGCGGGCCGTTGAAATTCTGTATGCGCTTGATGAACGCGACATGCTGACCTCGATCTTTGCCGAACTCGGCGAAAGCTCGACCGATGTCGCGGGCATGGCGATGCTGGGCGAGACGGCGGCGAAGCATAAAGATGGCCGCGCCATGTTGATGCTCGGCAAGGGCGCGCTCGGCCGTGGCCTGCCGCTGGATTACTACGCCTATCCGGTGATCGGCCTGCCCGACTACACGCCGATCGCACCGCCGGTCGAACACGCCGTCACCTATTCGATCGCACGGCAGGAAAGCCACTTCAATCAGAAGGTCGTGTCGCCGGCGAAGGCCATGGGCCTGATGCAGGTGACGCCGGTGGCCGCCAAGGATTCGTCGAAGCGCTACAAGGCCGCCTACACGCCGGCCCGCCTGCTCAGCGACCCGATCTACAATATGCAAATGGGCGCAGCCGAGCTGTCCATGCTGCTCTCCCAATACAACGGCTCCTATCTGATGACCTTCGCCGGCTACAATGCTGGTCGTGGCCGCGTGCGCCAGTGGGTTGCTGCTTACGGCGATCCGCGCGATCCGAAGGTCGATCCGGTCGACTGGGCCGAACGCATTCCGATCGCCGAGACGCGCAATTACGTCCAGCGCATCATGGAGAATTTGCAGGTCTACCGCGCCCGCTTCGGCGGCGGCACCAAGCTGCTGATTGAGGCCGATATCCGTCGCGGCGCGACAGCGAATTAGTAATTCAGCGAACGCGCTCTTCAATCGCCGTCATGGCCGGGCTTGTCCCGGCCATCCACGTCTTGTTTCATAGCGAACCTTAAGACGTGGATGCCCGCGACAAGCGCGGGCATGACGGAGAGACGCATGACCCCGCCCGCCCCCGTTTCGCACTTCATCTCCGCGCCGGACGGCCTCAAGCTGCACGCGCGCGACTATGGCCGGCACAGCGGCCGTGGCCTGCCTGTCGTCTGCCTGCCGGGACTTGCGCGCAGCGGCGGCGACTTTGAAGCCCTCGCCACGGCGCTGGCCAACGATCCGAAGAATCCGCGCCGCGTTGTCGCGCTCGACTATCGCGGCCGCGGCCAATCGGACTACGACCGCGATCCGGCGAACTATTCATTCCAGGTCGAGATCGCCGACGTGCTGGCGGTGCTGACAGCGCTCGACTGCCTGCCGGCGATCTTCATCGGCACATCGCGCGGCGGCATTCTCACCATGCTGCTCGCACCGCTGCGGCCGACCGCTATCGCCGGCGTCGTGCTCAACGATATCGGTCCGGCGATCGAGCCGAAGGGCCTGATGCGGATCAAGGGCTATGTCGGCAAACTGCCGCAGCCGCGCAGCTATGAGGAAGGCGCCGAGATCTTGCGCCGCCTTTTCTCGGCGCAATTCCCGACGCAGACACAGGATGATTGGCTGGCAAGCGCGCGGCGCACCTTCAAGCAGGTCAATGGCGGCTTCGTGCCGGACCATGACGTGGCGCTGGCCAAGACGATGGAAGGCGTCGATTTCGAAAAGCCGCTGCCGCCGCTCTGGGCGCAGTTCGATGCATTGGCGCATGTGCCGGTGATGGTCATCCGCGGCGAGCATTCCGATCTGCTGACAGACGCGACGGTCGAACAAATGGCGGCGCACCGTCAGTCGGCCAGCAGTCCGCTGGAGACTTTGGTGGTGCCGGATCAGGGCCACGCGCCCTTGCTGGCGGAAGCGGACACGATTGCGCGCATCGCCGACTTCGTTAGCCGCGTTTGATCAGAAGAATTGCTTAATGGTCGCCCGACCGCGCGCCGCGTTGCGGCGCATGCGGCTTCTCAGCCGCATGATCGAACAAAGCCGGGCTGGCGCGGACACGAAAGCCGCCATCGGCCAGATCTTCAAACTCGATGCCCTGCTCACGCCAGAGCTGTTCAATGACGTAAACAGTGGCGCGGCGCGGTTCGGTTTCACCGGATTCAAGTTTATGCACGGAGCGCTGGGTCAAGCCGACCTTGTCGGCCAGATCGGTCTGGCTCCAGCCGATCAATGCCCGCGTCATCCGGATTTTGGCCGCGAAGGCCTGCCGCTCAAGCCGCATGAGTCTGGCGAGATCATTCGACCCTTGCTGCGCGAGCATGGACGGCATGATTTGATACTCTGAAACACTTACTCACTGACGAAGAACCCCCGACGGTTTCCCGCCGGGGGTCTTTGAACCAACTAACCGTAGATCTTACGGGTAGAAGTTGCGCTGGGCGCGGAACATGCCCGACCACCAGCTGTTGTTGCCAACCGCCGGACCGGTGAAGGCAGTTTCCTGCTTCTGGTACATAACTTCGACGCTCAGATCGAGGTTGGTGACCGGGGTCCAGACAGTGCGCGAACCGACCTGCCAGTACGACCAGTTGGCCGACGTGCCAGCAACGGTGCCGGCCGAAGCGGCCTGCAAAATGGCGCTCGCGGCAGCGCTGTATTCCAGTTCACCGTAGGCGCCGTACAACGACGTCTTCCAGCCCGGAACCCAGTTGTGCTCGTAACCGCCGGTGATCGACCAGCCCGAGGTCAGATCTGCAGTGCCAGCGCCGGTGACGACGGCGTCAAAAGCAGGACCGTACGAGGTGGTGCCGCTCTGAACGCGGGTCTGCGCGTTGGCGAGGCCCGAACCGACATAGTCGACCGCGCCCTTGCCCCAGGTGAACTGACCCTGGATGTAGTCGCCCTTGCCGAGCATCGGCAGGTTGACCTTCACACCGGCGCCGAAAGCGTAGCCGGTCTTGTCGGACGGACCAGCAACCAGACCGCCAAAGTTCGTCTCATGGGCAGCGCCCATGATCTGTGCCGAACCCCAAGCCTGATCGATGCGCAAGTTGGCAACGATGTCCGGCATGGTCTGGCCGCCAACGGCTTCGAAGGCACCTGCAACCGTCGAAACGCCGAGGCGATGACCGTAGTTGTTTTCCGCCGCGATCGACGCCGACAGGCCGTTGCCGAGCTGCGCGGTGTAGGCGAACAGATCAACGCCGTTGCCGCCGTTGTTCGACGACCAGACGTTCGACTGGTTCGAGTAGGGCTGACCGTCGAAGTCG
>JAURVZ010000021.1 GCA_030655215.1 Pseudolabrys sp. | reverse complement strand
GATCACCGCGGTGAAGAAGGCGCCGCATGCGAGGCCGAACAGCACGGTGCCCTTGCGCCAGCGTGGGCTCAGGTGATTGACCACCACGTCGACACCGACATGGATGCCGGTGCGCACGCCGTAGGCCGCGCCGAACTTGGCCATCCACACGAACATGTAGATGCACAATTCCTGCGCCCAGGACAGGTTGATGGGAAACAGCAGCGGATAGAAGAACGGTATCCCGACCAGATAGCGGTGCAGCACCGCAATGAAGATGATGAAGGTGGCGGCGCCGATCAGAAACGTGATCAGCGATTCCTCAAGCCGGTCGAGGATGCGTAGGAACATGAGGTCTCCCAGATGGCCGCCGCATATGGGCGGAGTTACCAACTTGAACTTGTCCCGGACGCGGTGCGGCACCCTTGTGCCGCTCCGCAGAGCCGGGACCGTGACGACCACCGGCGAGTGTACGTCCCCGGCTCTGCAGCGCACCGCTTCGCGATGCACTGCGTCCGGGGCAAGTGAAAGCCGTGTCAGTTCGTCGTGGCCTTCGTCTCTTTCAGGAATTCCTCGATCAGCGGCTTGCCGACGCGGCCGGCGACGTCGTTGTAGACCGGCTCCATTGCCTTGCGCATGGCGGCGTCCTGCTCCGGCGTCAGCGTGATGAATTCGCTCTTGCCGGTCTTCTTGATCTCGGCCAGCGCGTCATCATTTTCCTTCGCCGACTGGCCGTTGCCATAGGCGGTGGCTTCCTTCATCGCCTTCTCCAGCTGCGGCTTCACGTCTGCCGGCAGGCCGTCCCAGAACTTCTTGTTGGCGACGACGACATAGCCGATATAGCCGTGATTGGTCAGCGTGGTGTACTTCTGCACTTCATGCATCTTCTGGGTATAGATGTTCGACGGCGTGTTCTCCTGGCCATCGACCACGCCCGTCTGCAGCGCCTGGTACACTTCGGAGAACGCCATCACCTGCGGAATGGAGCCGAGCGCGCGGAACTGGGCTTCCAGCACCTTCGAGGACTGAATGCGGAATTTCAGCCCCTTGTAGTCCGCCGGCGCGACCAGCTTCTTGTTGGCGGTCATCTGCTTGAAGCCGTTGTCCCAATAGGCCAGCCCCGTCATGCCCTTGGCATCGAGCAGCTTCAGCAGGCGGGCGCCGAGCGGCCCGTCCGTGACCTTTCGCAGCGTTGGCAGGTCCGGGAGAATGTAGGGCAGATCGAACACCTCGAACTCGCGGATGCCGATCGGCCCGAACTTCGAATTCGACGGCGCCAGCATCTGCACAGCGCCGAGCTGCAGCGCCTCGAGCTCTTCCTTGTCCTTGTAGAGCTGCGAGTTCGGGTAGACCTCGACCTTGACCTTGCCGTCGGTATATTTCTCCGCCAGTTCCTTGAACTTCTCGGCGGCGAGCCCCTTCGGCGTGTTCGGCGCCACGACGTGGCTGAACTTGATCGAGATCGGCGCCTGGGCCGCCGCCGGTCCGATCATTGCAAGCGCCGCCAGCGATGCCGCGGCCACGAACAGTCTGCGCATGTCTCTCTCCCGATGACGCGGCGGGGCTCATTGAACGGCCCCTGCCTTGAATGTCTCGTCGAGCAATACATAGAAGAAGGCGCGAGCGCTATTGGCTGTTCGCAGGGATGTCGGGAAAACGTCGCTGCGCTGCAAACGAAAACGCGGCGCTCGAGGCGCCGCGTCTGGTATTCATCAGTTGTCGGACGCCACTAGCACTCCCTTGTCATCACCCGCGAAAGCGGGTGATCCAGTCCACACCGGCTGGCGTGTACTGGATCGCCCGGTCCCAGCGCGCAAGGGCGCGCCAAGCCGGGCGACGACAGTGGAGTGGGAGGCGGGCCTGCTGCCCTACTCCGCCGCGGAAACCTGCGGCATGTCGCGCTGGCGCTTCATGACGATCTTGTTCAGCGCGCCGAGATAGGCCTTTGCCGAGGCCACCAGCGTATCCGGATCGGACGCCCGCGAGGTCATCGAGCGGCCCTCATGCGCCAGCCGCACCGAGACTTCGGCCTGTGCGTCGGTGCCCTGCGTGACCGCGTGGACCTGGTACAGTTCCAGCTTGGCCTCGTGCGGCACCAGCGCCTTGATGCAGTTGAACACCGCATCCACCGGACCGTTGCCCTCGGCCTCCTCGATCTTGATCACGCCGTCGACGTCGAGCTTCATGGTGGCGCGCTGCGGGCCGTGCGTGCCGGCGATGACCGTCAGCGAGGCCAGCTTGATGCGGTCATGCGCGGCGGTCATTTCCTGGTCGACCAGCGCTTCCAGATCCTCGTCGTAGATGTCCTTCTTGCGGTCGGCCAGGGCCTTGAAGCGCACGAAGGCGTCTTCCAGCTGGTTGGCGCCCAGCTTGTGGCCCATCTCCTCCAGCTTGTGGATGAAGGCGTGGCGGCCGGAATGCTTGCCCATCACCAAGGAGGTCTGCTTCACGCCGACCGTTTCCGGCAGCATGATCTCGTAGGTCTGGGCGTTCTTCAGCATGCCGTCCTGATGGATGCCGCTCTCGTGCGCGAAGGCATTGCGGCCGACGATCGCCTTGTTGAACTGCACCGGGAACGAGGTCGCCGCCGACACGACTTTCGAGGCGCGGGTCAGCATGGTGGTGTCGATGTTGTTCCAGTACGGCAGCTTGTCGTTGCGGGTCATGATCGCCATCACGATCTCTTCCAGCGCGGCGATGCCGGCGCGCTCG
>JAURVZ010000008.1 GCA_030655215.1 Pseudolabrys sp. | reverse complement strand
GTCTTGTCGCGGTGCGCCTTGTTGGTGACCACCATGTCGGCAGGCAGCCGGTGCGAAAAGGTGCCGACCTCGCGCGCCGTGCCGCAGGCCGAGGGCTGGCCGGTCAGCGAGAACGGGCTGTTGCCGGGCTCGGAGATCTTTCCCGTCAACAGATGGATGTTGTAGATCAGGTTGTTGCACCAGACGCCGCGGGTGTGCTGGTTGAAGCCCATGGTCCAGAACGAGACCACCTTGACCTTGGGATCGGCATAGAGCTCGGCCATCGCCTGCAGCCGGGTCAGCGGCACGCCGGTCATCTCGGCGGCCTTCTCCAGCGTGAAGTCGGAGACGAACTTGACGTAGTCGTCATAGCTCATGTCGGTAGCATCGCCCGCCTTGGCGCGGCCGGTGGCCTTCTTCTCCAGCGGATGTTCGGGGCGCAGGCCGTAGCCGATGTCGGTCTGGCCGCGCTTGAACAGTGTGTGGCGGTCGACAAATTCCTTATTCACGCGCCCTGTCGTGACGATGTAGTTGGCGATGACGTTGAGCAGGTACAGATCGGTGTGCGGCTTGAACACCATTCCAATGTCGGCGAGGTCGAACGAGCGATGCTCGAAGGTCGACAACACCGCGACTTTGACATGCGGCGCACTGAGCCGGCGGTCGGCGACCCGGGTCCACAGGATCGGGTGCATCTCCGCCATGTTGGAGCCCCACAGCACGAAAGCGTCGGCGGCCTCGATGTCGTCGTAGCAACCCATCGGCTCGTCGATGCCGAAGGTGCGCATGAAGCCGACCGCGGCGGAAGCCATGCAGTGCCGTGCATTGGGATCGATGTTGTTGGTGCGGAAGCCGGCCTTCATCAGCTTGACCGCGGCATAGCCTTCCCACACCGTCCACTGGCCGGAGCCGAACATGCCGACGCCGCTCGGGCCGCGCTTCTTCAGCGCCGCCTTGAACTTCTCGGCCATGACGTCGAAGGCTTCATCCCACGACACCGGCGTGAACTCGCCGTTCTTGTCATACTTGCCATTGGTCTTGCGCAGCATCGGATGCGTCAGCCGGTCCTGGCCGTACATGACCTTGGACAGGAAGTAGCCCTTGACGCAGTTGAGGCCGCGGTTGACCTCCGACTTGATGTCGCCGTGGGTCGCGACCACGCGATTTTCCTTGGTCGCCACCATGACGCTGCAG
>JAURVZ010000005.1 GCA_030655215.1 Pseudolabrys sp. | reverse complement strand
ACCCTCCCCACAAGGGGGAGGGTAAAGGAAGCGGTGTTACGTCGCCCGCGTCGCCAACCAAATCACATGCCGTGCGCCACCCGAACCATGCGCGCGCACGCGCTTTTCATCGACGCCGAAACCGGCGTGACGCAGGCGCCGGGTAAAAGACGCATCCGGCGCTGACGACCACACCGCCAGCACACCGCCGGGACGCAAGGCGGCATAGGCCGCGCCGAGGCCTGCTGCATCATAGAGCTTGTCATTGCTCGGGCGGCTCAGGCCATCCGGCCCATTGTCGACATCGAGCAGAATGGCGTCATAGTTCGACGCAGCATGCGCGATCAGTGCGCCGACATCGCTTTCGTGAATCGATACGCGCTTATCGTTGAGGCTGTCGCCATAAAGCGCCGCCATTGGTCCGCGCGCCCAGGCAATAACCGCGGGCACCAGCTCGGCAACATCGATATGCGCATCGGATGGCAGCGCACCGAGCGCGGCGCGCAAGGTGAAGCCCATGCCGAGGCCGCCGATCAGCATTCTTGGTCCTTTGCGCGTGCCGATGATCTCGCAAGCCAAAGTCGCCAGCGCCTGCTCCGAGCCGCTGAGGCGGCTGTTCATCAACTCGTTGCTATCGAGCTTGATGGAGAATTCGGCGCCGCGCTGCATCAGGCGCAGTTCACCGCCGCTGGGCACCATCGCTTTGTCGATCTGAATCCAGGGAATCATGGATCCGTCATGCCCGGCTTTATGCCGGGCATCCACGACTTTCTTGCTTACCTTAGCTAAGCAAGACGTGGATGGCCGGAACAAGTCCGGCCATGACGGTTAGATTTACGCCAGCGTCGGGTAATCGGTGTAGCCCTTGGCGCCGCCGGCATAGGCCGTTGCCATGTCCGGTGCGTTCAATGCGGCATCGGTCTTCAGGCGCTTAACCAGATCAGGGTTGGCCAGAGCCGGGCGGCCGAAGGCGAAGAGGTCGGCTTTGCCTGCGGCAAGATCGGCTTCAGCGCTTTTGCCGTCATAGCCGCCGGCGAGGATCAAGGTGTTCTTGAAGGTCGAGCGGAAGGTCGCCCGCATCGAGGCCGGCACCGCGGGCGCGCCCATTGCCGAGTGATCGACAAGATGGACGTAAGCAAGACCGAGCGCATTGAGCTTGCCGGCGAGCCAGCCATAATCGGCTTCCATTTCCGGATAAGGATGCATGTCGCTGGCGGCGCCGAACGGCGACAGGCGGATACCAACTTTGTCCTTGCCGATCGCCGCAATGGTGGCTTCGGCGACTTCAAGCACGAAGCGGGCGCGGCCTTCGATTGAGCCGCCATAATTGTCGGTGCGGGTGTTCGAGTTCTTGCGCAGGAACTGCTCGAGCAGATAGCCATTGGCGGCGTGCAACTCGACGCCGTCGAAGCCGGCCTTCACCGCATTGGTCGCGGCTTTCACAAACTCGGCCTGCGCGACAATGATGTCGGCGGCCGACATTTCCTGCGGTACCGGATGATCCTTCATGCCTTCGGCGGTGAAGATCTGGCCGGCGGCCTGAACTGCGGACGGCGCGACGATGCGCGCGCCCTTCGGCATATTCAGTACATGGCTGATGCGGCCGGTGTGCATGAGCTGAACAAAAATCTTGCCACCCTTGGCGTGAACGGCATCGGTCACCTTCTTCCAGCCGGCGACCTGTTCGTCCGAATAGATGCCGGGAATGCTGGAATAGCCGAGGCCGTTCGGCGACGGCGAGGTGCCTTCGGTAATGATAAGGCCCATTGTGGCGCGCTGGCCGTAATATTCAGCCATCAGATCGTTCGGGATATTGCCGGGTGCACGGCTGCGCGTCAGCGGCGACATCACAAGATGATTTTGCAATTCGAGCGAGCCGACTTTGGCTTTGGAAAACAGCGACGACATAGGGCATTCCTCATTGCGGTGAAGGTGTTCACTTCGCAAATGGGGAAGCCAGGGCCAGTCACAAGGAGTAACCGGCCCAGACCATAGTCGGCCTCAAGAATGTGCGCTGGTACCCTTGGTTATCCCTTGCTGCGTCGCTTGCGCTTCTTCTTCGCCTTAGCGTCGCCCAGTTCAATCCACGCCGGCGCGTGGTCGCTGGCGTTTGCTTTGCCGCGCGCATCACGATCGATGCCCGCATCGTGCAGGCGCGCGGCGAGTTGCGGGCTGAGCAGGAAATGATCGAGCCTGAGGCCGGCATCGCGCGGCCAGCGATTGCGCATGTAATGCCAGAAGGTGAACATCGGCTCGTCAGGATGCAAGATGCGGATGGCGTCGGTCCAGCCTTGCTTCACCAGTTTGGCGAAGGCGGCGCGGCTTTCCGGCGCGACCAGCGCGTCATCGTCCCATGACTTGGTCTTGTAGATATCGAGCTCGGTCGGCGCGACATTGTAGTCGCCGGCGAGAACGACCGGGATGTCCTGCGCCAATAGCTTCTTCGCATGCGCGGTCAGCCGCTTGAACCACTTGAGTTTGTATTCGAATTTCGGTCCCGGCTGCGGATTACCGTTCGGCAGATAAAGACAGGCAACGAGAATGCCGTCGATGGCAGCTTCGATGTAGCGGCTCTGCTTGTCGTCCGGATCGCCGGGCAGGGCGTCGCGCGTCATGATCGGCTCGCTGCGCGACAGGATGGCGACGCCATTCCAGGTGCGCTCGCCTTTCCACACGGCGTGATAACCGGCTTTGACGAACTCGGCTTCGGGAAAGTCGGCGTGCGCGGCCTTCAATTCCTGCAGGCAAACAATGTCGGGCTTTGCGCTCTTCAGCCATTGCAGCAGGTTCGGCAGCCGCCGGTTGATATTGTTAATGTTGAAGGTGGCGATCTTCATCGCATCTGTTTGGGCAGGCTGGCGTGAATGGCGGTGGCGGCAATGGCGGCGTACCCCGCGGCAACCGACAATTGATGCAGGTCGGAGACAACATCGCCGGCGGCAAAGATATTCTCTACGGTCGTGCGTTGCTTGTCATCGACAATGACGCAGCCGACATCGCCGCGTTTGGCGCCAAGCGCCGTGGCAAGATCGGAACGCACTTCGCAGCCGAGCACCGGATAAATCACATCGAACTGCAAGTGCTCGCCACTGAGCAGTTGCACGACAATGCCGCCATCGACCGGCCGCAGATCGACCGGTGCCGAAGAAGCAAGCGTGACTCCGATCGCCGCCATGCGCTCGCGCGCGTCGTTATCGATTGTTTTGTCGGTCGGCAGCAAAGTGACGCGCTTGCTATAGGTGCGCATGAACACCGCCTTGGCTTCGGCATCCTTGATCGAGCCATAGACGGCGATGTTCTTGTCGGTCGCCTCATAGGCATCGCAGACCGGGCAATAGCGAATGCTGGTATTGGCGACGGCCTGCTTCAGGCCTGGCATGTCGGGCTCGTGATCCTTCAGGCCGGTGGCGAGAAGAATGCGCGGCGCACGGATGCTGCGGCCATCGACTGTGAGCGCATAGCCTTCGCCATCGCGTACGAGATCTTCCGCCGTGCCTTGCAGCATCTCGGCGCCATATTGCGTCGCCTGCTGTCGCATCTCGCGCAACAGGTCCGGTCCGGCAATGCCATCGGCGAAGCCGGGATAATTATGGCTCTCGGGGATTTGCAGTGCGCGACTGTCGCCGGCGTCGATCACCAGCACCTTGCGGCGAAAGCGGCCGAGATAGGTTGCCGCGGTCAGCCCGGCCGGGCCGCCGCCAATGATCAGGCAGTCATAATCCATGAAACGCTTTCAAACCGAACTGGCCCGGAAGCACGGTGAACCGTCACCGCGCCTACAAGGTTCCATCGGTGAGAAAGCCATTAGTCGCGGGTGAAATTCACCGACACTTCGCCGATTGGGTCGAGCGCGTGCGCGATCTCGGTCTCGTCGTCTTCGATCATGATCGGCGGCGTCACCGAGCCGGTAATGATGACATCGCCGGCCGACAGCTTCTCGCCGTAACCCGCCAGCGTGTTGGCAACGTGCGCGACGATATTGAGCAGCTTGCCGGTCAGCGCTTCCGGATCGGTCGTGGTGTTGACCTCTTCGCCGCGGCGATAAAGCCGCGAGGTCAGCCCGCCGGTGCTGCCGCCGAAACGCGTATTGCCACACAGCACGACATGGCGCTGATAGATGTTGCCCTCGAGCACGGCGTCGATGTTGTCCGGCGTCGGCGGCGGGTTGAGATCGGCGAGTTCGATGGCGGGGAGGATTTCCTTGATCGCCGCGAGCGCCGTCTCCGGCGTTGCGCCGCCGCGCAAATCGGTCGCCATGCGCACGCAGATTTCAGGTTCGGCCACCGGCTTGGTCCAGCCGGCCAGCGAGACGGTCGAGCCGGACAGCAGCAGCGCACGCTGCATCAGGAAGCCGACGACCGGCGCCTGCAGGCCGAGCTTTTCCAGCGACGCAGGGGCGCCGAAACCGACCTTCCAGCCGAGCGGCCTTTCGCCGGCGGCGATCCGGGCCCGCCGTTTTTCCAGCTGGGCCGGCATGCCCTTCTTGATGAGCGGATGATCCCAGGCGTTCATGGTCGGGTTCCTGATTTCGTCATGCCCGGTATAACGCCGGGCATGACGATGTCCATTGTCTTTTACTTGTGGTGCTCGGGATGCACTTCGTAGCCGGAGTCCTCGATCGTGCCGGCGCCCATCCAGCCCCAGCACAGCACGACGTCCTCCTTCGAGGTGTTGTTGAAACCGTGCCAGCAATCGCGCGGCGACCAGACGACGTCGCCCTCGACCGACGGCTCGAGGCCGTTCTCGGTGATGATGCTGCCGGAGCCCTTGATGACGATGAAGAACTCATCGCAATTGTGATGGCGGTGGCTCTCATGGCTGGCGCCCGGCTTCAGTACGGTCCAGCCGACGACGTTGTTGACGCCGGCCGAGCGCTTGTCGATCAGGAATTGCACCTGCATGTCGACCCAGCCGTCCTCACGCTTGAGGCCTTCGACTTTGGGCACGTCCTTGATGTTGGTCCGGTACATCTTGGTGGAGGGGTTCGATGAGGGTTTGTCATTCATAACGTCAGTTGCACCTTTCACTGCTTTGCCTAATGCGCGTCCAAACTTCTCGACAGATGAAGTCACGTTGAGCTCCTAGAGTTTGCGGAAACGTCCATCGACGTCTTTGACGGTTGCGTCCCATGGCAGCACGATGCCGTTCATCGCGACATAGACGCCGGGCGCGGCGCTGAGCGCAGCGCCGATCGCCAGGCCGACATTGAAGTCGGTGTCCGAGTCGCGCAGCACGGCAGGTTGCGCCGCGCCGGTCAGCACGATGGTCTTGTTCAGCTTGCGAGCGGCGATCGCTTGCGCCGTGCTCGGGCCCGTCGACAGTTGGCCGGTCACCGGGTCGATGCGTTGCGTCATCGTATCGGTGCCATGCGTCACGACTATGCGGTTCTGCTCGGCCGATGCGCAGCGCGCAGCGATGATCTCGCGCTGCGCATCGGTGATTCTGGCCGAGTCCTCGGCGAACAGCCATTCAATGGCGAAAGAGTCCTGATCCATGCGTGCCCGCTTCATGATGTCGGTCACCGCCGATTCCGTCCCCGGCGGGAAGGTGAACTCGGTCACCCATTGGCCTTCGGGATAACGCTTGTCGAAGGTGCCGCCGGTGGTCAGGATCAGTAAGTCTTTCGCCATCGTCTCTTAGTCTTTCTGGCCGCCAAGGCGGCGATAGACCTGGTGCGCGACAACGAAATCGTTGTGATCGATGCCGAGGCCGCGACAGGCATTCATCATCTCGTTCGCCGCCGCTGCCAGCGGCACCGGCGAGCCGAGCTTGCGGCCGAGATTGAGCGCCAGCACCATGTCTTTTTGTTGCAACGTCACGTCGGCAAGCGGCACTTCCGGCATCTTGCCTTCGAGAATGAACGGGCCGCGATAGCCGATCACCGGCGAGGCGGCAACGCTCTTCAGAATCGCATCGACAGCGGCTTCGCGCGAAACGCCGCCGATTTCCGCCAGAGCGACGGCTTCGCCGAAAGCGATGATCTCGACCATCAGCAGCAGGTTGACGGCGATCTTGGTCTGGCAGGCATGGCCGTTCGGGCCGATGCGCGTCACCTTGGGACCAATCGCCAGCAGCACCGGCTTTGCGCGCTCGAAGGCGGCTTCGTCGCCGCCAATCATGACCGACGCCATGCCGGCCTTCACCGTCACCGGCGAACCGGACAGCGGACCATCGAGCATGATCGAACCGGCCTTGGCGAATTCCTCTGCAATGGCGCGGCTCTCATCCGGCTCGATGGTCGACATGTCGATGAAGATGCCGCCCTTCTTCAGGCCGGAGACAATGCCGTCCGGACCGAGCGCGACGCTGCGCACCGCCTTGGAGTCTGTGACGATCGAGAAGACAATGTCAGACTGCTCGGCAACCGCGCGCGGCGTATCAGCCCAGCCCATGCCGCCCTTGATCAAATCTTCGGCCTTCTCGCGCGATCTGTTCCAGCCGACCACCTTGTGGCCCGCTTCCATCAGACGCGGAACGATGAGGGTGCCCATGGCGCCCAACCCAACAAATCCAAGATTCATGACTGCTCTTCTTCTTTCGTTACTGTCTTGAGGTTACGCGAAGCGGTGTCTTTCTGTGGCGGCGCGCCGGTCGAAGCGCGGACGATCAATTCCACCGGCAGGACGATGTGGCGCGGCGTCTCGATGCCATTCTCGACGACATCGACGATCAGCTCCGCCGCTTCCGTACCGGCCTTGTAATGCTGCACGCGCACGGTGGTCAGCGCCGGCGACAGCCGGTCGGCCAGCGGCATGTCGTTGAAGCCGGTGATCGACACATCGCGCGGGCATTCGACGCCGTGCCGGCGGAATGCGGTAATGGCGCCAACGGCGAGCCTGTCATTGGCGCAGGCAACAGCGGTGAAAGGCTGGCGCGCCAGCAGCAATTCCTCGGCGCAGCGTTCGCCTTCCATTTCGTTGAAGGCACGCGCGAAAGAGGCGATCGGCCGCTCGAGCAGGCCGAACTCTTTGGTGAAGCGCACATAGCTGGAATAGCGGTTGTAACCGGTCGAAATCGTCTGCGGCCCGGCAATGGTGGCGATGTTGCGGTGGCCGAGCGAGGCGAGATGCGTGAGCACACGATAGATGCCGTCATCTTCATCATGCACGACCGACGAAAAGCCGGCATCGTCACTGCGGCGGCTGACGGTCACCGCGGGAATGCCGCTTGTCAGGCGGGATGCTTCGCCATCATGGCGCGTGACGCTGGCAAGGATGAGCCCATCAATGCCGCGCGGCCGCAAGGCGTCGACCGCTTGTGCCTGCCGGCGCGGATCACCATCCGTGTTGACCAGGATGGCGACATAGCCGTGCCGCGCCAGCGCATCCTCGATGCCGCGAATGATCGGCGGAAACACCGGATCGGTAATGTCGGGCACAACGACGCCAATGGTGCGCGAGCGATTGGTGCGCAGCAGATAAGCGGCTGCGTTCGGCTTGTAGCCGCGCTTTGCGCTGACGCGCTTGATCTTGTCCATCAGTTCGGACGACACGGCATGCGTCGTGTTCGGATTGAGCGCGCGTGAAATGGTCGAGACATGAACGCCGACATCCCGCGCGATGTCCTTCAAGGTCGGACGCGCATTCTTCGATTTTGGCATGTCGTCCTCCCTTCGGTATGTGTGACGCGGACCGGACGGCGCCAACACGGCGCCGTCCGATGTGATCGCTAGGTTACTCGAGCGGGTATTGCAGCTTGCCGGACTTGTACTGGTCCGGATAGACGACGACCTGCTTGTTCCAGTCGCTGAACTGGGCGAGATCGCCGCCCTGAATGCCCTGGAACTGGATGCAGATGATGCGCGGCGTCGTCCACTCACCGTTCTCGCCGAACTTCACCGGCCCGATGACGGTGTCGAAGCTGTTGTCGCGCAGGTAAGCGCCGAGCTTGTCGTCATCGAGCGATTTGGTCTCGGTCACGGCCTTGGCGAGGATCTGCCCGGCCGCATAAGCGTAAGGCGGATAGGTGAAGCCGAGCGGATCGATACCGGCCGCACCCGCCTTCGCCTGATAGTCCTTCATCATCTTGGCGGTGCCGTCGAACTGCAGGCTCGGCGCCGGAATGTAGAATTCGTTGCTGATGTAGCCGTTGATCTGCTCGCCGAGGTTCTGCTTGATGCCGGTGACCA
Source organism: Pseudolabrys sp. (assembly GCA_030655215.1). Taxonomy (GTDB): domain Bacteria; phylum Pseudomonadota; class Alphaproteobacteria; order Rhizobiales; family Xanthobacteraceae; genus Pseudolabrys. Next base: position 41,297 of record JAURVZ010000005.1, on the reverse strand, counting down.
GCAGGCCAAGCATGGCGCCGCCGACCATCTTCGGCTTGAACTTCAGTTCGGTCGACGCCTTGATGAGGCCGACAGTATCGACCGGCAGCGTGGCGTAGAAGACGACGTCCGGCTTGGTTGCCGCCATCGCGCGCACGATCGAGGTGTAGTCAGTGGTCGACAGCGGATAGGTACGGTCGAACACGATCTCCATTCCCATCGCCTTGGCATTGGCCTTGGCGCCATCAAGCGCATTGCGCGAATACTCGGCATCGGCGCCGATCAAGGCGATGCGGGTCGGCTTCGGATTCTGCTGGGCGGCAAGATCAAACACGCACTTCGAATAGTTCGAGGTCGATTGACCTTGCGAGTTCATCGAGAAGTACTTCGGGTATTTGAACGACCCGTTGGCGCCGAGACCGAAAATGCCGATCGTGGTGCGCTTGTTCTGGATGATCGCTGGCATCGCCGCGGCAATGACATTGGTGCTGTACGGGCCGATCAGCAGTTCGACTTTGTCGACGCTCATCAGCTTGGCGTAGATGCCGGGCGCATTCGCCGGCGTTCCCTGGTCGTCATAATAGACAAGCTGAACCGGGCGATCGAGCAGGCCGCCTTTGGCATTGATGTCGTCGCGCCAGATTTCGAGGCCGGCGAGAACCTGCTTGCCGGCGGCTGCGGTCGGGCCGGTGAGGCTGAGGCTCAAGCCGATGCGGATAGGATCGGCAGCTTCGGCTTTCATGGTGGCAAAAGTTGTCGCACCGGCGACAACAAGCGAAGCAGCAAGCGTGCGCAGCATTCGATTTCGAGATGTGAAATTATCGGTCATGGCGTAACTCCCCAAGAGAGCCCGGTGTTTCCCGGGTCAGGCAACGACACTAATCGTCATGGCAATAATTGGCAATCGTTTGCCATCGTTGGGTGTTGTGTTAGATTTTTGCTTCTGATGTTTTTTCCCGCGTGCCGGGATAGAAACGAATAACAAGCGCAAAGCGCCGCCGAGCCAAGGGGAAGAAATGTTCAAAGCCACGCAGAATGTGATGCTGCCGACGTCGATCATCGGCTCGCTGCCGCGTCCGAATTGGTACACCGCCACGCTTGGCTCGAAGAGCTTCCTCGAGGCGATGGTCAATTCGCGCTATCGCGAACAGTATGAAGATGCGGTGTCATCTTTCTTGCGCGCGCAGGAAGTGGCCGGCCTCGACATCTGCACCGATGGCGATGCGCATTACGACGAAGAAGTCGGCGGCATGAGCTGGCAGAGCTATCCGGTCACGCATATGGCCGGGTTCAGCAAGGAGCCGCAGCCGTCGATCTATGATGTCGGTGCCGTGGCCTATCCGCGCGGCCACATTTTGCATGATTTTCTCGAAGCGCGTGTGTTTCCAAAAGTCACCGGGCCGATCGGGCGCGGCAATCTGCAATATGCGGCGATGTGGAAGACCGCGCAGCGCATGACCAAGCGCCCGGTCAAGTTCGGCACCATTCTGCCGGAGTTGCTCGCGGCCTCCGTTGCTGACGACTACTACAAGGATCCGATCGAGCGGACGATGGCGTTCAGCGCCGCGCTCAATGAGGAGCTCAATGAACTCGCCGATGCCGGCTGCCCGCTGATCCAGATGGAGGAGCCGCAAATCCACATGGTGCCGGTGCGCGGCAAGGCTTTCGGCAAGCTCGACGTCAACGATCTGGTCAAGATCTTCAACGCCACGATCAAGGGCCTGAAGTCGAAGACCGAAGTCTGGTGTCACACCTGCTGGGGAAATCCGAGCCAGCAGCGCATTTTCAAGGAAGTGCAGAGCTATCAGCCGACGCTGGAAGCGCTGAATGGCATTGATGCCGACGCCATCACCTTCGAGACCTGCTCATCCGGCCCGGGCGACCTCAAAGCGATCGGCGAAATCATCACCGATAAGAAAATCGTCATCGGCGTCATCGACCATCACACTCTGCAGGTTGAGCGTCCGGACGAGATCGCCGACCTGATCCGCCACGCGCTCAAGCATGTACCGGCCGAGCGTCTGATCATTTCGTCGGATTGCGGCATGGGCCGCGAGGGCATGGGCCGCCGTCACGCCAGCTACAAGATGGTGTCGATGGTTCTGGGCACGAACATCGTGCGCAAGGAGCTCGGCCTGCCTGAGGCAGAATGCCTCGCGGCCGAAGGCCGCTATTCGCTGACGGTGACGAAGGGCTGATCGCTTTTACCCTCCCCCTTGTGGGGAGGGTCGCGAGCAATTGCGATCGGGGTGGGGGTGGTGACGATGTCCTCGACCCCCACCCCGATTGCTTTCGCTCCGCTTCAGCAATCGACCCTCCCCACAAGGGGGAGGTTAGGAAGAAGCCTAAGGCAGCTTGTCGTAGCCCTCGCCGAAGCCGTTGAGGCTCATCGGGAAGCCAATGCCTTCTTCCGGCGTCTGGAAGATGATGAAGGTCGAGGTCTTGCCGGTGCGCAATTTCTTGATCAGTTCGTCGTCCATGACGACTTCGGCGATGCAGCCATTCGGCAGGCAGCGGACGAATCCAGCGCGGCCGACATCGGCATTATCGATTTTGAGGCCGAGGCCGGAGGGCAGGAGCACGCCGAGCGGAGCAACCACACGCATCAACCGACTTTTGGCGTCTGCCGTCTTCAGGACAATGACGGTCAGGCCGATATTGGCGCGGTCTTCGGCGGTGACACTCTGAATCAGCGCGCATTGCTCGGATTTGGCGCCGGGCGGGGTGTCGCAACGGATCTGCCAGTCCTTATGGACGGACTTCACCGCGCCTTGCGCCATTGCCCGGTCTGCCGAACTGGCCACCACGACGGCCAAAGCCGCCAGCGCCAAAACCGGTCCAAGCCTGAAAATGCCCATCGTTCAATCCCTTAGCGCAGGCCGCGCCCCGAGCCAGATGGTGGGGCTGCAAATCAGCGGCGACGTCCGAATCAGTGCGCGCCGTCACTTATTCGTAACCCGCCGGTCATGCCCCGGCTGTTCTTAGCAAACAAGGGCCACGCCGGATACGGTCGACGTCACTCCAGAACGCTGCCGCCGTGGCGTAAATACGGCGTCCGGGGCGGTCGTCGTGACCCGGCCCAAGCCGCTGCTGAGGATAAGCGTTTCCGCAGATAAGAGTTATGACAAGGTGCATTGCGGCAGGTCAGGAATTGTGGTTTGGAGAGGCGGGATTTCCCCCGTCCCGCTGCACCCCAAAGCTGCCACGCCCGTGGCAAAAATGCCGTGCCGCGTGGGGCCAAGCCGTCCAACCAGCCAATGGCGGGACGGCCAAAAGGGGCGCAAAAAGGGGCCTTGTCCGAGGCCGTTTTTCTCGTCGAGGAGCGCATAAGAAAATGCTGGTGCTCAAGCGTTTGATCGCTTTCGTTGCCATTGGTTTGGCTGTTGTCGGCAGCGGTGGGGCTGCGCTCGCGCAAGGGGCCGCTCCTGCGACCGGCCAGCCGCATCCGTGGCAGATGGGCCTGCAGGCGGCCGCTTCGCCGGTCATGTCCGACATCATCTGGTTTCATGACTTTCTGCTTTACCTGATCACGGCGATTACGCTGTTCGTCCTGGCGCTGCTGGTCATCGTCATGGTCAAGTTCAACGCCAAGAGTAACCCGATACCGTCGCGCACCACCCACAACACCCTGATCGAGGTCGTCTGGACCATCGTTCCGGTGCTGATCCTGGTGGCGATCGCGGTGCCGTCGTTCCGGCTGCTGTTCTACGAGCTGAAGGTGCCGACCGCCGACGTGACCATCAAGGCCACCGGCAAGCAGTGGTTCTGGAGCTACCAGTACCCGGACGCCAAGTTCGAGTTCGACTCGCTGATGTTGCAGGAGAAGGATCTCAAGCCGGGCCAGCCGCGCTTGCTGGCCGTGGACAATGACATGGTCGTTCCGGTCAACAAGGTCGTGCACGTCCTGACCGTCGGTGCAGACGTGATTCATTCCTTCGCGGTGCCAGCCTTCGGCATCAAGATCGACGCCATTCCGGGCCGGGTCAACGAGACCTGGTTCAAGGCTGAACGCGTCGGAACTTACTACGGCCAGTGCTCGCAGCTGTGCGGCAAGGACCACGCCTTCATGCCGATCGCGGTCCGCGTCGTCACCGACGCGGAATATGCGGCCTGGCTCGAGGACGCGAAGAAGAAGTACGCGGACAATTTGTCCAACCCGAACATGATCGCCGCGGCCCAGCCGGCGCAGTAATGTCAGCGCCGGGCGACCGGCGTTGAGCGAGATCGACTGCGGATACCGATAAAGACAAACGTCGAAGGAAAAGACCCCATGGCTAGCAACGCGGCAGCACACGGCGCCCATGATGCCCACGGAGCTCACGAGCACGCCCATCCGACCGGATGGCGCCGCTACGTGTATTCGACGAACCACAAGGACATCGGCACGATGTACCTCGTGTTCGCGATGATGGCCGGCATCATCGGCGCGACCATGTCGATCCTGATCCGCATGGAGCTGCAGAACCCCGGCCTCAACATTTTCCCGACCGCGCACGAATACAATGTGTTCGCCACCGGCCACGGCCTCATCATGATCTTCTTCATGGTCATGCCCGCCATGATCGGCGGTTTCGGCAACTGGTTCGTGCCGCTGATGATCGGCGCGCCGGACATGGCGTTCCCGCGCATGAACAACGTGTCGTTCTGGCTGCTGCCCGCTTCGTTCGCGCTGCTGATCTGCTCGCTGTTCGTCGAAAGCGCGCCCGGCTCCTACGGCGCCGGCACCGGCTGGACGATCTATGCGCCGCTATCGACCTCCGGCCATCCGGGCCCGTCAATGGACTTCGTCATTCTGTCGCTGCACATCGCCGGTGCGTCGTCGATCCTTGGCGCCATCAACTTCATCACCACCATCTTCAACATGCGCGCGCCGGGCATGACCCTGCACAAGATGCCGCTGTTCGTGTGGTCGATCCTGGTGACCGTGTTCCTGCTGCTGTTGTCGCTGCCGGTTCTCGCCGGTGGCATCACCATGCTGCTGACCGATCGTAACTTCGGCACCACCTTCTTCTCGCCGGAAGGCGGTGGCGATCCGCTGCTGTTCCAGCATCTGTTCTGGTTCTTCGGTCACCCGGAAGTTTACATCCTCATTCTTCCCGGCTTCGGCATGATCTCGCAGATCGTCTCGACCTTCTCGCGCAAGCCGGTGTTCGGTTATCTCGGCATGGCCTATGCCATGGTGTCGATCGGCGCGATCGGCTTCATCGTCTGGGCGCATCACATGTACACGGTCGGCCTCTCGACCGGCGCGCAGGCCTACTTCATCGCCGCGACGATGGTCATCGCGGTGCCGACCGGCGTGAAGATCTTCTCCTGGATCGCCACGATGTGGGGCGGTTCGATCGAGTTCAAGACGCCGATGATCTGGGCGATCGGCTTCATCTTCCTGTTTACCGTCGGTGGCGTTACCGGCGTCGTGCTGTCGAACGCCGGCGTCGACCGCGTGCTGCACGACACCTATTACGTGATCGCGCACTTCCACTACGTGCTGTCGCTCGGCGCCGTGTTCGCCATCTTCGCCGGCTGGTACTACTGGTTCCCGAAGATCTCCGGCTACATGTACAACGAGACCATCGGCAAGCTGCACTTCTGGGTGATGTTCATCGGCGTGAACATCGTGTTCTTCCCGCAGCACTTCCTCGGCCTTGCCGGCATGCCGCGCCGGACCGTCGACTATCCGGATGCGTTCCACGGCTGGAATGAAGTGTCATCCTACGGCTCGTATATCGCCGGCGTCGGCATGCTGATCTTCTTCTATGGCGTTGCCGAAGCGCTGATCAAGAAGCGCGTCGCCGGCAACAATCCGTGGGGCGAAGGCGCAACGACGCTGGAGTGGACGCTCACGTCCCCGCCGCCGTTCCATCAGTTCGAAATCCTGCCGCGGATCAAGTAACGCGTAAGGGCTAAAGAGGCGTAACGGATACGATGTCGCTCATCAGCGAAGGCGCAGAGTTTAACGGGACGATTGCCGAACCTAGTTTGGCAACCGTCGGCGATTACCTCGAACTGCTGAAGCCGCGGGTGATGTCGCTTGTTGTCTTTACGGCGCTGGTCGGCCTGTCCGTCGCGCCGGGCAGCATTCATCCGCTGACCGCGTTCACCGCGCTGCTCTGCATCACGGTCGGCGCCGGCGCCTCCGGCGCGCTGAACATGTGGTACGACTTCGATATCGACGCCAAGATGACGCGCACCGCCAAGCGTCCGCTGCCGTCGGGCCGTATTCAGCCGGGCGAGGCTTTGGCCTTCGGCCTCACGCTCTCGGTCTTCTCCGTTGTCGTGCTCGGCCTGCTGGTCAATATCCTGTCGGCGGCGATCCTCGCTTTCACCATTTTCTTCTACGCCGTCATCTACACGATGTGGCTGAAGCGCTCGACGCCGCAGAACATCGTCATTGGCGGCGCCGCTGGCGCCTTCCCGCCGATGATCGGCTGGGCTGCGGTCACCGGCTCGATGTCGTTCGAACCGATCCTGCTGTTCCTGATCATCTTCTTCTGGACGCCGCCGCACTTCTGGGCGCTGGCCATCTACAAGATGGAAGACTTCCGCCGCGCCGGCGTGCCGATGCTGCCGGTCGTCAGCGGCGAGAGCAATACACGGCTGCAGATCCTGCTGTACTCGGTGCTGCTGGTGGTGCTCGGCGTCGCGCCGTGGCCGCTCGACTATGCCGGCCCGCTTTACGGTGTGGTCGCGGTGGCCATGGGCCTCTGCTGGATGCTGCTGGCCATGCGCGTTTATCGTGAGCGGCTGCCGGCGGATCAGGCGTGCCGCCACCTGTTCGCCTTCTCGATCCTCTACCTGTTCCTCCTTTTCGCCGTTCTGATGGTTGATCGCGGTTGGGGCGGGCTGATGGCCCGGTTCGCCGCGTGAGCGTGGAAACAACAATGAGCGACCAAGGCAATGAACCGGGCATCGTGCTCACCGAAGCGCAGAAGCGCGCTCGGCGTTCGCGTTCGATCGCCATTGCCGTGTCGCTGATCGTGCTTGTCGTGCTGTTCTACGCCATGACCCTGGTGAAGGGTCCGGCCATCCTCATTCGTCCGATCTAACCGCGAAACGACGAGCCGCCCGAACCCATGTCGACCGAGCCGCACATCAACCGAAGCAAGCTCCGCCGCGATATCATCATCGCCGGAACGTGCGGCGCGTTTGCCGCGCTGATGGTTGGCGCCGCCTATGCTGCGGTGCCGCTCTATGACTGGTTCTGCCGCACCACCGGCTTTGCCGGCACGCCGCTGGTAGCAACTGCCGCGCCCGACAGGATCCTTGGCCGCACTGTCACCGTCCGCTTCGACTCGAATGTGACGCCCGGCCTGCCTTGGAAATTCGTGCCGGAGCAGAACACCATTGAAGTGCGCCTCGGCGACGTCGTGACGGTGAACTACAAGGTCATCAATCAGGCCGCGCGGACCATCACAGCGCAGGCCTCGTACAATGTCGCGCCGCCGCAGATCGGCGGCTATTTCAACAAGATCAACTGCTTCTGTTTCACCGAGCAGACGCTGAAGGCGCACGAGACGCGCGAGATGGCAGTGGTGTTCTACGTCGACCCCAAGCTCGCCGACGATCGCGACCAGAATTCGCTCAACACGATTACGCTGTCTTATACCTTCTTCCCGATGCGCGAATCGGATCGTCCGGTCGCCGCCGCACCGGAAAAGAATTCGAACAAGCTATAAGAACCGCACAATCCCGAAAAGTGGCGACCGGTTTTCGGATAAGATTGTGCGGAATTGAAATGGGGGGCGCCTCGCGCCCGCACGAACGAGACTGAACGGAGACGACGATGGCCGAGGCTCACACCAAGCACCACGACTACCACCTGGTCGATCCGAGCCCATGGCCGGCGGTCGGTTCGTTCTTCGCCTTCGTCATGGCGTTCGGCGCCGTGGCGTGGATGCACCATATGTTCGCCGCTGCACCTCTGGTGTTCGGCGCGGGCTTCCTCGGGGTGCTTTACACCTTCGCCGGCTGGTGGCGCGATGTGATCAACGAAGCCGAGTTCGAAGGCTTTCACACCCGCGTGGTGCAGATCTCGCACCGCTACGGCATGATCCTGTTCATCGCCTCCGAAGTGATGTTCTTCGTTGCGTGGTTCTGGGCCTATTTCAACATTGCCCTGTTTCCCGGCGATGCCAATGAAATCGGTAAGCTCGCTTTCACCAAGGGCATCTGGCCACCGGCCAGCATTGAAACCTTCGATCCGTGGCATCTGCCGCTGCTGAACACTTTGATCCTGCTGACCTCGGGCACGACCGTTACCTGGGCGCACCATGCGCTGCTCGAGGGCGACCGCAACGGCGTGAAGTGGGGCCTGTGGCTCACCGTCGCGCTCGGCGCGCTGTTCTCCTGCGTGCAGGCCTACGAGTACATGCACGCCACCTTTGCCTTCAGCGGCAACGCCTACGGCGCCACGTTCTTTATGGCGACCGGCTTCCATGGCTTCCACGTTCTGGTCGGCACCATCTTCCTGCTGGTCTGCCTGATCCGCGTCTATAAGGGTCACTTCACGCCGACCCAGCACCTCGGCTTCGAGTTCGCCGCCTGGTACTGGCACTTCGTCGACGTGGTCTGGCTGTTTCTGTTCGCCGCCATATATGTCTGGGGCCACGGCGGCCACGCAGCGGCACACTGACGGGCTGCGCATTGTTCTGAAAAGGGCGGCGGCAACGCCGCCCTTTTTATTTAAGGTGACGTCATGAGCGAACTGCCGCCAACCTCGTCATCGCCCGCGCCGACACCGATGCCGATCGCGCGCGGCCTGATGGGCCGCTGTCCGCGTTGCGGCGAGGGCAAGATGTTCGATGGCTTTCTCACCGTGCAGCCTGCCTGTCAGAAGTGCGGCCTCGATTACAGCTTCGCCGATGCTGGCGATGGTCCGGCCGTGTTCGTCATTCTCATTGGCGGCGCTATTGTCGTATTCGCGGCGCTGATGATGGAGATCGTCTATCAGCCCCCATACTGGGTGCATGCGGCGCTGTGGCTGCCGCTGATCCTGGTCGTCACCTTGATGCCGCTGCGCATGATCAAGGGCCTGCTGATCGCCTTGCAGTATCATCACAAGGCTGCGCCGGGTCAGCTCGTCGCCAAGGGCGATGCGCCGAAAGGTGACGTCTGATGGCTACTCAACGCCGCGGCGGAGTGGTGCTGGCGACATTGTTCACGGCTGCCTGCATGGCGATCCTGATCTGGCTCGGCCTGTGGCAACTTGAGCGCAAGGCCTGGAAAGAAAATCTGATCGCCGTCGTATCGTCGCGTGTCGAGCGTCCGGCCGAGCCTTTGCCGCCACGCTCCGATTGGGGACGGCTGACGGCGGAAGCGAATGAATATACGCGTGTCACGTTCCCCGCTGAATTCCTCGACGGCGAGGAGGCCTATGCCTACACCGCCGGCTCGTCCTTGCGCGCCGATGTGCAGGGGCAGGGCTTCTGGGTGTTCGCGCCGGCGCGGCTGACCGGCGGCAGTGTCGTGCTGGTCAATCGCGGCTTCGTGCCGACTGACCGCAAGCTGCCGGCGTCGCGCAGCGACGGCACGCCACGCGGCTCCGTCGATATTGTCGGCTACCTGCGCTGGCCGGAAACGCGCGGCATGGTGACGCCGAAAGACGATCCAGCCAACAATGTCTGGTATGCGCGCGATCCGAAGGCGATGGCCGAGACGCATAAATGGGCTTTGGCTGCGCCGTTCTACATCGATCAGGAAGGCCCAGTGCCGCCCGGCGGTTTGCCGAAGCCCGGCAAGCTCGACGTCAAGATGCCGAACAATCACTGGCAATATGCGCTGACCTGGTTTGGTCTCGCCGCGTCGCTGGCCGGCGTTTACATCGCGTGGCTGCTGGCGCGCCGACGCAAGCGCGACGTGTTCGATCATATTGAGCGATGAAAAAGGCCGGACGCATTGCTGCGCCCGGCCAGTTGCCGTCTTGGGACTTTTACTTCGCTAGGCCGAGATCCTTGAGGCTGGTGCCGAGATCCTTGTTGTCCTTGGCCAGGAAAGCGGCGAAGTCGGCCGCATTGGCGTAGACTGCGCCAAAGCCGCGCTTGGTCATGAACTCCTGGTACTCGCTGCTGTCATAGATCTTCTTGAACGCCGCCTCGTATTTCGCGGCGATGTCAGAGGGCAGGCCCTTCGGCCCGACCATGCCGCGCCACAGCACCATGGTCCAATCCGAACCGGTGGCTTCCTTCACGGTCGGAACGTCGGGCGTGACTTTCGAGCGCTTGCTGTCCATGAAAACCAGCGTGCGAATGCGGCCCGCCTTTGACAGGCTGTCGGCTTCCGGCAAGGAGCACGAGACGAAATCGACGCCACCGCCGGCGAGGTCAGTGAGCGCGGTGGCAGCGCCGGTCGATGGCACCCAGCCGACGCTGAGCGGGTTGATGCCCTTCGACTTCAACAGGCCACCGAGCGCCAGATGCCAGCTGCCGCCCTGGCCGGTGCCGGAGGCTTTCAGCTTGTTCGGGTTGGCTTTGATGTCATCGAGCAGGTCGTTCATCGTCTTGTATTTGGAATCGGACTTGACGTGGATCGCCGCAGGATCGGTATTCATCAGAGCAAGCGGCGTGTAGCCGGTATAGTCGAGTTCGGTCAGGCCGACCCAGTGCATCATGTTGATCTCGACCGTGATCAGCCCGATCGTGTAACCGTCCGGCTTGGACGTTGCGATCGCCTGATGGCCGACGACGCCGTTGCCGCCGGTGCGGTTGACGACGTTGACCGGCTGGCCGAATTCCTTCTCCAGCAGCATGCCGATCATGCGGGACACGGCGTCAGTACCCCCGCCGGCGGCCCATGGCACAACCAATGTAATCGGTCGTTCCGGAAACGCCGCTTGAGCCGGCGCGGCAAAGCCCGCCAAGGCGACCATCGCCAGCCCACTGAGAAATGCTTTCCATCCCTGACGCATCTGTCCCCTCGCTTGTTGTTTTTTCGTTGCGAGGCGAAAGCATAACAGCCGCCGGGACGCTTGAGCGTCACAGCATCTTTTCCCGGACGGAACAGGTCAGACCGGCGGGGCGGAGGCGGCCTGCGTGCTGCGGCGCGGCACCAGCGATGCCTCGGCGCCCGGAATGTGGCCGAGCCCATCGATCAGGAAATCGACGAAACAGCGGATACGCGCCGGCATGTACTTCTGCTTGAAGAAAACCGCGAAAACGCTGAGCGTGTCGTTCGGATGGTAGTCCTCCAGCAGCGGCACCAGCCGGCCGGCGCGGATGTCGTCGTCGATCATGAAGCTGCCCATGCGGGCAATGCCGATGCCGGACAGCACGCATTCGCGCAAGGTGTCGCCGTTATTGGCCTTGAAGTTGCCCGACACCGGCTGCGCGAAAGAGCGGCCTTTCTGGATGAACGGCCATTCGTTCAGGCTGGCCTTGAGATTGAAGCCGAGGCAATTGTGCGTTGCGAGATCGGCCGGTGTCTTCGGCGCCGGATGCCGCGCCAGATAAGCCGGCGAGGCGACGACGATGCGGCGGAAGTCGAGCACCTTGCGCGCGCGCAGCGCTGAATCCTGCAACGGTCCGATGCGAAGCGCGACATCGGCCTGGCCGGCGACCAGATCGACCACTTCATCCGACAGCGAAAGATCAATTTCGATCTGCGGATAGCGTTCGAGAAACTGCGGCAGGATCGGCAGCAGATGTTGCCGGGCAATGGACACGGAAGAATTCACCCGCAACTTGCCTTGCGGCACATTGCGCCGCGAGCCGAGCGTCTTCTCCAACTCATCAATCTCGAAAGTCAGCCGCAAACATTCGCGGTAATAGACCTCGCCTTCGGCGGTCAGGCGAATGCTGCGGGTGGAGCGGTCGAGCAACTGGACGCCGAGCCGGTCTTCCATCCGGCCGACCGCCTTGCTGACCGCGGACGGGGTGACATGCAGCATGCGCGCCGCGCTCGAGAAGCTGCCGAGCGCCACCGCGCGCACGAACAGCTCCATTTCCCCCGATTTATCGGCCATTGACTGGCTCCGTTCTGTGACCGGCGATCATAAATCCTATGCCGCTTTCTCACCCTCAGCAATGATAGCTATAAGGACGGAAAAGACACGAAAAGGGCATGGCCGATGAAGATCTTGGTGACGGGCGCGACGGGTTACATCGGCGGTTCGGTGTCGGCGAAGCTGCTGGCGGCCGGGCACAAAGTAGTCGGCCTGACGCGTGGCGACGAGGGCGCGGCCAAGCTGAAAGCGCTCGGCATCGAGCCTTTGATCGGCTCGCTGATCAGCCTCGATTTGCTGGCCGATGCCGCGCGCGGCGTCGATGCCGTCATTAATGCCGCCAATTCCGACGATCCTTTCGCCGTCGAAGCCATCCTTCCGGTGCTCGAGGGCACCGGCAAGATATTCATTCACACCAGCGGCTCCAGCATCATTGCCGACCGTGCCGCCGGCGGGGCCAGCAGTCTCGTCTTCCATGAAGACACGCCGTACATATCGCTGCCGGAGCGGCAGGGCCGTCTCGCTGTTGAACAACTCGTTCTGTCTTACGGCCAGCGCGGCGTGCGCAGCTGCGTCATCCGCCCGACCTTGATATACGGCGCCGGTCTTGGCGTGCATAAGCACAGCGTCCAGGTGCCGCGCATGCTCAAGCTCGCCATCGACAAGGGCAAGGCGCTGCACATCGGCCCCGGCGAAAACATCTGGTCCAATGTGCATATCGACGACGTCACCGATCTCTATCTGCTTATTCTGGAAAAGGCGCCGCCCGGTTCGCTGTTCTATGCCGAGAATGGCGAATGCAGCATGCGCGCCGTGGCGCAATCGATCAGCAAGCTGCTCGGCTATGGCGGTCAGACGGAAATCTGGCCAATGGCGGAAGCGCTGAAGGAATGGGGTATCTCGGCGCACGCGACCTTTGCATCGAACAGCCGAGTCAGCGCATTGAAAGCGCGCAAGATGCTCGACTGGAAGCCGCGGGGCCGCGCGTTACTCGACGATATCGAGAACGGCTCGTATCGCGACAGCCGCCCCTAGTTAGGGAACATCAATCGTCGGGAATTCCGCCGGCGAGGTGATCTCGATCAGCTCAAGATCGTCCGAGCAAGCGATGGTGACGTGCGGCACGCCGGACGGCTGATAGATGCTATCGCCTGCCTTGACGAGGATCACTTCGCCTTCGCTCTCGATCTTGAACCATCCCTTGAGGATGTAGATCATCTGAAAATCGAGTGTGTGCTTGTGCCGCGTGAAGGCGCCTTCGCGCGCTTCCTTGGCGCGGATGACATGCGCACCGAAGCGCCCGCCGGTAGCCTGAGCGATGCCAAGATTGCGATATTCGAAATGCGACCACAGGCCTTGCGGCACATAGGCGGCGTCCTTGGCGTAAGAGACGACGAATTTCGGTTTCTCGGCGGACATCGGCACCTCTTGGCGTGAGCGGGAAAATTAGCAGAGGCGGCGGCCGGACGAAGACGCCTCCCGGCACAGTGCTTGTGAAGGTAATTCACTCATTCTTGTGCAACCCCGTGGGCGGGGTTAGGGTGCGGGCAAATCCCGGTCCGTTCTGAACAAAAAGCCAGTTATTTCAATGCGTTATATCTCCACGCGGGGCGAAGGCGCGCCGCTCGATTTTGTCGAAGTGATGCTGTCGGGCCTGGCCCGCGATGGCGGCCTGTACGTTCCAGAGACATGGCCCACGGTCATAAACGAGACCATCGCCGGTTTCGCCGGCAAGCCTTACGCCGAAGTGGCCGTCGAGGTGCTCAAGCCCTTCGTCGGCGACAGCATTCCGGAAGCCGATCTCTCCCGCATCGCGCACGAGGCCTACGGCACGTTCCGCCATCCGGCGGTCGCGCCTCTGGTGCAGCTCGACACCAACCTGTTCGTCCTCGAGCTCTTCCACGGCCCGACTTTGGCGTTCAAAGACCTCGCCATGCAGTTCGTCGCGCGCCTGATGGACTACGTCCTGATCAAGCGCAACCAGCGCACCACCGTCGTCGTCGCCACGTCGGGCGACACCGGCGGCGCCGCGGTCGAAGCGTTCCGCGGCCGTAGCCAGGTCGATGTCATCGCGCTCTATCCGCATGGTCGCATCTCCGAGGTGCAGCGGCGCATGATGACGACGACCGGCGACAACAATGTCCATGCGTTGGCCATCGAAGGCACGTTCGACGACTGCCAGGCTTTGGTGAAGGCGATGTTCAATCATCACGCCTTCCGCGATCGCGTCGGCCTGTCCGGCGTCAATTCGATCAACTGGGGCCGCATTGTCGCGCAGACGGTCTATTACTTCACGGCCGCTGTTGCGCTTGGCGCGCCGCATCGCAAGATCGCCTTCACCGTACCGACCGGTAATTTCGGCGACGTCTATGCCGGCTATGTCGCGCAGCGCATGGGCCTACCGGTTGATCGGCTTGTTGTCGCAACCAACGTCAACGACATCCTCGCGCGCACCTTCGCCACTGGCGAATATGAGACGCGCGGCGTCTCCGCAACATCGTCGCCGTCGATGGACATTCAGGTGTCGTCGAATTTCGAGCGGCTGCTGTTTGAAACCAGCGGCCGCGATGCCGCGCAGATCAAGAATATGATGGGTTCGCTGACGCAAAGCGGCCGCTTCACCGTGCCGGCCGGTGCGCTGAAGCAGATGCGCGCCTTGATGTCGGCCGACAGCGCCAATGAGCAGGAAACGGCGGCCACTATTCGTGCCTGGCTGAAAGAGGCTCAGTACACCGCGGACCCGCATACCGCAGTGGCGCTCGCCGTGGCCGAGAAGGAAACCCGCGATCCAAAGATCCCGATGGTCGTTCTCTCGACCGCGCATCCGGCCAAATTCCCCGATGCGGTCGAGGCGGCTTGCGGTGTGAACCCCGGGCTCCCAGATTGGTTGTCTGACCTGCCGAAGAAGGCCGAGCGCATCACCGTGCTGCCGGCCGACCAGGCGCAGGTCGAGAAGTTCGTGTCGAATGCGTCGCGTGCGGCGCGTGAAGGAGCTGCGGTATGACGGTTGAAGTGACGCGCCTGGCCTCCGGCCTTTCGGTGGTGACCGACCGTATGCCGCATCTCGAATCGGCCTCGCTCGGCGTCTGGATCGGCACCGGCAGCCGTGATGAATTGCCCGACGAACACGGCATTTCGCATCTGCTCGAACACATGGCCTTCAAGGGCACCAAGAAGCGCACCGCGCGCCAGATCGCCGAAACCATCGAAGCTGTTGGTGGCGATCTGAATGCCGCAACAAGCGTCGAATCGACCGGCTATTTCGCCCGCGTGCTGAAGGCCGATGTGCCTTTGGCGCTCGATGTGCTCGCTGACATCCTCTCCGAGCCGACCTTCGATCCGGAAGAATTGCGCCGCGAGCAGAACGTCATCACCCAGGAAATCGGCGCCACTGAAGATGCGCCGGACGATCTGGTGTTCGACCGCTTGCAGGAAACTGCATTCCCCGATCAGCCGATCGGCCGTTCGATCCTCGGCACGCCGGAAACCGTGCGCTCGTTCAGCGCCAAGAGCCTGCGCACCTATCTCAACCGCAATTACCGCGCGCCGAACATGCTGGTCGCCGCAGCCGGTGCCGTCGATCACGCGCAGATCGTGCGCGAAGCCGAAGCGCGCTTCGCCAGCTTTGTCGGTCCTGACGCACCGAAGCCGGAAGCCGCGAAGTTCGGCGGCGGCACGCGTGTCGAAACCCGCGATCTCGAACAGGTGCACATTGCCGTTGCGCTTGAAGGCGTGCCGGTGCGCGATCCGTCGCTGTACAGCTTGCAGGTCTTCACCAGTGTGCTTGGCGGCGGCATGTCATCGCGCCTGTTCCAGGAAGTGCGCGAAATCCGCGGACTTTGCTACACGATCCAGGCGTTCCACATGCCCTATTCCGACACGGGCATGTTCGGGCTTTATGCCGGCACCGATGAGACCGATGCGCCCGAACTGATGCGCGTCGTCATCGACCAGATCGAGAATGCCACCGAGACCCTGAACGAAGCCGAGATCAACCGCGCCAAGGCGCAGATGAAGGCCGGCTTGCTGATGGCGCTGGAAAGCTCCGAGGCGCGCCTGGGTCAGATCGCGCGGCAGATGTTGGCCTTCGGCCGGCCGATCGCGCTTGATGAAATCGTTGCCAAGGTCGAAGCCGTCACGGTCGAAAGCGCGCGCGCTGCGGGCCGGGCGCTGATCGCCCGCGGCAAGCCGGCGATTGCCGCGCTCGGACCCGGAAACGGGCTTGAAAGCACCGCCGCGATTGCCGAAAGTCTGGTTCGCCCGGCAGTCTGATCAAGCCTGCGCGGTCGATATTGGCTGGACTTCGGGCGCAGGACTTTGGGTTATGGCGTTCTTTCGCACCGTCAGTCTGACCGAACCGGCACCGGCGATCATTGGTGCTGGCGTCACGTTGCGGGCGCCGCACTCCGGAGATCATGCGGAATGGGCCGCTTTGCGCGAAGCCAGCCGCGGTTTCCTGACGCCGTGGGAGCCGATCTGGCCGGCTGACGACCTGACGCGCGGCTCTTTCCGCCGCCGCATCAGGCGTTACGCAGAGGACCAGCGCAACGACGTGGCCTACGCCTTTCTCATCTTCCGCAGCGATGACAATGCGTTGGTTGGCGGCCTGACTTTGGCCAATATCCGCCGCGGCGTGGCGCAGACCGGCAGCGTCGGCTATTGGGTCGGCGCGCCCTATGCCCGGCATGGCTATATGAGCGCGGCGGTGCGCGCCGTGATCCCGTATTGCTTTGGTGCGCTTCGCCTGCACCGGCTGGAGGCCGCCTGCATCCCGACCAACGCCGCCTCGGTCGGGTTACTGGAGAAAACCGGCTTCAAGCACGAGGGCTATGCGAGGGGTTATTTGTGTATCAACGGGGTCTGGCATGACCATTTGCTCTATGCCCGGCTGGCAGACGACCCGAAATGACTGCAATTTCCTGCCTTTAGCTTGCCACGCTTGGTTTGCTATAAGGAACACCGCCGGGAGCGGGGCATCCTCACTCCAAAATTTATTGCCACGAAATGTGAGTGACCATGATGCGTTGCGGACGAGACGAACAAGCGCCAGCCAAGTTCAAGGGACAGGCTTTGATGGCCGCGCCGGTGTTGGCGCTGCTGCTGGCCGGCTGTGGCGCCGGCGGCGGCGCATTGTCCGACGTCTCATTGTCGTCGCTGAACATCTTCGATTCGAACAAGGCGACCCAGCCCGCCGTGGCGGAAGGCTCGACCGTTCCGCCCGATGACATCGAATGCCCAAGCATCGCGATCCGTACTGGCGCCGGCACTCTGTCGATCGGCGACACGTCGAAGGGCTCCGATCCAAACGTTCTCGCGCTGCGCTACCAGGGCACGATCATCCGCACCGCGCGCGAATGTAATGTCACGGCCGGGGTGATGACCATGAAGGTCGGCGTCGAAGGCCGCGTCATCACCGGCCCGGCCGGTGGACCCGGTACGGTCGACGTACCGCTGCGCATTGCCATCGTGCAGGAAGGCGTCAACCCGAAGCCGATCATCTCCAAGTTCGCGCGCATCCCGGTGACCATTGTCAGCGACAGCGATCGCGTGACCTTCGCGCACATTGAATCGGAGATCAGCTTCCCGATGCCGGTGCCGGCGGGATTGATCGACAATTATGTCGTCTATGTCGGTTTCGACACGATGGCCGGGCCGCAGAAGCCGGCGCCGCGTCAACGCGCCAAGCCGGCGCCAAAGCCGAGGCAGAGCTAGACTACCAGCCTCTGAGATCCACTACCGTGCCCTTGAGGGCGCGCATGTCGGAGATCACGGCGCGAGCGCCGGCGGCCTTCAACGTCGCGCCAAGCTGACTGCCGGCGTGGCTGCCGCCAACGAAGCCGATCACCGTCATGTTGGCGGCGACAGCGGCGGCGACGCCGACACCGGAATCCTCGACCACCAGACAATCGGCCGGATTGACGCGCATCCGGGCGGCGGCGTGCAGGAACAGGTCCGGCGACGGCTTGCCGTTCGGCACATCGGCTGCGGAAAACAGGTTCGGCTCGAAAAACCGAATGAGATCAGTGGTCTCGAGGCTGACGCGCATGCGGTCGAGGGTCGCCGAGGAGGCGACGCATTTCGGCCCGCGCAGCCAGGACAGCGCGTGGGCGACATGCGCGGTCGCCCGCAGCTCGGTATGGAACCGGCGCAGGGTCGCGGCAGCAACCGTGGCGGCGAAATCCTTAGGCAATTTGCGGCCGGCGGCGATCTCGACTTCGGCGAACATGTCGGACTGGCGGCGGCCGGTGAAATAGCGCGCGACCACGTCCGGCGTCAGCGCGAAGCCGGCCCGGATGAACTCATGCGATACGATCGAGGTTGCCAGCGGCTCGCTGTCGACGAGGACGCCGTTGCAATCGAAAATGATCACGGTTGCTCCCGCCGGTTTCCCGGCGTGCTCAAAACGATGTGGAAATGTCTGATACGCTGACGGATACGCCTACAAACAAGACGAATCACTGTTGGCGAGAATAATGGCGGTAAGCCATTCCGCAAAGCGGGAACCGCAAGGGCGGTTGCATTTTTGCTGGATCGCCGCAGGGTTGCGGGCGGCTGGTGCGCCCGCCGATAAAGCCTAGTTCAGCTTTTTGCGGACGTCTTCGATGCTCTTGGCGATCAGATCGCCGGCGAGCTTGCCCTTGGTCTCGGTGCTGAGGATCTTTTCAGCGGCAGCAACGGCGGCTTCGGCGGCCGCGGCGCGGACGTCGGCAGTGGCCTGGGCTTCCGCCTGGGCGATCTTGGTCTCGGCCATCTGGGTACGGCGGGCGACGAATTCTTCGATCTTCGCCTTGGCGTCGACAGCGAGGCGGGCGGCTTCATCATTGGCGGCGGCGATGATGCCTTGCGCCTCAGATTCGGCTTCCTGACGCTTGCGCTGGTATTCGGCGAGCACCCGGGCAGCTTCTTCGCGCAGCGTGCGGGCCTCGTCGAGTTCCGCCTGGATACGGGCGGCCCGGTCGTCGAGCGCCTTGGCCAGCTTCCGGAACACGCCGACATAAACGAGGATGCCGACGAAGATCACGAAGGCAATGGCGACCCAGATTTCCGGATTGTTGAGGAAAGACATTGGATCAGCCCTTGAGCGCTTCGGAAACGGCCGCATCGACCGCGGCGTCGGCCGGAGCCACGCCGATCAGCTTCTCGACGATCGCCTTGGTGGCGTCGACGGCGATGCCGCGCACATTGGCCATGGCGGCCTGTTTGGTCGCGGCAATCGTCTTTTCCGCGGCCGCCAGCTTGGCGCCCAGATCGTCTTCGATCCGGTGGCGGGCGGCCTGGGATTCGGCCGCCTGCTTGTCGCGGGTTTCATTGGCGATGGCCTGCGCGCGGCTGCGCGCCTCGGCCAGCGCCTGCTCGTAAGCGGCAACCGCCGCGTCCGAAGCGGCCTTGGCAGTAGCCGCCGCGGCCAGATCGTCGGCGATACGCTTCTGCCTGTTGTCGATGATCGCGCCGATCCGTGGCAGCGCGAACTTCGACATCATCACGAACAGGAAGATGAAGCAGATGGCCAGCCAGAAGAGCTGAGACGCAAAGGTCTCCGAATTGAAGGGCGGAAACACCTTCGGTCCGGAAGCTTGCTCAGTGTGGGCTGTTGGCGTGGCCATAGCGTATCCGTCTGTTAGCGCTGGAGATTAGACAGCGAACAGGAGCAGAAGGGCGATCAGCAGCGAGAAGATGCCGAGCGCTTCGGTCACGGCGAAGCCGAAGATCAGGTTCGTGAACTGGCCCTGAGCGGCCGACGGGTTACGCAGCGCGCCGGAGAGGAAGTTCGCGAAGATCGAACCCACGCCGATCGCGGCGCCGGCCATACCGATGCAGGCGATACCCGCGCCGATGTACTTTGCTGCCACTGGATCCATAACAAAACTCCTTTTGGTTTTTCGATAGTTCAGGTCGGGCTTTAGTGGCCCGGGTGTAACGCATCGTTGAGATAGATGCAGGTGAGGATGGTGAAGACGTAAGCCTGCAGGAAGGCGACCAGCAGTTCGAGCGCCGTCAGGCCGATCACCATGGCCAACGGCAGGACCGCGCTGGCAATGCCGACGGCGCCAAGGCCGCCGAGCAGGGTGATGAAGCTGGCGAACACTTTAAGGGTGATGTGACCGGCCAGCATGTTCGCGAACAGTCGGACGCTGTGCGAAATCGGGCGGGAAATGAACGACAAAACCTCGATGAACACGATCAACGGCAGGATGAAGATCGGAATGCCCTTCGGCACGAACAGGCCGAAGAAGTGCAGGCCGTGCTTCCAGACGCCGTAGACGACCACGGTGAGGAACACCGACATCGCCAGCGCGATGGTGATGATGATGTGCGAGGTAACGGTGAAAGTGTAGGGAACCAGGCCGACCAGATTGGCGACCAGAATGAACATGAACAGCGAGAACACGAAGGGGAAGAAGCGCATCCCTTCCTTGCCGGTCGTCGAGCCTATCGTTGAGGCGACGAATTCGTAGGACAGTTCCGCCAGCGACTGCATGCGGCCCGGAACAACCGCGCGGCGCGCTGTGCTCATCAAGAGGAAGGCGGTGATGCCGACAACCGCGAAAACCATGAAGGCCGCGGAGTTCGTGAAAGCGATCTCCTGCCCGCCGATCTTGGTGACCGGGAACAGCTTGACGATTTCAAATTGGTGAACGGGGTCGGCCATCACTTCGTCCTATCGGGCGCCACACCGGCCACCCGCATTACGTTGAGAACCCCGGCGGCGAAGCCGAGCATCAGAAACACAATCATTCCCCAGGGCGAGATACCCAGCCAGCGGTCGATCAGCCAGCCGATCATCGCACCCACAATCACGCCCGCGACCAGTTCGGTCGACAGTCGCAACCCGCGGGCCATCCCCGTCGTATCGGCTTTGCGAAAACGGGCGTCGTTTTCGGTTGGCCGGCTCACTGATGCGAGCCGGTCGCCGAGACTTTGGAGCCTCGCGGAGAGAGCAGCCTCGTCGTCCGGTTTGTTACTGCGATCTTCCTTGTCGCGCGTGCCGTCAGCCATGCTTTCGACCCGCGTTTAAAGGCTCCGCAATCGTCCCACCGCCCTAAAAGCCGCGCGGACCATACTGAGCGGGTATAATGAAGTCAAGGAAGCGCAATTCTCGCTTAAGCCCATGAAATAACGGAACAAATCGTTATTTTCGCGCGCCCTGCATAGAGCCAATGCGTGCACTGCGGCAACTCGTCAACAGGTGAGGCTGATCGCCGAGTTCAGCGTTGTCATGTGCGGGTGTTAGACTGGCCGCGGGGTGGATGGAAGGACGAAATCAATGCGACTTCTCAGTCTCGCCGCTGTTGCCGCCGCCGTGCTGGTGGGTGGCCCGCTGCATGCGCAGACGCCGGTGCCGGAAACGCCGCCGGCGGTGAGACAAGATGCCGCCCCGCCGGAGGCGCCGGCACGTTTCACCTTCAACCGCGTCGATGGCGGCTTTCTGCGGCTCGACAGCGTCAGCGGGCAGGTGGCGTCGTGCAGCCAGCGCGAGGCCGGCTGGGTTTGCCAGGCCGTGCCTGAGGATCGCGCAGCGCTGGAGGGCGAGATCGCCCGGCTGCAGAGCGAGGTGACGCAGTTGAAGTCACAGGTCGCGGCTTTGCACCCGGCTGAGGCAACCGCGCCGCGCCCGCCGGCCGATCTGACGCCGCGCGCCGAGGGTGAAGCCAAGAGCGGGTTGAAGCTGCCGACCGATGAGGACATCAAATGGGCGCGCGAGCGGGTGCAGAGCATCTGGCGGCAGTTCGTGGGGATGGTTGCCGAGATGCAGAAGGATTTGGGCAAGTAACTAGGCAATCCGTCACCCTGAGAGTCTGACTCATATGCAGCCGATCGAATCGCGCCGTTGCCAAACCCGTCATGCCCGGCCTTGTGCCGGGCATCCACGTCTTGCTTTTCAAAGGCAATAAAGACGTGGATGGCCGGGACAAGCCCGGCCATGACGGAGAAATGTTTCCATGCCTTCCAAGATCTCTGCCATCACGGTCACCACCTCCCCCTCCATCGCCACCGCAACCCTGCGCATCGAGACACAAGGTGCCGGGTTCAACGAGATCACCGCGCAGGCCAAAGCCTTCATTGCCGAATGCCGCGCCCAACATGGTGCATTGCTCGTGTTCCTGCGCCACACCTCGGCATCGCTGACCATTCAGGAAAACGCCGACCCTGACGTGCAAACCGACCTGATGACGGCGATGGAGACTCTCGCGCCCGAGGACGCACCGTGGGTTCATGATGCCGAAGGGCCGGACGACATGCCGGCGCATGTGAAGGCGATGCTGAACGGTATTTCACTGCATGTGCCTGTGATCGGCGGCCGGCTGGCGCTCGGCACCTGGCAGGGCCTTTATTTGATCGAGCACCGAAGCCGCCCGCACACGCGCGAGGTGATCTTTCAGTTCATAGGCAACTTGGGCACGCTGGCGTAGAGGCTCAGGGCCTGTCGCATTGAACCGAGGCAGTATTTGAAATAGCCTGCCCTCTTGTCACGGGGCGCCGGCCGCCCGGCTGTTTGAGAAAGATCGATTGAGTGGAGAAGCTCGAAATCTACCAATTGGTCATTGCCGACGACCATCCGCTGTTCCGTGGCGCTCTGCGCGAGGCGGTGTCCGGGCTGCTGGAGAAAGTCGAGATCGCCGAGGCGGGTACTTTCGACGATGTCGTGGCGCTGCTCGATAAGGGCGGCGAGGTCGATCTGGTGACGCTCGACCTGTCGATGCCCGGCGTGCGCGGCTTTTCCGGGCTGATGTATATCCGGGCGCAATATCCGAGCGTGCCTGTGATCGTCGTATCGGCCAATGACGATCCGGCCGCGATCCGCCGCTGCATGGAATTCGGCGCCTCCGGCTTTATCCCGAAGACCTTGAGCGTCGAGGCGATGCGCGCGGCGATCTCGCGCATTCTCAATGGCGGCGTATGGACGCCGCCCGATGTCGATCTGTCGGCTGGCTCCGATGCCGAATCCGCCGCGCTGATGGTGCGCATGGCGACGCTGACGCCGCAGCAGGTGCGCGTTTTGATGATGTTGTCGGAAGGCCTGCTCAACAAGCAGATCGCGTATCAACTGAGCGTGTCGGAAGCGACCGTGAAGGCGCATGTCTCGGCGATCCTGCAGAAGCTCGGCGTCGAAAGCCGCACGCAGGCGGTGATCGCCGCGGCGAAGATCGAAAGCGGGCAATGGTCGCAGGGAAGTGAGGCGTAGCTTGTCGTCCCCGCGACGGCGGGGACCCATACGCCGTGTTCTGTCGATTTAGCTTTGATCTATTGCATCTTCTTTCTTCGTTGAACGTGAGTTCGGTGGCTATGGGTCCCCGCCTTCGCGGGGACGACAGCGGTGTCACTCCGCCGCTGCCACCCGCATCACGCGCCATTGAGCGAGCAGCGCGCGCAAGGCGGCGGGCTTCAGCGGTTTGTTCAGCAGCTGAATGTCTTCGGCGCGGGCGCGTTCGCGCACCGCGGGTGAGCGGTCGGCGGTGATCAATATCGCCGGCAGCGGCCCGCAGCGCTGACGCAGCGCGATGACGGCCTCGATGCCGTTGCCGTGGTCGAGATGATAATCGACGATCAGGCCGTTCGGCGGTGTCGCGGCCTCCGTGATCGCGGCCATGGCGATATCGAGATCGGGCGCCGTGATCACTTCGCAGCCCCAGCCGCGCAACAACATCTGCATGCCGTCGAGCACGGCCGGTTCGTTGTCGATGCAAACCGCCGTGGTGCCGGCGAGCTGGCTCTGATCGATGCGCATCGTGTCGCGCGATGGCAGCTCGACCGGCGTGGCGTTCGAGCGCGTCACCGATACGGCGAAGTGCGAACCGCCGCTCACCAGCTGTCCGACCTCGACGGTGCAGCCGAGCACGCGGGCAACACGCTCGACGATTGACAGGCCGAGGCCGAGGCCGCGCGCAATGCGCGCGCCTTGTTCGAGGCGATGGAATTCAATGAAGATGTCGCGCTGCTTCGATTCCGGAATGCCGACGCCGGTGTCGAAGACGTCGATGCGCAATTCGGTACCCTTGCGGCGGCAACCGATCAGCACGCGGCCGGCCGGCGTGTATTTGATGGCGTTCGACACGAGGTTCTGCACCAGGCGGCGCAGCAGGCGGCGGTCGGAACGCACCACCAGACCGCACGGCACGTATTTCAAATCGAGACCTTTGTCGGATGCCATCGGTGCGAATTCGAGTTCGATCTGCCGCATCAGATCGTCAATGCGGAACGACGAGAACTCCGGCCGCATCGCGCCCGTGTCGAGACGCGACATGTCGAGCAGCGCGCCGAAGATTTCCTCGACCGCTTCGAGCGAGGCATCGATATTGTCGACCAGCCGGCGATCGTCGCGGCCACCGCGCTCGATCAAACTAGTGACATAGAGCCGCGCAGCATTGAGCGGCTGCAGGATGTCGTGGCTGGCGGCGGCGAGAAATTTGGTCTTGGAAATATTGGCAGCGTCGGCTTCGCCCTTGGCGCGCGCCAGCGCGACATTGAGCAGCGTGAGCTCTTCGGTGCGTTCGCGCACGCGGCGCTCCAGCGTTTCGTTGGAGCGCTCCAGCGCCTCGGCGGCTTCGACGCTCGGCGTAATATCGGTGAAGGTGGTGACGATGCCGCCATCCGGCATGTGGTTGGCGCGCACTTCGATCACCATGCCGGCTTCGGCGAAGCGTTCCATGAACACTTCCTTGCCGGAGACATAGCGTTCGATCTGTTCGCGCACGAAACCTTCAATGCGCTCCGGCGCGACATCGCCGCGCTGGCTGTTGAAGCGCAGGATGTCGGCGAGGCCTACGCCGACGCGGATCAGGCTCGGCGGCAGATCGAGGATTTCGCCGAACTGCCGGTTCCAGCAGATCAGTTGCAGATCGCGGTCGAACACGGCAATGCCCTGGCGCACGTGATCGAGTGCGGTCTGCAGGATTTCGCGGTTGTATTGAATGGCGGCGTTGGCATCGTCGAGCAGTTTCAGCGCCGCCTTGGTCGAGACCGTGCGCTTGCGCAATAGCAGCGACAGCACCAGCCGTGACGATGCGCCGCCAATGGCGGATGCGAGAATGTGCTCGGCATGGCGCACCAGCCGGAAGTCGGCTTCGTCCTTCGCCTCCATGCTGATGCGATGCGTCTCCGCGAATGTCTCGAGAGCGCCGCGCGTGCGTTCCTCGCCGAGATAGCGCGCGACGGTGGTGATGAGTTCTTCCACCGTCACCGACGAGCGCCAGAGACGGAAGCTCGGCGTCATCGGCGCCAGGTCGGACGGCACGAAAGTGTTGGCCTGCATGCGTTCGATCGGCGATGGCTCGCGCCGCAGCGAGAAACCGATGTAGCAAAGGATGTTGACGGAGAGACTCCAGACCACGCCATGCACCAGCGGCGACAGGCTCAAGCCCAGCAAATGTTGCGGCCGCAGCATGGCAATGCCCCACGGGCCTTCGGTGAGAATGCTTTGGCCAATGAAGCCAACATCGGCGAAGGTCGGCAGCAGCAATGTGTAGAACCAGATGACAATGCCGGCGACCATGCCGGCAATCGCGCCGGCCGCCGTGGCGCGGCGCCAGAACAATCCGCCGAAGAAGGCCGGCGCCAGTTGCGCCACCGCGGCGAAGGCGAGCAGGCCGATGGAGGCAAGCTGCGCTTCACCGGCGGCGCGGTAATAGAAATAAGACAGCAGCAGGATGGCGAAGATCGCCAGCCGCCGCACCATCAGCAGCAGCTTGCCGATGTTCTCGCGGCCGGAGAGCAGGCCTTCGCGCCGCTGCAGCACGAGCGGCATGATCAAATCGTTCGACACCATGATCGACAGCGCCACCGACTCGACGATCACCATCGCCGTTGCCGCCGACAGGCCGCCGACGAAAGCGGCGATGGTCAGAACGTAGGAGCCGGTTTGCAACGGTAGCGCCAGCACGAACATGTCGCTGTCGACGGAGCCGGGCGGGAAGGTGAGCAGGCCGGCCAGTGCAATAGGCACGACGAACAGATTGATCAGCACAAGGTAAATCGGAAACAGCCAGACGGCGCGCTTGATCTCGTTTTCATTGTTGTTCTCGACGACAGCGACGTGAAATTGGCGCGGCAGCAGGATAATCGCCATGAACGACAGCAGCGTCGTAACGATCAGCGCGTCGAAGGCCGGCTCGCGCGAGAACAACGCCGCGGTTGTCGAATTTGCACGCGCCGCTTCGAACAGTGCGCCGGGGCCGCCGAACATCCAGAAGGTGACGAAGATGCCGACGGCGAGGAAGGCGAACAGTTTGACGATCGACTCGGTGGCGATCGCCAGCATCAGGCCATCCTGATGCTCGGTCGCGTCGATATGGCGCGTGCCGAAGAGTACGGCGAAGGTCGCCATTGACAGCGCGACGAACAGTGCGATGTCGCCAAGCAGCGGGCGGGTGAGGTCGCTGATCGGCGTGATGTGCGCGAGGATGGTTTCGAGAGATGACGACACCGCTTTCAGCTGCAGCGCGATGTAGGGGATGGTGCCGACAATGGCGATCAGCGCCACCACGGCGGCGACAGCCTGGCCCTTGCCGTAGCGCGCGGCGATGAAGTCGGCGATCGAGGTGATGTTCTGCGCCTTGGCCAGCCGCACGATGCGCAGCAGCAGCGGCGAGAACAGGCCGATCATCAGCACCGGGCCGATATAGATGGTGAGAAATTCGTAGCCGGTGCGCGAGGCCGAGCCGACCGAGCCGAAGAACGTCCATGACGTGCAGTAGATCGCCAGCGACAGCGGATAGATCATCAGCCGCGCGCGGCCCTCACGGCCGAGCAGACCCTGACGCACGCCGCCGGCGACGCCGGGTTGCGCGCGCGTGCGGTCGCCATAGCTCGCCACGAGGAAGAGCAGGCCGATATATCCAAGCGCCACCGCGATGACGACCCAGCCTTGCAGCATGACAGCTCCGCGTGCGGGCTAAGCCCCGCGCATTGCTGGATTTTATCGCGGTCCTGCCGGTTTAGATAGCGTTTCCGCTGATTGACCTTGGCTCTCGCGGAAGGCATTGATCGGTCAATGTTCGACCGCCTCTTAAGCTTCCGCGACGTCGGCGAGACCATGATGTTCGCCTGCCTCGGCGGGCTGCTCTTCGGTCTCATCGGCGTGCCGGCGGGTTACCTGTCCGGCTCCATCCTGGGCGTCGCCTGCGCCGCGCTGGCTGGCCGCCCGATGCGCGTCCCGGTGCCGATGATGCAGGTTCTGCTGGTGCTGATCGGCATTTCGCTCGGCGCCGTGGTGACGCCGGAAACCCTGCGCGGCATGGCGACATATCCGGTCAGTATCGGCGTGCTGATTGTCGCCACCGCTGTCATCAGCTTTGTCGGCACGGCCTATTTGCGCGCGGTGCACCGCTTCGATCTCCTGACCGCTTATCTCGCCGCCACGCCCGGTGGACTGTCGCAGGTGATGGCGCTGGCCATCGAGTTCAAGGCGGATGTGCGCGCCATCGTTATCGTGCAGACCGTCCGCGTCGTCATCGTCGCCATCGGCTTCCCGCTATTGCTGTCGGCCATCGGGCTCGGCGGCGAAACCGTGCAGCGCACGATCGGCGGCACGTTTGAGATCTCCGATCTGGGCGAACTCGCGGTGCTGATCGCCGCCTGCACCATCGTGGCGATCCTCGCCTACAAAGTACGCTTCCCCGGCGGCCTTTTGTTCGGCGCCATGCTCACCTCGGCGGCGCTGCATGGCAGCGGCATCCTGCACGTCGTGATGCCGTGGTGGGTCGCCTATACGGTAATGATGTTCTTCGGCGCCGTCGCCGGCTCGCGCTTTGCCGGCACGCCGGTGCAGTTGTTGCTGCGCTTTGTCGGCGCCGCGTTCGGTTCGTTCGCGACGGCTTTGGTTATCACCGCGATCTTCGCCGGGCTCTTGGTGCAGCTTCTCCCGCTGCCGCTGGCGGAGGTGATGATTGCCTACGCGCCCGGCGCGGTCGACGCCATGTTGCTCCTGGCGCTCGCGCTCAATCTCGACCCGGTCTATGTCGGCGCGCATCATCTGACGCGCATTTTCCTGGTGATGGCGACAACGCCGCTCATCGTGCGGCATCGCATCAGCGGGCCTGTCCAGCCGGACGCTCCGGAAAAACCGGCAACGCCGCAACGGCCGTTCGAGGATTAGTTATTCCGCCGCCAGAGCGATCCGGTTCTTCGGCAATTGCAGCCGTTCCCAGACATCGACCAGCGCTTCCGCCAGGGCATCGATCAGCACGTCGTCGTGATACGGCGACGGCGTGATGCGCAGCCGCTCTTCGCCGCGTGGCACGGTTGGGTAGTTGATCGGCTGGATATAGATGCCGTGATCTTCGAGCAGCATGTCGCTCGCCATCTTGCACTTCTCGGCATTGCCGATCATCAGCGGCACGATATGCGTGGTCGACGGCATGACGGGCAGGCCGACGGCGTTCAGTACGGCCTTGACGCGCGCGGCGCGATCCTGGTGGCGGTCACGTTCCCACTGCGAGGTCTTGAGATGACGGATCGCAGCCGTCGCCGCGGCGCAGATCGCCGGCGGCAATGCGGTGGTGAAGATGAAGCCCGGCGCGTAAGAGCGCACGGCGTCTATCAGCTCAGTCGAACCGGTGATGTAACCGCCAAGGCAGCCGAACGCTTTCGCCAAGGTGCCTTCAATGACATCGACGCGATGCGCCGCACCGTCACGTTCAGTCACGCCGCCGCCGCGTGGGCCATACATGCCGACCGCGTGCACTTCATCGCAATAGGTCATGGCGCCGTATTTGTCGGCGAGATCGCAAATGGCGTGGATCGGCGCAATGTCGCCATCCATCGAATAGAGGCTCTCGAAAATGATCAGCTTCGGCCGCTCCGGATCGGCCGCCTTCAGCAGCTCTTCAAGATGCGCCATATCGTTATGACGCCAGACGACCTTGTCGCAGCCGGCCTGGCGCACGCCTTCGATCATCGAATTGTGGTTGAGCGCGTCCGACAGGATCAGGCAGTTCGGCAGCAGCTTGGCGATGGTCGGGATGCCGGTCTGGTTCGAGACATAGCCGGAGGTGAACAGCAGCGCGCCGGGCTTGCCATGCAGGTCGGCGAGCTCACGCTCCAGCTCGACCAGCGGATGATTGGTGCCGGCAATGTTGCGGGTGCCGCCGGCGCCGGTGCCCATGCGGGCGGCGACATCGACCATGGCGCCGATCACCTGCGGGTGCTGCGCCATGCCGAGATAGTCGTTCGAGCACCAGATGACGACGTCGCGCTTGCCTTCGGGGGAGTGCCAGTAAGCATGCGGGAAACGGCCGGCGATACGCTCGAGGTCGGCAAACACCCGGTAGCGGCGCTCGTCACGCAACTTGTCCAGCGCTGACACAAAGAAGTCGTTGTAATTCATCGCCATACCGCTCTTGCCACCCGGCGCCGCAATCGCTTCTTAGAGCGGTTCCAGGGGCAATGTATAGGCGAAATTGGCGGCATTCCAAAGTGGACAGATTGCCCAACAGGGCGGTCTACCGCGGCGTAAAGCTGCTTAAATCGAGGAATCCGCGCATTCCGGCCAGCATCAGGGCGCCGATATGCAGTTGCAGCGGGAACTCGCTTGAAAAAATCATGGCTGAAAGTTCGTCAGGGCTCACAAGATTGAGCTCGATCCCGGCCTCGATGGTTTGTCCGGCCGGGCGCGGCCCGGCCTCGACGAAAAACGAATGGACCTTGTTTGACAACCGCGCCGTGCAAGGCGCGTTGATGCCGAGCGCGTGCACGGCCTTCGACGGGTAGCCGGTTTCTTCGAGCAATTCGCGCTCGCAGGTAGCGGCCGGGTCTTCGCCCTCATCGACCATGCCGGCCGGCAATTCCCAGGTGAAGCGCTCCATCGCCGGACGGTATTGCCGTACGATCGGGATGCGGCCGTCCGGCGTCAACGCAACAATGGCGATGTAATCCGGCTGGCCGACCGCGTGATAAAGCTCGGTGGTGCCGTTCTTGTAGGCGACCTCGCGCTCGACCACCTTCATCCAGGGCGACACCTCGATGGTGCGGCGGGATTGGATCTTCGGATATTCGCCCATGGCAGTTCTCCGTCACCCTGAGGTGCGAGGCCGCTTGGCCGAGCCTCGAAGGGCGACGGCCGCTGACTCTCCGGCCGTCGTCCTTCGAGGCTCGCTACGCTCGCACCTCAGGATGACGGATCATACGCCTTCACGCCATCACAAAAACCGCGGCACCGGCAGCGGTGAAATCAACTGACCCTTGTAGCCCTTGGCGCGCAGCTTCGGCGCCAGTTCGTCGGCAATGTGCCAGGAGAAGATGATGGCGGCTTCCGGCTGGTCTTCGAACAGCTTGGTCTCGTCGACCACCGGTATCGCGGTGCCCGGCATGCACTTGCCGATCTTCAACGAGCCGGGGATTTCGCAGACATAGTCAATGATGCCGTCATCGAGACCGACGTAATTGAACAAGGTCGAGGCGCGCGACGGTGCGCTGATGCCGACGACGCGGGCGTTCTTTTCCTTGAGGTCCCGCAGCATCGACAGCAGGCGAAGCTTGGACAGCAGCACGTCGTGCTTGAACTCCTGCAAGCGCTTGGCCATCGCGTCGCCGGTCGGCTCGGCATCCAGCATCTTCTGCACGCTGGGCTCGATCTTGTGCTGGCCCTTGCGGCCGGCATAAACGCGGATCGAACCGCCATGGCTCGGGATCGGCCGGGCGTGGAAGACCTCTAAGCCGTGCATCTCGAGCAGATGCTTCAGGCTGGCGACCGAATAATAGCGCAGATGCTCATGATACACGGTGTCGTATTGCAGCGTGTCGAGCAGGCCGATGAGGTAATGCGATTCGGAGATGAAGACGCCGTCATCGGCCAGCATGGCGACAATGCCCTCGACGATGGCATGCACATCTTCGATATGAGCAAAGCAGTTCGCCGCGGTGATCAGCTTGGCCGGGCCATGCGAGGCGATGACTTCTTCCGCCGCCGCCTTGCCGAAGTAACGCTTGATGGTCGGGATGCCGCGCGAATTGGCGATGTCGCCGACATCGGTCGGTTCAATGCCGAGAATGCGGTTGCCGGCTTTCTGGAAGTTCGAAATCAGCGTGCCGTCATTGGAGCCGATATCGACCACTAGATCTTTCTCGGTCAGGCCGAGCATCGCGGAGCTTTCGCGCTGCAATTCAGCGAA
Organism: Pseudolabrys sp.; assembly: GCA_030655215.1. Taxonomy (GTDB): domain Bacteria; phylum Pseudomonadota; class Alphaproteobacteria; order Rhizobiales; family Xanthobacteraceae; genus Pseudolabrys. Next base: position 10,277 of record JAURVZ010000005.1, on the reverse strand, counting down.
GTTGTCGCGCAGCAATTTCGTGGTGCCTGACGTGTACGGATACTCCGGCGGGAAAATAATGACCGGGTCGACGGCGAGGCCCAACTGCACCAGGTCACAGTTACGGCAATGCAGGAGGTCGGTCGGAAACCACGGCTGTTGCTTCGGCACCTGGCCGATCGGCACCATCTGGTTCACCGGCGGCATGTAGCCAAGCGACAGCACGGCATCGAGCTTTTCCGAACCGCAGATCTGGCACTGCTCGACCGGAACGCTGCCGCCGCTGCCGGCGCCGATGGCAATTTTAGTGGGGCCTACCAAGTGAAGTCTCCTTTGGATCGCGGGCCGTCGCCCTTCGAGGCTCGGCGCTGCGCGCCTCGCACCTCAGGGTGACGGAGCAGAATTCGGCGCCAGATCGGCGTTTTTCCAGTACCAGTCCAGCGTGGTTTTGAGGCCCGCATCGAGCGATACGGCGGGTCTATAGCCGAGTGCGGCCAGCTTTGAAATGTCGGGGCAGCGGCGCGGCGTGCCGCCGGCCTGCAACTTGCCGGGGACGATCTCGATGGCCCGGCCAGCCTGCGCTGCCACTTTTCGCGCCACATCGGCGATCGACAGCTCCTCGGTGGTGCCGACATGATAAATGTTCAGGTGTTCGCCCTTGTCGCGCATCACCATGACGCCGGCGACGAGATCGTCGACATAGCAGAAGCTGCGCGTTTCCTCGCCGGTGCCCTGGATGTCGAAGCGCAATGGGCCGTCCGGCTGCGCCGCCTTCAGCTTCGCAAGACGCAACGCGAATTGCGGCACCACATGCTCCCAGCCCATGTCGGGACCATAGACATTGTGTGGCCGGAAGATCAGCACGCGCTCGAAAAACTTGCGGCCGTAATTGATCGCCATCAATTCGCTGATCAGCTTGCCGCCGCCATAGGAATAGCGCGGGTTGAGAACGTCCGGCACTGACAGCGGCGCGCTCTCGTCGGTCGGCACCTGCGGCGGGCTTTGATAGACCTCAGATGACGAGGCAAGGATGAGATTGCCGACATTATGTTTGCGGCAGGCGTCGATGACATTGATCATGCCGCGCACGCCGACATCGAGCACCAGATCAGGCTGCGTGTAGAAAAACTCGGTGCCATTGACGAAGGCAAGGTGATGCACCTCGTCCATGCCCTCGGTGGCGGCGTCGACCGCCGCCGCGTCGCGAATATCGCCGCCGATGAATTCGATGTCATTCTCGACATCGGTGAGGCGGCGCGGGCGGCCACGCGAATTGTCGTCGAGCACGCGTACGCGCGCGCCGGACTTGACCAGGGCTTTCACCAGCGCCGAGCCGATGAAGCCGCTGCCGCCGGTGACCAGAACTTTCGCGTCGCTCATACTCTATTTCCCTTCAGCGCCGTTGCCGGCGAAATTGATCCACTGGCCATCCCGGTTCGAACGCTGCGCCGCATCGATCAGGCGCTGCACGCGATAACCGTCATTAAAGTCCGGCGCTGTCTGCGTACCGGTCTCGATAGCATCCAAGAATTTATTGGCCAGCCGCGACACCGGCGCAATGCGTCCATCGGGGAATTGCGCGTCGAACAAATCCTCCACGGCGATGCGCTCGCTCGCGCCGGGCCGCTTGGCCAAAGTCAGGTCGAAGCCGCGCATGTAATCGGCGGTCGGATTGTGCAGCACAAGCGTGCCGTCCTCGCCGAAGAATTCGATGCGATGGCCGATGCCGGCATAGGAGGCGCAACTCATCGACAGGCTGATTTGCGGGCCTGACTCATATTGCAGCGCCATCGCCACGGTGGCCTGCAATTCCTGGTCATCCGGCAAGCCGCTGACGCGCGCCTGCAGGCCGCCGATCGGGCCGATGAACCATTCAAGATAATGGAAGCAATGCGAGATAAAGTTGCCGAGCACGCCGCCGCCATCATTGCCACCGGCGGTTTTCCAGTTGCGCATGCGCATCTGGATGGCGCGGCTTTCGACGTGCCAATGCACCGTGACATGACGCAAGGCGCCGATGGATCCAGCGTCGAGCATTTCCTTGGCGCGCTGCCAGGCCATGATGCGGGTGAAGTTGAAATCGATGCCGGTCGGCAGGCCGGTCTTGTTGGCGGCGTTGAGCATCGCCTGCGCACCGGCCAGATCACCCGCCATCGGCTTCTCGGCGAAGACCGGCTTGCCGGCCTCTAACGCGGCAATGGCGATTTCCGCCTGCAGGCTCGGCAGCGTGGCTATGACGACGGCATCGATGTTGGCGTCAGCCACCAGTTCGCGCCAATCGCCATAGGCTTTGAGGATGTTGGACTCGCGCGCCCGCTCGATCGTACGCATCTGGTCGCTGCCGGCCAGCGCCGTGACTTCGCAACGCGCATCGGTGCGGAACGCCGGCAACAGCACCATGCGTCCGTAATTGCTGCCAATGATGCCGATGCGGATCACGCGCGCTCCTGAAGCTTTTCGCCGTGAGTGATAACGAAGGAACGATAGCGCGTCATCAATGCCGGGCGAAACAAAATATCGTCGAGCAGATTGTACAGCGGCAGCAGCCGGCGCGCCGCTGCGGACGCCGTGTAGCGGTATTTCAGGCCGGAGTGAAATTCGGTGCCGGTGCGAAATCCGGCGGCGCGGAAGGTGGCGGCGATGTCATCGGCCAGGATCGGCCTTTCATTCTTTGTGACGCCGGTGGCGCTATAGAATGGCGAGGTGCGGTCGCGGTAGAGATACATGAACGGGTTCATGCGGTTCGGATCGAAGGCGACGAACGACCCGCCCGGACGGAGGATGCGCGCCACTTCCGCCGCGCAACGCGATGGATCCGGCAAGTGATGCAGCACGCCGCCGAGCAGGACACCATCGAAACTCGCGTCAGTGAAGGGAAGCTGCTCGATGTCGCCTTCGAGAAAGGTGATTCCGGGAAACTTCGCTTGCGCCACGTTGATCAGCTTGGGGCTGAGATCGACGCCGGTGACGTCATAGCCGCGCTGCCGCAGCAGATTGCTGAAAACACCAGAGCCGCAGCCGAGATCGGCAATGCGCGCGCCGCCGGGTAGGCGGCTCAGCCGGACGAAGATGTCGATCAGCCGCGCATTGGTCTCAGGCGCAAAAACATCATACGCGCCCGACGCCGCGTGGCCGTCAAAGAACGCGATTTCGCTGCTTTTGATTTGCTGGGGAGGGGTCGCCATCTGGCCGGGTTCTAGCATGGCGCTTTCGCGGCGGACAACGGCGGCAGGCCGTCCGATTGCCGTTCCGCGCTGTCTGGTGATATGTGAGCCGCATGTCTCATGAGCCATCCGCGTCGCCATCCTCAGGGCTGGGCTTGAAGTTTGCCGCCCTGTTGCTGGCCGTCGCGGTCGTCGGTCTGCCGGTCAATAGCAGCGCCGATTATGGGGTGCTGGCCGTGGCGGCAATCGTCATTTTCAGCGGTACGGTTCGCCTGCAGGGCCGGTCCTGGCTGGGCGCCGCGGCGATCGTTGCGGTGGCGATTGCCGGCCAAATGCTGCTGGCAACGCCGCGCATCGACGAAGGGCACAATGTGTTCCTGCCGGACGAGCAGGCCGGTGTGCTCGAGCGCGAACTGCCGGCGCCGGTCTATCGCCGCATGAAGGAAGTGTTCGACGCCGCGTATCCGCTCAACGTCCGCTGCGACAAGGGCTCGACCGGATGCTGGCGCAACGGCGGCGTTCCGGATCGCCTTTATGCTTTCTCGGCCGATGGCATCTTTCATCGCTCGCCTTTGTCGCGCGCCGTGCTTGGTATCGACTTCACCGATCCGGTCTGGCTCGGCCTCGGTTTCTCCAATGAGCACCGGTACAATTGGTACACGACGGCTCCGGATGTGCACCGCGCCGACCGCAACAGGTTCTTCTGGAACGGCTATCGCCGGTGGGAATTCGCCATGCCGTGGTTTGAAACCATCGTCATGCCGGCCGTTATGACCGGAGGTCAGTTGTGCTGGCGCGGCGAACTGATGTGGGAAGGCGCCAACGGCAATTTCTCGTCCTGGCCGGGCGAGGGTTGCCGCAGCATCGAGCCGGCCGATGCAGGCCGTCGCATCTACGGGCTCGCCATCAAGCCGAACTCATTGGCAATGCGCTTTACGCCGCCGGTGCACGTACGCGCCTTGCAGATCGGCAGTTGGGTGCTCAGCATCGCTGCTGTGATCGGCATCATCTTTTTCCTGGTCAATGTCCGGCCGCGGAGAGCGTTGCTGCCGTTTGCCGCCGTGGGTCTTGCCGCTTTGGTGATTGCGCTTGATGACGCCAGCTTCTTTGGCGGCTTGCGGCCTATGGATGGCGGCGACGACGGGCTTTTCTACGATGGTGTCGGCCGCGTCATCCTGCAGAAGTTTCTGGCCGGCGACATCGCCGGGGCGCTCGAGGGCGGCGAATCCGTCTTCTACTATGGCGGTCCGGGCTTGCGCTATTTCCGCGCGCTCGAACACGTCATCTTCGGCGAAACCTTCCTCGGCTTCCTGACGATCCTGCTGGTGACACCGTTCATCGTCTATTTTCTGTTCCGCCGTTTCCTGCCGCAGAACTGGTCGCTGCTGCTGGCGTTCTGTTTTATCGCCGTGCCGACGGGGATGATGTTCGGCACCACCTTCGTGAACTACGCCAAACTGGCGGCGCGCGGTTATGCCGATCCGATGGCCTACATTCTCTTCATCGCCGGCATCGTGCCGATCATCGGCTTTGTCGCACCTGGACCCGATAGAAAATTCATGCCGGCCTTCTGCGGCGCGCTGCTGCTGGCGCTTGGAATTTTCATGAAGCCCATCATTGCGCCGGCCGCGGCGGTCCTGCTCGGCGGCGCCGGGCTCTATGCACTTTACCTGAGGCAGTGGCCTCGCCTCGCCGGGCTGTGCATCGGCTTCCTGCCCGTCTTGTCGATGCCGCTGCACAATTGGATCTATGGCAAGGTCTTCGTGTTGTTCAGTTCGAACGCAGGCAACGCCGATCTACTGGTGATGCGGCCATCGGCCTACCTGTCCGCCGCCGGCGAAGTGCTGACGCTGAATTTCACCGGGCCAAATTTGAAGAATGGCTTCTTTCAGATTGTGAACTGGTTGTCCGGTCCCGCCGAATCCGTCTGGACGATTCCCTTGAATGCGGCGGGCGTGACTATTCTTGTCTATGTTGTGCTGCGCGGCCGCAACTTCGATCCGTGGCTGCGCTTGATCGGCGCGGCCGCTCTGGCGCAACACAGCGTTGCCTTGTTCTACAATGCCTCCATCGGCCGCTATCACTACCTCACTTGGTTCTTGACCATGCTCGTCGTCATGGTCTTCTTTTATCAAGTCGGATTTCCTTGGCTGAGCCGCCGTTATCCGGCACTGTCGGAGCGCTTCCTGCTTCATCCTTTGTCGCGCCGCTTCGCAAACGGCGTCGCGCGGCTTGAGAAAGTTTCGTCATGAGCGACAAGGTCACGAACGATTTGCCGGTCGTCGGCTTTTCAAACGGTCTCACTAATTATGGTGACCGCGACTTCTCGCTCTATCTGCGGCGCTCTTTCGCCAAATCGATGGGCTACACTAATGAGTCGCTGGCCAAACCCGTGGTCGGCATTGCCTATACCGGCTCCGGCTTCAATAATTGCCATCGCCACTTTCCTGAATTGCTTGAGGCGGTAAAGCGCGGCGTACTGGCCGCAGGCGCCTTGCCTGTCGATTTCCCGACTGTCTCGCTTGGTGAGGGCTTTCTCAATCCGACCAGCTTGAAATTCCGCAACCTTATGTCGATGGACACCGAGGAAATGGTGCGCGCGCAACCGATGGACTCGGTCGTGCTGATGGGCGGCTGCGACAAAACCGTGCCGGCCCAGTTAATGGGAGCCGTTTCTGCCAATCGTCCGGCCGTTATGTTGATCGGCGGACCGATGATGACCGGCCGCCACCGCGGCGAACGGCTTGGAGCCTGCACCGATTGCCGGCGTTTCTGGGCGCAATTTCGCGCCGGCAAGGTTGACCGGAACGAAATCGACGCGGTCGAAGGCAATCTCGCAACCACGGCAGGCACCTGTGCGGTGATGGGCACCGCCTCGACCATGGCCTGCATCGCCGAAGCGCTTGGCATCATCCTGCCCGGCACCGCGGCGATCCCGGCCGTTCATGCCGACCGTCTGCGCGCTGCGGAAGCCACCGGTGCGCTGGCCGTCAAGCTGATCGGGTCAAAGCTGACGCCGACGACGATTATCAACGAGAAGTCGGTCGAGAACGCGCTGCGCGTGCTGCTGGCGATCGGCGGTTCGACCAATGCAATTATCCATCTCACCGCGATCGCCGGGCGCGCCGGCGTCAAGGTCTCGCTCGAACGGCTTAATGAACTGTCAGACACCACGCCGGTGCTGGTGAACCTCAAGCCGGTCGGCAATGGCTATATGGAGGATTTCTATGCCGCCGGCGGCATGGGCGCGCTGCTGCGCGAATTGAAAGATCTGCTGCATCTCGATGCCATGACCATTACCGGCGAGACCTTGGGCGAGCGCCTCGATGGCGAGCCGGTGGCTTGGGTCGACCGCACCATCATCGCCGAGCGCAAAACGCCGCTGGAGCCGGAAGGCGGGCTGGTCGCGCTGTTTGGCAATCTGGCGCCGCAAGGCGCCATCCTGAAGCGTTCGGCGGCCGACTCGACTCTGTTCGAGAAGGAAGGCCGCGCCGTCGTGTTCACATCGCTGGCCGATCTCGCCGCGCGCGTTGACGATCCCGATCTCGATATCAACGCTGACGACATCATGGTGTTGCAGAACGCCGGGCCGCATTCGACATCGGCCATGCCGGAAGCCGGTTACCTGCCAATCCCGAAAAAGCTGGCGACCAAGGGTCTCAAGGACATGATCCGGGTGTCCGATGCCCGCATGAGCGGCACCGCATTCGGCACGATCGTTCTGCACGTCACGCCGGACGCCGCGTCCGGAGGTCTGCTCGGCCTTGTGCGCAACGGTGACCGCATCAGATTATCGGTCAAGGAACGGCGCATCGAACTTTTGGTCGATGAGGCCGAACTGCAGAGGCGGGAAGCAACGCGCGAAAAGCCGCCGGAAACTCCGTCGCGCGGTTACTCAAGGCTCTATGCCAAGGAAATAACCGGCGCCGATCAGGGCTGCGATTTCGAGTTTCTGCGGCCGCGTTAGGCTACGCGGCGGTATTATAGCGCTATCAACATGTTTACCGCATCGTAGGGCTAACCGGCGATTAACGATTGCCTTTGCCCGTTATTAACGCGCGCCCAAGTCCTGCTCCCTAGGCTGGGGTCATGCTTAAGACCCTTGGCTATCTGGCGAAATTCCGTGATTGGCGCAGGCTCGGCTTGGGCGTGGTCTCCGGTATCGCGTTGACCTCGGCCATCGCCGCCTGGGCTTCGCTGTCGGTATTGCTATTCATCCTGGCCATTGGCGCTGGCGCCGCTTTCGGCGCGCTGATCGCCTTTTCATATTCAGTGCTGCACGCTGCCCGCAAAGGACATGAGCAGAATATACGGCGCGACCTTGCGCTCAATAATATGATCCAGGGCCTGTGCATGTTCGACGGCCGGAACAGGCTTGTCGTCTGGAATAAGCAGTACGAAGACATGTACGCGCTGGGCCCGCATATTAGGCGCAACATGAGCATTGCGGAACTGCTCGCCGCGCGCCACGCCGCCGGCATGCTGCCTTACGATCCAGTGCAGTACGAGACGAACATGAATGCTGCGCTGCGCCGCGGACACGTGTTCACGACTGAAACGGAGATGGCCGATGGCCGCACCATTTCGGTGGTCAACCAGCCGACCAAAGAGGGCGGCTGGGTCGCGACGCATGAAGACATCACCGTGCGGAAGCGTTCGGATCGCGAGCTCGACAATACCCGCGCGTTCCTCGACATGATCGTCGAGAACGTGCCGTCGCCAATCATCGTCAAGGACGCGGAAGACCTGCGCTACCTTCTGGTCAACCGCGCCACCGAGACCTACTTCGGTGTCGATCGCACGAATATTATCGGCAAGAAGACAATCGACATTTTGCCGAAGGGCATCGTCACGACGATCCTGTCGGAGGACCGCAAGGCCATCGACACCGGCGAAGTCGGCTACCAGGGCGAACACGGCGTCGTCACGCCCGGCAACGGCACGCGCATTGTCACCGCGACGCGGCTACCGGTGAAACAGAGCGACGGCAAGCCGCAATATCTCATCACCGTCATTCACGACATCACCGAGCGCAAGCGCAGCGAGCAGAAGATTGCGCACCTCGCGCATCATGATGCGCTCACAGATCTGCCGAACCGCACCGCCTTCAACGAATGCATCGACGCCACGATTGTTCTGGCTGCGCAGGAGAATGAGAGCTTCGGTGTGCTCTGCCTCGATCTCGATCGCTTCAAGGCGGTGAATGATGTGTTCGGTCACCCGATCGGCGATGCATTGCTGCGCGAGGTCGCCAGCCGGCTGGAGCAAGTCTGTCAGGGTGCCTTTGTCGCGCGCGTCGGCGGTGATGAATTCACCATTATCACGCCGACCGGGCAGCAGCCGGAGGCGGCGGAAGCGCTCGCGCGGCGTCTCTCCGCAGCGTTCGAGTCGGACATCAACATTGACAGCCACCAGATGCGCGTTGGCATCACGGTCGGCGTCGCGCTTTATCCGCAGGATGGCGCCGACGCCGAGACGTTGATTGCCAATGCTGACGCCGCTTTGTCCCGCGCCAAATCGGAAGCGCGCGGGTCGATCCGCTTCTTTGAAGTGGCCATGGACAAGCAGCTTCGCGAGAAGCATGTGCTGCAACAGGATCTGCGCAAGGCGGTCGAGCAGAACGAACTGGCGCTGCACTACATGCCGCAGGCCAATATGGACGGCAAGATAACCGGCTTCGAAGCGCTGGCGCGCTGGCATCATCCGCGCCACGGTCTGGTGCCGCCGGATGTGTTCATCCCGCTCGCGGAAGAAAGCGGCATGATCGGTGCGCTTGGCGAATGGGTGCTGCGCACCGCTTGCCGCGAAGCTGCCTCATGGCCGGAGAAGCTGCATGTCGCGGTCAATCTGTCTCCCGTGCAATTCCAGCACGGCGATTTGCCGAGCCTGGTGCATCAGGTGCTGCTCGACACCGGTCTGTCGCCGGCGCGGCTGGAGCTGGAAATCACCGAAGGCGTGTTGATCGGCGACTTCACCCGCGCGGTGGCTATGCTACGCCGATTGAAGAACATGGGCGTACGCGTCGCGATGGATGACTTCGGAACCGGTTATTCGTCGCTGTCGTATTTGCAGTCGTTTCCGTTCGACAAGATCAAGATCGACCGGGCCTTCGTCTGTAATCTGGCGCACAGCCAGCAATCGGCGACCATCATCCGCGCCGTGATCGCCCTGAGCCGCGGCCTCGGCGTGCCGGTCGTGGCGGAAGGTGTCGAAACCGAGGCGCAGCGCCAGTTCCTCGCGGAAGAGGGCTGCGACGCGATCCAGGGCTATCTGGTCGGCCGGCCGATGCCGATCGAGGGCTACGCTGAACTCGTGGGACGGGTGCCATCTCGCCCCGCCATCAGCCTGACCGCCCGCGCGTAACGCCTATTTCGGCGCGCCGTGGCGCTTCAGCACCGTCGCTTCGACCGCCTGGATGATCGCGAACAGCACGGTCGAGATCGCCGCCAGCACGACGATGGCGGTCATCACCAGGTTCATCTGGAAGATCTGGCTGCCATAGGTGATCAGATAGCCGAGGCCGGCCTTGGCCGCCTGGAATTCACCGACCACGACGCCGACCAGAGCGAGGCCGACATTCACTTTCAGCGCCGAGATGATGGTGGGCACACTGCCCGGCAACACGATCTTGGTGAGGATCTGCCCGCGTGAGCCGCCGAACAACCGCGCCAGCTTGATCTTGTCCGGATCGATCGCCTGGAAGCCGGTGTACAGCATCAGCACGGTGACGAAGACGCTGACCGCAATGGCCATGGCATAGATCGAGGCGACATCGCCGAGCCAGATGTAAAAGATCGGCACCAGCGCGATCTTCGGAATGGCGTTGAGCACGACGATGAACGGGTCGAGCACCTTGTAGAGGTAAGGCGACCACCACAGCATGATCGCGACCACGAGGCCGAGCAGCATGCCGCCGCCGAAGCCGCCGATGGTTTCCGACAAGGTGACCCAGGTATGCGTCGCCAGCGTGCCGTCACGCAGCATGGTCATGAACGTCCGCGCCACTGCTGACGGATAACTGGTCAGCATCGGATTGACCCAGCCACTGCGCGGCCCGACTTCCCACAATGTCAGGAACGCGGCGACCAGCCCGACCTGCCAAGCCTGGATCGACAATGCGCGCAGGCGCAGATT
>JAURVZ010000091.1 GCA_030655215.1 Pseudolabrys sp. | reverse complement strand
TGACGAAGGCGAGCGACAAGGCGGTGGCAAGAACGGTGCGGCGGGTGGTCATGAAGTCTCCTGGCGGTGAAAAGATTGATTTTAGAGTAAGGCTATCGTCGTATGACGGCCCGCCGAAGTCAAGTGACATAAGTCACTCGGGAAACCCGGAAAACCGGGGCAAAAAAAACGCGCCTCGATCGAGACGCGCTTTCATGATCAACCGCCCGGTGGCACGACCAGGTGTCAGCCGTTATGCAAAAAGCTCTTCAGCTTGTCGGAGCGCGACGGCTGGCGCAGCTTGCTCATGGCCTTCGCTTCAATCTGGCGAATCCGCTCACGCGTTACGTCAAACTGCTTGCCCACTTCTTCCAGCGTGTGGTCGTTCGACATTTCAACGCCGTAACGCATGCGCAGCACTTTCGCTTCGCGCGGGGTCAGCGAGTCCAGCACTTCCTTGATCACGTTGCGCATCGAAGCGTGCAGGGCCGCATCCAGCGGTGCCAGCGTGGTGTTGTCTTCGATGAAGTCGCCCAGTTGCGAATCGCCATCTTCGCCCATTGGCGTTTCCATGGAAATTGGCTCTTTGGCGATCTTCATGATCTCGCGCACTTTGTTTTCCGGCATTTCCATCTTCAGCGCCAGCGTGGCCAGATCCGGCTCGCTGCCGGTTTCCTGCATGATCTGACGCGAGATGCGGTTCATCTTGTTGATCGTCTCAATCATGTGCACCGGCACGCGAATGGTGCGCGCCATGTCCGCGATCGAACGCGTAATCGCCTGGCGAATCCACCAGGTCGCATAGGTCGAGAACTTGTAGCCGCGGCGGTATTCGAACTTATCGACCGCCTTCATCAGGCCGATATTGCCTTCCTGGATGAGATCGAGGAATTGCAGGCCGCGATTGGTGTATTTCTTGGCGATGGAGATGACGAGACGCAAGTTCGCCTCGACCATTTCCTTCTTCGCCTGGCGGGCTTCGCGCTCGCCCTTCTGCACCATTTGAACGATCTTGCGGAATTCCGCGATCTCGACGCCGGTCTGCGCGGCAAGGTCATGCACAAGGCCACGAATGTCCTTGATCTTGTCTTTTTCCTTGGCGACCAGCCCCTTCCAGCCTTTGGCCGAAAGCTTGGAGATGCGGTTGAGCCAGCGCGGATCGAGCTCCGAGCCCATATAGTTCTTCAGGAAGTCGTCGCGCGACACGCCGTAGGATTCGGCGAGACGCATCAAGCGGCCTTCGTTCGAGACGAGGCTCTTATTGATCGAGTAAAGCTGCTCGACCAGCGAGTCGATACGCGCCTGGTTGAGGCGCAGCGACTTCACCTCGCCGATGATCTCGTCCTTGAGCTTCTTGTACTTGCGCTCCTGGGCCGGCGACAGCGACGTGTTCTTCAGCCGGAATTCAATGTCCTGCTCCTGCAAACGGCGCAGGCGCTTGAAACTGTCGGCGATGTTGTCGAAAGTTTCGACGACCTTCGGCTTCAGCTCGGCTTCGATCGCGGCGAGCGACAGCGAGCCTTCCATATCGTCTTCATCATAGTCGCCTTCGGCGGCGGACTCGGCCGGGTCCTTCTCGGCACCATCGCCGGGCGCGGCCGGCGCCGTCGGCGCTGCAGCCGGCTGCACGACCTGCAGATGCGGCGCGCCAGGCACAGCAGCGCCGCCATTCATCGGCTTGCCATCGGGACCGACCGGCGTCTGCATCGCCTTGGCGTCGGGGCCGGCATAGGTCGCTTCGAGATCGATAATGTCGCGAAGGAAAACTTTGCCTTCGTTCAATTCGTCACGCCAGATGATGACGGCCTGGAAGGTCAGCGGACTTTCGCACAGGCCGGAGATCATGGCTTCGCGGCCGGCTTCGATGCGCTTGGCGATGGCGATTTCGCCTTCGCGCGACAGCAACTCGACCGAACCCATTTCGCGCAAATACATGCGGACCGGATCGTCGGTGCGCTCGGACGGCTCTTTCTTCTCGACGGTCGCGAGCGACTTCGACTTCGCCTCAACGACCTCGCGGCCGGTGTCGTCGTCGTCATCGTCGTCCTGCTCGTCGGTGGCTTTCTCGCCTTCCTCGTCGCCGTCGGCATCTTCAGTCTCGACCACGTTGATGCCCATTTCGGACAGCATGGCGAGCGTATCTTCGATCTGGTCGGTGTTGACCTCTTCCGAGGGCATCACGGCATTGAGCTGCTCATAGGTGATATAGCCGCGCTTCTTCGCGGCCTTGATCATCTTCTTGACGGCGGCATCGGAAAGGTCGAGCAACGGCAGCGGCGTATCGGGCGCGCCTTCGGCTTCCTTCTCGGGAGCCTCTTCGCCCTTGGCCTGAACGGCCTTGGCCTTTGTTGCCATTTGCTTCTCCTGGACCTTCCCAGCCATGTCGCACTCTTTCTTAGCTATTGCCCGCTTAGCCGCATTCTGCGTTTCGCCGTGCCCGAACAGAGCACACGGCGAAAAAGGGCCGCGCCGGTGATGGCGCCGCCCCGAATCAGGCCGTCATTCTCGTCGAGGCCCCATTAAGCCTCGATTAACCCTCACCAAAAGGCTGACGCGATACGGCCTGACTGCCGCGCCTGCCCTGATCTTTGATTGGCCCCCGCCCGTTACCCCTGTCCGTGCCGTTTGGAATGGCTACGGTCAAGCGTTTTAGGGCGGTCCAAACCTGGATTCTAAAGACTCCGCGCACCCCGGCCGGAAGAAGCGCCAAAACCCTCAATCAGGGCCTCGGTTCCGTCCATCTGAGACAGGCGGTCCTTGACGTCTCGCAGCCTTAAATAATTGGTCTCGCTGGGGTCTTCGCCCAGCGCGTGGGTGACCGCTTCCAGCTCCTTAGTTAGTGAATAGTGCTGGTGTTGCAAGGCGACGAGCTGCTGCCAGGTGATCAAAACATCCTGCGGCGCCGCATCCGGCCGCGAGCCCCAGACCGAATGGCTGGTGATCGAGGCCTCGATTCGCTCCAGCACCTCGCCAAGCTGGCGGTTTCTGAGTTCCGCGCGCAGCGTTTCCGGTTCCAGTCCGGCAGCGTGATCGCTGGAATGGGCGGCAATGTCGATGAGCGCAGCCTTGAGCTGGCCGGCGCCCTGGTGGCGGAACTCGAGTGAAGCCAGCGCCTCGAGATGGTCGTGCAGCAGCCAGGGGTAATTCAGCGCCGCCTGCAGGATCAGCGCTTCGCGCGTCGGCACCGAGGTGCGGTAGCCGCGATGCACCGGGCTTGCCGCCATTTGCTGCGAGACGACGACATAGGGTGTGTTCCGCGAGCCGACTTCCGGGCGCTTGGCGCCGAAGCGGCCGGCCGGACCTGTGCCGGTGACGCCCTGGCGGTCGCGCCAGTTGCTTTGCGGCGCTCCCTGCCCTTGCCCGCCGCGCGGCGGGAATTGGCCGCGGCCGGCAAAGCCGGGGTTGAGGAACTGGCGCAGCCGGTCGTTGAAATCCTGCCGGTAATATTTGCGCACCGATTCATCGGCGATCTGCCCGGTGACTTCATTGACGCGCGCTTCGAGTGCTGCGCGGCGCTCCGGCGTATCGAAGGCGTGGCCTTCGGTTTCGCGCGACCACAGCATCTGGCCGAGCGGCTTGGCGGCATTGATGACTTCGGCGACCGCGTCACGCCCCGACGAGCGCAGCAGATCGTCCGGGTCCTGCCCCGTCGGCAGCAATGCGAATTTCAAACTCTTGCCCGGCTTCAAGCGCGGCAGGGCAAGGTCCATCGCGCGATAGGCGGCGCGGACGCCGGCGCCATCGCCGTCGAAACACAGCACCGGCTCATCGGCCATTTTCCACAACAGACCGAGCTGCTCCTCGGTCAGCGCGGTGCCGAGCGGCGCGACGGAAGCCGGGAAGCCTGCGGTGACCATGGCGATGACGTCGACATAGCCTTCGACGGCGACGAGCTGCGCGCCGGCTTTGGCGGCGTCTTTGCTTTGCGCAGGCTGCATCGGCTTGCCGGCGTTATGCATCGTCTCGCGCGCCATCGCGATGTTGTAGAGCGTGTGGCCTTTGTGAAAGAGCGGCGTTTCCGGCGAATTGAGATATTTCGCGGCGACGTCTTTCTCCATGGCGCGGCCGCCAAAGGCGATGACGCGGCCACGAATGTCGGTGATCGGAAACATGACGCGATCGCGGAAGCGATCGAACGGCACCGGAATGTCATCGCCGGCAATGAGCAGCCCGGCCTCGATCATGTCGCCAACCGGAACGCCGTGCGAGCCGAGGTGCTCCTTCAGCGCGAAGCGTTCGCTGGGCGAATAGCCGATGCGAAACTGCACCTGCGTTGCCGCGGTCAGGCCGCGATCGGCGAGATAGCCACGCGCCTTGGCGCCAAGACGGCCGGCAAGCGTCGTCTCGAAAAACTTCGCCGCAAGGTCCATGACGTCATAGAGGCTCTTGGCGCGGGCCGAGCGCTGCTGCTCCTCGGGCGATACTTTCGGCAAGGCGACGCCGGCCATTTGCGCGAGGCGCTCGACCGCTTCGGGGAAGGTGACGCCTTCGGTCAGCATGACGAAGTCGAAAATGCTGCCATTCTTCTGCGAAGAAAAATCGAACCAGGCTTCCTTCTGGTCATTGACGAAGAAGGACGGCGTTTTCTCCTTGCCGAACGGCGACAGGCCCTTGAACTCGCGGCCGGAGCGAATGAGCTTCACGCGCTTGCCGACGACTTCCGACACCGGAAGCCGGGCTTTCAGTTCATCGAGAAATTGCGGCGTGAAGCGCATTTATTGCTGGCTTTCGAGGGACCCATACCCATTGGGGCGAATCGCAAACCTATATTAGAGTGAACTGGTTGCAGTGCGCAGACTGGTGCCTGATCCAGTTCGCCCAAGCGAATTACCGCTTTCCTAGTTTTCCACATGGGATGAAAATGGCGGAACTCTGTATCTGCTGCGGAAAACCGAGTGAATATTCGGTCCAGCTCGCACTCGGTTCACACGCCGAGAGATTGCTCGCTCTTCCCCGTTACTATCTACCCAATCAGCACGCCCGAAATCCAAAATTTCCGTCAGTGGTAGAGGAAGTGAATTTTTGTCGCCCATGTATGAGGACCGTCGAAGACAACCTTCGTTCCACCATCATGTATCTACAGGCAGAGAACGACCAACTCTCGATTAAGCTGGTCTAGGAAACTACCGAAATAAGCCAACTCCGTCGATCCTTCGCGGCTCGCCGCAAGCACGGTTCCGCGGCTCAGGTCGGCGGGTCTACCCCAACTTCGCCTTCACCAATCCTGACGCCTTGCCGAAATCCATCTGCCCGGCATATTTCGCGCGCAGAACGGCGATGACCTTGCCCATGTCCTTCATCCCGGCAGCGCCGGTTTCCGTGACGGCGGCGTCGATCGCGGCGGTGACTTCGGCTTCCGACATCTGCTTCGGCAAATAGGCGGAGATGACGGCAATCTCTTCCTCTTCCTGCTTCACCAGATCGGGCCGCGCGCCTTTCTTGTACATCTCGACCGACTCCTGCCGCTGCTTGATCATCTTCTGCAGGATCGACAGCACCTCGGCATCGCCAAGCGGCTTGCCAGTGGTGCGCGCCTCGATGTCGGCATTCTTCAGCGTCGAATTGACCATGCGCAATGTCGACACCGTGCGCTCGTTCTTGGCCTTTTGCGCCTCGGTGAGGGCCTTGTTGATGTCATCGCGGATCATGGTTTGCTCCTTCGCTCGATTTTCCTGGCATCGCCTAGCACAGAACGGCGGCGATGACGAAAGCTGGCGGTCACTTGGTCGGCGGCGCGCCGATCGGGCTGTCCGGCGCCTTTGGCCCGTGCGGCTGCTCGGGATTGTGCGAATGGGTGGCGCGCGAAACCGCGCTGCGATCGACGCCGGTATAATCATAAAAGGCGTCGTGCAGCCCCCAATAGCCGCCGACGAAGATAACCATGACGACAGCGAGTGCGACCGGAATGTTGCGCGTCACCGACTTGAAGCCAACGAGGATGTGGCTGGAGCGGCTGTGGTCAGCCGCGACCGCCAGCAGGATCGCCATGATCAGGCCATGGCCGATCAGGTCGATGCGGCCGAAGGGCCAAACGGCGGCGGTGAAGATGACCAGCAGCGCGATGGCCGACAGGCGGCGGATTAACGGCGTCCATAACAGGCCGAAGCCCATGGTGAATTCCGCGACCCCGGCCATCGGGATGAAAACGTCGCGCGGCAAGCCGAAGGTGAGAAACGGCTTTTCGATGACCAGCGGATAAAACCAGCTCGGATAGGCGAACTTCTCCAGGCTCGACCACATCAGCGCGATGGCAAGGCCCCAACGCAGCACTTCGAAGCGATGCGAGCGCCAGTCGTCGCGTTTCGATGGCTCAAGGATGAGATAGGCGGCGACGCCGAGGCCGAGCGCCAGATAATCGAGCAGATGAAACAGGTCGTAATCGCGCATCGCCAGCAGCCAGAGCGCGATGATGCCGATGCCGGCCAGCGGCATGGTGCGCCGTGAGAAGATGAACATGGCGATCAGAAGCTGCAGCCACGACACCCATTCCGCCGGCGTCTTGAGATCCGGCGTCAGATAAACGCCGCCGACCGCAAAGATGGCAACGAAAAAGGCGGCAATGATGGCGCGGATGTAATCGTCGAGACGTTGCCAGAGCGGCGTTGTCAGTGTGTCCAGGCATTCAAGAATGACGCTGCCGAAACGGCTGAGCTCGACCAGACGCGTAGCGATGAAAAAGGCGAGCACCAGCGCCACGCCCGCCCACATCCAGCTGTTGCGCACGACATCGCCGAGCATCTCCGGCGGTGCGTCAATGATGTAGGGCGCGAACCATTTGACATGCGCCATCGCCGTTGAAGGCAGTGCGACGAGCGCAGCGGCCAGCGCCGCGCGGATGAAAACTGACGCCCTGGCCACCAATTTACAGAACCTTCTGATGACCATCATTGTCAGTGAGCGCCTGCTCACGATAAAGCCCGAGCGCGTTCATTACCGGCAAATCGTTGAAACAGAACAGGCAGGCATCCTCCGAATTCGACGCATTGGCATGTTCGTGGAACGCCCAGGCGGGCACGCAGAAGATGTCGCGCTGTTTCCAGTCGAAGCGCTTGCCGCCGATGATCGAATAGCCTTGGCCCTTGGCGCATTGATAGATGAACGAGCCGGTATGGCGGTGCGCCCGCGTCTTCTCACCCGGACGCAGCATCTGCATCGAGGCGCCGATGGTCTGCATCACCGGGCCGCCGGTCTGCGGATTGACGTAGTTCATCAGCACACCGTCGAAAGGCGAGCCGTCGGTCGCCTTGGCGAATTTCGTCAGCGCATCATAAGTCGGCGCCCATTCGTATTTCAGCAAAGGCGAATAGGACTTCTGCCAATCATGCAGCGAAGGCTGCAGGCCGGGCGCGGCCCAGGAATGCGTCGAGTCATCGACGGCATAGTTGACCTGCTGCTTGAGGTCGGGATGTACGGCGTAGAAATTCGCTTCCAGTGCGTTGACCAGCGGAATGTCCAAGCCGTCCTGCCAGATGCATGCGGTGCCGGAGGCTTCGACGCCGTGCTCGTGCCATGAGCCGTTCGGCGTCAGCACGAAGTCGTTTTCGCCGAGCGTCATCTTGTGGCCGTCGACGACAGTGTAGGCGCCCTTGCCTTCCATGATGAAGCGCAAGGCCGAGGCCGAGTGCTGGTGCGCCGAAGCCGTCTCGCCGGCCTTCATCACCTGCAGGCCGGAGTAGAGCCAGCCACAGGCGGCGGCGACATCCTGCCGGCCGGGATTGTTGAGATAGATGACGCGGCGGCCGGCTTTTTCCGGGGCGACCAGATCGATCGAGCGCAGCACCGGCTCGCGCAAATCCTCATAGCGCCACAGCACCGGCACGGAACTGGATTTAGGCTCCCACGGCTCGATCTTGTTGGCGACGGTCCACAGCGCGGCCGCCTCATAACGCTCGAGATCCTTGTAGTATGCCTTGAGGTCGGCGGTATCCTCGACATTGGCCCGGCCGGCCACGTCTTCACGGTAATTATCGCGGGCTTCTACTGCCGGTCCGGTCATGTCGGGTCTCCCTCTTCCCAGTCAATTTTCAGGCGGGGACGGGCGCGCCCGACCCCTTGCCTCTCTCCCTATAATACGCAACTAAGAGGCCATGACACAGGACAAAACAGCCACCGCCGGAGCATCCGCAGGCCTTTGGGCCGAACCCAAAGCGACCGCGCTTCTGGTGCTGGCCGACGGAACCGTGCTGGAAGGTTTCGGGGTGGGTGCCACAGGCAGCGCGGTCGGTGAAGTGTGCTTCAACACTGCAATGACGGGCTATGAGGAAATCCTCACCGACCCGTCCTATGCCGGGCAGATCATCACCTTCACCTTCCCTCATGTCGGTAACGTTGGCACCAACGAGGAAGACGTCGAGTCGCTGAACATGGCGGCCCGGCCGGGCGCCTGCGGCGTCATTTTGCGCACCGACATTACCGCGCCGTCAAACTACCGCGCCACCCGCGCGCTGAACGACTGGCTTAAGGCGCGCGGCATTATCGGACTGGCCGGCATCGACACGCGGGCGCTGACCGCCTTGATCCGCGAAAAGGGCATGCCCAACGCTGTGATCGCGCACGACGCCAACGGCAAGTTCGACTTGCCGGCGCTGAAGAAGCAGGCGGCGGAATGGCCGGGCCTCGTCGGCATGGATCTGGTGCCGATGGTGACATCGGCGCAAAGGTTCTCGTGGGACGAGACCGAATGGGTCTGGGGCGAAGGCTATGGCCGCCAGGACAAGCCGGAGTTTCATGTTGTCGCCATCGACTACGGCATCAAGCGCAACATCCTCCGCTTGCTGGCGAGCGCCGGCTGCAAGGTGACCGTGGTGCCGGCGACGACCTCGGCTGAAGACATCATGGCGTTGAAGCCGGATGGCGTGTTTCTGTCGAACGGCCCGGGCGATCCGGCCGAGACCGGCAAATATGCGGTGCCGGTGATCAAGAGTCTGATCGACACCGGCAAGCCGACCTTCGGCATTTGCCTGGGGCACCAGATGCTGGGGCTCGCGCTCGGCGGCACGACCATGAAGATGCATCAGGGTCATCACGGCGCCAATCATCCGGTCAAGGACATGACCACCGGCAAGGTCGAGATCACCTCGATGAACCACGGCTTCGCCTTGGACAAAGAGAGTCTGCCGGCAGACGTCGAACAGACGCATGTCTCGTTGTTCGACGGCTCCAATGCCGGCATCGCGCTCAAGGGCAAACCGGTGTTCTCGGTGCAGTATCACCCCGAGGCGTCACCGGGGCCGCGGGACTCGCACTATCTGTTCCAGCGGTTTGTTGACTCGATGCGCAAGGCAAAGGCGAAGCAGAGCGCCTGATCTCCGTTACAACGCATGCCCTACAAACTCGCCCTCTTCGACTTTGACGGCACGCTCGCCGATTCATTTCCGTGGTTCACCACTGTCATGAACGACGCGGCCGACAAGTTCGGCTTTCGCCGCATTGCGCCGGAAGAAGTCGAGACGCTGCGCGGCAAGAGCGCGCGCGAGATGATCGCGCTGATGGGCGTGCGCACATGGAAGCTGCCGCTGATCGCCAACTACATGCGCAAGCGCAAGGCGCAGGACCTCGACAAGGTGAAGCTGTTTACCGACGCGGCGCCGACCTTGCGGCGGCTGCATGAGGCAGGGGTCACCTTGGCGATCGTCAGCTCAAATTCAGAAGCCAATATCCGCGCCCTGCTCGGGCCTGAGACAGCGGCTTTGATCGCGCAATACCAATGCGGCGCGTCAATGTTCGGCAAGGCCAAGATGTTCAAGTCGGTGCTGCGCCAAAGCGGGATCAACGCCAGCGATGCGATCTGCATCGGTGATGAACTGCGCGATCTCGATTCGGCGCGCGCCGCAGGCATCGCCTTCGGCGCGGTGACCTGGGGCTATACGCATGGCGCGGCGCTGCGGGCGCAAAAGCCGGCGCATGTGTTCGAGACGTTCAATGAACTTTTCACTACGGTGACGGGAACTCCTGCCCAGGCGTGAGGTTCTCGTTGCATGCCCTCGCCCCTCACCTTCCATTTGACCGATGACGGCGCGGTGCCGAACAATCCGCTTCTGCCGATGCTGGTCTACAAACAAGCGCTCGATCTCACGAACAGCCGCGATCCGGAAGGCGCGATCGAGGCGCTGTTCAAGGACAATGGCTGGGGCTTCGGCGCCTGGCGCAACGGCATCTATCCATACGCACATTATCATTCGATGATCCACGAAGTACTCGGCATCGCCCGCGGCACGGCCACCGTCCGCTTCGGCGGCGACAAGGGCGAAGTGCTGGAGCTCGCGCCCGGTGATGTCGCTATACTCCCCGCCGGCACCGGCCATCAAAGACTGTCGGACCCCGCCGGGCTGGTCGTCATTGGCGGCTATCCGGCGACGGGGACGTATAATCTCTGCCATGGCGACAAGCCGGCCGACCGCATTGCGGCCTTGAAAACAATTCCCCATGTGCCACAACCCGGCAGCGACCCGGTGAGGGGTCGCAACGGGCCGCTCATGGCCCTCTGGAAGCCGGCATAAATGGACTGGATCAGTTTCTACGACTTCAAGCATTCCGTCATTTACGTGAATGAGAAGCACCGCGATGTGCATTACCGCGTCATCGCCGAGGACATTCGCGACCATGTGCCGTCGCCCGACGCGCAGGTGCTCGACTATGGCTGCGGCGAAGCGGCCTCGGCCGCCATTCTGGCGGCGGCCTGCGGCCATCTCACCATGGTGGAGGCTGCGCCGAATGTGCGCGCTGCACTGAAGGCGCGCTACGAAAGCAACCCGAAGATTTCCGTGCTGACGCCGGAGGAAGCCGCGGCGAGGCCGGACGGCACCTTCGATCTCATCGTGCTGCACTCGGTGGCGCAGTATCTGACGCTGGCCGAACTGAAGGCGATGATGGCGACGTTCCGCCGCCTGCTGAAGCCGACTGGCGTCTTCATCCTCGGCGATATCGTGCCGCCGCAAATGGCTTCGGTCTGGGCGGCCGTGGCGCTGTTGCGCTTCGGCGCGGCTAACGGATTTTTCTGGGCCGCGGTCGGCGGCCTGATGCGCATCCTGGTGTCGGACTATTTCACGCTGAAGAAATCGCACGGCCTGTCGCATTACGACGAGGCCGAAATGCTGGGCATCCTGCGCGGCGCCGGTTTCGATCCGCAGCGCGGCCCGCAGAATATCGGCCATAACCAGCGCCGCATGACGTTTTTGTCGCGCCCCGCGTAAACGCAGCGAAAAAGCGAGCTAAACTGGTAAGCGGCCATTAACCGCGCGGCCGCTCCGATGGTATCTCTGTGTTGGATGTAACTTTCCGTCAACGCTGCAGGTTTAAACCCGTCGGCGGCCCGGTGGCGGAGTGATTACGCAGAGAGCCTCGCAAGGTTCTCCAGCCTGGTTGAATTCCAGGCCGGGCCTCCAATCTCCGCCCCGCGGAGATTGCCCGTCGTAGCTCGCTTGAGCGAAGACGGGCGACCAAATCCTCATAATTTAACTGATCCACGGTTCCCGCGCGTTCGTACAATGACATTGTCCGAACGGGAGAGAACAATGCTGTACGCCATTGCCTATGCCGCGATCTTTGTGCCTTTCATTGCCCTCGACGCTGTCTGGCTCACCGTGATGGGCAAGTTGGTCTACAAGCCGACCCTGGGCGACATCCTGCTGCCGACCGTCAATCTACCGCCGGCGATTGTGTTTTATCTGCTTTATCCAATCGGCATTCTGGTGTTCGGCGTGTTGCCGGCGCTGAAGGCCGGATCGGTGCAGCCGGCGATCATCTATGCCGCGCTGTTTGGCGCGCTCGCCTACGCAACATACGACCTCACCAATCATGCGACTTTGCGAAATTGGACGCTGCAGATCAC
Organism: Pseudolabrys sp.; assembly: GCA_030655215.1. Classification (GTDB taxonomy): domain Bacteria; phylum Pseudomonadota; class Alphaproteobacteria; order Rhizobiales; family Xanthobacteraceae; genus Pseudolabrys. The sequence continues at coordinate 67,677 of JAURVZ010000091.1, read as the reverse complement.
AGTGATGGATATTGTTTGGGGCGCGTTTGCCTCGGCCGTGGCGGCGGCGGTGTCGTACTACGTCGCGCGTTGGTGGGGAGCGTAATTTACTTCTCCCCTCCCCCTTGTGGGGAGGGGTTGGGGGTGGGGGTAACTGCGAGAGATTTCAGTCGCTCGTTATCACCCCCCTCCCTAACCCTCCCCCACAAGGGGGGAGGGAAAAGAGAGAGCGGCGTATCGAGCTAAGCCACCGGCCTCAGCCGGTAGTGGCCGACGCCCCACTCCTCGCCATTGGCGTGGCCGAACAGGCCCGCCGTCGCCAGGAAGAACAGACGCCAGCGGCGGCGCCACAGCGCGGCATCGGCGCCGTAAGTCTGCTTCAGCACGGCATCGACTGCATCTGAGTTGCGGTCGAAATTCTCCAGCCACTGATTGGCGGTGCGCTCATAGTGCACGCCGCTCAGCCGCCAGCTGTGCTCGACTGAAAACAGATCCGAGAATTCGCGGATCAGATCCTGGCTCGGCATGATGCCGCCGGTGAAGAAGTGCTGCGCGATCCAGTCTTCCTTGTCGCCCTTTTCGAAACGATAGGGCGCGCTCTTGTGCGTGAAGATGTGGAAGAACAGCAGGCCCTGCGGCTTCAGCCAGCCGCGCACACGTGTCAGCAGCGCGCGCCAATTGGACATGTGCTCGAACATCTCGACCGAGACGACGCGGTCGAAGCGCTGCGAAGGCTCGAACGTGTTCATGTCGGCCGTGATGACGTCAAGGTTCACGAGACCGTGCAGGCGCGCCTGCGTCATGATATATTCGCGCTGCGACTGTGAGTTCGACACCGCAGTGATGCGCGCCGCCGGATAATGGCTGGCCATCCAGAGAGACAGAGAGCCCCAGCCACAACCGAGTTCAAGAATCTGCTGGCCGTCAGCGAGCAGCGCATGCTCGGCGGTCTGCGCCAGCGACAATTCTTCGGCTTCCGCCAAGGTCGTGGTGTTGTCGTCGTAATAGCAGCACGAATATTTGCGCCGCGGTCCGAGCACCAGTTCGAAGAACGCCGCCGGCACTTCATAGTGCTGGGCGTTTGCGTCATCGACGCTTTCGGCAATCGGGTAGTTCGGCATGCCGGCGGCAAAGCGCCGGTTGATGTCGCTCGGCACATTCGTCAGCTTCTTGCGCGTGCGGCCGACGAGATAGGACACCGCTGCGCGCGATAGCACATCCGGCAAAGGCAGGCGTTCAAACAGCGGGATGGCACGCTCGATGGCACTCATGACACGTCCTTTACGGGACCGAGGAAGAAAGCATTGGTGCGGCGCTGATAGGCGCGGAATTTGTCGCCGCGCGTGCGCAGCATGTGTTCTTCCAGCGGCGGAATGCCGGAAACATAGACCAGCAGCCAATACATGCAGGCCGGGCCGAGCAGAGCAGCGAAGCCCCACGGATAGGCGCCGGTAAAATCGATCGCGAGCACCGGATAGGCGAGCCAGCCGAAGGTCTCGAAGAAGTAGTTCGGGTGACGCGAGAAGCGCCACAGGCCCACATCGTTGATGCCGCCTTTGTTGGCGGGATTGGCTTTGAAGGTTTGCAACTGCCAGTCAGAGATACCCTCTCCACCCACCGCAATCAGCATAATCAGAATGGCGAGCAGATCGCGGGCTTCAAAGCCGGGTGCCGGGTGATGCGCGGCGACGAACATGGCGAAAGCGAGCGGGATCGAAACAAGTGCCTGCTTCTGCAGCAGGATGAACATTTGCCGGGATGCGTCGGCGCCCCAGCCCTTGATCAGGTCGGCATAGCGCGGATCGTCGGTGATCTTGGCCGTGCGGGTGGCGATATGCAGGCCGAGCCGCGCCGCCCAGACCGCGGCGAAGGCGGCGACGATGATCTGGCGCGGCATGGTCGGCTCGCCGGCGATCGACACCAGAGCCGCGACAATGCCAGTCAGGCCGAGGCCGAAGGTCCATACGGTATCGACCCAGCCGGAATTGCCAGTCTGCCGCCAGGCCAGCCAGGCGCCTGTCATGATGACTGACAGCGCGGCGCTAATGGCAATAAGCGCGACGATGGCTTGCAGCGATGTCATGACGCCGTCCTCTTGCCGGAATGGGACCTGACGAAGCGGTCGACGTCGTCGACCACCGGCGCAAGTCCCTTGAGCAGCGGCGCGAAGGCGCCAATGATCTGTACATGGCCGACATTGGGGTAAATGATCGCCGTCGACTGGTTGCCCTTGGCGCGGAGCTTGTTGGCGAGGCGCGTCGTATTGCCGGGCTCGACAGTCGTGTCCTGACCCCCATGCAGCAGCAAGGATGGCGGTTCACCGCCATCGACGAAATTGATCGGCTGCGTGCGCGGATTGTCTCCAGAGAAGATTTCCTTCAGCCGGTTGGAGCGCAATGGCAGGAAGTCGTACGGGCCAGCAACACCAATGAGCCCGGCAATGTCACGGCGGGCGTTGAGACCAACGGCCTTCAGCCATTGCTCATCGAGCGACAGCATCGCCGCGATATGCGCACCGGCGGAATGACCCATGACGAAGACGCGCGCGGCATCGCCGCCGAAGCGGCCGGCATTGCGCTTGGTCCAGGCCACAGCCTGTGCGCTGTCCTGCATGAAACCGGCAAACCGCACCTCTGGATAGACGCGATAGTCCGGCACGACGACGACATAGCCACGCTCGGCCAAAGCCGCGGCAACGAAGCGATAGTTCCGCTTGTTGCCGCTGTCCCAACTGCCGCCGTAGAAGAAAACAATGACCGGGCGGCGATTGGCGCGCGCAGGCGTGTAAACATCGACGCCGTTACGCGGTCCGGCACCATACTGATCGTTGCTAACGGAAAACGGGCCGGAGTCAGCCAGCGCGTTCAGCGGCGTCGTGGCGGAACAGCCCGCAAGCAGGCCGGATATCAGCAGACCGGCCAGCACATGGCGTTTTGAAATCTTCGGCATGCGATCAGAGACGGATGAACGGCTGGATCATCCGGCCGATGACGCCGGTCATTCTGATATCGCCCTGCATGGCCACGAGACAGACGCATACCTGGCCTTCGTCGATCACCGGATTATGGCTGTCATCCTGATCGGCATCGTCACAGTCACCGGGGCCGTAGCGGCCGCCTTCATGAATGAAAGCGCCTTGCAGCACGCAGGTGAGCTCAGTGCCGGTGTGATTGTGCTGCGGGATTTTCAAGCCGGGCACGGCCTTGAGCATGAACACGCGGGTGCCGGCAACGTCCGGCGTCTTCACGGCGCGATAATGCAGGCCCGGCGCAACCCAGCGCCACGGTCCGAGATCGTAACCGAGCAAAGTCTGCTGTTCGGACTGCCAGACCGGACGCACGGCGGGTTTGGCCTGCGCGGCGCGCGGCGATTCGTCATCGAGCGCAGCCAGCGCACGCGCGGCGGCGCCGTCCGACATCGCCACCGGCTCAATTTCGCACAGCATCTGGCCGCCAACCGCTTCAAACGCGGCGACCACACCACGGCAGGCGCCGCACATCGCCATATGCGCGGCGACGACAAGGCTGCGGCCTTCGTCCAAAGTGCCGGCGGCGAATTCGGCGAGGGTTTCGTTTTTGGGGTGATGTCGGCTCATGTCAGGTCACCAAGCAAGTCACGGAGGCGGTTCATCGCGAGGCGTATCCTCGATTTAACCGTGCCCAATGGCAGTTCAAGTTCAGTGGCGATGTCGCCATGCGCCTTGCCTTCAAAGAAGGACAGCCGCACGACGCGCAATTGTTCAACAGTCAGATGTTCGAGCGCGGCGCGCACGCGCGTGTCACGCTCGGTCGCCATTACCTCGGCGTCGGGCGGCACTGGCGGTTCAAAGTCTTCACTTGCTTCGAGATCGAGCACCTTGCCGCGCTGTTCGCGGCGCGCGCTGTCGATGCGTAGATTGCGCGCAATGGTGAAAATCCAGGACGATGCGCCGGCGCGGTCGCGATCGAACTGCGGCGCCTTGCGCCACACCGTCAGCAGCGCTTCCTGCGCCAGCTCTTCGGCGCCGGCCGCGGGTAAATTGGTGCGCATCAGAAAGGCCTTGATGCGCGGGGCAAAGTGATCGAACAGTGAAGCGAACGCTTCGCGGTCTTGCCGCGCCGCCACAGCCTCGATCAGCCGCGCCAATTCGGCGGGGCTCTTTGCTTTAAGGTCGGTTTGCGTCGGCCTGTTGTGCAATGTGCCCACTTTCGGCGGCGGCCCTGCCGGGCGAGCAGCCAGTTCAAGTCCATTTCGCCAATCCAGCGCTTGCATAACGGTAATACGGCTGCGCCGCCAATTTGGATCAGCGGTGATCCAAGCGCCGGAACACCCCGTAATAAGAGGACATTCGGCGGGAGGCGGAGGGGTTTGATGCTGGAACGGGTCTCAAAGCGTCTGAAAGTCGCCGTTGTCGGATCCGGCATCTCCGGCATGTCGGCTGCCTGGCTGCTGTCCAGCAAGCATGACGTCACCGTGTATGAGCGCGCCGACCGCATCGGCGGGCATTCCAATACCGTTGACGCCTACACGCCGCATGGCGTCGTGCCGGTCGATACCGGCTTCATCGTCTATAACGAGCACACCTATCCGAACCTGACCGCAATGTTCGCGCATCTCGGCGTGGCGTCGCAGGCGACCGAAATGTCGTTCGCGGTGTCGCTCGACAATGCCGCGCTGGAATATGCCGGCGGCGACAGCATCGCGCCTTTGTTTGCGCAGAAACGAAATTTCTTCAGCCCGCGCTTCTGGTCGATGCTGCGCGACCTGCGCCGCTTCTACCGCGACGCACCAGGCGACATCGCCAAGCTCGGGGCGAAGGCAACGCTCGGCGACTATCTCAAAGTCGGCGGCTATGGCGCGGCCTTTCGCGACGACCATTTGCTGCCAATGGCGGCGGCGATCTGGTCGGCGCCGGCGGCGGCTATGCTGGACTATCCGGCGGCCTCCTTCATCCGCTTTTCCGACAATCATGGCCTGCTGAAACTGACCAACCGGCCGATCTGGCGCACGGTGCAAGGCGGCAGCCGCGCCTATGTCGAGAAGCTGACCGCGCCCTATGCGCAGAACATCCGGCTCAACGAGAACATTGTTGCCATCCGGCGCGACGATGATGGCGTCGAGATCGACACCGCCGCCGGCGACACGCAGCGCTACGACCACGTGGTCATGGCGTCCCACGCCGACCAGGCGCTGGCTATGTTGTCGCAACCGAGCCGCGAGGAACGCGCGGTCTTGACGAAGTTCCGCTACAGCAGCAACCTTGCAGTTCTGCACTGTGACGAGGGTCTGATGCCGCGGCGGAAGGCGGTCTGGTCAAGCTGGAATTATATCGGTGGGCGCGATCACGCCGCCGGTGCCGTCACTGTGTCGTACTGGATGAACCGGCTGCAGAATCTGCCCTCAAAAACGCCGCTGTTCGTCACGCTCAATCCGGCCCGGCCACCGCATGCCGGCACGATATTCCATTCCGAGGTCTACGAGCATCCGATGCTCGACTCTGAGGCTCAAGCGGCGCAGCAGAAGCTGTGGTCGCTGCAAGGCGTCAACCGCACCTGGTTCTGCGGCGCTTATTTCGGCGCCGGCTTCCATGAGGATGGCTTGCAATCCGGTCTCGCCGTTGCCGAACAGCTCGGCGGCGTGCGGCGGCCGTGGGATGTCGCCAACGAGTCCGGCCGCATTCACATCGATGCCGAGCCCGCGCCGCTGGCGGAAGTTCTGTCATGAACAATTCCGCCCTTTACACCGGCACGGTGATGCACCGGCGCTTCAAGCCGAAGCAGCATCGTTTGTCGTACCGCGTGTTCTGGGCGCTGCTCGATCTCGACGAATTGCCGGCACTCACCAAGAAGCTGCGGCTGTTTTCACTTGAGCGTTTCAACCTGTTCGGCTTCTACAATGCCGATCACGGCGATGGCTCGGCGACTCCGTTGCGCACGCAGGTCGAGGCTTACCTCCGCCAGGCCAATATCGATCTCGAGGGCGGCAGCATCCGCCTGCTCTGCATGCCGCGCATCCTCGGCTTCACCTTCAATCCGATCAGCGTCTATTACTGCTATCACCGCGACGGCCAGCTCGCCGCTTTGCTCTACGAGGTGCACAACACGTTCGGCGAGCGGCACAGCTATCTCATTCCGGTCGAGGATGGCGATGCGGCCGGCGAGCCGCTGGAGCAGCGTTGCCTCAAGGCATTCTATGTCTCACCCTTCATGGACATGGACATTTCCTACACATTCCGCGTGCAGCCTCCTTCAGAGCGCATCGCGCTGGTGATTGATAGCGCCGACGCGAAAGGCCGCGTCATCACGGCGTCGTTGGCCGGAAAGCGCCGCGAACTCACCGATGGCGCGCTGTTTGCTGCCTTTGCCGCCTTCCCGCTGCTGACGCTCAAAGTCGTCGCCGCCATTCACTGGGAAGCGCTCAAGCTCTGGATCAAGGGCATGCGGCTGCGCACGCGCCCGGCGCCGCCAGCCGCTATCACTTTCGTACCGCCGCAGCACATCCGGCAACAAGAAACGTTTGGGGGGCATCGTGTCTGACATCCCAGCCATTGCATCGCGATCCACACAACGGCGGCAACAAACCGGCCGCACGCCGTTCTTGGCGCGGCAACTCCAGAAGCTGATGTCGCAAGTTGCTTTCGGCGAACTGACCATCGTGCTGCCGAACAACGAAGTGCTCTACAAGCAAGGCGAACGCGAAGGGCCGAGCGCCAAGATCGTTATCCGCCGCTGGCGCACTGTCTGGCGCTTGGTGGTTGGTGGCGAACTGGCTTTCGCCGACGCCTATATCGAAGGCGGCTGGTGGACGCCGAACCTGCTCGCCTTTCTCGAATTCGGCGCGCGCAATGAATCCAGCATGAGCAAGTCGATCTCCGGCTCGCTGGCGCAGCGCCTGTTGTGGCGCTGGCAGCACCACCGCAACCGCAACACCAAGCGCGGCAGCAAGCGCAACATCGCGGCGCATTACGATCTCGGCAATGCGTTCTATGAGCAATGGCTCGACCGCGGCATGCAGTATTCGTCGGCGCTGTTCACGCATTCACAGCAGCCGCTCGGCGCGGCGCAACAGGCCAAGCTCGACCGTGTCGTCGAACTGCTCGACATCAAAGGCGGCGAGCGCGTGCTGGAAATCGGCTGCGGCTGGGGCGCGCTGATGGAGCGCCTCTCGCCGCAATGCGCCGTCACCGGCATTACATTGTCGGAAGAGCAGTTGGCTTATGCCAAGGCGCGCGTCGGTAAAGCCGATATCCGCCTGCAGGATTACCGCGACGTGCCGGAGACTTATGACCGCATTGTCTCGATCGAAATGATCGAGGCGGTCGGCGAGAGCTACTGGCCGACCTACTTCGCCAAGCTGCGCAACGCGCTGACGCAAAGTGGCACCGTGCTGCTGCAGGCGATCACCATTGCCGAAGAGCGTTTCGCCAAATACCGCCATGAGCCGGATTTCATCCAGCGCTACATCTTCCCCGGCGGCGTATTGCCGACGGTCGAGATCATCCGCCGCGAGGCGGCGCGCGCCGGGCTCGAATTGGTGGCGCATCAGCCCTTCGGCCTGAGCTATGCCCGCACCTTGGCGGAGTGGCGTGCACGCTTCCTGGCAACCTGGCCGGCCATCGAGAAGCTCGGCTTCGACGCCAATTTCCGCCGTATGTGGGAGTATTACCTCTGCTATTGCGAGGTCGGCTTCCGCAACGAGGCCATCGATGTCGGCTTTTACAAGCTGAAACCGATCGAGGTCTCCGCATTATCGCGCGGGTAAAGGATAGACACGCCGCTGCGAACGATAGTATGACCGCCCCGAAACCGGAGCGGGCTGGCAATGTCGAAACAGGAAATGCGCGAAGAGGCGGAACGTCTCATTCGCGAGGCCATGGCCAAGAAGAGCGTTTCGATCAAACAGGGCGAGACCCGGATCGAGACCAAGTGCGGCAAGTGCGGCGTCGTCAACAAGGTCAGCGCGGCGCCGGGTGAATCCCGCGTCGAATACCGCTGCAAGGAATGCGACCACAAGCAGCGCGCGATTTAATCCGTTCCCTTAAGATGAGGCTTCAACCGGCCTCATGGTGAGGTGCATCGCGAAGCGATGCGTCTCGAACCAGAGGCCGCCTCGGTGCCCGCCCTCTCCTTCGAGACGGCGCTGCGCGCCTCCTCAGGATGAGGGCGGATCAATCAGTCCCACCCACCACTAACCCGCTCGACCGGATTGGCAATGCGGCCGTCCGATCGTTTCAGCGCCGCAATGCGGGCCATCTCATCATCGCTGAGCGTAAAACCGAAGACGTCGAAATTCTCGGCAATGCGCTCCGGCTTTGACGAGAACGGAATCGGCACCACATTCTGCTGAATAAGCCAGCGCAGTGCGACCTGCGCGATGCCGCGGCCATGTGCCTTGGCGATGTCGCCGAGCACCTGATCCTCGAACATGCGGCCACGCGCCAAAGGACAATGCGCCACAAAGGCGAGCCCATGCCGGCGCACGGCGGCGAGCAACTTGGTCTGGTCGAGATAGGGATGATACTCGGCCTGCAACACCGACAGCGGCTCTGAACTCAGCTTCACAGCCTCATCGAGCAATGTCGTGTTAAAATTGGCGACGCCGATGCGGCGTGCCAGCCCTTCCCTCTTCGCTTTAGCCAGACTCGGCATCGCGTCGCTCAGCGGGATCTGCGGGTTGGGCCAGTGGATCATCAGCAGATCGACATAATCGAGCTTGAGTGCCTCGAGGCTTTGCTCGACCGAGCGCGCGAAATCGGCGGCGCGCAGGTTTTCATGGCTCACTTTGGTGACGACGAAGACGTCGTCGCGCGGCAGACCGGACAGCCGGATCGCCTCGCCGACCGCGCCTTCAGTGCCGTATTTGCGGCCGGTATCGATATGGCGATAGCCTGCCTTCAAGGCGGTAAGCACTGTTTCCGCCGACATGCCGCCGGTCATGGGCGAGGTGCCGAAGCCGATGGCGGGAATGGAGCCGCCGGGCATGGTGAAAGAAACTGGAGCCGTCATTGCTTCATCCCTCGCTGTTTTCTTTCAGCTTAGGGAGAATGACGCGGCGCGACTAGCCTTTGCCGATGCCGCCTTCATCGGGTAGCGGATCGGGAAACATCGCCGTGTAGATTTCCGAATTGAGTTCGGCACCAACCAAAACGACAATCGCCGTCATCCACAACCACATCATCAGGCCGATGCCGGCGCCAAGCGAGCCATAGGTCGCGTCGTAATCGGCGAAGCTGCCGAGATACCACGACAGCAGCGCCGAACCGCCGAGCCAGGCAGCAGCGGCGAACACCGAACCGACAGTGAAGAACTGCCAGCGCGGGTTCTGGCGGTCAGGACCGAAGCGATACAGCACGGCCATGCCGAGGATCGCCAGCAGCAGGAGCGCCGGCCAGCGCATCCAGGTGGTGATCGTCGGCACATAGCCGTACAGCGGCAGGTACGACAGGATGATCGGCAGCACGACAATGGCAGCTATCGCCGCCAGCAGGCTCGCCAGCGCGCAGACCGTGAAGGCCAGTGACACCAGATTGAGCTTGATGAAGGAGCGGCTTTCCTTGACGCCATAGACAATGTTGAGCGCGTCGATGATCGCCTTGATGCCGGCATTGGCGCTCCACAGCGCCAGGCAGAAGCCGAAGAAGAAGCCGAAGCTGAGCTTGCCGGTGGCGCTGGTGACGATGCGGGTGACCTGCTCGTCAATCACCGAATAGGCGCTGACCGGCATTAGCCCGGCGAAGGCGTGCAAATGGTTGTTGATGGTCGAGGCCTTGGCGAACAGGGCATAGCTTGAGACCAGCGCGGTGACCGCCGGGAAAATGGCCAGCAGGCCGAAAAACACCACGCCGGCAGCCAGCGACAGCAGGCGGTCGTCATTCACCTCGACATAGGTGCGGTACAAAACGTGGCGCCAGAATCGCCAGCCGGTATAGCGCTTGGCGGTCCTGCGCAGGCGCTGGGGGCGCGCCGCCGGGGCCTGGCCGTCGGGCTCCAGCGAGCGCGCCGCGGCATAGGTGCCGACCAACGCGACCGCGGCCAGCAAAGCCGGCTTGTTCGTCTCCCGAAACACCCGAAATGCCCCAGATATCAAGCCCATCATCGTTTCCTCGCCCGAACAACGGCGGGGCCCGCCTAAAGTTTCGGCGGTAACGGGCAAGTTGCTGTGACAAGCCTAACAGGCGCCCTTCCCACCCCCGCCGGAATGGTCTAAGCACCCCTCGCGCGCGGGGTTTACGTCCTCGTCGCGGTCCGGGGGAGCGCGCGCAAGCGCGCCCTTTTTTTGCGCCGAGTCCGGAGTAAAATGCCAAAACGCACAGACATTTCGACTGTCATGATCATCGGCGCCGGCCCGATCGTTATCGGCCAGGCCTGCGAATTCGATTATTCCGGCACCCAGGCCTGCAAGGCCCTGAAGGAAGAGGGTTACCGGGTCGTCCTGGTCAATTCCAATCCGGCGACGATCATGACCGATCCGGATCTCGCCGACGCGACCTATATCGAGCCGATCACGGCCGAAATCGTCACCAAGATCATCGCCAAGGAACGCCACGCCATTCCCGGCGGCTTCGCCCTGCTGCCGACCATGGGCGGCCAGACCGCGCTGAACTGCGCGTTGTCGCTCAAGAAGATGGGCACGCTCGAGAAATACGACGTGCAGATGATCGGCGCGACAACCGAGGCCATCGACAAGGCCGAGGACCGCGAGCTGTTCCGCAACGCCATGACCAAGATCGGCCTGGCGACGCCGCGCTCACATCACGTCAAGACCTTGTCGCAGGCGCTGGAAGCACTCGACGATATCGGCCTGCCGGCCATTATCCGCCCGTCCTTCACCATGGGCGGCACCGGCGGCGGCATCGCCTACAACAAACAAGAATTCATCGACATCGTCGAAGGCGGCATCGACGCCTCGCCGACCGATGAAGTGCTGATCGAAGAATCCGTGCTCGGCTGGAAAGAGTACGAGATGGAAGTTGTCCGCGACAAGAAGGACAATTGCATCATCATCTGCTCGATCGAGAATATCGATCCGATGGGCGTGCACACCGGCGACTCGATCACCATCGCCCCTGCCCTGACGCTGACCGACAAAGAATACCAGATGATGCGCGACGCCTCTTTGGCGGTGCTGCGCGAGATCGGCGTCGAGACCGGCGGCTCGAACGTGCAGTTCGCCGTCAATCCGGTGGATGGCCGTCTTATCGTCATCGAGATGAACCCGCGCGTGTCGCGCTCGTCGGCGCTGGCCTCGAAAGCCACCGGCTTCCCGATCGCCAAGGTCGCTGCCAAGCTCGCCGTCGGCTACACGCTTGATGAAATCTCCAACGACATCACGGGCGGCGCGACGCCGGCCTCGTTCGAGCCGACCATCGATTATGTGGTCACCAAGATTCCGCGCTTTGCCTTCGAGAAATTCCCCGGCGCATCGAATGTGCTGACGACCTCGATGAAGTCGGTCGGCGAAGCCATGGCCATTGGCCGCACCTTCCAGGAATCGCTGCAGAAGGCGCTGCGTTCGCTCGAAACCGGCCTGTCCGGCCTCGATGAAATCGCCATTGAAGGTTACGACGCGTCGAAGAGCGTCGAAGACGCTGACAACAAATCCGCCATTCGCGCCGCGCTCGGCACGCCGACGCCGGATCGCTTGCTGAAGGTGGCGCAGGCCATGCGCCTCGGCGCCAGCGACGAACTCATTCACAATGCCTGCCGCATCGATCCGTGGTTCCTCAAGGAAATCCGCGGCATCATCGACAGCGAAGCCGAGATCACGGCCAAGGGCCTGCCGACCAGCGCCGGCCCGTTCCGCCGTCTCAAGGCGATGGGCTTTAGCGACAAGCGTCTCGCCAAGCTGACGGGCGGCGATGCCGACGCGGTCATGGCGTCGCGGCGCAAGCTCGGCGTCCGGCCGGTCTATAAGCGCATCGATACCTGCGCGGCGGAGTTCGCCTCGCCCACCGCCTATATGTATTCGACCTACGAGCAGTCCTTCGCCGGCGCGATGGCCGACGAAGCGCGGCCAAGCGACAAGAAGAAGGTCGTCATTCTCGGCGGCGGTCCGAACCGCATCGGCCAGGGCATCGAGTTCGACTATTGCTGCTGCCACGCCTGCTTCGCGCTGAAGGAAGCCGGCTACGAGACCATCATGGTCAACTGCAATCCGGAAACCGTGTCGACCGATTACGACACATCGGATCGCCTGTACTTCGAGCCGCTGACGCCGGAAGACGTGCTCGAGATCATCGACACCGAGCGCTCGAACGGCACGCTGCATGGCGTGATCGTGCAGTTCGGCGGCCAGACACCGTTGAAGCTCGCCGAAGCACTCGAGAAGGCGAATATCCCGATCCTCGGCACCTCGCCGGATGCGATCGATCTCGCCGAAGACCGCGACCGCTTCAAGAAGCTGCTCAACAAGCTCAACATCCGCCAGCCCAATAACGGCATTGCCACCTCGCCGGCCGCCGTGCGCGAGATCGCCGACAAGATCGGCTATCCGGTCGTGATACGCCCGTCGAACGTGCTCGGCGGCCGCGGCATGGAAATCGTCCGCGACTCAGGCCATCTCGAGCGTTATGTCGCGCGACTTGCGGCGACGTTGGACCGGCCGTCCGAACTCATCGTGTCGAAGAAGAGCCCGCTGCTGATCGACTCGTATCTCTCCGATGCGGTCGAAGTCGATGTCGATTGCCTGTGCGACGGCAAGGACACCTTCATCGCCGGCATCATGGAGCATATTGAGGAAGCGGGCATTCACTCCGGCGATAGCGCCTGCGCCCTGCCGCCGCACTCGCTGAGCAAAGAGACCATCACCGAACTGGAACGCCAGACCCGCGAGCTCGCGCTGGCGCTCAATGTCGGCGGCCTGATGAACGTGCAGTATGCCATCAAGGACGGCGACATCTATGTCCTCGAAGTGAACCCGCGCGCCTCGCGCACGGTGCCCTTCGTCGCCAAGGTCATCGGCCTGCCCGTTGCCAAGATCGCCTCGCGCGTCATGGCCGGTGAAACGCTGGCCAGCTTCAATCTCAAGCCGCCGGTCTACAAGCATCGCGCTGTCAAGGAAGCCGTCTTCCCGTTCGCGCGTTTCCCCGGTGTCGATACCGTGCTCGGACCGGAAATGAAGTCGACCGGCGAAGTGATGGGCCTCGACATGTCGTTCGAGACCGCCTTCGCCAAGAGCCAGATCGGCGCCGGCACCAACCTGCCGCGTGGCGGCACCATGTTCGTGTCGGTGCGCGACGACGACAAGGAGCGCATCCTGCCGTCGGTCAAGATGTTAATGTCGCTCGGTTTCAAGTGCATCGCCACCTCCGGCACCCAGCGTTATCTGGCGGAACACGGTGTCGCAGCCGCCAAGATCAACAAGGTGCTGGAAGGCCGGCCGCATATCGTCGACGCGATCAAAAACGGCGGTGTTCAGCTTGTTTTCAATACCACCGACGGCTCGGCGGCCCTTGCCGACAGCCGTTCGCTGCGCAACGCGGCCCTCTTGCATAAAGTGCCGTACTACACCACTCTTTCAGGTGCCGTCGCGGCAGCGCAGGGCATAAAAGCCTACCTCGGGGGCGACCTCGAGGTGCGTGCGTTGCAAAGCTACTTCCCCGGCAAAGCCTGATCAGGTTGATCTTGGCAGGCTTTTCGGACCTTGGCTGAACCCGAAAGGGTGGCGCGCGTTAGGCTTGCGCAATGACATGACTCCGGGATGGGGCAACCCATGGCCGGAGTCGAATTTCGAGTGACAGACGGGTTTTTAAAAGTGGAAGGGCTTGGCGGCGTTACGACGCGATCAAGTTGATCTGACGCCCGCCGAGAGGAGAGATGAGATGGTAGACAAGATTCCGATGACGGCGGCTGGCTATACGGTGCTTGAGGAAGAACTCAAGCAATGCCAGAGCGTGGAGCGTCCGCGCATCATTCAGCAGATCACCGAAGCGCGCTCGCATGGCGACCTGTCGGAGAACGCTGAGTATCACGCCGCCAAGGAGCAGCAATCGCTGAACGAAGGCCGCATCGACGAGCTGCAGGACAAGCTCGCACGCGCCGAGATCATCGATGTGTCGAAACTGTCCGGCGACACGATCACGTTCGGTGCGACGGTGACTCTGGTCGACGAAGACACCGAAGAGAAGAAGGTGTGGCAGATCGTCGGCGAGCCGGAAGCCGACGCTAAGAAAGGCCGCATCTCGGTCACCTCGCCGCTCGCCAAGGCGCTGATCGGCAAGACCAAGGGTACGGTCGTCGAAGTCAACGCACCGGGTGGCGCCAAGGGTTATGAGATCAAGAAGGTCGAGTGGAAGTAGGCTTCACTTGCATACCGATACAATAAAGGCCGGGCATTGCCCGGCCTTTATCATTTGAAGGTCACCCGCATCACCACGCATAACGTAGCCGCGCCGTTCCGGTATAAGTCTGCGACCGTTCCGCCAGTTCGCTGTCCAGCTTCGCCATCACCGCCCAGCCATTCCGCATCGACAGCTCAGCGCCGGCCGTCAGCAGCTGGGAAACGCTGACCGGCCGCGCGCCGGTAACGGTGAAGCTCGAACCCGGCAGCGCCTGGAACGAAGCAATCACCGTGGGATCGGAAAACGTGTCGTGCGCCCAGGCAGTGCGGGCGAACAGTGTCAGCGCCGTGCCGCGTGTGTTGCCGTAGCTCTTGTCGAACCAGAGGCCGAGTTCGGTGCGCAACGTGGTCGTCGTCCGCGACTCATAGGCGAGCGCAAAGACAGGCGAGCCCGAAACGACAGTCTCGCTGTAGCCGGGCGCGCGGTAGACCTGCAATTGCGCGGCGGCGTAAGGCGTCACGCCGAAGCCGCCGCCGTCATAGCCTTCAAGCACGGCAAACCGGTAGCCGCCTTCGATACGGCCGGCGATGTTGGTGGCGGAGTAATCAGCGCTGAAAGTATCGGTGCCGGCGACGGTGACCGAGCGGTTGGCCGAAACCTGATGCCAGGCAAACGCCAGCGCGGTCGAGACATAGGCGGCGTTGATCCTTGTCGTGCCGTACAGTGCAACCTGAAACAGATCGCTGTGTCCGCCGCCATAGCCGCCATCGACATTGAAATTGGCGCGGCCGCCGGCAACGGCAAATCCGACAACGGTGTAAGGCGTCAGACGGTAATCGAGGCCCGCTGCGTAACCGACAGTGCGCACGGAACGATCGTGACTGCCGGCGGTCGTATCGCCACCGGTGGTGCCGTTGCCGCCATAGGCCGCGGCCCAAATGCTCCAGCGCCGTGGCTCGGCTACAGATGCGTTTTGAGCGGCCTTGTAAGGCGCCTTCAGATACATTCCCGGCCGCTGCGGCGGCGGCATGTCCGGCGCTGCGCCGCGGCCATTATTGTTGAACGGATTGGTCAGCAGCGACAAAAACGCATTCATCGACTGCGTGCCCGCAGGCGCTGCGCCTGTGCCGGGCTCGCCGGCAAGCTGCGACAGCGCATTCGCCAGACCGGCCGGCGACAGGTTGAACAGATCGAGGAAAGCTTGCGGCAGCGTGCCGCCATTGGCGAAAAATGCGTCGATGGCGCCCGCTACCGCGAACTGATTCTGCGAGGCCGACGCCGGCAATCGTGAAGCCATCGTGACGCCGCCCGGTCCTGGGCCAACGCCCGGAACCAGAAGGGCGCAGATGGAAATCATATTCGTATCGAGCGTCACCGCACCGGCCAGCGCCCAGGCGGCGCCGCAGGTGATGTTGGCGCCGCTGTTCAGCGTGATGCTGATTTGCGCCAGGATGTCACCAGAGAAAGCCGTGTTTGTACCGAGTGTCGCTGAACTGCCGACGCGCCAGAACACGTTGCCGCCTTGCGCGCCATTGATCAGCGAGACGACGGACGCACTCGCTGTGGTGAGCGTACTGCCAATATTGAAAATGAAAACGGAGTTCGGATTGTTCAGGCCGTTGAGCGTTAGCAACCCGGTCAACTGCGCGCTGGCGTTGAAGTTATAAACGCCGGGAATGAGCACCATACCGCCGAGATCTTGCCCCGTGAGATCGAAGTCAGCCGGTCTGGCCGCCAGATTTGCGTAAGCGGTGGCGAGATCGTTCTGCGCCTGCAGGGCGGTCGCGTCGCCGATGTACATCGCGCCGGGCGGCACGACTATGCCGGGTGGAAACCCGGTGACCGTGTTGCCGGGGCTGACGCCGAGATTGCCGGTAATGACACTCGCGCCGATATTAGTGACGGTTGATGCGCCCAATACGGCGAAGCTTGCGACCGTGGCAAGCGGCGGCGCCTGGGCCAAGCTTGGCGATGTCATCGCAAAGAACCCGATGCCGAGCCCGAGGGCGGCACGCGCCAGCGCAAGTTTCATCATGCTTCCCGAAAACGACAGGCCGGCGCAGGTAACAAATCATTAACGGACACTGGTGCGATTAGGTTAATAAATACTTACTTAAAAATATTAGTCCACAAGTTCATCGTACTGCCGAAGTAAAATACCAAGTAAAATTTGGTTTTCAGCAGCCATAATATTTTATCGGAAGTGGAATTTTCTTTCAAATATTTACTGACAGAAGCTCTTGCCGGTCAGCAGGTGGAAGGCCGGGAGCGCTCGGGGTCGATCCTCCATAGCGCCAACTGACATTGATCAAGACGGCTTAGATGATCAAGACGGCTTAGATTTCAGTAGTTCCAAGCATGGCGCCGCGGGCAGAACCGGGCGCCGGTCAGACCATCACCCCATCGGCACCATGGCGGCGTCTTTCGACTGCCGCAGCGTCATCGATGTCTTGACGTTGCGCACATGTGGGCCCGAGGTCAGCTTCTCGACCAAGGTCTGGAAGGTCTTGAGGTCCGGCGCGACGCATTTCAGCACAAAATCGATTTCGCCGGACAGCATCCAGCATTCGCGCACCAAAGGCTGCTGGCGCACGAAGTCTTCAAAGGCGGCAAGATCGGCTTCCGCCTGGCTGGACAGATGCACCATGGCGAAGACGACGACTTCATAGCCGAGCTTCTTCTCGTCGAGCAGTGCCCGGTAGCCCTTGATGAAGCCGGCCTCTTCCAGCGCGCGGACGCGGCGCAAGCAAGGCGGTGCCGATATACCGACGCGGCGCGCGAGTTCCACATTGGTCATGCGGCCGTCGTCCTGAAGCTCTTTCAGGATCTTGCGGTCGATGGCATCGAGACTGGCTGGCAATGGTGTCCCCTTCGGCAAACGTGCCCGGCTGGACACTTCCATACCGCGAAATATTCTTTCGCGAAAGATTATTGCGCGACTTTTCCGCAGTCCTTAGCCATGGCGCCGAAGTTTGTGAGTCATTCGGAGAGTTGGGGGTTGCGTATCTTGCATAGCTCCCCGAAAGCCATAGATTGAGGCGGCAAACACGGCGGCGCCAAGAGCTGCTGTATTCGATGCCTTTTCGGGTGAAATCGCCTGAAAAGACGCCCGGGGCGATACCAATGTCAAAAACGACGCATGCCAAAGTCATCATCATCGGCTCTGGCCCGGCCGGCTACACCGCTGCGATCTATGCCGCGCGCGCCATGCTGGAACCGATCATGATCCAGGGCATGCAGCCCGGCGGCCAGCTCACCATCACAACCGATGTCGAGAACTATCCCGGCTTCGCTGACGTCATCCAGGGCCCCTGGCTGATGGAGCAGATGGAAGCGCAGGCCAAGCATGTCGGCACGAAGATCGTCACCGACTATGTCTCCAAGGTCGAACTCGGCCAGCGCCCGTTCAAACTCATTTGCGACTCCGGCGACATCTATCTCGCCGACGCGCTGATCGTCGCCACCGGCGCGCAGGCGCGCTGGCTCGATCTGCCATTCGAACAGAAATTCAAAGGCTATGGCATCTCGGCCTGCGCCACTTGCGATGGCTTCTTCTATCGCAACAAGGAAGTCTTCGTCATCGGCGGCGGTAACACTGCGGTCGAGGAAGCTTTGTTCCTGACCAACTTCGCCTCGAAAGTCACGGTCGTTCATCGCCGCGATCACTTCCGCGCCGAACGCATTTTGCAGGACCGCCTGTTCAAGCACCCGAAGATCGAAGTGGTCTGGGATTCGGTGCTCGACGACGTGCTTGGCGCCGAGAACCCGACCAAGGTCAATCAGGTGCGGCTGAAGAACATCAAGACCGGCGCCATCTCTGAGCGTCCGGCTGACGGCGTGTTCATCGCCATTGGCCACTCGCCCGCTTCGGAAGTTTTCGCCGGTCAGTTGAAGATGAAGCCATCCGGCTACATCGAGACCGCAAGTCATTCGACGGCGACGTCAGTGCCCGGCGTCTTTGCCGCCGGCGACGTCACCGACGACATCTACCGGCAAGCGGTCACCGCCGCCGGTCAAGGCTGCATGGCCGCGCTTGAGTCTGAAAAATTCCTCGCCGCACATGAGCATGAACACCAACACGCGGCAGCTGAATGATAATGCGATCGGCGAACAATTCGATGGATTGGGACAAACTGAAAGTGTTCCACGCGGCCGCCGAGGCCGGATCCTTCACCCATGCCGGCGAGCGGCTCGGCCTGTCGCAATCGGCGGTGTCGCGCCAGGTGTCGGCGCTGGAAGGCGACCTCAACGTCTCGCTGTTTCACCGCCATGCGCGCGGCCTGATCCTCACCGAGCAAGGCGAGTTGCTGTATCGCACGGCGCATGAAGTGTTCATGAAGCTGGAAGCGGCGCGCACCAAGCTGACCGACAGCCGCGAGCGGCCGAACGGCGAACTCAAAGTATCGACATCCGCCGGCATCGGCGTGAACTGGCTGACGCCGCGGCTCGGCGAATTTCTCGATCTCTATCCCGATATCCAGGTGACATTGATCACCACCGACGAAGAACTCGATCTGGCGATGCGCGAGGCCGACGTGGCCATCCGCTTGCGTCAGCCGACCCAGCCGGATCTCATCCAGCGCAAATTGTTCTCGGTGCATTTCCACGCTTACGCGTCGCCCGATTATCTCAAGCGTTTCGGCACGCCGCGCACGCATGAAGAACTCGACAAGCACCGCATCATCCTGTTGGGCGGCGCCGTGCCGGCGCATTTCGCCAATAGGCGCTGGCTGCTCGAGATCAGCCGCGAAGCCAAGAATGCGCGCGTGCCGCAGTTCACCATCAACAATGTGCTCGGCCTGTTGCGCGCCTGCCAGCGTGGTCTCGGCGTCGCCATGCTGCCGGACTATCTGGTCGAAGAGAATGGCGGGCTGGTTCAGTTATTCGGCGAAGAAGACACGCTCGCGCTCGATGCGTACTTCGTCTATCCGGAAGAACTGAAATCGGTTGCGCGCGTACAAGTCTTCCGCGACTTCCTCGTCGCCAACGCGCAGCGCTGGAATTTCTGACCGGGCCTATCTGAAGCGCGCGACGGCGTAAGCAAGATCGGTGATCTGCGCGTCGTCAATCGGCGCCATCACGCTGGCCATGGCTGGATCGTAACCGGGCCGCGCATTGCTCTTGTACTCCCGCATCGACTTGATCAGATAGTCCTCGCGCTGAGCGGCGATGCGCGGGATGCTTTCTTTGCCGGCCAGATCGAGACCGTGGCAGCTATTGCACCGCTGCTGCGTGATCAAGGCGCGGCCGCTTTGCAGGCGGGCATCATCGGCGCCGTCGCTTGACGGCCGCGGTGGCGGCAGCGTCGCGACATAGTCCGAGAAGACGCGCAGGTCATCGTCGGTGAATTTGGCGGTCACCTCATTCATGATGTCGACAGCGCGCTGCTTCTCGCGAAACAGATAGAGCTGGATCAGCACATAAGGGGCCGGTTGCCCGCCGAGCGACGGCACCTCCGGAATTTCCGATTCGCCTTTGGCGCCGTGACAGGCAAGGCACGACTCCACCCGTTCGGTAAAGGTTTCGGCCGATAACGGTGTTGCGCCGGCGCGCATAAGCGCGATCACGAAGATCAACAGCTTGAGAGTTATCTGCATCGAGGGCTGACAAGTTCATCGTCATGGCCGGGCTTGTCCCGGCCATCCACGTCTTCCTGCCTTCCAGAAGCAAGACGTGGATGCCCGGCACAAGGCCGGGCATGACGGATTAGGCTAAACGCAGCGATCATCCTTTACCTGCTGGCGACCTTCGGCTTGCCGTAGCTGATACGATAAACGGCGCCGTTCCAGTCATCCGACACCAGCAGCGAGCCATCCTTCATCTGCTGCATGTCGACCGGACGGCCGATGTAATTGTTGTCGACCAGGAAGCCGGTGATGAAAGGCTCCTGCGATTTCACCGTGCCGTCTTTGTTGAATGTGACGAAGATGACATCGCCGCCGAGCTTGGTTGACCTGTTCCAGGAGCCGTGCCGGGCAATGAAGGCACCGTTCTTGTACTTCGCCGGGAACTGGCTGCCGGTATAGAAGCGCATGCCGAGCGCCGCGGTGTGAGCGCCGAGCAGCGCGACCGGCGGCACATAGTCGCTGCACTTGTGGCCCCAGCCAAGTTCGGCATCCAGCAGATTGCCCTGATAGCAGAAGGGCGATCCGAAGTGCTGGCCGACCTTGGTGATACGATTGAGCTCGTCTTCCGGCACATCCTCCGACATCCAGTCGCGGCTATTGTCGGTGAAGTAGAGCTGCTTGCTCGCCGGATGCCAGTCGAAACCAACCGTGTTGCGGACGCCGCGCGCAATCACCTCAGCACCGGTGCCGTCGAGATTGATCCGGCGGATCTGGGCGTGCGCATCACTGTTCAGGACGTTGTTGCCGGGCTGACCGACCGGGATATAGAGCTTCTCGTCCGGACCGACGGCGATGAACTTCCAGCCATGCGCCTCGTCCTTCGGCAGGTCCTCGTAGATCAGCTTCTTTTCCGGCTTGTCGAGGTTCTTCTCGACATTGTCGAAGCGCCAGACCTTGGAAAGCTCGGCGACGTAAAGCGTGCCCTTGTGGAAGGCGAGACCGTTCGGCCGGTGCAGGCCTTCGGCGATCGTCTTCATCTCGGTCTTGCCGTCTTTCTTGGTGATGGCGAACACCTTGCCGATGAAACGATTGCCGACGAACAACGTGCCTTCATCGCCAAGCCGCAGCGACCGCGCGTTCGGAATGCCGCTGGCATAGACCTCGACATTGAAGCCCGGCGGCAGCTTGAGCTTGGCAGTCGGCAGCTTGTCGGCAGCGGTCGGGATTGGCGGCGGCGCCACCGGTGCAAGCTTGGCGGCGGCGGCATTGCCTTCCGGCCTGCCGATGAGGGGCGAACCGGGCGGCAGTGGCGCTGAGGGAGCTGCCGCCGGCGGAGCGGACGGTGCCTGCTGCGCGATAGCCGGCATAGCAAACAAAACTCCGGCAATCGTGCCGGCAAGCATGGTGACCCGCTGAGCTGACTGATGCTTCATCGAAATCCTCCCTGATGCAGAGCGTTCGTTTGCTCCCCCGTGTGACCTACAGGTCCCGCGGAGATGCGCGCTCGTTGACAGCAAGTCTCACCATTTCTCCGAACGGTTGCAACAGCCGAGCGCGTCAGCACGTCGCAGCGGACAGCAGCATGGCAGTCATGCGCCAACCGACATTGCTGAGCATGCCGCTGGCTTTCATAGTGAGGGCTCGCTGCGATGGCGTGGATATCCTCCCAGAGTCGCCGTCGTCGCAGTTGTTCCCCTCTGAAGTTTGCTGGCCCCCACGCCAGCATCCTTGCAACCGGGCCCCCTTCGTGGGGCCCGGTCTTTTTTTGCCCGCGTCTGCGTGAACCGCATCACAGAAAAGTCATTGAGTTCGCCATACGCTGCTGCCAATCGCCACAGGTGGTTCGGGCGATGGAACAACTGGCTATGCGCGTCGTTGCTGAGCTTAAATCACAAGCGAAATCAGCCGTTTTTGACGTGTTCCGCTGCGGTGCAGAATAGTCACAGGTCCACTTCGTTCGGCGGCGGACTGTCGCGAAAGCCGTAACGATATTGGGTCTATCGGATAGAGTGGCGGGAAATCGGGAAGCGCGTCGCTTCCTTCAGCATTTGGGAGACGTCTCGGTGAAAGTCGTTGGTTTTGAGAATCTGCTGGCGTCGACCGCCCTCGGAATGATTCTTCTGGTGTCGCCCAATGCCGCCTCGGCGCAGCAGCCGGCCAGCGAAGTTCAGGTCATCGTCCCGCTGCCGGATGATTTGCCGCCGCCGACCGCCAAGGATTTCGGCGTCGAAGTGAACACCCCGGCGCCTGCCGCCGCCGCGCCGGAACCGGCGCCGGCTCCGGTCGTCACTGCGCCTGCTCCAGCACCGGGTCCGGTCGCTGTCACCCCGGCCCCCGCGCCCGCCCCTGTCGCCGCCACACCCGCTCCGGCCCCTGCCCCGGTTGTTGTCGCGGACACTGCCGTCACCGACAAATTGCGCGAACTGGTCACCGGCAAGACGCTCGACCGCATGGTCAGCCGCAAGGCCGAGAATGCCGGTATCGAAGCCTTCTATGCGGCGCGTGCCTATAAGCCGCTGTGGGTGGCCGATGGCGCCGCTTCTGCTTCCACAAAGTCGGTTGTCAGCTACCTGGCCAAGGCGGATGCCGTTGGCCTCGACTCGGCCGACTACCCGACCCCGGATTTCAACGCCGGCATGACCCCGGACGCGCTGGCCGAAGCCGAACTCAAGCTGACCACCTCAGTCTTGACCTTTGCCCGCCAGGCCCAGACCGGCCGCGTGCACTTCAGCCGCGTTGCCGCCGACATCCAGTTCGACCAGAAGGCGCCGGATCCGGCTGACGTGCTGAACAAGCTCGCCGCCAGCTCGGACGCTGCCGCCACGCTCGACAGCTACAACCCGCCGCATCCGCAGTTCAAGGCGCTGCGCGCCAAGCTCGCCGAACTGCGCGGCGGCAAGGCCCCCATCGCCGCCACGCCAGAAGAGAAGATCGCGCCGAAGGTGCACGTGCCGGAAGGCAAGATCCTGCGCCCCGGCATGAAGGACCCGCGCGTCGTCGCGCTGCGCAAGCGCCTCGACATCAAGGGCGACAAGGAAAGCACGTCATATGACGACGATGTGCGTGACGCAGTGCGCACCTTCCAGACTGTCGCCGACCTCAAGGATGACGGCAATCTCGGCACCAACACCGTCAAGGCCTTAAACGGCGAGAAGCGCGAGACCGCCAAGGGCCCGTCGGCCGATCCGGTCGACACGATCCTGGTCAACATGGAGCGTTGGCGCTGGTTTCCGCGCGATCTCGGCAACCCGCATGTCATCGTCAATGTGCCGGACTTCCGCCTGACCCTCTGGAACGACAACAAGGTCTACTGGACCACCAAGATCGTTGCCGGCAAGCCGGGCAGCCACGCCACGCCGATGATCTCGTCGGAGATGAAGTTCATCACCGTCAATCCGACCTGGAACGTGCCGCCGTCGATCATCGAGAAAGAATATCTGCCGGCGCTGCAGCAGGACCCGCAGGCGCTCGAGCGTATCGGCCTCAAGCTGGAGCAGAATGCCGACGGCACCGTGCGTATCTACCAGCCGCCGGGTGCGGGCAATGCGCTCGGCCGCATCCGCTTCAACTTCCCGAACAAGTTCCTGGTCTATCAGCACGACACGCCGGACAAGCATCTGTTCGCCCGTGAGGAGCGCGCCTTCAGCCATGGCTGCATGCGCGTGCAGAACCCGCTGATGTATGGCGAGAAGCTGCTGTCGCTGGCGCTGCCGAAGGAAGGCTATACCGAGGCGAAGCTGGAAAAGATGTTCGGCGGCAGCGAGATCAACATTAACTTCCCGAAGAACATCTGGGTGCATCTGACCTACCAGACCGCCTTCGTCGACGATGACGGCAAGCTGCAGTTCCGCAAGGACGTCTATGGCCGCGACCAGCGCATGATCGCGATCATGAAGGGCAGCGAGCGCAAGGTCGCCGATCTGGCGGTCGAACGCCCGCCGAACACGTCGTCCAAGCCGGTGCGCATGCCGGTCGGCATGTACGGCGGTGGTGAACGTTCTAGCGGCGGCAATTTCTTCGACATGTTGTTTGGGGGTGGCAGCCGCCAGGTCGAAGAGCCGGTTTACCGCACGCGCAACAGCCCGCGCGCCAGCAATGAGCGCCGGGTCATTACGCGCTAATCGTTTCGAGGGTTGAGAATGCAAAACGCCGGCGGAATTTCCGCCGGCGTTTTTGTTAGCGGTGGGCTCGGCGCTTCGCGCTTTGGCCCAGCCTACAAGCCAGAATTTCAAATTTGGAAATTTGGTACAGCTGGGTGGATTTGAACCACCGACCTCTGGATCCACAGACCAGCGCTCTAACCAACTGAGCTACAGCTGCACGAGGCCCTCGCGGAGGGCCATAGAAGCGCGGAACCTAGAAGCCGCGTCCTCCTTTTGCAAGGGCCTTAATTGCTTGTCTTGAAGCGCATTTTCGCGCTCTGCGGTTCCCGAGGGCAGCAAAAAGCCCGGGCGATGAGCACCCGGGCTTTAAGACTGATTGTCAGTGAAGCGAGAGCTTAGGCAGCCAATTTTATGCAGCCTTGCCGAAGCTCGACACGCTGGCCTTGATCGGCTCGGCGGTCTCGGTCGCAACCTTCTGCGCCTGCTCGGTCAATTCCTTGGTCTGCGCGGTGATGGCCTCAAACTGGGTGCGCATATAGGCGGTCGTCTTCTCGACGACCTCCGAATACGACTTCGCGGTCATCAGTTCGCCGAACAGGTCGAAAGCGGCGTTCGAATTGGCGCGGGTGGTCTCGATGACCTTCAGGCCATAATCGGCGTAGCCCTTCGACGCGGTCGAATAGGTCTCTTCGAGAACGTCGGTGGCCTGCTCGGCCGCGCTCTTGAACTTGTCGTAGTTGGTCTTGGCCTGGGCGATGCCCTTTTCAGCGGCTTCGCGGAATGCCGGCGGGACTTCCATGGTCGGGATCTCGAACTTCGGCATTTCAAATTTTGGCATTTCGAACTTGGCATCGGTGGCAATGGCGCCAACCGGGGGTTTCACTTTGGTTTTCACGGAGGCTTGAATGTCGGCCATGGGAATCATCCTGTTTGTCAAAAAGGAGGACGGTATCCGCCCTCTGCAATCGGCTCGCGCCTGATGGACGGCTCCAGTCAATTCCCGGCTGGAGCGTTAACCTCAATATAACACGTTTTTGGTGCGTTGCAATAATTATATTGCACCGCACCATATTTTTGGACGCCCACTTTAGGCGGTTTTGCCGGTCATCTTGGCGGCCTGCTGGCTCAACTCCTTGGCCTGCTCGGTCAGGGCGGCCAGCTGGGTCTTGGCGTATTCCGCCTGCAAGGCCGCCACTTCCTGGGCATCCTTGGCGTGCAGCAGCTTCTGGGCGAACTCGAAGTTCGCCGCGACGTTGCGCTCGGCGAATTTCATCGCCAGCTCGCCTGCGCCCTTGGCGCCGGCCTGCAAGGTCTTAGCCTGCGTCTCGGCGGTGCCGACGGCATGCTGAGTTGCGGCAATGAAGCCGTCAAAAGCCTGCTTGGCCTGGGCGACGCTCTTTTCCGCCATTTCCCGCATCTCCGCGGGAACTTCGAACTTCATATCAGCCATCACAACCTCCTGTAGGGCAAAGCCCGTCATCGTCGGAAACTCAGCAGTTAAGGATACCCGCGCTTGGCGGCGCAAGATAGGCGCAGGAACGTGGACTCTCATGCGCCCGGAGCCGTATTAATGCTTTATTAGCTGTATTTTAAGGCGCGGCGTAAGCGATGAGCGGCAGCGATACTCACACACCCTGGCTGGACGATCGGCGCTTCGCCGAGCACGCGCTGAATCCGGCGCCGGTCTGGCTGTGGCGCGCCGACGCGCAGCAGATTCTCTGGGCCAACCCGACCGCCGCTGCAATCTTCGATGCCGAGTCGGCAACGGCTTTGGCGCAACGCGAATTCGAACCCAGCCATCCGAGCGCGGCGCAGATCGTGCGTCTTGCCGGCACTTTGCCGCAAGGCGGCGGGCAACGGCTCGAGCGCCTGCGCGGCTTCGGCGCCAGCATGGGCGCGATGCTGACCTGCCTGTGTTCGCGCGTGACGCTCGCCGACAACAGCAGTGCAATTCTCGTCATCGCTACCGAACGCGCCGGCAAGGATCTGTCATTGCCGGAACGCGCTCGGCGCCTGCTGCTCGATATCGAGAAGCCCGCCGCTATCTTCAGCGCCGATGGCGAACTGATCGACGCAACGACAAGCGCGCGCGACAAGCTCACAGGCAAACATGACCTCAACGCCCTCGGCGCCGACAAATTGGCGCGCGAAGCCAGCATCAATGGCCATGCCGATGGTGACATCGAACTGGGCAAGATCAACATGCGCAAGCTCGGCGCCGGCGCCACGGTGGCGCTGCTGGTGACGTTCCTGCCCGCGCCTGTTGTCGAAGCGCCAGCGCCAGTCGTTGAAGCGCCCGCGCCGCCGCGCCTCACCACCGATACACCGACGCGCCGCGTGCCCTATCGCTTCGTCTGGCAGATGGATGCCGACACGCGCATGACCGGCGGCATCGAGAATTTCGCTACCGTGGTCGGCGCCGAAACCGCAGCGGTGCTCCACCGCAGTTGGGCTGAAGCCGCCGAGACATTGAAACTCGACGGCAGCGATGCGGTGACCCGCGCACTGAATTCGCGCGACACCTGGAGCGGGCTGGTCGTTCTGTTTCCGGTCGATGGGTCGAATGATCGCGTGGCCATCGAAATGTCGGGCCTGCCGGTGTTCGACCGTGATCGTCACTTCAACGGCTATCGCGGCTTCGGCGTTTGCCGTGAGCCGGTCGCGCGCACGGCCGAGGCAAGTCCGCAGGTGACGCCGGCCGCGGTCAACACCAACAATCCGGCGCCGGACAATGTGCTGGCCTTCCGCGCGCCGCCCGCGCCGGAGCCTGAGGCGCAACCCATCGCCAGTCCAATCCCGATGCCTGAACCTACATCGGCGCCGACGCTCAGCCCGGGCGAGACCAGCGCCTTTGAAGAGCTGGCGCGCGAACTGAACGCCAGGCTGAAAGGCGCGCCGCACAAGCGCGCCGCGCTCGACGACAACGACGATTTCGGCGGCGAGCATTTCGCCGACGAGCCGTTGCCGTCACCGCTGCCTGAACCACCCAAGCAAGTTGCGCTCGCCGCCATGCCGGATGTGCCGGACGGACGGCCAGTGCTTGACCGCTTGCCGATCGGCATTCTGGTCTATCGCCTCAATAACCTGATCTATGCCAACCGCGCCTTCCTCGACTGGACCGGCTACGCCAGCCTGCAGACTCTGGAAGAAGCCGGCGGCCTCGACGCGCTGTTCATTGAGCCAACCAAAACATCCGACGCCAAAGAGCCGGCGCGCGATGCTGGCAAAACGCTGACCATCACCACGGTCAGCGGCAACCAGAAGCCAGTCGAAGGCCGTCTGTTCAGCGTGCCGTGGTCTTCGGAAAACGCGCTCGTCCTGATGATCAATACGCAAGGCGTATCGGACGAGAGCATCAAGAGCACCGAGACCTCGCTGCGCCGCGCCTCGGAAGAGAACCACGAACTGCGCGCCATTCTCGACACCGCCACGGACGGCGTGCTCGTGCTCGACCGCGCCGGCCGCGTCCTCTCGGCCAACCGCAGCGCGCAGGCTTTGTTCGGCTATGACGCAGCCGACTTCACCGATTTGAGCTTCGGCGAATTGTTCGCTGCCGAAAGCCGGCGCTTTGCGCTCGATTATCTCGAACGCACCGCCAGTGGCGACAATCTGCTCGACGCCGGGCGCGAAGCGATCGGCCGCGTGCGGCAAGGCGGGCTGGTGCCGCTTTACGTGACGATGGGGCGCATCGAGGACGGCGATAAATTCTGCGCCGTGCTGCGCGATGTCACCGCCTGGAAGCGCACCGAGGAAGAACTGATCAATGCGCGGCAGCAGGCCGAGCGCGCCTCGACCGCCAAATCCGAATTCCTTGCCAAGATCAGCCATGAGATCCGCACGCCGCTCAACGCCATCATCGGCTTTTCCGAAGTGATGATGGATGAGCGCTTCGGTGCCATCGGCAATGAGCGCTACAAGCAATACCTCAAGGACATTCACGCCTCGGGTGGCCATTTGATCTCGCTGCTCAATGACCTGCTCGATCTGTCGAAGATCGAGGCCGGCAAGCTCGAGCTGACTTTCGTCACCGTCAACCTCAACGACATTGTGCAGCAATGCGTCGCCATGATGCAGGACCAGGCCAACCGCGAGCGCGTCATCATCCGCACCTCGCTGCCGCCGAGCCTGCCGCCGATCGTCGCCGATGCGCGCTCGGTGCGGCAGATCGCGCTCAACCTGTTGTCGAACTCGATCAAGTTCACCGGCGCCGGTGGGCAGATGATCGTCTCCACCGCGCTGAACGACGACAATGAAGCAGTGCTGCGCGTGCGCGATACCGGCGTCGGCATGAGCGAAAACGAATTGCAGACGGCGTTGGAGCCGTTCCGGCAACTGGCGACGTCGTCGCGCTGGGGCTCGAGTGGTACCGGCCTCGGCCTGCCGATCACCAAGGCGCTGGCCGAAGCCAACCATGCCCGCTTCCGCATCACCAGCCAGCCGGATGACGGAACACTGGTAGAAGTCGCGTTTCCGGCGACGCGCGTACTGGCGGAATAGAGTGAATCGGTTAAGCTTGGCGCCTCGAGAGAGGTAGTCATGCGCCGGTATCTGCATTGCGCCATCATTCTCACCGCGCTGATTGCAGCGCTCATCCCGCCTGCCCGCGCGGCTGACAAACGCGACAAAGTCGATCTGCTGTTGGTGCTGGCCGCCGATGTGTCGCGCAGTGTCGACAGCATCAAGTTCAAGCTGCAGCGCGAAGGTTATGCCGCCGCCGTGTCGAACGCGCGGGTTCTGGATGCCATCAAGTCCGGCCGCAACCAGCGCATCGCCATGTTGTTTCTCGAATGGTCGGGCAATGGCAACCAGAAGGTCGTCATCGACTGGACGATCATCGATGGGCAGAAGACAGCGCAGGCCTTCGCCGATCAGTTGCTGGAATCGCCGCGCGCCTTTGCCGATCGCACCTCGATCAGCGCCGGCATTGATGGCGCGGTGGCACAATTCGCCCGCGCGCCGTGGTTTGCCGAGCGGCAGACCATCGATGTGTCCGGCGACGGCACCAACAATTCAGGGCGCAGCGTGACGGCGGCGCGCGACGAGGCACTGCGGCTCGGCATTACCATCAACGGGCTGGTGATCTTGAGCGATACGCCGATGCCGTGGAATCCGGAGCACACCAATCCGCCGGGCGGGCTGGCGCAATATTACCGTGACAATGTCACCGGCGGGCCGGGCAGCTTCGTGGTCGAGGCGAAGGATTTCAATTCGTTCGGCGAGGCGATCGTCAAGAAGATGATCGCCGAGATTGCCGATGCGACGCAGTCTCTGCCCCCACTGACGATCACACGGTAAGGCAGCAGCCGCTGCTTGGCTTTATGGCGGCTCGCGCAATTTCTAACCCGTCATCCTGAGGTGCGAGCCATAGCGCGTTCACGCGCTATGGCGAACCTCAAAGGAGACGGCCGCGCTATATGGGCCGTCGCCCCCCGGATCAAGTCCGGGGGCAGGCTCTTCGAGGCTCGCGCATATGCGCTCGCACCTCAGGGTGACGGATTAAGAGCGTTGCCGGTCTCAAGACCCCGCAGCAGCGATAAGGTGAGGCTTGATAGTGTTGACCATCCGCTCGCCCGACGTGCCCGGCGGCAGGAAGCCGATATATTTGCCGTCTGCACCGATCAGGAAGGTGAAGCCGGAATGATCGACGCCAGGGTCGGCCCGCTTCGACGGTTCGCTCTTGGCGAAATAGACCTTGAAGTCGTCAGCGACGCGGCGGATCTGCGACGCAGTGCCGGTGAGGCCAATGATGTGCGGATGGAACAGCCCGACGAACTTCTTGAGATTTTCCGGCGTATCCATTTCCGGATTGACGGTGATGAACAGCGGCTGCACCTGATCCGCCAGCGGTCCGAGGCGATCGACGGCATTGCCGATGGCTTGCAAGTCGGTCGGGCAGATGTCGGTGCAATAGGTAAAGCCGAAATAGATCACCATCACCTTGCCGCGGAAGTCGACATCGCTGCGGCTGCGGCCATTATGATCGACCAAAGTGAAAGGGCCGCCGACCGGCTCCCTGTTCCACATCAGCACGTCCATCAATTCGGCGGTCGAGCGCTGTGGCGTTGGCGATGACGGCCACAGCGCAACGAGCAGACCAGCGATCAGAAGGCCGGCGGCGAAGCTTGCTGCGAGAACACGCTTCATGCCGCCGGCCCCATGATCAGGCGCCGAAGACGTATTGATTGCCCGTGGTCGATTCCAGCAGCTTGTTCGGCAATTGCTCGCGCACCTGGCGGACGAAATTGTCGCCGCTGCAATGCATCGGGATGATCACGTCCGGATTGAGCTTCTCCAGCTCGGTGACGATCTGCTTGAGATAGTCGCCCGGCGCCGGACCGAGATGGAAGCCGCCGACCACCGCATGCACCTTCTGGATGCCGGAGACTTCCTGCGCCTGCTTGACCGAATTGACGATGCCGACATGGCCGCAGGAACTGATGACGACGAGGCCCTTGTCCTTGATGTTGAAGACGGTGGCGTGCTCATGCACGTGCTCGTCCGGCACGATCTTGCCGGCAAGCTCGGCCGGCGCGTAATGACCGACATTGCAGCCAAGGCCGTCCTTCTCGCTCCACTGCACCGAGGTGTTCGGCAGGATACGCTCAATGCCTGAGCGCTTGATCTTGCCAGTGGTGAAGGCGTGGCCAACGACGGTCGGCGTCTCGCACAAAACGACGGTGACCTTCTTGGCCGACAATTCGCGACGGTCGAGTACGCCGAATTCGGTCAGGCTGTTCGCTGGGCCGGCAAAGCGCTGGCAGAAATTATCCTCGCCGCCGGCATAGAGCTTGAGGTCGGGCGAGAGCTTGTCGCGATATTTGTCGAGGAAGCCCTGCAGGCCGCCGAAGTGATCGAAATGGCCATGGCTGACGATCAGCGCGCTGACCTTGGTCGGATCGACCTTGAGGATTTCGATGTTGTTGACGAGTGCATCGGGGCTGTAGCCGAAGTCGAGCAGCACGGCGCGCTGGTCGGCACCCTGCTGCGTTTCGAGGAACAGCGACAGGCCCCACTGATTGTGCAGCACCTTGCGATAATCGGCGCCGCGGCCGGCGCCGGGCGGTATGCTCTGCACGCCGCCAACCGTCTTCGGCCGCAGGAATTGATCGTGGCTCGAGTCGATGAGCACACGCATGGTCAGTTTGTCGACGGTCGGCACCGTGATCGGCGCGGCGCTGGCGATCTCGACGCAGCCAAATCCCCCAGCGGCACCTGCCGCAGCGATCGCTGCCGATGCTTTAAGAAAATCGCGCCGCTTCATCTGTGTCATGTGCCGCCCCTGAAAATGCAGTGAACGCGCAAGGAAAGTATTGCGCGCTGCGGCAAGTCAATCGTTGCGAACGCGGGCAGCAAAATTTGGAAACTGCGTTCACGGCGCGGCCGAATGCGAGATGTTTTTGATTGCCGCGGGCACGTTCCGGAGAACGGCGCAGAAAGCGGGACGGGCACTTTGTCGCAAGAATCAGTTGCGGGCGGTCCTGATTCATCTATCTCCATGGCAGGGCACGTAAATTTTGTTCCGCCACAACTTATACAGATATTATAATCATTCTAATCTATTGATTTATCACGAGAATTTCTGTTGACCGGCCATGCTTCGGCAAGCCACATACGCATCGCTCCGTCTGTTGCTGACGCAACGGTCGTCGAATTTTTCTCCAGGAGAGATGCATGTTCAAACAGGCCCACACCGCCGCCTTGATCGCCGCTGCCGTCGCGCTCACCGCCGGCCCTGCGCTGGCGCAGACCGGCGAGGTCAATGTCTACACCTACCGCGAGACCAAGCTGATCCAGCCGCTGTTCGACGCCTTCACCAAAGAGAGCGGCATCAAGGTCAATGTCATCTCGGCGAGCTCCGGCCTTGAGCAGCGTATCAAGACCGAAGGCGCGCTTAGCCCTGCCGACGTTCTGCTCACGGTCGATATTGGCCGCCTGGAAGACGGCATCAGCGCCGGCATCGGCCAGCCGATCGTCTCGCCGGCGCTTGATAAAGTCATTCCGGAAAACCTGCGCGATCCGAAGGGTGCCTGGTATGCGGTGTCGATGCGCGCGCGCGTCGTCTATGCGTCGAAGGATCGCGTCAAGCAGGACACGCTGACTTACGAAGACCTCGCCGACCCGAAGTGGAAGGGCAAGATCTGCATCCGCTCCGGCCAGCACATGTATAACAACGCGCTGATCGCGGCTTACATTGCCAAGCACGGCGAAGCCAAGGCGGAAACCTGGCTGCGTGGCGTGAAGGCCAATCTGGCGCAGAAGCCGTCCGGCGGCGATCGTGAAACCGCGCGCGATGTCGCGGCCGGCAAGTGCGACATCGGCATCGGCAACACCTATTACTATGGCCTGATGCTGGCCAATCCCGAGCAGAAGGCCTGGGCCGACGCGACCAAGGTGATCCTGCCGACCTTCGAAGGCGGCGGTACGCATGTGAACGTGTCCGGCGTCATGCTGACCAAGAACGCGCCGAACAAGGCCAATGCGATGAAGCTGATCGAATGGCTGGCCGGCGAGCAGGCGCAGCATATGTATGCCGATACGAACTATGAGTATCCGGTGCGCAGCGGCATCGAACTCAACAAGGTCGTTGCTGCCTATGGCACGCTGAAAGCGGATACGCTGCCGCTGTCCAAGATTGCCGAGCAGAAGAAGGCCGCGGCGGCTTTGGTCGACAAGGTCGGCTTCGACAATTGATCTTGACGCGCGACAGGCTTTTCAGTTTCACGATTGCTGGCGGCGCGGCGGCTTTGGTCGCCGCGCCGTTAGTGAGTCTGGCGCGCATCGCCTGGATTGGTGACGCGGAGATCTGGCCGCATCTCGCCGCCAATGTGTTGCCGGTGGCGATTGTGCAGACGAGCTTATTGCTCGCCGGCGTGGCGATCATCACCATCATCGCCGGAATTTTCCCGGCCTGGCTGGTGACGACGTTTCAGTTTCCCGGCCGCGACAGTCTGCAATGGCTGTTGCCTTTGCCGCTGGCGATCCCGACCTACATCGCCGCTTACATCTATGCCGACATGCTGGAGAGCGCCGGGCCGGTGCAGAGCACCTTGCGTAGCGCGCTCGGCATCCAGACCGGCGATTACTGGTTCCCGGCGATCCGCTCGCTCGGCGGCGCGGTGTTTGTGTTCAGCATCGTGCTGTATCCTTATGTCTATCTCGCCGCCCGCGCGCTGTTTCAGACGCAATCCGGCGCGCTGAGCGAAGCGGCGCGCACGCTCGGGGCGCGGCCTTGGCGCGTATTCCGCACGATCAGCCTGCCATTGGCGCGGCCGGCGATTGCCGTCGGTGTGGCGCTGGCGCTGCTCGAGACGCTGAACGATATCGGCGCCAGCGAATATCTCGGCGTGCAGACGATGACCTTGTCGATCTTCACCACCTGGCTCAACCGCAGCAGCCTGCC
This sequence comes from Pseudolabrys sp., assembly GCA_030655215.1. Classification (GTDB taxonomy): domain Bacteria; phylum Pseudomonadota; class Alphaproteobacteria; order Rhizobiales; family Xanthobacteraceae; genus Pseudolabrys. The sequence continues at coordinate 34,371 of JAURVZ010000091.1, read as the reverse complement.
CGGCGCGGCGCAGATCGCGCTCGCCATGCTGGTGCTGGTCGCCGGGCTGATCGCGCTCGAACGCTACGGAAGGCGCAAGCAGATTGGACCTGCGGCGACGCATATCCGCCCGATCAAGCGCATCGCCCTGCACGGCAAGGCGGCGTGGTCGGCGGCGACCGCCTGCTGGACCCCGGTGCTGCTCGGTTTCGTCTTTCCGGCGGCGTTCCTGCTGCGCGAGGCTTTGTCGCGCGCGGCACGCAGCGGGCTGAACCTTGAGCTTCTGCAGCACACGTTCAATACAATCGCGCTCGCCGCCGTCGCCACGCTCGTCGTGCTGGCCATCGGCGCCGCAGCGGCGCTGCCCTTGCGCGCGGTGCGGATGAAATGGCTGCTTGCCTGCCTGGCGGTGGCCAGCATGGGCTACGCCATTCCCGGCACTGTGCTGGCGCTCGGCCTGATGTCGCCTTTGGTGGCGATCGACGAGGCCATCAATGCGCTGACAATCGCCTTCGCCGGCAAGCAGGTCGGCCTGATCGTCGCCGGATCGAGCGCGGCGCTGATCGTTGCCTACACGGTTCGCTTCGCCTCCATGTCCATCGGCATGGTGCAGGCCGGATTGACCAGCCTGCCGCGCGAATTCGACCACGCCGCACGTTTGTCGGGCGCCGGCTCGCTGAAAATCCTGCGCGATATCCATTTGCCGCTGCTGCGGCCGGCGCTGGCCGCCGCCGCGCTGCTGGTGTTCGTCGATTGCCTCAAGGAACTGCCGATGACGCTGCTGATGCGTCCGCTCAACCTCGAGACGCTGTCGACCTCGATCTACCAGTACGCGACGCGCGGCAGTTTCGAGGAAGGTGCGCTGGCCGCCCTGCTCATCGTCGCCGCCGGCATATTCCCGGTGATCCTGCTGGTCCGGCTCGCCGACACGACCGAGCAGCGCCAGGCTGCGTTGTCGACGGCAGCATTGACGGGCGCCGCCAGCGCCTGAGCTTTTTAGTTGGCCACAGGCGGACTTAGCCACAGGCTGCGGCCATGAAAGGGTCACAGAGGCCCCGCAGGTTGGCGGCGACGGAACGGGTGGTATAGTCCGCCGCGCTCCGCACTAAATAACCGGAAATACTCCTTTGACGGCCTCCGCTGGCTTCCGACGCTTGGGATTTGTGCTGCTCGCCGTCATCGCCCTCGCGACCGGCGTGCTCACCACGGCGGGCTATCTGATTTCCCCCGATACGGTGCGCGCCGAGGTGCTGAACGGCATCCGCTCGGCAACCGGCCTCGATCCCACTTTGCGCGGCAAGGCGACCGTCTCGCTGTTTCCCAAAGGCAGCGTCAGCTTTGCCGATGTGATGCTCGGCAATGCCGATCGCCCGGCGCTGACCGCTGAGCGGCTGACCGCGCGCTTGCGGTTCTTCCCGCTGCTGATCGGCCGAGTCGAGATCGCGGACGTGTCGCTGGAGCGGCCGACCATCGCCGTCGATATCGATGGTGAAGGCAAGTCGAATTGGTCGGGCCTGATCGACTCGCTCGGCACCAAGACCAACGGCACGCGCCCGGTCGCCGCCTTCTCGGAAATGCGCATCAACAACGGCACCGTCATCCTGCGCAACCATGTCACCCGGGCTGTCGAAATCCTCAGCGACGTCGATTTCTCGCTGGCCTGGCCGGCGATCTCGAAGAGCTTCGGCGCCACCGGCCATTTCATCTGGCGCGCCGAGCAGGTCGACGCCAGCATTACGCTAGCCGATTTTCCGGCAGCGCTTCTCGGCAACCGCACCGGCGTGAAGCTGCGCATTGCCGGCGCGCCGATGAAGGCCGCCTTTGAAGGCGCGCTGAGCATCAAGCCGACGCTCAAGGTCGAAGGCACATTGGCCGCCGACGCGGCCTCGCTGCGCTTGGCGCTGGGCTGGGCCGGGCTCAATCCGCTTCCCGGCGGCGGGTTCGGCCGCTTCGCCATCAAGGCGCAGACCACTGTTGTCGGCGGCACGATCGGCCTATCCGGCGTCAATGTCGAACTCGACGGCAACAGCGCCGAGGGCGTGCTGACCTTCGCCACCGATGGCCGCCAGACCTTGCAAGGCACGCTGGCCGCCGAGACGCTGGACCTGACGCCCTATGTCTCGACCGTGCGCCTGCTGACCAGCAATCAGCGCGAATGGAGCAGCTCGCGCATTACGCCGGAAGGCCTGTCAGGCATCGACTTCGATCTGCGCCTGTCGGCCGCTAACGTCATCCTGTCGAATGCCAAGTTCGGCCGCACCGCGATCGGCGCCAATCTGCGCAACGGCCATCTCGCCGTCACTGTTGGCGAGGCGCAGGCCTATGGCGGCGTGATCAAGGGTTCGCTGGCACTGGCCAATTTCGAAGCCGGCATCGATCTCAAATCGCAGATGCAATTCATCGATGTCGATCTGGAAACCAGCCTCGGCCAGCTGTTCGGCCTGCACAAGCTCGCTGGCCGGGGCAACCTTTCATTCAACGTCGAAGGCACCGGCGAGAGCGTGCTCGGCGTGACGCGCACCTTGAACGGCACCGCCGGGCTTATCGGCCAGAACGGCGCTCTCACCGGATTGAACGTCGAGCAGTTGCTGCGCCGGCTGGAGCGGCGTCCGCTCTCCGGCGGCGGCGACTTCCGCAGCGGCACCACGCCTTACGACCGGCTCACTGTGGGCCTGAAGATCAGCAAGGGTATTGCGTCGGTCGAAGATGTGAAGATCGAAGGCTCGGCCGTGCGGCTTGGCCTGATCGGCACCGCTTCGATCCCGGAACGCGAACTCGACCTCAAGGGCGTTGCTACATTGGTGTCGACACGCCCGGGCGCGGCGGCCTTCGAACTACCCTTCATCGTGCAAGGCGGCTGGGAAGACCCGATGATGCTGCCTGATCCGGAAGCCCTGATCCGCCGCTCCGGCGCCGCAGCGCCGCTGCTCAATGCGGTGCGTGAGCGTTCGGCGCGCGATGCCGTCAAATCAGCGATCGACAGGCTGACCGGTAATTCACCGGGAGCAACGGCGCCTACGGCAGTTCCCGCGCCCGCGGCGGAACCGCCGGCGGCAACGGCCGAACCAGCGACTCCGCCCGCGCAATAATTATTTCGAGAGACCGGTCGGCTTGCTGCCATCGAGCTTTGGCGCGCGCAGCGCCGGGCCGTAATAGCCATCGAGCTGCACGCTCTCGCGCGCCTTGGCCAGGATCGACACCAGCCGGTCGAGCAGCGCCTTGGCCGACACCGGCTTACACAGGAATTCATTGACGCCGAGCGTCAGCGCCTCAAGCACGCGCCGTTTGTCGCCATGCGACGACAGCATAATGATCGGCACATCGGGCGCCGGAAACACGCCCGGCGAGCGCACGATGCGCACCAGTTCCGGTCCGTTCAGCAACGGCATTTCCCAATCGAGGATGATGACGTCGGGCGGCGCCTGGCGGATCACTTCCAGCGCGGCGATGCCATCGCTGGCTTCGGTGATCGCCTTGATGCCGAGATTGTTGAGCAGCGCGCGGGTAATCTTGCGCGCGAACGCGCTGTCATCGACCACCAGCACCTTGAGGTGCTGGATCAGGGCTTCGGCGTTTTTATTGCTGATGCTCATGATAAAGTGCGGCGCACCGCATCCTTCCAGCCGGCGTATTTGGTTTCACGCATCTGCGCGTCCATCTCGGGCTCAAAGCGGCGGTCGAGCCGCCATTGCGCGGCGAAGCCGTCGAGATCGGGGCACAGACCAGCGGCGCGGCCGGCGAGATAGGCGGCGCCGAGCGCCGTCGTCTCCATGACAACGGGGCGGTCAACCGGGCTGGCCAGAATGTCGGCGAGGAATTGCATGGCGGCGTCACTCGACGTCATGCCGCCATCGACGCGCAGGATCGTGCGCGCCGCACCGGCCGCCGGCCAGTCGGCATGCATCGCCTCAAGCAAATCGCGGGTTTGATAGCCGACGGCATCGAGCGCGGCGCGGGCGATTTCCGGCGCACCGGAATTGCGCGTCAAGCCGAAGATAGCGCCACGCGCCTGCGGATCCCAATAGGGCGCGCCGAGGCCGACAAAGGCCGGCACCATGTAAACCTGTTCGGCCGGATCGGCGCTTGCCGCCAACGCATTCACCTCCGATGAGGCGGCTATGACCTTCAGGCCATCGCGCAGCCACTGCACGGCGGCGCCGGCAATGAAGATCGCGCCTTCCAACGCATAAGTGCGTTTGCCGTCGAGTTGATAGGCAATGGTGGTCAGCAGCCGGTTCCGTGAGGTGACGCGCTGATCGCCGGTGTTGAGCAGCACGAAGCAACCCGTGCCATAAGTCGACTTCATCATGCCGGGCGAGAAGCAGCCCTGCCCGATGGTCGCCGCCTGCTGATCGCCGGCCATGCCGAGAATACGGATCGGACCGCCGAATAGCTCCGGCGTGGTGACGCCGAACTCACCGGCGCAGTCGCGCACCTCTGGCAGCAGGCTTTGCGGTACACCGAAGATCTCGCACAGGCCGTCGTCCCAGGCACCCGTGCTTATATCGAGCAAATTGGTGCGCGCGGCATTGGTGGCGTCGGTGGCATGCACCTTGCCGCCGGTCAGCCGCCACAACAGAAAGCTGTCGATGCTGCCGAAAGCGAGCTTGCCCGCTTCCGCCTTGGCGCGTGCGCCCTCAACGTTATCGAGCAGCCAGGCGATCTTACTGGCGGAGAAATACGGATCGAGCAGCAGGCCGGACTTGGCCGCGATCTCCGGCTCATGACCGGCGGCGCGCAAGGCCTCGCAATAATCAGCCGTGCGGCGATCCTGCCAGACGATGGCGTTGTAGATCGGATTAGCCGTCGCGCGGTCCCAGATGACGCTGGTCTCGCGCTGATTGGTGATGCCGATGCCGGCGATGTCCTTCTCGCCAAGACCGGCCGTAGCCATCGCCTCGCGCACCGTCGCGACCGTCGCCTGCCAGATTTCTTCCGAATCGTGCTCGACCCAGCCGGGCGCCGGATAGATCTGCTTCAATTCGCGCTGCGCCGTGGCGTGCGGCTTGAGCTGCGCATCGAAAACAATCGCGCGCGTCGATGTCGTCCCCTGATCGATGGCAATGAGATGGTTCGGCAAGTGTTTCCCCGGCCTTGACGTCGGCCAAGGCTAGCGCATGACGCGCGTCCGCGCGAACCGATTTATGAGAGCTAGTTCAGGAACACCAACGTGCCGGCCTCGTCATTGTCCTGATGGATATCAACGAGCTTGCGCGGCGCCGGTCCGTAATAGCCGCCGGACTTCACCAGCGGCCGCGGCTTGGTCATCACCGCGATCATGCGGTCGCGCAGCGCCTTGGACGACACCGGCTTGAGCAGAAATTCGTTGACGCCGATTTCGACCGCCTCGATGACACGCGAGCGTTCGCCATGGCCTGTGAGCATGATGATCGGAATATCGGGCATCGGGAAAGTCTGCGGCGAGCGCACCATGCGGACAAAGCCGGCGCCATCGAGACCCGGCATTTCCCAATCGAGAATGACGAGATCCGGCATCACGGTGCGGATCGTCTCAAGCCCAGCCGGGCCGTCGGCCGCTTCATAAATCGTGCGCACGCCCATGCTCATCAGCAAGGTGCGAACGACTTTGCGCATGAAGTGCTCGTCATCGACGATGAGCACTTTGGCGGCGGCGAAGCGGGCTTCGAGTGATGGCGTCGTCATAGGCGATCCACTGCAATCGATAATCTACAGAATCATTCAAGCAGAAAGAGATGGTGGTGCGATGAAACCGGAACTGGCAATTGCGCCGATGACGTTAAGCGCCCGTCAACCATGACAAGTGCCTAGGGCACATTGAGCGAGGCAATGAATCGCGAGACGGCGGTGCGCTCTTCTGCGGTCGCGGCGATGCCGAGCTTGCTGCGCCGCCACAGCACGTCATCTGCGGTGGAGGCCCATTCATTGCCAACCAGATACTTCACTTCGGCACCGGTGAGATCGCCGGTCAGCAGAGGCCCAAGATCGGCCATGCTTTTCGCCTCGCCGAGGAAGCGCGCGCAGCGCAGGCCATAGGCGCGGACCAGACGCTCGGCCATTGGCTTCGGCAAAAACGGCCAACGCGTCAGCATTTCAGAAACAACGTCGTTGAAGCCATCCGGCGGAAACTCGCCGCCCGGCAAAGATGTGCCCGCTGTCCAGGCCGGCTTCCCCTGAAAGAATTTGCCGAGCTTCGCCATCGCCTGCTCGGCAAGCCGACGATAGGTGGTGATCTTGCCGCCATAGACGGTGAGCAGCGGCGCCAGCTTTTTCTTCTCGTCGAGCGCCAGCACATAATCGCGCGTCACGTCCTCCGGCTTTCCTTGGCCGTCATTGTAGAGCGAGCGCACGCCGGAATAGGACCAGACCAGTTCGTCCGGCGTGATCTTGTCGCGGAAATATTCGTTGGCGACCTCGCAGAGATACATGATCTCGGCCGTGTCCGGCGCCGGCGATTTGAGATCGCCGACGAAGTTTTCGTCCGTGGTGCCGATCAGGGTGAAGTCACCGGCGAAAGGTAGCGCGAAAACGACGCGGCCATCCTTGGCCTGCAATATATAACCGCTGCTGTGATCGAAGCGGCGGCGCACGACGATGTGGCTGCCTTTGACCAGACGCACCGGCGCCTTCAACTTGTCGCGGATGATGGTGTCGGCGACTTCGCCGATCCAGGGTCCGGCGGCATTGATCAGCACGCGCGCGGTCGCGGTCTCGCGCTTGCCGCGGCTGTTCAGCACCAGCTCCCACTCGTCGCGCCGCTCGACGCGGACACAGCGCGTGCGCGTGCGAATGGTGGCGCCGCGCTCGGCGGCATCGACAGCATTCAGCACGACGAGGCGGCTGTCATCGACCCAGCAATCGGAATATTCGAAGGCGTAACGGAAGATGCGCTTCAGCGGCTGGCCGACGACATGGTGTGTGAGATCGATCGTCTTCGACTTCGGCAGCAGCTTGCGGGCACCGAGCCAGTCATACAGCATCAGGCCGAAACGCAGCTTCAGCGGGGCGCGCAGGCCGGGCATCGGCGGCAGCACGAAGCGCATCGGATAGATCAGATGCGGTGCCATGCGCAGCAGCACCTCGCGCTCATTGAGCGCCTCGCGCACCAGCCGGAAGGCGCCATGTTCAAGATAGCGCAGGCCGCCATGGATAAGCTTGGACGAGGCCGACGAGGTGCCGGAGGCGAGGTCATTCATTTCGACCAGCAGCACGCTGAGTCCACGGCCCGCGGCGTCACGCGCCAGGCCGGTCCCGTTGATACCGCCACCAATAATCGCGAGGTCGTAGTCGGCCATGGCCTTGGGTCAAGCTCTTTGCAGCGGGATTTTCCTGGGCACAATCTAGCGCCCGGCGCGTTAACATCACTTAAAGCCGCACGAATCAAACATATAGCCTTGGCTTGGACATAAGTTTTTGGCCATATTCACGGGCCCACAATCGTTTCAAGGACCGGAAATGCCCTCCCCCCGCCTGCTCGTTATCGAAGGCAATACGCCGGCAACCATGGCCGAGCATGTCTCCTATGGCGGCACGCCGGCGAGCAAAGGCTATTCCGATCTGCTGCGTGAATTGCTGCCCGGCGCCGCGGTCGATATCTGCACGCCGGCCGATACGACCGCGCTGCTGCCCAAGGGCGAGTCGCTGGCCGGCTATGACGGCATCGCCATCACCGGCTCGAGCCTGCATGTCTATAATGGCGGCGAAGAGGTGATGCGGCAGGTCGATCTGGTGCGCGAGGCGCTCGGCACCGGCACGCCTTTGTTCGGTTCGTGCTGGGGCCTGCAGGTGATCACCGTCGCCGCCGGCGGCGTGGTGCGCAAAAATCCGAAGGGCCGCGAGATTGGCTTCGGCCGCGGCATTCGCCTGACCGAGGCGGGCCGCAAGCATCCCATGTATGTCGGCAAGCTCGACGTGTTCAATGCGCCGACCGTGCATCTCGACGAGGTCGAAGTGCTGCCGCCGGGCGCCACCGTGCTGGCCAGCAATGCGACGTCGGAAGTGCAGAGCGTCGAATTCCGCACCAAGGGGTCTATCGCCTGGGGCGTGCAATATCATCCGGAATATCCGATGCGTGAATTGGCGACTATCGTGCGCCGCATCGGGCTTGGCCTCATTCGCGAAGGCTTCTTCGCCGATGAGACCGACATGAAGGGCTTCGCGCAGGACCTCGATTCGCTCGACACCGATCCCGACTGCAAGCGCCTGTCATGGCGGCATGGCATCAGCCGCAACGTGCTCGACAAGAAGCTGCGCACCAGCGAGGTCGCCAACTGGATTGATTTGCAGGTTCTGCCGACGCGCGTGAAGCGCGGGCGGGGTTAAATGGACTACGTGGGCAAACATGTCGTTGTTACCGGCGGCACGGGCGCGCTGGGCGCGGCTGTCGTCGATGGACTGCTCACCGCCGGCGCGACCTGCATCATTCCCTACCGGCGCGAGAGCGAAGCGCAACGCTTCGAGCACCGCGACAATCCGAAGGTGAAGCTGGTCGCCGCCGGCGATCTTGCCGACGAAGCCGTGGTTGCCACACTTTATGACGGCATCCCATTATGGGCGTCGATTCATATTGCTGGCGGCTTTGCGCCCGGCAAGGTGGCCGACACCGACAAGGCGGCGCTGATGGCGCAAATCGACGGCAATCTCGTGTCGTGCTTCCTGTGCTGCCGCGCGGCGATTGGTGCGATGACCGGTATTGGCGGCCGCATCGTCAATGTCGCGGCCCGTCCGGCGCTGGAGCCCCGCACGGGCGCCGGCATGACTGCCTATACGATCGCCAAGAACGGCGTGGCGACACTCACCTTCGCTTTGGCTGAGGAAGTGGCCAAAGACGGCATATTGGTCAATGCCGTGGCGCCATCGATCATGGATACGCCCGCGAACAGAAAATCGATGCCGAAGGCGGACTTCGACGCCTGGCCGAAGGTCGAGGACGTCGCAGCAACAATTTTGTTTCTCGCGTCTCAGGACAACAAGGTCACCCGCGGGGCGATCGTGCCGGTGTATGGGAAGTCATAATCGCTACCCAGTAATCGGCACCAGCTCCAAGGTCGGACGCAGCAGACGCTGCACAGCATTGGAGGCGACCACGGTGCGGCCTTCGGCAAAGGCCTCGTGGTTCTTCTCGATATCGTCGAGGTCATAAAGATAATTGACCATCAAGCCGCAGGCCTGCGCGATCGCCTTGTCCGATGTATCGCCGAGCCAGTTGATGCGCTCGAGCCGCGCGCCGTTGCCGAGATGGAAGCGCGCCACGGCGTCGACCGGCAGCCCCGCCTTGGTCTTGGCGCGCAGATAATAATAAGCCGCGGCGCGGCGCAGCGGGTCTTCCAGCTTGGTGAAAATCTCCGGGTCGGTCCACCAATGCGGCCGCTCCATCAGCGAGAGCAGGCCGCGATCCGTGTCGTTGATGATCGCTGACTTCTCCGCCTTCAGTTCGCTCTCCAGCCAGCGCGCGAAATTCGGCACCGGCGACAAGGTCACGAATGTCGTCAGCTTCGGCAGTTCACGCGACAACTCCTCAACCACCTGCTTGATCAGGAAGTTGCCGAATGACACGCCGGCAAGGCCGCGCTGACAATTCGAGATCGAATAGAACACCGCGACGCGCGCCTTCTCGAGCGGCACATGCTCAAGCCGGCCGCTCGCCAGCACCGGCGCAATCGCGCCGGGGATCTCGCGCTCCAGCGCCACTTCGACGAAGATCAAAGGCTCATCGACAAGCGCGGGATGAAAGAACGCGAAACAGCGCCGGTCCGGCGGATCGATGCGGCGGCGCAGATCGTCCCAGCCGCGGATCTCGTGCACGGCCTCATAGCGAATGATTTTTTCCAGCACGATGGCCGGCGTCGACCAGTCGATGCGGCGCAGCACAAGGAAGCCGCGGTTGAACCACGACGAGAACAAATGCACGAAGTCGTCATTGACCGGCACGAGGTCCGGACGCTTGCCCGGCACATCGAGCAGATGCTCACGCATGCGCACCAGCGCCTGTGTGCCGCCCGGCCCGAGATTGAGACGGCGAAACAGCTCCTGCCGGCGCGGCTCGGACGCAGCGTGCACATCGGCCGCCGTCGTGTCGGACGGATTGTCGCGCCACGCGGCAATCGCCTTTTCCATGCGCTTTGGGTCGGTTCCGAAACGCTTGGCCAGGGCTTCGAAAAATTCCGCGCGCGCGGCCGGCGTCAATTCCGCGTAGAGGCCGAGGATTTCGCGCGCCAGCGCCACGCCGGAGGCTTCGCCCCGGCCGGAGAGCAAATGTTCGCATAGCTCGATCAGATTTTCCGATCGTGCCGCGATGTTGCTGCGCTTGTCGCGGCCCAAATCGAGCAGCGCGCGGCCGCGGTCGGAAATGGTCTGGAGAAGCTCGCCGAAGAAGGAGGTATTCATGGTTTTGAACGCTTCGCTATTCCAAGTGCACCGCACCAAATATGCACAAAAACTGACGTCAGCAATATCCCGCAGAAAGTCCAAGGGACTTTGCCTGTAGTTTAGCCAGAATCCATGAAGACGAGCTTATTTCGGCATGATTTAGGCTGCGACTAATCATCAGGGCCGGGCGATCAGACTTGCACGATTGTAAACTGCACCGCATTCTACGGTACGGGGGAACGCGGGAAGCTCGAATGAGCACCGCGGGGGCGCTTTGGGAGGATTCTGGGTTTGACCGTCGTTGAAGCCGATAGTGCCGTGCGCAATCCTCCGCATGCGCAACCCGTGGCTGTCCCACTGCTGCAAGTCGAGGACCTGCACACCCAGTTTCATACGTCGCGCGGCATTGTTCGCGCTGTCGAGGGCGTCAGCTTCTCTGTCGACCGCGGCGAAGTCGTGGCCATTGTCGGCGAATCCGGCTCCGGCAAGTCCGTCACCGCGCTCTCGATCATGCGGCTGCTGCCCCGCCTGACGGGCAAGATCCCACAAGGCCGTGTCACCTTCGACGGCAAGAACCTGCTCGACCTCGGCGACGAGGAGATGCGCGCCATTCGCGGCCGCGACATTTCCATGATCTTCCAGGAGCCAATGACCTCGCTCAATCCGATCCTGACCATCGGATTGCAGATCAAGGAGCCGCTGCTGATCCACCTCGGCATGACCGAGGAGCAGGCACAGGAACGCGCCATCGAACTGTTGCACCTCGTCGGCATCACCGATCCGGCGCGGCGTCTCGACCAGTATCCGCATCAGTTCTCCGGCGGCATGCGCCAGCGCGTGATGATCGCCATCGGCTTGGCGTGCAATCCGAAGCTCATCATTGCCGACGAGCCGACCACCGCGCTCGACGTCACCATCCAGGCGCAGATTCTCGAGCTGATGAAGAATTTGTCGCGCAAGCTGAACATTGCGCTGATCATCATCACGCATAATCTCGGCGTCGTCGCCCGCTATGCCGACCGCGTCATTGTCATGTATGCGGCGCGCGTTGCCGAGCAGGGCCCGGCCGAACAGCTATTCCACAGGCCGCGCCATCCCTACACGATGGGCCTGCTGCGCTCGGTGCCGCGGCTCGATCATCCGCGCGGCAGCAAGCTGGAAACCATCGAGGGCCTGCCGCCCAATCTTGCGAATGTGACGAAGGCCTGCCGCTTTGCGCCGCGCTGCCCGTTCAAGATCGCGATCTGCGAGCAGGAGCCGCCGCTTTATCCGACCGACACCGGCAGCCTGTCGCGCTGCCATCGCCACGCGGAAATCGCCGAGGGCAAGATCACCTGGTCGACCCATAGCGGCGCCGGCCTGAACTTCGCCGCCAATACCGAAGCACCGGTGCTGACGGTGAAGCATCTAACCAAGCATTTCGCCGTCTCCGGCGGTTTGCGCGGCACCAGCGGCACAGTGCGCGCGGTGCAGGACGTGTCGTTCGATATTTTCCCCGGCGAGACGCTCGGCCTGGTCGGCGAATCCGGCTGCGGCAAGACCACCGTCGGCCGCCTGATCCTGCGGCTGGAAGAGCCCAGCGAAGGCGAAATCCACTTCGAAGGCGTCAACCTGTCGACCGCCTCGGCCGCGCAGCTCAAGACCATGCGCCGCAAGGTGCAGGTCATCTTCCAGGACCCCTACTCGTCGCTGAACCCGCGTATGACCGTGGGACAGATCATTGGCGAGCCATTGCACGTCTACAAGATCGTCAACGGCCGCAAACAGAACGAAGAACGCGTCGCATACTTGCTGGAGAACGTGGGCTTACGTCCAGAAATGGCCGAGCGCTATCCGCATCAATTGTCCGGCGGCCAGCGGCAGCGCGTCGGCATTGCCCGCGCCTTGGCAATGGAGCCGTCGTTCATCGTTTGCGACGAAGCTGTGTCGGCGCTCGACGTGTCGATCCAGGGCCAGATCATCAACCTGCTGGAGGAATTGCAGCGCAAATTCCGCCTCGCATACTTGTTCATCGCGCACGATCTTGCCGTCGTTCGTCATATCTCGGCGCGAGTCGTTGTGATGTATTTCGGCCGGGTGATGGAAGTCGCCGACCGCGACGTCATCTACAGCGGCTCGCTGCATCCTTATACCAAAGTGCTGCTCGATGCCGCGCCGGTGCCCGATCCGACCATTGAAAAGCAGCGCGAACCGCGGCTGATCAAGGGCGAACTGCCGAGCCATATGGCGCCGCCGAACGGTTGCGTCTTTAACACGCGCTGCCCGATGGCCAGCCAGGAATGCCGCGAGGTCATTCCCCCTCTCGAAGAGAAGCGGCCGGGACATTTCGCGGCCTGCATCAAAGTCTAAGCTGCCTATACGATCAAAAAAATAAACACAGGAGGAGACACGATGAAGATTTCCAGAAGAACGGCCCTGCAAGGCACAGCCGGCGCGCTGGCGCTCGGCATGAGTGGCTTCAATTTCGATTTCACCAAGGCCAATGCGCAGGCGCCGAACGTCAAGCGCGGCGGCACCTTGAACTTCGCTATCAGCGCCGAAACGCCGCACTACGACCCGACCGGCAGCGACACTTATGCGGCGCTGCATTTCGCAGCCCCCTTCTATTCGACGTTGCTGCGCTTCGACCTCAAGAAATTCCCCGGCCTCGAAGGCGACCTTGCCGCATCATGGACAGTCGCGCCGGACCTGATGACCTACACGTTCAAGCTGACGCCGGACGTGAAATTCCACGACGGCCAGTCCCTCACCTCGGCCGACGTGAAGGCGAGCTATGACCGCATGCGCAACCCGCCGGCCGGCGTGGTGTCGACGCGTCAGGCGACCTTCGCTGACATCGGCGAGATCGAAACGCCCGATCCGCTGACCGTTATCTTCAAGATGAAGAACGTCAACGCGTCGATGCTCGAGCACTTCGCCTCGCCGTGGAACGTCATCTATGCGGCCAAGGACATCACTGAAAACCCGACCGGCCCGCGCACCAAGATCAACGGCACCGGCCCCTTCACCTTCGTCGAACACGTCAAGGGCAGCCACGTCGCCGGCAAGAAGAACGACGCCTATTTCAAGAAGGGCTTCCCCTATCTCGACGGCTTCAAGGGCATCTTCACGCTGCAAGCGGCGGCGATGCTCAATGCCGTGCAAGGCGGCCAGGTGCTCGCCGAATTCCGCGGTATCTCGCCGGCGGAACGCGATCGTCTGGTGCAGACGATGGGCGACAAGATCCGCATCGAAGAAGATAGCTGGACGCTCAATCTTCTCGTCTGCTTCAACGTCGACAAGAAGCCGTTCGACGACGTGCGCGTCCGCAAAGCCTTGCTGCTGGCTATCGACCGCTGGGGCGGCAGCAATGGCCTGTCGAAGATCTCGACCTTGCGCTCGGTCGGCGGCGTGATCCGCCCCGGCTCGCCCTTCGCAACGCCGGAAGCCGAACTGGTCAAGCTGCCGGGCTTCTCCAAGGACATCAAGGCATCGCGCGAGGAAGCCAAGAAGCTGCTCAAGGAAGCCGGGCAGGAGAACCTCAAATTCGTTCTCTGGAACCGCAACCTGGCGATGCCCTACACGCCGGCCGGCGTGTTCCTGGTCGATCAGTGGCGCCAGATCGGCGTCGAGGTCGAGCACAAGCAGTCGGACACCGGCCCGTACCTCGCCACCATGAACGCCGGCAACCATGACGTTGCCATCGATTTTTCCAATTTGTTCATGGACGACTCGAGCCTTGGTCTTGCCAAATATCTGTCGCTCAGCCGCGCGCCGGAAAACCGTTCGCGCTCCAAGGACGAGCAGCTCGACAAGATCTTCGACGAGCACTTGCGCGAACGCGATCCGGAGAAGCGCAAGGCGTTGATCCGCGCCTTTGAAAAGCGCGTGTTCGAGCAGGCCTATCAGCAGCCTCTGTTGTGGTGGCACCGCATCGTGCCGACGCACAAGACGCTGATGGGCTGGCCGATGTCGCCGAGCCACAATCTCGGGCAGCAGCTCGAGGCGGTTTGGTTGAATACGTAAGGCTCTCACTTCCCTCATCCTTCGAGACGCCGTGCTGCGCACGGCTCCTCAGGATGAGGGCCTTAAGAGTACGACCTCACCCTGAGGAGCGGCCGCAGGCCGCGTCTCGAAGGGTGGGGTCGAGACACTGACGAGAATTGTCGCATGCTCCGCTACGCCACCAACCGCATCCTGCTGATGATCCCGACACTGCTTGGGGTTGCCGTGCTCGTCTTCTTCATGCTGCGCATCGTTCCCGGCGATATTGTCGAGATCAAATTGCGCGGCGATGGCGGCACGGTCACCCAGGAAACCATAGAACTGGAGCGCAAGCGGCTCGGCCTCGACCGGCCGCTGATCAACCAGTTCGGCACCTGGATGGTTGACATGGCGCGGCTCGACTTCGGCAATTCGATGTGGACCGAGCGGCCCGTGGTGACCGAGATCGCCGGCCGTTTCGAACTATCGTTCCAGGTGGCGATCATGGCCACCATCATTGCGATCTTGCTGGCCGTCCCGATGGGCACGGCCGCAGCGCTGTTTCGCGGCACATGGATCGATTACACCGTCCGGCTCATCACCATAGGCGGACTCTCAATTCCATCCTTTTGGTTCGGCATGATCATCATGCTGACGCTGCTCAGCCTGTTCAATTGGCTGCCGCCGATTACCTTCACGCCGATCTATGTCGACCCCATCGCCAATCTGACGCAGCTGATCTGGCCCGCCTTGGCGGTCGGCTATCGCTACTGCGCCGTGGTGGCGCGCATGATCCGCTCGTCGCTGCTCGAGGTGATGAACGAAGACTACATCCGCACCGCGCGCGCCAAGGGCGTCTATGAAAAGCTGGTCGTCTCGCGCCACGCTTTGCGCAATGCGCTGTTGCCGGCGATCACCGTCATCGGCCTTGAATTCACCTTCCTGATTGGCGGCCTTGTCGTCACCGAACAGGTGTTCAACCTCAACGGCATCGGCCAGTTGTTCGTGCAAAGCGTGTCGCGCAACGACTTCACTTTGATCCAGGGCATGGTGATGCTGATCGCCGCGTTCTACGTGTTCGTCAATCTCGCCATCGACCTGCTCTACGCCGTGTTCGATCCGCGCATCCGGTACAATTCATGACCATCGCCGACCCGACCCTTCCTGTTGCGCCGGTGGCCGCCAAACCGGCGCGGCAGCCGAACCAGTTCATCGAATTCTGCCGCCAGCAGCCGCTCGGCGCGGTCAGCTTCGTCGTCATTTTCCTGATGATGTTTGCCGGCATTTTCTCGCCATGGGTCGCGCCCTACGATCCGCTGAACATCGACTTCGCCTCGCTGCTGGCGCCGCCGTCGGCCGATCATTGGTGCGGCACCGACGCCTATGGCCGTGATATCTGCTCGCGTCTGATTTACGGCGCGCGTACGGCGCTTGTGATCGGCTTTACCTCGTCTTTCGTCGGCTCGTCGCTCGGCGCCATTCTCGGCATTGCCTCGGCCTATTTCGGCGGCAAGATCGATGACTGGATCCAGCGCTTCGTCGACATCCTGCTGGCCTTCCCGCTGATCGTGCTGGCGCTGGTCGTGGTTGCTGCCTTCCGCAAGTTCTCGGTCGGCGGCGTCGACGTCAACCTGATCGTCGCCATTGCCATTCCGATTATCCCGCGCGTTGCCCGCGTCGTGCGCGCCGCCGCTTTGTCGGTCCGCGTCGCGCCCTACATCGACGCCGCGCGCGCCGCTGGCTATTCGCACACCCGCATCATCTTCCGCCACATGGCGCCCAATGTGGTCGCGCCATACCTCATCATGCTGACCGCCTTCATCGCCCAAGCGATCCTGGCAGAAGCTTCGCTCTCGTTCCTCGGCCTTGGCGTCACCGAGCCGACCGCGGCCTGGGGCCTGATGCTGTCCGGCAATGCGGCCGATTTTTACCGCCAGGCGCCCTGGATGATCCTGTTTCCGGGCATCGCCATCAGCCTCGCCGTATTTGCATTCAACCTATTCGGCGACAGTTTGCGGGACTTCCTTGATCCGCGCTTCAAGGTATAAAGGCGCCTCTTCAGCCGATCCAAGGAAGCCTTTATGTCCAAGCCTCTCGCCGGTGTCCGCGTCCTCGAACTCGCCCGCATTCTGGCCGGTCCCTGGGCCGGACAGACGCTCGCCGATCTCGGCGCCGACGTCATTAAGGTCGAGCGCAAGGGCGCCGGCGACGACACGCGCGGCTGGGGCCCGCCCTTCGTCGAAGCCGCCGATGGCGGCAATCTGGGTGCTGCTTATTTCCACTCTGCCAACCGCGGCAAGCGTTCGATCGAACTCGACTTCGAGACCGAGGATGGCCAGCGCATTGTGCGCAAACTCGCGGCAAAGTCCGACATCCTGATCGAGAACTTCAAGGTCGGCGGCCTTGCCAAGTTCAAGCTTGACTATAAGAGCATGTCGCAGGATTTTCCGCGGCTGATCTATTGCTCGGTCACCGGCTTCGGGCAGGATGGCCCTTATGCGCCGCGCGCCGGCTATGACCTGATGGCGCAAGGCATGGGCGGCCTGATGGACATTACCGGCATGGCCGACGGCCCGCCGACCAAGGTCGGCGGCGCGGTGTCCGATATTTTCACCGGCGTCTATTCGGTCGTCGGCATTCTGGCGGCGCTGGCGCAGCGCGAGCGCACCGGCAAGGGCGCCTATGTCGATACCGCATTGGTCGACTCGACGGTCGGCATCCTCGCCAACCAGGCGCTGAACTTCCTGGTCTCGGGCAACCTGCCCGTCCGCCTCGGCAACTCGCACGCCAACATCGTGCCGTATCAGGAATTCCCGACCGCCGATGGCCACATCATCATCGCCACCGGCAATGACGGCCAGTACATCAAGCTCTGTCATATCCTCGGCGCGCCTGAACTGGCCACCGATCCGACTTATAAGGACAATGTCGGCCGCTTGACCCATCGCAATGTGTTGGTGCCGAAGCTCGCCGAACTGACCAGGAAGATGAAGCGCGACGACCTGCTCGCCAAACTGGAAGAGCAAAAGGTGCCGGCCGGCCCAATCAACAACATCGAACAGGTGTTCAACGATCCGCAGGTCATCGCCCGCGGCATGAAGCTCGACCTGAAGAGCGATGCCGCCAAGGGCGGCAGCATTCCCGGCGTGCGCACGCCCATCGTCATCGACGGCTGGCGCGCGGCCAGCGAACGCCCCTCGCCGCGCCTCGGCGAGCACACGGCGGAGATTTTGAAAGAGATTGGCGAAGGCTGATCAACCGGATGGCGAAGAAGAAAACCAAAGCGCCGAAACCCGCGAAGGCAGCCGACGATCTCGTCGGCAAGCGCGTGCAGTTCGACCGCGCCACCTGGGACGCCGTCTCGCTGCTGGCGCGCGAGCAGATGAAAGACCTGCCCGAGATCACCGAGGAAGCCTTCCGCGATCTGCTGCACAAATGCGGCCGCACCGCCGACTTTCGCGAAGCCTTGAAAATGAGCGCCAAGCGCGCGACGAAGCAGCGCACGTGATGGCCGCCCTCAAAACGGAACTTAGAAGTTCAAAACAGGTTTGCAGCGCATGGATATGAGCTGGGTTGACAGTAACTGGTTTGACGAAGTCCTGCGTCTTCTCGTCGCCAGTGGCGTCGGCGTTGTCATCGGCATCAACCGCGAAATGCATGGCAAGCCGCTCGGCATGCGCACTTTGGCGCTTGTCGGCCTCGGCTCCGCTATCGCCGCGCTGACAGCCATCGACTTCCGTGGCATCGATCATGAGCCGCAAGCGCTGAGCCGTGTCGTGCAAGGCGTGCTGCAAGGCGTGCTCACCGGCATCGGCTTTATCGGCGCCGGTGTGGTGCTGCGCGATGCCAAGTCAGGCGTCGTCCAAGGTCTCACGACGGCGGCCACCGTTTGGGTCACCGCCGCGCTCGGCATCGCCTCCGCCTTGGCCGCCTGGCATCTCGTTCTGTCCGGCGTGATCATTACCTTGATCATTCTGTTCGGCCTCGGCTGGGTCGAAGGCAAGATCTTCCCCGACAACGACGACTCCTCGGAGCCGCGGCGCAATAACCCAACGTCAGTCGATGAAAGTAAGCGGTCGGGCGACTGACTCGAGTGGCTGGCGCTCGGCATTGACGCCCCAGCGCCACGCCACCAGCCCGCCAATGATCATCAGCACGGCGCCGAGCAGATAGCCGCCGAACACGCTGGCGCGCGAGCCGGTGTCGATCAGCACGCCAAACAGCCACGGCCCGACAATGCCACCGACGCCGGTGCCGATGGCGTAGAAGAGTGCGATCGCCAGCGCGCGGATTTCCAGCGGAAAGGTTTCGCTGACCGTGAGATAGGCTGAGCTCGCCGCCGCGGAAGCAAAGAAGAAGATCACCATCCAGCAGATCGTTTGCATCTCCGCACTGATCAGCTCGCGCATGAACAAATAGCCGGTGGCGGTCAGCAACACGCCGGATGTGATGTAAGTGAAGGCGATCATCTTGCGCCGGCCGATCGTGTCGAACAGCCGGCCGATCAACACGGGGCCGAGGAAATTGCCAGCGGCAAACGGCAGCAGGTACCAGCCGATATTGTTGGACGGCACGCCGTAGAAATCCGTGAGGATCAGCGCGTAGGTGAAAAAGATGGCATTGTAGAAGAAGGCCTGCGACGCCATCAGGCTGAGGCCGACAAAGGTGCGCTGGCGATACCGATGGAAGAGCGTATGCGCGACTTCGCTAAGCGGCGTCGACGTGCGCACACGCAAGCGGACGCGGGGCAGATCGACAGCCGGCGGCAATCCAGCAAAGCGCGCTTCGATGCCGGCGATCACCTTGTGCGCCTCGTCGGCGCGGCCATGCGTCATCAGCCAGCGCGGGCTTTCCGGAATCCAGAGCCGCATGAAGAAGATGCCCAGCGCCAAGACCGCGCCAATGAGAAAAGCGAGTCGCCAGCCTTTTTCCGGATCGATGAACGAGGGGTCGAGCAGCAAGATCGACGCCACCGCGCCGATGGCGGCGCCGATCCAGAAGCTGCCGTTGATGATGAGATCGGTCCAGCCGCGCATGCGCGCCGGGATCAACTCCTGGATGGTCGAGTTGATCGCCGCATATTCGCCGCCGATACCGGCGCCGGTCACGAAACGGCACAGCGCGAAGGTCCAGAGATTCCAGGAGAACGCAGTCGCCGCCGTTGCGGTGAGATAGACAACCAGCGTGATGAAGAACAATTTCTTGCGGCCCAGCCGATCGGTGAGCCAGCCGAAGAGCAGCGCGCCGAGCACCGCGCCGGCGAGATAAGCGCTGCTCACCAACCCGATATCGACATTGCTGAACCGGAGGACCGGGCTTTCTTTCAACGCGCCGGCGAGTGCGCCGGCCAGCGTCACCTCAAGCCCGTCGAGGATCCAGGTGATACCGAGCGCGGCGACGACCAGATTGTGAAAGCGGCCCCAAGGCAGCCGGTCGAGCCGCGCCGGAATGTCGCTTTCAACAATGTCTTCGTTCCCGGCCATGCGCGCTAACGTCTTGATGCGACTCATTGTTCGGCCGCCTTGCGAATAAATGTCACCGAAATGACACAGTCAGAATCAATCGCCGCGGCAGCCTTATCCACAAGTAGTTGAGCAAGCCCCGACTCAGATAATCCTTGGTCAATTGGGGCAAAACCTTTGGGGGAAAACACATGCGCTTGAAGACGGGCGACCATAAGTTCTCTCAGTCCGGTGAGCGTTGTGTTGATGTTCAATCCAGTGAGCAAGGCCTGTTGACCCCGGCGCGGCGTGCAGCCCTCGATGCGCTGGAGCGCGAATTCCACGACCTGCTGCAGAACGCGCCGCTCACCCGGGCGGCCTAGGCGTCAAGTTCGCCAGCGTCGATGGCATCGGCTATCCTGCCGGTAACGGCGCCCGCCGTTTGGACCTGACCCCATGGAAGCCGACGCCCTTCGCCGACTGCATTATGCTGCCGCCATCGCCTGTGGCGTGTTCGCCGCCATGGCCGCGCATATCGCGCTGACCATGCTGGGCGTCGGGCTTGATTCCGTTTTACGCAATGCCGCTTCCGGACAAAAACAGCAGCTGGCCTCCGCGCTGGCCTGGTGGGCAATCGGCGGCGCCGGCTTTCTCGGCGGCTGGGGCACCGGCGCCTACTTGATCGCGGCGGCGCGCGAGCGCGCCTTCGTTTTCCGCTTCGCCCAACGATTTCTTATCGTGCTCGCCTTTGCTGTCGCGACAGCCGGCGGCGTCATGAGCCGAAGCGGCAATCTCGGCGGCACGATTGACGTGATCAGCAGCCTGGCGGCGCTGACGCTGGGCCTCGCCTGCGCTTTCTGCGGCGCGCGGCTGGCCTACCTCAACGCCGAGCAGGTCTGAGTTTTTATCAAGGCGTGTCGGTGATCATCGGGTTCGGCCGACGCATCGGCTTCTTGTTCTTCTTCGGGCCCTTGTGCTTGGCAAAGGTATTGCCCTTGGAGAAGTGCGGCTTGTCCTCACGCTTGGTGAAGGCCGGCTTGCTGTCGTCACGGCGCGGTGGCGCACTGTCCGTTGCCGGCTTGTGCTCGTGGAAGGTCTTCTTGCCCTGATACGGCTTCTTCTCGAAGCCGCCCGGCTTGCTGCCGAATTCGCGCTTCTTGGCGTAGTCTGGCTTCTTCTTGTCGTAAGCCGGCTTGCTGTCGAATCGCGGCTTGTTGCCGAGATAGGGCTTTTTCTCAAAGCGCGGCTTGTCGACGAACACCGGCTTGTCGTCGGCGCGCGGTTCGAACTTGGTTTCGGCGGCGCGCGGCTCGAACGCCGGCTCTGACTTCACCTCAACCTTCGGCTCGAAGGAAGGCTCCGGCTTATGCTCAGGCTTCGGCTCGTGCTTGCGCACATAAGGCGCCGGGCTCGCCTTCACCGGCGCGCCCTCGCCTTGCGGTCCGTTCGGCAGCGCGGTGATGACGTGCTGCTCCTTGTCCGGGCGCTGGATCTTGGTGGTGAACTTGTCGACCGCATCCTTGGCGATCTCGAATTCCGAGTGATCCTCGTAAATGCGGATCGCGCCGATCTCATCCTTGTTGACGCCACCGCGGCGGCAGATCATCGGCAGCAGCCAGCGCGCTTCGGCCTTCTTCTGCTTGCCGGCGGAAACTCGAAACCACACGCTGCCGCCCGGCAGACTTTCACGCGCACGCTCCTTGCGGGCCGGGCGCTCAAAGGACGAGGCATTATCGTCACCGCGCTGCGAACGGCTGTCGCGGCCACGGTTACGGTCATTGCGATCGGCAAAGCGATCCTGGAAACGATCCTGGCCCGGATCCATGAGATCTTCAGCAGCCGGCAGGCGCGAGCGATAGAGCCGCGCCAGCGCGGAGGCGATGGCTTCTGGTGTGCGCTCGGCGAGCAGCGCGCGTGCCAGAACCAGATCGTCCTCGGTTGGCTCTTCATTGAAAAGCGAATCCTGCATCATGCGCTGCTGATCGAGCACGCGGATCTCTTCAGCCTGCGGCGTAACGCCCCAGATCGCTTCGATGCCAGCGTTCTTCAGCAGGATCTCGGCCTTGCGGCGACGCGCCGGCGGCACCAGCAGAACGCTGACGCCCTTCTTGCCGGCGCGGCCGGTACGGCCGGAGCGATGCTGCATGACTTCGGAATCGTTCGGCAGATCGGAATGGATGACGAGGCCGAGATTGGGCAAATCGATGCCGCGCGCGGCAACGTCGGTGGCGACGCAAATGCGCGAACGGCCATCGCGCAGCGATTGCAGCGCGTGGGTGCGTTCGTTCTGCGACAACTCGCCGGACAGCGCGACCACCGAGAAGCCGCGCTCAAGCAGCGCCGCCTGCAGATGATTGACGGCGTTGCGCGTGTTGCAGAAGACGATGGCGCTTGGCGACTCATAATAGCGTAACACGTTGACAACAGCATGTTCGACATCCTGCGAGGCGACGCGCAGGGCGCGGTATTCGATATCCGAATGGCCGCCTTCATCACCGGCGACCTCGATGCGCTGCGCGTTCTTCTGGTACTGCTTGGCGAGCGCGACAATGGCGCGCGGCAAGGTCGCCGAGAACAGCAAGGTACGGCGGTCTTCCGGCATGGTCTTGAGAATGGCTTCAATGTCTTCGCGGAAGCCGAGATCGAGCATTTCGTCGGCTTCGTCGAGCACAACGGCCTTCAATTCCGAAACATCGAGGCGGTTGCGCCGCAAATGGTCGCACAGGCGTCCCGGCGTGCCGACAACGATATGCGCCCCATCGGCGAGTTCGCGCTGCTCGCGGCGCGGATCCATGCCGCCGACGCCGGAGACGACGCGCGCGCCGGTATATTGATAGAGCCAGGTCAGTTCGCGCTGCACCTGCAGCGCCAGTTCACGCGTCGGCGCGACGACCAGAGCGAGCGGCTTGGAGCCGCTCTTGAAGCGGCCCTCTTCGCCGAGCAGGTTCTTCGCGAAGGCCAGGCCGTAAGCGACCGTCTTGCCGGAGCCGGTCTGCGCCGAGACGAGGAGATCGCGGCCGGCGACGGCTTCCGCTGTCACGGCGCTCTGCACCGGCGTCGGGTCGTTGTAATTGCGTTCCGCGAGAGCGCGATCGATCTGCGGATGGGTGGGCAGGAATGTCACGAAGATAAAGACCTTGGGTGCACGGCGACGCGCGGCGCGGCCGTTGAAAAACGACGAATTGGGTGATGTGAGGATGCTTTAGACCAAGCCGGGCCAAAGCGCCAATGAAAGCATCGGTTTCGCCGAACGGGCTTAACAGTCATGCGCGATGGCGGGAGCCGGGACTTTCGGCCCAAGATATTGTAATTATTGGTCTTTTGGACCGATTTAAGAGAACTTGCGGCGCGCATCGAGCGACAGGCCGATACCGACGCTGCCGAGCAGGTTACCGCTCTCGATTTTGGCATTCGGGAAAAGCGACAGGATGCCCTGCCGCAGGATCGGCACCATACTGGAGCCGCCGGTGACGAAGATGGTGTTGATGTCGCCGGCCTTGAGCGAGGCATCGACCAGCAGGCCCTGAACGGTCTCGACGACGCGCTGCACGGCGCTACCGACGGCCTTGTCGAAATCGCTGCGCGTGGCGGCGATTGTTTCCCAATCCGGATAAGGCACGGCGACGTTGGTGCTCAATTCCGATGTTAGTTTGATCTTCGATTGCTCGACGGCGATGGCCAGCGTGTGGCCGTGCCGGTCCTCGATGACGCGGATCAGGCGATCGACGAGATCGCGCCGTTCGGCCTCATAGCGCACGGCGCGCAGATCGGTCGTGACGCCTTTCCGGTACAGGAAGTTGATGCTGTGCCAGGTGGCGAGGTCATAGAAGTAGTGCACCGGCAGATTGCGTTTGCCATCGGCGGTCTTCGAGCCGAAGCCGAGATGCGGCATGACCCGCGCCAGACTAAGCGCGCGGTCGAAGTCGGTGCCGCCGATGTGCACGCCGCCATTGGCGAGGATGTCGTCTTTGCGTTGCGCGGCGCCGGAGCGCTGCGGCGAAACGCGGACAATGGAGAAATCCGAGGTGCCGCCGCCAATATCGACGATCAGCACCAGTTCTTCGCGCTGCACGCGCTGTTCATAATCGAGCGCCGCGGCAATCGGCTCATACTGGAAAGCGACGTCGCGGAAACCCTCTTTGCGGGCAATGGCTTCGAGCGAGCGCTGCGCCTCCGCATCGGCGGCCTCGTCGCCATCGACGAAATGCACCGGGCGGCCGACGACGATCTGCGATACGTCGCGGCCGAGCTGCGCCTCGGTCTTCCGCTTCAGAAACGCAAAGAAAACGCCGAGAATGTCGGCGAACGACATCGACTTCGACTGAATGCGGGTCTTTTCGTCAATCAGCGACGAGCCGAGAATGCTCTTGAGGGACTGCATGTAGCGGCCCTCGCTGCCGGCAAGGTAGTGCTCGCGCGCGGCGCGGCCGCAGAACGCACTTTTGCTGGCGAAATCGAAGAAAATCGCGCTCGGCAGCGTCTGGTGGTCCTGCTCGAGCGGCAGAAGCCTCGCCTCACCGGCGGCCGTGCTCACCCCGACCGTAGTGTTCGAGGTGCCAAAATCAATTCCAACGAAGTCAGACATTAAGGGGAGAATTTCTCGGTAAAAGGATGGCGCGCTCGGAGAGATTCGAACTCCCGACCCTCGGATTCGAAGTCCGATGCTCTATCCAGCTGAGCTACGAGCGCCGCAGGGGGCCTTTTAGCCGATTTCCTGGGCTTTGCCAGTGCCGCTTGAGAAGGTGTCGTTATAGCGCTTAATGCAGATTTTCAGCACCTCGTCGCCGGGACGGGTCCACCAGTCTTTGGCCGAGAAGATCTCGATCTCGGTGTGGCCCTTATAGCCGGCCTTCTCGATCCAGCCGCGGACGCGCGGCAGGTCGATGACGCCGTCGCCCGGCATGCCGCGGTCAAGCAGCAGGTCCTTGGTCGGCACCAGCCAATCGCAGATGTGATAGCCGAGGATCCGCTTTTCCCGGCCGGCACGGGCGATCTGCGCCTCAAAGTCCGGATCCCACCACAAATGGTAGACGTCGATGGCAACGCCAACATCGTCACCAAGTTGGCCGGCCATATCGAGCGCCTGCTTCAGCGTGTTCACGCAGGCGCGGTCGCCGGCATACATCGGGTGCAGCGGCTCGATGGCGAGCGGCACGCCGACTTGGCGCGCATGCGGCAGGATCGCGGCAAGGCCGTCCATGACCATTTGCCGCGCGCCGCCAATGTCGCGCGAACCCGGCGGCAGGCCGCCAACCACCAGCACCAGGCATTCGGCACCAATGGCCGCCGCTTCATCCAGCGCGCGCTTGTTATCGTCGATCGCCGCCTGCCGCCCGGCGGCGTCAGCGGCGGGGAACATGCCGCCGCGGCAATAGCCGGAAACGCGCATGCCATTGTCCCTGATCGCCTTGACCGCGACATCGAGGCCAACCGTCGCGACCTGATCACGCCACGGGTCGACGCAGGTGATGCCATGCTTGGCACAGGCTTCGACCGCTTCGACCAGGTTCCATTGCTGGCGGACGGTAGCCAGATTGATCGACAGACCTTCGGTTCGCATCGTCATTCCGCCTTTGGGCTTGCGTTCATCAGGTTCCAGTCAGGCACCACGGCGCTGCCGAGACCATGGGCCTGGGCAATGGTGCGCAGGGAGATCGAACCGTTATTGATATCCAACTGCGCGCGGCCGTTGTCAGCGCGCTTGTAGAGATCGCCATGCACGGCGAGATAGGATTCTTGTTCCCCTTGAGGGGCGCCAGCCATACCATCAACGTAATGATGACCGTTACGCTCAATGTGCGTGGCGCCAACCAATGACGCCAGCAGCAAGTCCTGCTGCACGGCGATGCCGCCTTGCGTGGTCAGGTCTTCCGCCGACATCAGGAAGCCGCCACCATATTGATCATTGTAATGCGCGACGCGGGCGCTGTTCAGCAGTGCTCGGTAGAAGCCCTTGCACGACTTGGCGGAAATCCCCTGATAGCCGAGCGCGCGGGCGCGCGGAAACACATCGAAGTCCGCATCGGATTCATCGATCTCGACGGCAATGTCCTTAGCCAGAGCGTGCACCGGCTTGTTCAGCGCCTCCGAGCGCATGATCGGCTGCTCGATCAGCAGCAGCGACGCCTTGAGACGCGCGAGCCGCTTGTCCTCGCCGATACGACGCCACAGCTCCAGCACCGCATCGACATTCTCATATTGCTCGTTGCCATCGAGCGTCGCCTTGTACGGCGCGCCGGCGTCGAGCACGGAAGCGATCTGCGCCAAGCGCTCAATGTCAGCATCCGCTTGGCCGCCGACCTTGAGCTTGAAATAGACATGGCCATAAGCGGCGATGACTTCTTCCAGACTCTCCGGCAATCCATCATCGAGGCGTTTGCCTTGGGTGTCCGCACGCGTGATGGCGTCAACGAGGCCGACCGTATGCCGGGCGAAGATCGTGTCAGCCGGCGTCACGCCGCCGAGGTATGTGTCGAGATCAAAGCTGGCGAGATCAGGTGTCAGCGCCTTGCCGATGCCGAGCCTGTTGCCGCGCACCAGATCAGCGGCGGATGCGCCTTCAAGGCGGCCAAGCGCATCGATAATGGCGCGCTCGATCAAAGCGAGGCCAAAAGACGCCACCAGCCCGTTCAATCCTGCCGCTTCTGCTTCCTTGCGATGACCGGCATCGGCGTGGGCCGAAATGCCGAACGCCGTCTGCTCGCCGACGGCCATCATGTGCCGATGCGCAATCGCCACGGCGCGGCGGAGCTGGTTGAAATTATCCTCGTTGCTGAGTTTTGACGACTTGTCGAACCACTTCGGCACCAGGAGCTCGGCGGAGACGCCCTCGCCTTCGCGGCCATCGGCCAGCTTGATGCGGGCGCGGATGAAAATCTGCGGCGCCTCACGCAAGGTGACGACGCCGAAGCGGAACGGCAGACGCAAGGTCACCGGCCGCTCGAAAGCCGCGACGTCGATCAGCTTCAGCCTCAAGGCGGTGTCACTCATCGCGTCACCGCTTCCATCGCACCGCGCACATAACCGATGGCGCGGGCGGCGCATGTCGGCCCGTCCGGCACGTAAACAAAGGGCTCGATGCCGTAGTCCCCGGCGTAATTCTGCTCGCGCAAGGCTTCGAAGATCGGCGAGAAATGCAAATCGCCCTCGCCCGGGCCGCGCCGATTGGGGTCGTTGAGATGGACATGGCCGATCAGGCCGGTCGGTAGCCAGCGCTTGATGGCATCGGGGATCGATTCGGTTTCGGTCGAACCCGCCGAACTGCAATCCAGCATGGTGCGCAGCGCCGGATTGCTGATCGCTGTGACGATATCGGCCGCTTCGGCGATGGTGTTGATGTGGTCTGTCTGCTTGCGCGACAGCGGCTCGACGCAATAGACGACGCCGGCCTTGGCCGCGGCTTCGCCAGCGGCAGCAAAGCAATCGATGGCGAGCTTGCGCCCTTCGGCCTCAAAGCCCGGCTCGAGCTTGCGCTGTTCCGGCGAGCCATGAACAAGAATCTTGCCGCCAAGCTCGGCGGCCAGATCGCACAGCGCGCGCATGACATCGACAGTATGCGCGCGTTGCGCCGCATCGCGCGAGGTAATAGACAGACCGGCCGGCGCCCGCATCAAATAATGCAGGCCGGTGATGACAATGCCTGCGTCGCTCGCTGCCTTGCGCAAGGCCGCGCGCTTGGCAGCCGACAACAGATGGGGCTCGGCATCCACCGTCATCGGCGCCAATTCAAGACCGTCATAGCCAAGCTGCGCCGCCATTTCGCATTGCTTCTCGAACGGCAGCGCCGCAATCACTTCGTTACACAAGCCAATCTTCATGGAATTCCTTAAACTCAGGCCGCCTTTTTCGCGCGGCCGAGCACCTTGTCGAGCAGCGCAGTGCGCATGCGGATCATGCCGTCGTTTAGCGTTTTGACGTTGGTGATGAAAGTCCAGATCACCAAAGCCGCCAGAATGGCGCTGATCGGCCGCGTGAAGAACGGCAAGATGTCGCCATCCGTCAGCACCAGGCCGCGCCGCAGATTCTTGTCGAGAATATCGCCGAGCACCAGGCCGAGCACGAAAGGCGCCGCCGGATAACCATAGCGCCGCATGAGGAACACCAAAGTGCCAAAGCCGAGCATGGTGTAGACGTCGAACATGCGAGACGACAGCGAATAAGAGCCGATGACGCACAGGACGAAAATGATCGGCATCATCACCGAGCGCGGTATCTGCGCCAGCTTGATCAAGGGCCGGATGAAGAACAGGCCGAAGAACAGAATGCCGAGGGTCGAGAACAGCACCATGGCGACGACGTCGTAGACGAACTGCGGATTTTCGACCATCAACATCGGGCCGGGCTGGACGCCATGAATGATCATGGCAGCGAGCAGCACCGCGCAAGGCGCTGAGCCGGGAATGGCCAGAGCGAGAGCCGGAATGATGCCGCCGGGCACCGAGGCGTTGTCGCCGGTTTCAGCCGCCATCAAACCTTCGATCGAGCCCTTGCCGTATTTTTCCGGCTCCTTGCTGAGCCGCCGCGCCGTCGCATAGGACGACCACGCCGCCATGTCCTCGCCGACGCCGGGCAGAATGCCGACCCAGACGCCGATGACGCCGGAACGGATGATCGTGCGCCAATAACGCAGCACGTCCATGATGCGCGGCAGCGCCGAGCCGAATTCCATGATCTTCGGCCGCGCCGCGCGCTCGCTCATCACCGTCAGCACTTCGGAAAAGCCGAAGGCGCCGACCAGAACGGGGATCAGTTGGAAGCCGCCGGCGAGATCTGGGCTGCCGAAGGCAAAGCGCTCATGCGCATACATGCCTTCCTGGCCGATACAGGCAACGAACAGGCCGAGGAAACCGGCAACCCAGCCTTTCAGCGCATCGGCGGCAACGACATTGCCGGACATGACAACGCCGAGCAGCGCCAGCCAGAAGAATTCAAAAGCGCCGAAGCTGAGCGCGACTTCGCCCAGCATCGGCGTGAACAGCGCAAGACAAACGAGGCCGAACAATGTGCCGACCACCGAACCCGTTGTCGCGATGCCCATGGCGCGGCCGGCTTGTCCCTGCCGCGCCAGTTGATAGCCATCAAGACACGCAGCGGCGTTCGCCGCTGTGCCGGGAATGTTGAGCAGGATCGCGGTGCGGCTACCGCCATAGATCGCGCCATTATAGGCGCAGACCAGAACAAGGATCGCCTGCGACGGCGCCATCTTCAGCGTCAGTGTCGTCAACAGCGTGATGACCAAGGTCGCACTCAGGCCCGGCATGCAGCCGGCGACAACGCCGAGCAGTGTCGAACCGAAAGCCAATGCCAGTGAGACCGGCGTGATGTAGCCGACGACGGCATTCCCGAACATTGTAAGGCCGTCGAACATCGAATTCCCTTAAGGCAAGCGAACGAGGAAAACGTAGCGGAAGATCAGCGTCACCACGGTGGCGATGGTTGGTGCCAGCAAGGCCACAAGGATCAGACGGAATGTGTCGGGACGCGCCGGGACGCGCTCGGTCTCGTCGAGCAGCAGCATGTGCAGCGCCAGGAAGGCACAGGTCAGGATCCAGTAGTGAATGCCGTGGCCGAGCAGCAAGCCGCCATAGGTGGCGCAGAGCAGCCAGCTCAAAGCGAGGCGCTTCCAGGCAAATTCATCATGCGTGTCGGCGGCTGCTTCCGGCTGCTCTTCCACCACGAAGGATTGCGTCTCAATCACCGCATCGGTGCGGCGCAGTGCCAGGATGAGCCCGAAAATAATGAGCCCGGCGCCGAGCAGCCCGGGCACCAGGCCGGGCACGGTGGCCGGCGGGATCTTCAGCGAGTCCAGCCGGTCCATGACCCACGAGCCATAGACAATCGCGGCGCCGAACGTCAGCCAGATCAATCCGCCGATACGATCGGCCGAGAGATGATTGCTGAATTTCATGCGCCGCGATCCTTTGTCAGAAACTCAAAGCTACATCTTCGGAATGCCGACCGTGTCCGGCGCGACCTTGGACTTGCCGGCTTCATGCAGCTGCCAGGCCGTGGTCTGGATCGCCGGCATTGCCGCCTTCACGGCATCGTCGCCATAGACCGGCGCGAACTGCGCACCGTTCGCCGCGGCATATTTCTTGACGACGTCCGACTTGGCGATGACGTCCTTCCAGATCATGTCGAGCGTCTGCTTGACCGGCGCCGGCACATCGTTGTGCACGAAGATGCCGAAGTAGTTGGCGTCCGGCTTGAAGCCGGCAACCGATGCGGTCACGGCCGGAATGGTGCCGTAGCCTTCGAGTTCGAGCGGCTTATCGGACAGCACGGCGAGCGGATTGAGGCGCTTGCCGCGGATCATGTTGGCCTGCTCGACGGCGAGCTGGGTGGTGATCTCGGTTTCACCGGCAACGGTCGCCACGACAGCCGGGTTACCGCCGTCATAGGAGACATGCTTGTAGGTCAGGTTGAGCGCGCGGGTGAACGCCTCGATCGCGGCATGGCCGGACGAGTTGACGCCGGCGGTCGCGACCGACACCTGGCCGGGCTTGGCCTTCATCGCGTTGACCAGATCCTGCGCGTTCTTGTACGGCGAACTGGTATTGGCGCCGAGCACCGAGACGTTGATGACACTCAGATAGAGACGCCAGTCGCTGATCTTGGTGTCGAGCAAGCCGCTGACGACGTACGTGCCGATGTCCTTGGCGGCGCCGGCGGTCCAGGTGTAGCCGTCCTTCGGCGCCTGCATGGCGTTGCGCGTGCCGATCGAGCCGGACGCGCCGCCCTGGTTGACGACGACGATCTTCTGGCCGAGCGACTTTTCCATTTCGGCAGCGGCGATGCGGGTGACCTGATCGGTCGAACCGCCGGCCGCCCACGGCACGATCAAGGTGATCGGGCGATCCGGCTTCCACGGATAATCCTGCGCGGACGCAGCGCCCGACAGGCCGATGACTGCCGCGGCACTCAATGTGAGAATGCGTAACATAGTAGTCCTCCCTTGGTTGTTACTCTTGTTTATTGCCGGCCTTGTGGCCGGTTCTTGAGACGCAGCCTACGCCATTCCGTGCACCGCCAACAGCTTGGTCATGCGCGATGCCGCGAGATCGGGATCGTGCAACACGCGCGCTTTGTCGGCGAGGCGGAACAGTTCAGAGAAGTGCAGGATCGAACGGGCGCTCTCCTGCCCGCCAACCATGATGAAGTGATCCTGCTGGCCGTTGAGCCAGGCGAGGAACACGACACCGGTCTTGTAGAAACGCGTCGGCGCCTTGAAGATGTGGCGCGACAGCGGCACGGTCGGCTCCATGATGCCGTGGAAGCCTTGCAGGTCGCCCTTCGACAATTTGGCGAGACCGGCCGAAGCCGCCGGCGCGATGGCGTCGAAAATGCCGAGCAGCGCGTCGGAATGGCCTTCTTCGTCGCCGGCGATCAATTCGGCATAGTTGAAGTCGTCGCCGGTATACATGCGGATGCCTTGCGGCAGGCGGCGCCGCATGGCGATCTCTTTTTCCTTGGACAGCAGCGAAATCTTGACGCCGTCGATCTTGGCGGCGTTGTCCTTCATCACAGCGAGGCACGTCTCCATCGCCGCCATGTGATCGACATTGCCCCAGTAACCAGCCAGTGCCGGATCGAACATTTCGCCGAGCCAGTGAATGATCACCGGGTCTTTGACCTGTTTGAGAATGCGGCCATAGACCCGCTCGTAATCGGCCGGCGACTTGGCGACGCGGGCCAAAGCACGCGACGCCATGACGATGAGCTTGCCGCCCATGCCTTCGACGACTTCGATCTGCTCTTCATAGGCGCGGATGATGTCGTCGATCGTGACATTGTCACTGACGGCGAGATGATCGGTGCCGACGCCGCAGCAGATCTTGGCGCCCGGGCGCCCTTTGGCCGCTTCCAGCGCGTGTTTGATCAGTTGCTGCGCGCCGCTCCAGTCGAGGCCGCCACCACGCTGCGCCGTGTCCATCGCTTCAGCAACGCCGAAGCCGAGGTCCCACAGGTAATGGCGGAAGGCGATGGTCTTGTCCCAGTCGATATTGACGTCGAGCCACGGGTCATTGTCGGCCAAGGGATTGGCGACGACATGCGCGGCCGCGTAAGCGACGCGGTTGAAGCCCGCGGTTTCCGCCTTGGACGGAAACTGGATCGGCTCGCCGGTCGTGTAGGACGCGAATGTGCCGCCGGCGGTGGGAAGCGAAAGGGTCGCCATGTGGTGCGCTCCTTAAATCTTTATCGCCGGCACATCGAGCCAGCGCCGTTCGGCCCAGCTCTTCAGGCCGAGTTCAACGAGCTGCACGCCCTTTATGCCTTCGACCAGATCGTGATGCCACGGCGTGCCGGCCACGACATGCTTGATGAATTCTTCCCACTGAATCTTGAAGCCGTTCTCGTAGACGATGTTGTCCGGCACCTCTTCCCACTGTTCAGCGAACTTCATCGTCTGCGGCACATCCGGATTCCACACCGGACGCGGTGTGTTGACGCGCGATTGCGTCACGCACTTGGTCAATCCAGCAACTGCTGAACCATGCGTGCCGTCGACCTGGAACGTGACCAGGTCGTCGCGCTGCACGCGCACCGTCCACGATGAATTCAAATGCGCAATAACGCCGCCGGCCAGTTGGAATGTGGCGTACGCCGCGTCGTCGGCGGTCGCCTTGTAGGTCTTGCCGTTCTCATCGACGCGCGTCGGAATATGCGTCGCCCCTAAGCAGCTGACCGCTTCGACATTGCCGAACAGATTGTCGAGCACATAGCGCCAGTGGCACAGCATGTCGAGAATGATGCCGCCGCCTTCTTCGGTCTTGTAGTTCCAGCTCGGACGTTGCGCCGGCTGGCCCCAATCGCCCTCAAACACCCAGTAGCCGAACTCGCCGCGTACCGAGAGAATTTTGCCGAAGAAACCGGCGTCATTCAGCATCTTGATCTTGCGTAAGCCCGGCAGGAACAGCTTGTCCTGCACAACGCCGTTCTTCACGCCCTTGGCTTTGGCAGCCTTCGCCGCAGCAACTGCCTTTTCCATCGTGTCGGCAATCGGCTTCTCGCAATAGACATGCTTGCCGGTGTCGATCGCCTGCATCAGCAACTGGGCGCGCATCTGCGTCGTCGCCGCATCGAAGAACACTTCGTCCTTCGAATCGCTCAGCGCTGCGTTGAGATCCGTGGTGTAACGCTCAATGCCGTACTGCTTGGCCAGCGCGGCGATCTTCTCGGCGTTGCGGCCGATCAGAATTGGATCCGGCATGACGCGGTCGCCATTCGGCAGTACAACGCCGCCCTGCTGGCGGATGGCGACGATGGAGCGCACCAGATGCTGGTTGAGCCCCATGCGTCCGGTGACGCCATTCATGACGATGCCGAGTCTGCGGGTTGCCACGCGCGTATCCTCCGGATTTTTCGGCTGCCTCTGTCGGGCGCCGCTTAAGTAACTAGACGGTTACTATGCCGCCGCGCCTGCGCATTCGTCAAGCGCGCTGCAACCAGTGGAAAAAGCTAAGCTTTTTCAGATACTTTCAGATAGGTCAGGATCACATCGACAATATGCTCGCCGCGCTTTTCCAGCCGCTCCGGCGCGTTCAGCTTCTCGCCGAAGATGGTCGAGAGCGTATGACGGTTCGACATGTAGAAGAAACCGAGCGCAGCGATGCTGATGTAAAGCTCGATCGGATCGACGCCGGTGCGAAACAACTTGCCCGCCGCGCCACGCTTGAGCAGAACCTCGATCATCCCCACGAGCGGCCCATGCAAATTGCGGATCTGCTTCGATTTCTTGAGATAGGCCGCGCGATTCATGTTCTCGGTGACGAGCAGGCTGAGGAATTCCGGATGGTCGATGAAATATTGCCAGGTGAACAGCACCAGCTTGCGCATGCCGTCGGCCGGATCGAGCTTCTCCAGGTTGAGCGCGGTCTCGGCGCTGCGGATGGCGGCATAGGTATGCTCGAGCACGGCCAGATAGAGGCCCTGCTTGTCGCCGAAGTAATGATACAGCATGCGCTTGTTGACGCCGGCCCGCTCGGCAATGGCATCGACGCGGGCGCCGCTCAGGCCGTTGGCGGTGATCTCCGCGGTCGCGGCGCGCAGGATCGCGGCGCGTGTACGCTCGGGATCGCGCGTCAGACTCGCGGTGCGCGCCTTGACCGTGGTTTTGACTCGGCTGCCTTCCATGGCGCCTGTTTAGCGCAAGGCCCGGCGGAGTCCTAGGCCGTGACGGCGATGCGCTGCGGCTGCGCGCCCAGACTGGCGAGCGCCTGCCCGACCATCACCAGCACCGGGCCGGGCAACGCGGCCTGTTTCAACTGTGCCGGCAGATCGCCGACAGCGCAGGCAATGACCTGCTGGTCCGGTCGCGTGGCACGGGCGATGGCCGCAGCCGGTGTTGACGGATCGAGACCTTCAGCGACAGCACGCGTCACCAGCGCTTCAAGCGTACGCACCGGCATGTAGATCGCCGTGGTCGTCGCCGTATCGGCCAAGGACCGCCAGTCAATGTCATCGGGCAGCTTGCCGCTCTGCGCATGACCGGTGATGTATTGCAGGCGGCGCGAATGCTTGCGGTCGGTCAACGACAGGCCGAGGCGCGAGGCTGCACCTTGTGCCGCTGTAATGCCCGGCACGATCTCGACGGCAATGTCGGCGGCCTTGCAGGCATCGAGCTCTTCACCAGCGCGGCCGA
>JAURVZ010000074.1 GCA_030655215.1 Pseudolabrys sp. | reverse complement strand
CTGCGCCAAAAGCAGCGCCGCCGAGGTTTAGTCATCGCTGACAGCCTGAATGCGTATGGCGAGTGCCGCCAGACGCTGATCCGGAAGTCCTTACAAGGGTTTCGGCTCGCTTCGCCGTCCGTCCGGTCCGCCTCCTCGGGGAACCGATCCTGGACTGGCGGGCCGGGGGCCCGAACGCGGCACAACCGGAACTAAAACCGTCAGCCCTTTCTATGTACGGCCGGATTCTAGCAATAGCAAGCAAGGCTTACGATTAGGCAGGCCCGGCAGCCGCTTAAATTTACGGCAAAGTTCCAGTTGCTACGTATAAGCGCCCAAACAGAGGGACGAGCCAAGCTCTAGCCGATCTTCCAGGCCGCGATTTTGCCGTCGGCGATGGTGAAGCGGTAGCCGAGGGTCGCGGGACTGCCCGGGAAATCTCCCGAGACCAATGCCTTCACGGCAACTTCTTCGCCGACGTGGTCGACCGCGTTCGGCTCGACCGTCACCTTGTATTTGCGGGTGGTCTCTTCGATCCAGCCGCGAATGGCCGGGTGGCCGTGGTAGTCCTTGCCTTCGTCGCGGACGGCGGCGTCCTGCGCGAAGCAGGCCAGCATGGCGTCGATGTCGTGCGCGTTCTTCGCGGCGAAATAGGCCGGCAGCGGCGCGGGCAGGTCGAGGGGCATCGGGCGATCCTTATTCGAAGCGGTCCGCCCAAGTTGGTTTGTGTTCCGCGAATGACAAGCCCGCCCCGGAAACGCCATGAGGTGGCGTCAAGCCGCAACACCGGCACGCCGAATGAGAGCTCTTCCATAAACTCCATTAACCGAAGCAGCCGCACATAGAGTAAAACCAACCGTGAAAGGGTTGGATTCGGTGACACAGCGCGCCTTCATTCGCATCGGCAACGCCGCGGGCCTCGCTTTGCTGGGTCTGGTCGCGGCCGGCGTGACCACGCCCGCCCTGGCGCAGAAGGCGACCAATGCCGCGGTCAGCACCGCCATCGAACGCCTGCCTGTCATCACCGATGTGCGCATTGGCGGTTCCGACACCCAGACCCGTTTCATCATGGACCTGTCGGCCAAGATCGACGTCGCTGCCTTTGCGCTGGCCAATCCGTACCGCATCGTCGTCGACCTGCCGCAAGTCGCCTTCCGACTGCCGGAAAAAGCCGGCGAGCAGAGCCGTGGTCTGATCAAGGCGTTCCGCTTCGGCCTGATCATGCAAGGCGGCTCGCGCCTTGTGCTCGATACCAAGGGTCCGGTGCGCATCGACAAGGCCTTCGTGCTCGATGCCGAGGGCGGGCAGCCGGCGCGTCTCGTCATCGACATGTCGGTCACCGACCAGACCAGTTTCCAGCGCGCCATGCAGCTCGAGACGCGGGCGCCGCGCAGCGCCAATGTCAATAAGAGCGAGACGCCGGCGCCGGCCTCGACCGACGGCCGGCCGCTGATCGTGCTCGATCCCGGCCATGGCGGCATCGACAATGGCGCCAAGGCGGCGACCGGCGAACTGGAAAAGGATGTCGTGCTCAAGTTCGCCCAAACTCTTCGGGGGATGCTGGAGAAGGGCGGCAAATACCGGGTGGCCCTGACGCGCTCCGACGACACGTTCATCTCCCTCAGCGAGCGGGTGAAGTTTAGCCGCGCGCAAGGCGCCGCGCTGTTCGTGTCGCTGCATGCCGACGCCATCCCGAAGGGCGAAGGGCAGGCCGAGGGTGCCACCGTCTATACGCTGTCAGAGAATGCCTCCGACGCCGAAGCGGCGCGGCTGGCCGAGGCCGAGAACCGGGCCGACGCCATTGCCGGTGTCGACCTGACCGCAGAACCTGACGACGTCGCCAATATCCTGGTCGATCTGGCGCAGCGGGAAACCAAAACCTACTCGTCGCAGTTTGCCCGCACGGCGGTCAATGAACTGAAAACCGCGGCACGATTGCACAAGAATCCGATGAAGGCGGCGGGCTTCAAGGTTCTGACCGCGCCCGATGTTCCATCAGTCCTGGTCGAGCTCGGCTATATGTCGACAAAGGACGATCTCAAGCTTTTGACCTCGGCCGCGTGGCAGGCCAAGACAGCGACAGCCCTGGCGCAGGCGATCGACACTTTCTTTGCCCCGAGGCTGGCGCGCGGCAGCGCCGGGAAGGCCAATTAATGCTGGTAGAACAAGGCTTCCGGCCTCAGTTTCAACATAAAACCAAGCGACCAGAGCTATCATGAAGTTCCTTTTACGTTTCCTCGGATTCCTGTTCGCGGCCGGCACGATCCTGTTTGTGGTCGGGGTCGCCGGCGTCTCCGGACTGCTGTGGCATTTCTCCAAGGATTTGCCCGACTACTCGCAGTTGCAGGACTACGAACCGCCGGTGATGACGCGCGTCCATGCCGGCGATGGCTCGCTGGTCGCCGAGTACGCGCGCGAGCGCCGTCTCTATGTGCCGATCCAGGCGGTGCCGAAGCTGGTGATCAACGCCTATCTCGCCGCCGAAGACAAAAACTTCTACGAGCACGGCGGCCTGGATTTCATGGGCATTGCCCGCGCCGGCGTGAACCTGGTGCAGAACTTGGGCTCCGGCCGCAGGCCGCAGGGCGCTTCAACCATCACGCAACAAGTCGCCAAGAACTTCTTGCTGACCAACGAAGTTTCCTACACGCGCAAGATCAAGGAAGCGCTGCTGTCGCTCAAGATCGAGCGCACCTATTCGAAGGACAAGATCCTCGAGCTTTACTTGAACGAGATCTACTTAGGCCTTGGCGCTTATGGCATTGCCGCGGCGTCGCTGGTTTATTTCGACAAGGCAGTCAACGAACTGACTATTCCGGAAGTCGCTTATCTGGCGACGCTGCCGAAGGCGCCGAACAATTACCACCCGTATCGCTACCGTGAGCGCGCGCTGGAGCGCCGCAACTGGGTGCTCGACCGCATGGCGGAGTCGGGCTTCATCAAGCCCGCGGAAGCGGACGCGGCCAAGCGCACCGGCCTCGGCATCGTGCAACGGGCGCAGCAACAGCAGCAGCACACGGCGGCGTCCGAATATTTCGCCGAGGAAGTGCGCCGCGAGCTCTATGAGCGTTACGGCGAGAAGAAGCTGTATGAGGGAGGCCTCTCGGTCCGCACCACGCTCGATCCGAAAATGCAGGTCATGGCGCGCAAGGCGCTCACCGATGGTCTGATCAAATATGACGAAGCGCATGGTTGGCGCGGCGCCACCAGCAAGATCGATGTGTCCGGCGACTGGGGCGTGAAACTCGCCGAGGTCAAGGCGCTGAGTGACGTGGCGCCATGGCGTCTGTCAGTGGTGCTCGAGGTCAGCGATCAGTCGGCGCGTGTCGGTCTGCAGCCGGGGCGCGATCCAACGGGCTATATCGGCAAAGACCGCGACATCGGCATCCTGCCGCTCGACGGCGTCAAGTGGGCGCGTGTCTCGGGCAAGGCGCCGACCAAGGTCAGCCAGGTGCTCAATCCGGGCGACGTGATTTATGTCGAGCCGGCGGCAGCCGGCCAGTTCCGCCTGCGTCAGGTGCCGGAAGTGTCCGGTGGTCTGGTCGCGCAGGATCCGTGGACCGGCCGCGTGCTCGCCATGGTCGGCGGCTTCTCCTACGACCAGAGCCAGTTCAATCGCGCGACGCAGGCTTTGCGTCAGCCGGGCTCGTCGTTCAAGCCGATCGTTTATGCCGCGGCGCTCGACAATGGCTATACGCCGTCCTCGCTGGTGCTGGATGCGCCGATCGAACTCGATCAGGGTGCAGGCCAGGGCGTGTGGAAGCCCGAGAACTACGAGCACTCCTTCTACGGCCCGTCGACCTTGCGCTTCGGCATTGAGCATTCACGCAACGTCATGACGGTGCGGCTGGCGCAGGATGTCGGCATGCCGCTGATCGCCGAGTATTCCAAACGCTTCGGCGTCTATGACAGCCTGCCGCCCTATCTGTCGTTCTCGCTGGGCGCCGGCGAAACCTCGCTGCTGCGCATGGTCACCGCTTACGCCATGTTCGACAATGGCGGCCGCCGCGTGAAGCCGACCCTGATCGACCGCATCCAGGATCGCTACGGGCACACCGTCTATCGCCATGACGAGCGCGAGTGCATCGGCTGCTCCGGCAAGAAGTGGGAAAACCAGCCCGAGCCGTCGCTGATCGACCGGCGCGAGCAGGTCATCGATCCGATGACCGCCTATCAGATCACCTCGATCATGGAAGGCGTCACCATTCGCGGTACCGCGGGCGGCACCGGCTTCCAGCGCGAAGTCGGCAAGCCGGTCGCGGGCAAGACCGGCACCACCAATGACTACAAGGACGCCTGGTTCATCGGCTTCACCACCGACATGGTCGTCGGCGTGTATTTCGGCTTCGACAAGCCACGCTCGCTCGGCCGTGGCGAAACCGGCGGCAAGCTGGCCGCGCCCGTGGTCCGCGACTTCATGAAGGCCGCGCTCGCCGACAAGCCGGGCGCGCCGTTCCGCGTGCCGCCGGGCATCAAGCTGATCCGCGTCGACGCCAAGACCGGCGTCCGTGCAGGCCCTGAGACCAGCAAGGCGATCCTCGAAGCGTTCAAGCCGGGCACAGCACCGCCGGATAATTATTCGGTGGTCGGTTATGGCGGTGGCAATGCGCCGGCCGCCGGTGTCGATAGCGAGGGCGGTTTCGCGCCATCGCAGCCGCGCGCCTGGGGACAGGGTGTGTCGCCGGAATCCGGCCGCGCCGTGCGCTCCGGCACCGGCGGGCTGTACTAGGCCCTTGCGTGTCATCTGGCGGTCGTCGACCGCC
The DNA here is from genome assembly GCA_030655215.1 of Pseudolabrys sp. GTDB lineage: Bacteria > Pseudomonadota > Alphaproteobacteria > Rhizobiales > Xanthobacteraceae > Pseudolabrys. The sequence goes on along the minus strand of JAURVZ010000074.1, from coordinate 64,094 downwards.
AGCTAGTCTTTCCTCTGGTGACGAAAGAGGGATGATTCATGCGCGCGTTGTTTCTGACTTGCGGGATAGCCGTTGCGCTGTCGTCCGGCTTGGCAGCCGCCGCGCCGGTCGAGGTCGGCGTCCGCCCGCAATTCCTCATCAGCCAGATCCGCAATCCCGAACTGAAGGCCAAGCTCGCCGCCTGTCTCGACAGGCCGCAGGAGCGCAAACAGTTCTCGATCGCGCATCGTGGCGCGCCGTTGCAGTTCGCCGAGCACACGGCTGAGTCCTATGCCGCTGCGCATCGCATGGGCGCCGGCATCCAGGAATGCGACGTCGCCTTCACCAAAGACAAGAAGCTGGTCTGCCGGCACGCGCAGAACGATCTGCACACCACGACCAACATCCTCGCCACCGATCTGGCAAAGAACTGCACCAAGCCTTTCACGCCAGCGGAGGGCGGCAAACCGGCGTCGGCCGAGTGCCGCACCAGCGACATCACCTTGGCCGAGTTCAAGACATTGACCGGCAAGATGGACGCTGCTGAGCCTGCGGCAACGACGGTGGCGCATTACATGAACGGTACGGCGCGCTGGCGCACCGATCTTTATGCCGCGGCCGGCGGCACCTTGATGACGCATGCCGAATTCATCGCCATGGGCAAAGCGATGGGCGTCAAGTTCACGCCCGAGCTGAAGGCGCCGTCGGTGACCATGCCGTATGACGGCTGGACGCAGGAGCAATACGCGCAGGCGATGATCGATGAATACAAGGCAGCCGGCGTGCCGCCTTCGGATGTCTTCCCGCAGTCCTTCAGTCTCGCCGACGTTCTGTACTGGATCAAAGCCGAGCCGGAATTCGGCAAGCAGGCGGTGTTCCTCGACGAGCGTGACGAGAAGAGCGGCTTCGACCCGATGAACGCGTCGACCTTCAAGCCGTCGATGCAGGAGCTGAAGGCGCAGGGCCTGAATTACATCGCGCCGGCCATCCCGCTGCTGGTCACGGTCGAGAACGGCAGAATCGTGCCATCGACTTATGCCAAAGAGGCGAAGGCGGCCGGCCTCAATATCATCACCTGGTCGCTGGAGCGCTCCGGTCCGCTGCAGAAGGGTGGCGGCTACTACTACAAGCCGATCAACAGCGTCGTGAACAATGACGGCATGGTCTATGAGTTGCTCGACGTGCTGGCGCAACAGGTCGGCGTCGTCGGCGTGTTTTCCGACTGGCCGGCGACCGTGACCTATTACGCCAATTGCATGAACCTGAAGTAGCCCGGCAGGCCCGCCTGGAGACGGGTTGCGCCGGCGCGGTTGCGCCGCTAAACCCCATGCATATTTGACCGGAAGCAGCCGCCTCGCAAACGCGATTTCGGCTGCATGGACAAGACGATGCGCGCCGAAACTCAGACACTCGTTGAAGACATCAAGCAGTCAGTCGGGCTGCTGAGGAGGCATCTTTGACGTCGATACTGCGACGCGCCGCCTCGCCGAACTGAACAAAGCTGCCGAAAACCCGGCCTTCTGGAACGACCCCTCGACCGCCCAGCGCACCATGCGCGAGCGCGACGCGTTGGAAGACCAGCTCAAGGCCATCGGCCGCATCGGCCAGGATCTCGACGATCAGCTGATGCTGATCGAGCTCGGCGAATCCGAGAATGACGACGCCACCGTCCGCGATGCCGAAGTGGCATTGCGCGGGCTCAAGGCCGAAGTGGCGAGACGCGAACTCGAGGCGCTGCTTTCCGGTGAGGCCGACGCCAATGACTGCTTCCTCGAAGTGCATGCCGGTGCCGGCGGCACTGAGAGCCAGGACTGGGCCATGATCCTGCTGCGCATGTATGTGCGCTGGGCGGAGAAGAAGGGCTACAAAGTCGACTGGCTGGAAGAGAGCGAAGGCGAGGGTGCCGGCATCAAGTCGGCGACCGTGCAGATCAAGGGCCACAATGCCTATGGCTGGCTTAAGAGCGAGAACGGCGTGCATCGTTTGGTGCGCATCTCGCCGTTTGACTCGGCGGCACGGCGGCACACGTCGTTCGCCAGCGTCGTCGTCTTTCCGGTGATCGACGACCGCATCAAGATCGAGATCGACGAAAAGGATGTCCGCACCGACGTCATGCGCTCGGGCGGCGCCGGCGGACAGCACGTCAACAAGACCGAGTCGGCGGTGCGCCTGACGCATATTCCGACCAACACGGTCGTTAAGTGCCAGCAGGACCGCTCGCAGCATCGCAACCGCGCCATGGCATGGGACATGTTGCGGGCCAAATTGTTCGAAGCGGAAATCAAGCGCCGCGAGGACAAGGCGATCGCCTTGCAAGACGCCAAGACCGATATCGGCTGGGGTCACCAGATCCGCTCTTACGTTCTCAACCCGTATCAGATGGTCAAGGACCTGCGCACCGGCGTGTCGACGTCGGACAGCGATGGCGTGCTCGACGGCGACCTCGATCCGTTCATGCAGGCGGCCTTGGCGCAGAGGGCCTTCGGCGGCGGACCGGACAGTGTTGAGGATGTGGAGTAGGGAAAACGGGAAGGTGCTATGGCGAGCGAGGCAATTGGAGACCTGAAGCAGTTCTTCTCTTCGTTAGGCGGACTGCACGACGTTCGCATCGACAGTATTTCGATAGATGTTGACCGGCAAACGTTGGAATTCGCTACCTACAATATCAATGCCGCTTTCACCAATCCAGGCGATCCGGATTGCCGGCCCGCGACATTGATCTTCGAAGGCGTCAATTCGTTTTTCATGGACGTCGATATGGAGAACGAGGGTATCCGGATTACGGACGTCGCGTTCGTCGCTGGCGCGGCAGTTCAAAGATTGGAAATCGATCTCAATGAGGGCGGTGGCAAAATGTCGAGAGGTCGGCGAAGCCTGATTATAAATTTTAAGTCACTGCAGGTTCAGTACGGTGAGCCAAGCTCGTCATCGTGAGGTGCGAAATCGTAGGGTGGGCAAAGGCGCGCAGTCTTGTCCGCCGAAGCTCAAAGGGCGAATGCGGATGCGCGCCGTGCCCACCGCTTCTTTACCCGCAAGATGGTGGGCTCGCTTCGCTTAGCCCACCCTACGAAGCACGGGCCTAGCCCTTCCTCGCCGCCACGATCTTCGCGACATCGATCTTCTGCATCGTCATCATCGCTTCAAAGGCGCGCTTGGCTTCATCGCCGCCAATGGCTAGCGCTTCGGTCAGAACGCGCGGCGTGATCTGCCAGTTCAAGCCCCATTTGTCCTTGCACCAGCCGCACTCGCTCTCCTGGCCGCCATTGCCGACAATGGCGTTCCAGTAGCGATCGGTTTCGGCCTGATCGTCGGTGGCGATCTGGAATGAGAAAGCTTCGCTCTGTTTGAAAACCGGCCCGCCATTGAGACCGATACAAGGGATGCCGATGACTGTGAACAGAACTGTCAGCACATCGCCTTTCTTGCCGCCCGGGAAATCGCTCGGCGCGCGGAAGACATCGCCGACAGAACTGTCGGGAAATGTCTTGGCGTAAAAGCGCGCGGCTTCTTCGGCGTCCTTGTCGTACCAGAGGCAGATCGTGTTCTTTGCAGCGGCCATTTCGTTTCCTCTCCTTGATGCGCGCGTTCGGTCTCTAACCGTTTCAAAATATGCGCGAATTCACCTATTTCTCAGCTCTTTCAAGTCTCGATCCTAATCCGTCCTTTTTGTGACGGCGAGCACAGAAGCGCCGCGGGCACGGGCGTAGTTTCACGATCAAAGATGACCTCCCGCATGTCGGTCGAGGCCACCAAACGCAAACAGGAGAGTGTCGTGTTCAAAGTGACCCAGGCGGTCATCGTAGCCGCTATTATTGCCGCCATCATTACGCTGTTGACGGGCACGAGCGATCCGCTTGTCGCCAGTCCGGTCGCTGCGACGGAGCATGCGGCGATGAAGGCCTGCACGCAGCAGCCATGGCCTTATCTCAATTGCGTCGGCACGCCTTACGGCAATCCCAAGGTGCGGCTGATCGAGATCAAATAAGTTGTTCTCTTACGCCGCCGCCGGCAGTTTGCGTGGCAGCAGAGACACCGCGGCGAGGATGACGAGTGCCGCGGCGGCGAGGATGCGAAATAGAACGTCGAAGCCCCAGTTCTCGTGCACGAAGGCGATCAATGGCAAGGTTGCCGCCAGCGCCGAGAAGCTGACGACATAGCGAATGCCATAGGCGCGGGCGCGGGCCTCGCCAGTCGCCACTTTGCCGATCATGAAGTCGTTGATCGGGATTTGCCCGAAGGCGCCGAGCATGAAGCCGAGCGCGGCGGCGAAGGCAAGGCCATCGGTCAGGCCGGGCATGATGAAAAAGAACACGATCTGCATGGTGGCCACCACCATGAATACACGGCGCGGGCCGACCAGATCGAGTGACTTGCCGACGGCGAGTTGCGCCATCGAGGCAACGGCGAAAACGATGAAGGCAAAGGCGCCGATCATAGTGGCGATATCGGTGTTGCCGGGCACACCGACCGCTTCCAGCCATTTTGAGAAGGATGCGGCGACGCCGCGCAAGCGTTCGTCGAAAACTTTCGGCAGCGCGAAGGTGGTGGCCTGGAAGATCACGCTCGATACGGCGGTGGTGAAGAAGACGATGATCGAGATGCGCAGCAGGATGGCTTTGAGATCGGCCGGCATCGGCGCGATAGCGACCGGCGTCGCGGCGACGGCGCGCCGGTCTTCAAGGATTTCCGGCCAGCGGGCGATGGCATAGGCAATGCCGATCACGATCGATACCACGCCGGGAATGAAGAAGGCGCTGCGCCAGCCGGCATTGTCGATCAGATAGCCGGTCAGCAGCGCGGCGCTGGCAACGCCGAGATTGCCCCAGACGCCGTTCACAGCAAGCCGCATGCCTGTGTTTTTCCATTTGGTCACCACCATGGCGAGGCCGACCGGATGATAGATGGCGGCAAAGATGCCGATGACGAACAGTCCGATGCCGATCTGCAATGGCGTGCTGGCGAAGCCAGTGGCGATGGCCGAGACGCCGCTGCCGATGAAGAACACGGCCATCATGCCGTCACGGCTCCATTTATCGGCGAGCCAGCCTGCCGGATAGGAGAACAGGCCGAAGGCGAAGAAGCCCGGCGTCGCATAGGCGATGAGCTGACCGTAGGAGAGGCCCCATTCGCGCGACAATGTGAGCGCCGCGACCGTGGCGAAGATCAGCGTAAACAAATGGTCGAGGAAATGACCGACATTGAGGAAGAGAAAGTGCAGGCGGTCTCGGTTCATGGCGCGTGGCTCGGCTGACGACTCGAAGGTTGCCGCCAAGCTAGGCTGGCGCCTTTAAGACGTCATGCCAGATATCGTCGCCTTTGGGCCAAAGGCTAGATGTTGGCGCCGAGGATGCTGCTGCCGAGACGCAGGCCGGCGCGCAGGAATTTCTGCGGGTCGACCGGCTTGTCGTCGATGCGCGTTTCGTAGTGCAGATGCGGGCCGGTCGAGCGGCCGGTCGAGCCAATGCGGCCGATAGTCTGTCCGATGGTCACGCGCTGGCCGACCTTGACCTCGATCTTGGACAAATGGCCGAAGCGCGTCGACAAGCCGTTGCCGTGATCGATCTCGATCATGTTGCCATAGCCGCCTTGCCAGCTTGCGGTGACGACTTCACCGGTGGCCGTGGCGCGCACCGGATCGCCGGTATCGCCGCGCAGGTCGATGCCGGCATGGATCGCCGGGCCTTTGAGGAAGGGGTCCATGCGCGCGCCGAAGGGCGAGCTCATATCGGCGGTGCCGACAACGGGCTTGCGCACCGGAATGGCGCCGAGCGTCTGCAAGTATTTGTTGGTCTGCGCCCGCGCGACATTGATGCGATAGATCTGGCGCTCGAAGGCGCCGTTGCCCTTCGGCGCTTTCATTGGAATGTACGGGCCGCCGATACCGCCGCCTGAAGCGGCTGCCGGCATCTTGCCGACATTGACGCCGAGATCGGCGAGCACGCCGCCGATGCGGCGCGCCTTGGTGTCAGCCTGTTCTTCGAGGTCGGTCAACGTCGCGGTCTGGCCTTGGTCGATCCGGTCGAGCGACAGGGCGACGCGCTGTAGCACGCCGTCGACGCTGTTATTGTTGCTGCCGCTGGCCAAGCGGGTCGGGCTCGCCTGCAGCTCGCGCGATTGCAGGCGGGCTTCGCGGTCGGGCGGGGCGGTGAAGATGACGGTGTCGCTGATCGGCTGCGGCTTGACGGTGGCCGGCTTGCGAAGTTCGGGCGGTGCAATACGGGCCGGCTTGATCGAACCGGTGGTCACGACTTCGCCGGTGATGGCGGCGCTGCGCTGCTCCAGCGTCGCTTGCCGCTGCAACAGAGCCTGGATCTTCTTGTCGAACTGTTCCTGATCGAGCATCTGCCGGCTGGTGATGCGATCGACCTGGGCGCGTAGCTCGGCAACACGATCTTCATAGGCAAACTGCATGTCGGCCTGGCGGCCGATGACGCGGGTCAGCACGTCGTCCTTGAAGGCGAAATAGGTGCCGGTCGCCACCGACCAGACGCCCATGATGATCAAGGTGCCGACGACGATCCAGAACGCCACCGGCCCAATGCGGACCGTACGGCCGGCATGGACGAGGGTGTAGCCATCCTGCGATGGCTTGTGGCCATGCTTGCGGTTGACGTGGCGGGAGACGTTTTCGGTGGATTGCGGACGGGCAGCCGGGGCGTTGCCGGAATACTCGTAGGCAGACTGGGAATACGACATGAACGCTCCGCACCAGCGCGGCCAAAAGGGCCAGATACGCGTGCGCCGATATCAGCCCGATATGGTTAAAAAACCTGTAAGGCCAGTATCCCTGGAAGCGGATTCCATTGATGGAACAATGGCTAGTGCGCGGCTAAAGGGCGCGCGCAGCCTCTAAGACCTCATCGACATGGCCGGGCACCTTCACCTTCGGCCAGACGCGGACAATGCCGCCGGTACCGTCGATCAGGAAGGTCTTGCGGATGACGCCCATGAAGGTGCGGCCATACATCGATTTCTCGCCCCAGGCGCCATAGGCCTCCAGCATGGCCTTCGACTCGTCGGAGGCGAGGGCAATGCCGAGGTTGTGCTTGGTCTTGAATTTGGCCTGCGCCTTCACCGGATCGGCCGAAACGCCGAGAATGTCGGTGCCGGCCTTGGCGAAAGCCTCACGCTTGCCCGAGAAGTCTATGGCCTCCGTCGTGCAGCCCGGCGTATCCGCCTTCGGGTAGAAATACAGGACCAGGTTGCGGCCTTTGAAGTCCTTCAGCGCCACCTCGGAGCCGTCATCGACGGTCAACTTGAAGGCCGGAGCCTTTTTGCCCTCGAGCGGATCGCGCGCCGATTTGTCCAGTTCGTCCCGTGGCATGCGCCTTCCTTTCGTCGCTTTCGACCGGTCAATGTCGGCAATGCCATTTGCCCCGGGCGGAAGCAACCGGCTCCTCCAAACTGGCCTCGAATGCAGGCGAACCGCGTGCCCAAACGCCCGCCGAGGTGCATGATCGCCTTTTCTGCGCCGATTCCGCATCGGTGAATCGCGTCCAGGCACTATGTGAGGGTATGACAGCTAACGGCCACCAACAGGGGCAAAAGACAGCGGCGCGGAAGCCGCGGTCTCGCCGCGCGGCGCGGGCAGCCCGCCGCCGCCACCGCGGCAGCTTTCGCTGGCGGCTGATGCAGGAACTGCGGCGGCCCTTCCTGCGGCGGCTGTTCTGGGGCCTGACCGTGACGACGGTCGTCTTGTCGGTTGGCCTGGTCGCGCTGTGGTACCGGCTGTCGAACGGCCCGATCGAACTCGACATTGCAACACCCTGGCTGAAGGCGGCGATCGAGGAGAATTTCGGCGCCACCGACAAGGTCACGGTCGGCGGCACCCAGATCGAACGCGACGAGACTGGCCGCACGACTTTGCGACTGCGTGACATTGTCGTGCGCGACGCCGGCGGCACCGTCGTCGCCAGCGCGCCGAAGGCCGAAGTAGGTCTGTCGACCTTCAGCTTGCTCACCGGCAAGGTGAGGGCGCAGAGCATCAATCTCGTCGGCGCCGAAATGGCGGTGCGCATTGAGACCGATGGTCAGGTGACGGTCTTTGCCGGTGCCGATAACCGGCCGATTGCAACGACACCACCCAGCCTAGCGCCGGCAGTCTCTCCGCCAACGGCGCAACCCGTGCCCGGCGCCGCGCCGCCGGTGGCCTTTACTGATCTGGCCGGCGCCATGACCTGGCTCGAGGGCATCGGCGCTACAGGACTCGAAGGCCACGATTTGCGCGAGCTCGGCCTGAAGGGCGGCAATCTCAGCGTCGACGACCGCCGCAACGGCAAGCAATGGAAGTTCGACAACATCAATGCCAGCCTGACCCGCCCGCATCAGGGTGGCGTCGTTTTCCGGCTGGAGTCGGTCAATCCGGAACGGCCCTGGGTCTTGAGCGCGGCGATGCGGCCTTTGGGCGATGGCATCCGCGCCGTCGGCATTGAAGCGCGCAAAGTGTCGACCCGCGACATGCTGCTCGCCTTGCGCCTCAACGAAGACAGCATCGACGTCAACCTGCCGGTCTCGGCCAGCATCCGTGCCGAGATCAGGGCGGACGGTACGCCGCAGATCGTGCAGGGACAGCTCTATACCGATCCCGGTTCGATCGTTGACCACACGGTCGAGAACTCGCGCATCGAGATCGAGCGCGCCGAATTCCGTTTCGACTGGGATGCGCAGCGCCGAAACCTGATCGTGCCGTTCCAGATCCAGTCAGCTGGCAACCAGTTCACCATGCGCGCGCTGGTCGAACCGCCGGTCGAAGGCGAGACGGCGTGGCGGCTGGCGATGGAGCGCGGTGATCCGGTGATCGATCCGGTCATCCTCGGCGCCGTGCCGGCGCAGGATCAGGAAGCCTTCGCCATCAACCGCATGATTGTGCGCGCCAAGATCGATCCGGCGCGCAAGCGGCTTGATCTCGTGCAGGGCGACTTCAGCCGCGTCGACACCCGGCCCGCCTACAATATCGGCGTCGCGCTGACCGGCAGCCTCGACTTCGCCGGCGCCGAGCCGCATCTCGCTTTCGGCGTGGCCGGCACGCGCATGCCGATGTCGGTGCTGAAGCGGCTATGGCCGGTGTTCGCTGCCGCCGATGTGCGCGCCTGGGTGATCGGCCATATCACCGGCGGAACGGTCGAACGCGTCACCATCGCCGGCAATGCGCCGTTGCCGACGTTCAAGAATGACGGACCGCCGACGCCGGAGGACGGACTGTCGATCGACATCGAAACCAGCGGCACGACCGTCAAACCGATGGACGATCTGCCGCCGATCCGCGATGCCGATCTCAACGTTCATGTCACCGGCAGCTCGGCCACTATCAATCTCGGCCGCGGCACTGTTGAAGTCGCACCGGGCCGCAAGCTGAATATCGCCAGCGGCGTTTTTGAAGTCCCCGATACGCATCTCAAGCCGCCGCCAGCGCGCGTGTCGTTTCGCATCGATGGCACCGTGCCGGTGGCGGCCGAATTGTTGCAGAGCGGCTCGTTGCGCGACACGGTCGGATTGCCGATCGACCCGTCCTCAAGCCGCGGTACGATCAGCGCGCAGGTGACGGTCGGCCTGCCGCTCGACAACAACATGTCGAAGAACGCAACAACCTATGCCGTTGCCGCCGAGCTGACGAATTTCTCCGCCGACAAACTGTTCCTCGGCCAGAAGGTCGAGTCAGCCTTGATGAAGGTCAATGCCGCGACCGACGGCTATCAAATCAAGGGCGACGTCAAACTCAACGGCCTGCCGGCTTCCATCGAAGTACGCCGCAAGAAAGGCGAGGCCAGCGCCGAGTTGCGCGTGGCGGCGTCAGTCGACGAGGCGGCGCGCAAGCGTCTCGGTATCGATTTCGGCGGCGGCGTCACGGGATCAATCCCGATCAGGTTGGCCGGGCTGATTGGCGATTACGTCAAAGACGATCGCATGAATGTCGAAGCCGACCTGACGCCGGTGAAGATCGACAATCTCTTGCCCGGCTGGATCAAGCCGGCCGGCAAGGCGGCGAAAGCGACATTCACGCTGGCCAAGAATACCAAGCAGACACGCTTTGACGATCTGACGGTTGAAGGCGGCGGCGCGACGGTGAAGGGCTCGGTCGAACTTGATGCCAGTAATACGCTGGTGGCGGCGACGTTCCCGGTGTTCAGCATGTCGGATGGCGACAAGGTTTCGCTGAAAGCTGATCGCAGCGGCGAGGGCGTTTTGCGCGTGACGATGCGCGGCGATGTCTATGATGGCCGCACCTTCGTCAAGTCAGCGCTCGGCGGCGTCGATGAGAAGGGCAAGCCGAAGCAGATCGACCTCGATCTCGATATCAAGATTGGTACCGTGGCGGGCCATCATGGTGAGACCTTGCGCGGTCTCGATCTGCGCGTGTCGCGCCGCAACGGCCGCATCCGCACGTTTTCGCTGAATTCGAAGATTGGCCGCGATACGCCGTTCAACGGCGACATCCGCATGCGCGCGCGCGACAATCATCAGGTGCTGTTTATCGAAACCGAAGATGCCGGCGCATTGTTCCGCTTCACCGATACTTATCCGAAGATGTTCGGCGGCAGTATGTGGGTGGCGATGGATCCGCCGACGGAAGAGCAGGCGCCGCAGGTCGGCACAATCACCATTCGTAATTTCAACATCCGAGGTGAGGCAGCGCTTGATCGTATTGCTTCAGGCGCCGGTGGGCCCGCCGGCCGCGGTGTGACGTTTTCGGAGGCCAGCGCCGGCTTCACCAAATTGCCCGGCCGCATGTCGGTGCGCGACGGCATCGTGCGCGGCGCGCAGATCGGCGCGACGGTCGAAGGGCAGGTAGACTACGCCAAGGACGAAGTGCATTTGCGCGGCACCTTCGTGCCGTTCTATGGCCTGAACAACATGTTCGGGCTTGGGCAAATTCCGCTGGTCGGCATGTTGCTTGGCGGCAGCAATGAAGGCCTTGTCGGCATAACTTATGAAGCGGTCGGCCCGCCGGGCGCACCGCGCATTTCGGTCAACCCGGTGAGCGCGATTGCACCGGGCCTGTTGCGGAAGTTTATTCCGTCGCCGGGGAGTTTTGATCCGGCGTTCACGCCGCAGCGTTAGCCTCGACGAGTTATACCGGCTTCAGCAACACGTGCTTCTTCTTGCCAAGCGACAGCTTGATCGCGCCGTCGACGGTCAGGTCTTTCGCCGTCAGCACCATCTTCTCGTCCGTGACGTTCACATCATTGACCTTGAGGCCGCCGGCCTTGATCTGGCGGCGGGCATCGCCATTGGATGACACTAGCGATGTCAGTTCGGCGAAGGCATAGAGCACGCCGATGCCTTGCTCCAGCGTGGCGCGGGCAACTTCAATGGTCGGCAGCGAGCCAGAGAACGTGCCTTCCTCAAACGTCTTGCGCGCGGTGCCGGCGGCTTCCTCCGCAGCCTCCCGGCCATGCATCAAAGCGGTCGCTTCCGTTGCCAGCACCTTCTTGGCTTCGTTCAGTTCGGCGCCTTGCAGCGCCGACAGCTTGGCGATTTCATCGAGCGGCAGGATGGTGAACAGTTTGAGGAAGCGCGACACGTCGCCATCCTCGGTGTTGCGCCAGAACTGCCAGTATTGATACGGGCTGACGAGATCGGCATTCAGCCACACCGCGCCTGCGGCGGTCTTGCCCATCTTGGCGCCCGACGCCGTTGTGATCAGCGGCGCAGTCAGCGCATAGAGCGAGGCGCTGTTCATGCGGCGGCCGAGATCGATGCCGTTGACGATGTTGCCCCACTGGTCCGAGCCGCCCATTTGCAGCGAGCAATCGTAGCGCTTGTTTAGCTCGACGAAATCGTAGGCCTGCAGGATCATGTAATTGAATTCGAGGAACGACAGTTCGTGCTGGCGCTCGAGCCGCATCTTCACCGAGTCGAAGGACAGCATCCGGTTGACCGAGAAATGCCGGCCGACGTCGCGCAGGAAGTCGATGTAGTTGAGCGAGTTCAGCCAATCGGCATTGTTGGCCATGATGGCGTTGCCGCCGTCATTTTCGAATTTGAGGAATTTCGAGAAGGTCTTGCGGATGCTGACCAGATTTTCCTCGATTACCTCGGCGGTCAGCACCTTGCGGCTCTCGTCCTTGCCGGACGGATCGCCGACGCGCGTCGTGCCGCCGCCCATCAGCGCGATCGGCCTGTGTCCGCTCTGCTGCAGCCAGTACAGCATCATGGTCGGCAGCAGATGGCCGATATGCAGCGACGGGGCGGTGCAGTCATAGCCGATACAGGCGGTGATCTGGCCGGCGGCCGCCTTGGCGTCCAGAACGTCCGGTTCCGAGACCTGGTGGATAAAGCCGCGCGCGCTGAGAATGTTAAGAAAATCGGATTTATAGGTAGTCATGGATCGGCTCTCGCGGACGGCTCGTTGGGGCGGTGGCGGGTGGTGTATCAGGTCCGGAAGGGGATTCAACCGGTGGGCCTGAGGACGGAAGGGGCGGCATTTTGACGGTGGTTCGGGCCATTGGGCTGATGAGCGGCACGTCGCTCGACGGCGTCGACGTGGCGCTGATCGAGACCGATGGCGTCAAGGTCGCGGCCTTCGGGCCAGTCGGCTACCGGCCTTACTCCGACGATGAGCGGGCGCTGCTGCGGCAGGCGTTGAAGGAGGCGCCAGCTCTGACCGACCGCAATGCGCGGCCGGGCGTGCTGGCGGAAGCCGAGGCTTTCGTCACCCGCGTGCATGCCGAAGCGGTCGAGGCCTTTCTTGAGGCCGAACACATCGACAAGAGCGATGTCAGCATTGTCGGCTTCCACGGCCAGACCGTGCTGCACCGGCCGAAGGACCGGCTGACCGTGCAGATCGGCGACGGCGCCGCTTTGGCCAATCGGCTCGGCATGACGGTGGTTCATGATTTCCGCGCCGCCGATGTTGCCGAAGGCGGGCAGGGCGCGCCTCTGGTGCCGGTGTTTCATCAGGCGCTGGCGCGCGATCTCGATCGTCGACATCCGATTGCGGTGTTGAATGTCGGCGGCGTCGCCAATGTCACCGTCATCAATGGCGGCGATCCGCTCGCCTGCGATACCGGACCCGGCAATGCGTTGATCGACGACTTCATGCGCGCGCGCACCGGCGCACCGCTCGATCGTGACGGCGATGAAGCCTCGCGCGGCAAGGTCGATGAAGGCTTTGTCGACCGCATTCTGGCGCATGCCTTCTTCGGGTTGCCGTGTCCGAAGTCGCTCGACCGCAATGCCTTTGCCTTCGCCAATATCGGACTGCCGGATTTTACAGTCGCCAATGGAGCGGCGACGTTGTCTGCGCTGACCGCAGCGTCGGTGGCGCGGGTGGTCAAATGCCTGCCGGAGGCGCCGCAGGCCTGGATCGTGGCCGGCGGCGGCGCGCGCAATCCGACCTTGATGAATATGCTCAGCGCCCGGCTGGCGCCGGCAACGGTCGAGACGGCAGACGCGGTCGGCTGGTCGTCACAATCGATCGAGGCGCAGGCCTTTGCCTATCTGGCCGTGCGCACGCAGCTCGGCCTGCCGATCACCTTCCCCGGTACGACCGGCGCGGCCAGGCCAATGACCGGCGGCGTCGTGGTGAAGCCGCAATAGCGGTCCGGCCGATATCAGAGTATACCGGCATCCTCTGATAATCTGGAAATCCCAACGATGCAGACGCCCGGCGAAAAGGCCTACCAGCGGATCCGCTCCGACATCCTGTTCGGGCGGTTAGCACCGGGGCAGCGGCTCAAGCTCGACGGCTTGAAGGATGCCTATGGTGTCGGGCTAAGCACGCTGCGCGAATTGCTCAACCGCCTGACCTCGGAACGGCTGATCGTCGCCGAAGGCGCGCGCGGCTTTGACGTCGCGCCGGTGTCGCAGAAGAACTTCAAGGAAATCGCCAATCTCCGCCAACTGCTTGAGTGTCACGCCATGGAGCAATCCTTCGCGCTTGGCGACATGGAGTGGGAAGGCCGCGTCGTCTCGACCCATCACAAGCTCAGCGCCATGGAAGCGCGGGTGATGAAGGGCGACCGCAGTGCCGTCCCGCTGTGGAAGCGTTACGATTGGGAGTTTCACCACGCATTGTTGTCGGCCTGCGGCTCCAAGGTGCTGCTCGAGACGCACTCGGCGGTGTACGACAAATTCCAGCGCTATCTGATCATCGCCGTGGTGTTTCGCGGCGATCTCGCCTCGATCGAACATCGCCAGTTGCTGGACTGCGCCCTCAACCGCGACACTAAAGGCGGGCAGGCGGTGCTGACCAAGCACATCCAGGAATGCGTCACCTACACGCTCGCCAAGGGCAAGCTCGGCGCAATGTCGGATGTGCCAAAGGTCGAAGCGCCGCGCAAGAAAGCGGCGCTCGCCTGACACACTTTATAGTCACTATAAACTATTGAGATTGCACACGTTTTTATCGCGCGCTACTCTCATGCCGTCGCTGGCGTGAGGATGTGTTGCTGTGATGTGGGATTTGCAAGATTTGTTCAGGCGTCACAGCCGGGAGCTCAATCGCTTTCTGCAGCGCCGCGTCTCGTCGCCGGAAGTTGCTGCTGACCTGACGCAGGAACTGTTCCTCCGGCTGCTGACCGCGACCCCGGCCGCGCCGGTGCTCGACCGCCGCAGCTATCTGTTCCGCGCCGCCGGCAATCTCGCCATCAATCACCGCAAGCGCGAAAGACTGGTCGAGTTCGTCGCCGACCCGGACCTGCTTGACCGCATTGCCGACGAGACACCGAATGCCGAGCGGGCGCTGCTGTCGCGCCAGCAATTGCTGATTGTCGCCGCGGCGCTGACGGAGTTTCCGCCGGTGCACCGCGAGATCTTCATGCTGTCGCGGGTCGATGGCCTGAGCCATGCCGATATCGGCCGGCAGCTTGGCCTGCCGCGCCAGCGCGTGTTCGACTATCTGGTGCGCATCGTCGTCCGGCTGCAGGCGCGGCTGCAAGAAACGGCACAAGAGACGTCGTACGAAATTCCACGCTGACGCGACGGACAATCCAGCTTTCCGATTGTCTCATAAGGCAGAAGGCCGCGCGCCCAGGGGATGGTTGCCTTGAACGACACGACGAGCCCGGACCCGTCCGGCGTGGAACGCATCCGCGAGGAGGCGGCGCAGCATTTCATCGCCACGGTGAACCGTCGTCCGTCGCGCGCCGAGCAGCGCGCGCTGGATGCCTGGCTGGCGGCCGATCCGCGCCATGCCGAGGCCTTCGCCGCGGTCAAATTGCTGTGGGAGGGCGCCGGCGCCTTGCCCGAGGCCAAAGAACGGGCGGCGCAAGCGCCAAAGACCTTGTCACGCCGCGATCTCGGCAAGGCGGCGCTGCTGATGGCCGCCGGCGGCGCGGCGGCATGGGTCCTGTCCGATCATCCTTTCGCCGATCATCGCACCGGCGCCGGCGAACGCCAGTCGTTTACCGCGCCGGATGGCTCGCTCATTGAGCTTGCGCCGCGCACGCGGCTGTCACTGGCGTTCAACGCCACGGAACGCAGCGTCGTCTTGCATGAGGGCGAACTGTTCGTCCGGGTTGCAGCGGAGGCAAGGCCATTCACGGTGCGCGCCGGCGAGGGCACGACGACAGCCTTGGGTACGGCTTTCGCGGTCGCCTATCGCGAGGGCGAGACGCGCGTCACCGTGACCGAGCATGCGACGCGCGTCAGCCTGGCGGGCGCGAGTAGCTTGGTTTCTGCGGGTTCGCAGCTCCATTACGCAACAGTCATCGGGCCGGTTGAACCGTTCGACGCCGATGTCGAACTCGGCTGGCGCGATGGGCGGCTGGTTTTCGTCGATGAGCCGCTCGGCGATGTCGTCAAGGCGCTCAACATCTGGCGGCAGGGCCGCATCGTCGTGATGGATGCCGATCTCGCGCGGCGGCCGATCACGCTGGTTGTCAATGTGGAACGGTCGCCATCGATCGTAAGCCAGCTCGAGCGAGCGCTGCCGGTGCGCGTCGTGCAGTTTACGCCTCTTCTAATCTTGCTCATGGCGCAGAAATAATTCGCGGGCGGTCCGGACAATGGCCGCGCCCGATTGTCGAAACCTTTGGGGAGGCTGCCAGAGGGCAGCCCAACGGGGGTTAATAATGTTGCGAGTTGGGAAATTGGCTGCGCTTGCTTGGGTGTTGCTGGGCAGTGTCGGCGGCACGACTGTGGCGCTGGCGCAAACCGTGCGCGAAACGCGCAATTATGATTTCAATCTGGCGGCGCAGCCTTTGAGCAAGGCGGTGGTGCGCTTCACCAAAATCACCGGCCTCGACGTCATCGCCGATGGCGCGGTGACGAAGTCGTTGAAGGCCAATGCCGTTAGCGGGCCGATGAGCGCTGACGAAGCGCTGCGGCAAATGTTGAAAGGCACCGGCGTCACCTTCCGCTATACCAACGGCACGACCATCGCATTGAAGAAAGTCGACGATCCGCTCGCCGCGCATGCGCAGGCGGTCGAACTGCGGACGATCAATGTCGAGGGCGAGCACGCCAACCCGAATTCGACCCTGGGTCCGCCGCCGAAGGCTTATGCCGGCGGGCAGGTCGCGACCGGCGGGCAGGTCGGCATGCTCGGCAACCGCAACGTGATGAACACGCCGTTCTCGCAGACCAACTTCACGAACAAGACGATCAAGGATCAGCAAGCGCAGACCGTTCAGGATGTTCTGTCCAATGACCCGTCGATACTGACCAAACAAAACAGCGCAAGCGATGAAGACGGTTCAATCACTATTCGGGGTTTCTCGAACACGCTCTCATCCGGTTTCGGTTCTCTGAATGGGTTGGCGGGCATGGCTCCGTTGCGTTCGCCGGACATGGATTACATCGAGCGCGTCGAGGTGCTCAGAGGCCCGAGCGCTTTGCTGAACGGCATGGCGGCATCCGGGGCAGGCGGTATCGGCGGCTCGTACAACCTCGTCACCAAGCAGGCCGGCGACGAACCAATGACCGAGCTTACCACACGATATAGCTCCCGCTCGCAGCTTGGCGCTCATTTCGATCTCGGCCGCCGCTTCGGCGAGAATAATAAGTTCGGCATTCGGGCCAACGGTGCGTACCGCAAGGGCGATACGTCGGTGGACCCGGTCTCCGCGGAAGTAGGATCGGCGGCGCTCAATATGGACTATCGCGGCGAGCGCGTAAGGATCGCCGCCGATATCGTGCATCAATCGAGCGACGCCAATCCCCAGATCGTGCAGCAACTCGTCGTCAGCGGTGTCGGCGGCGGCGTCGCCTTCGTTCCGGGCGCGCCTGACGCCGGAACCAGCCTCAATCCCGTATGGAGCAAGCAACCCAGCACATTGACGTTAGGCATGGTGCGGGGCGAAGTCGACATTACCGACAATGTCACGGCCTATGCCGCCATCGGTAAGCAGAAACTGGATTTCTCGCTCATAGGCCCGAACCAACCGAAGCTGCTCGATACGAGCGGGACTTATGGGTGGAGCAACGTCGAGCACACGAATTTTGCCTATGATGTGCTGGCCATGCAGGGCGGGTTAAGGGCGAAGGTGACGACCGGGCCGGTCAACCATCTCCTCAGCCTCAACGTGTCGCAGTCCGAGATGGAGACCGGAGAGGCGCAAAGGACAACCCCATTCGGCTACACCACGAACATCTACAATCCGGTCTTCGGCCCCGCAGTGTTCGCCGGTGATCCTGGCGATCCAAAAAAATTAACCGAGACCCGCGTTTCCAGCACAGGCATTGCCGACACCTTGTCGATCCTCGACGAGCGGATCCAGTTCACCGCAGGCATCCGCTTCCAGGAAGTGGAAGCCAGCAGCTTCAACGCGGCCGGAGCCATGACCTCCAGTTATGAGGGCAAAGCATGGACTCCGGCTTTCGGGTTGGTGGTCAAGCCATGGCAGAACGTCTCGCTCTACGCTAATTACATAGAAAACCTGCAGCGGGGCATCATTGTCGGCACGACGTTTTCGAATGCCGGCGAAATATTTGCGCCCTATGTCAGCAAGCAGCACGAAGTGGGCGTCAAGGTCGATTGGGGAACGGTGACGACAACGCTGGCGGCGTTCCAGATCGCCCAGCCCAACGTCATCAGTATACCCGGCACGCCGCTGCCGGCGCAGGCGCTCAACGGTGAGTTGCGCAACCGCGGTATCGAGCTGAATGCCTATGGCGAGCTCACGCCCGGCGTTCGCCTGATGGGCGGCCTCACCTTGATCGACAGCCAGCAGACGAAGACCCAGGGTGGTCTTTATGACGGCAACAGAGAAGCTGGCGTCCCGATCGTCCGGACTGTGGTCGGCGGCGAATGGGATACGCCGTTCCTGCGAGGCCTGACGCTGACCGGCCGCTTCACCTATACCGGCGATCAAATGGTCAGCAGCACCAACGACACCTTGAAGATCCCGTCGTGGGAGGTCGTCGACCTCGGTGCTCGGTATGTCGTCAACTCGCCATGGAACAACAAGCCGATTACGATCCGCTTCAATGTCGATAACGTGTTCGACAAGGACTATTGGTCCGGAGCGAACTTCAGATATGTCCAGCTCGGCGCGCCGCGCACCTATCGCCTATCGACCACGTTCAAGTTCTGAAGCATGGGCGTGACGCTCGCATTGACCCTGACCGTTCTGGGCTCTGCCTGCGTCTATCTTGCCAGCCCTAACCAGAAATGGCTGACGCGGGCTTTGCCAGGAAGGCCGGCCCTTGTGGCCGGCTGCCTTCTGCTGGCGGCCGGCGTGGCCGCATGGATTGCGGTCTTGCAGCCGTTGGCTGGGTTCTTCGTCGCGTTACATGTTGCGATGGTGTGTTTGTTCGTCTTTCCTTATTCGGCTGCTCTCCGCAGCTTTGGGCGGAAGAACGAACATGCCGAGTGACTTCCGTAACGACTGGTGGGGAAAGGCCAGCGCCGGGGCGATCCTCGGGCTTGGCTTGGCTTTCTCGCTCATCGGCCTCTACGCCTATCTGGGGCCGGGGGGCATCAACGCGCCGGGCGGCCGCTACTCGCTGATGCGCTACCTGGAAGTGTCCGTCTGGATCGCAGTGTTCGGCTTCTGCTTCCTGTTTCGCAGCGGTCGCGCAGCTTGGGCCTGGCTGGGCGCGGCGAACCTGCTCGCCTTCGCGGCGATGTTTGCCTGCCGCTTCTATTTCTTCGCGTGAGAGCAACATGATCCGCGCCGAGATCGTCAAGCACTACAAGACCGTTCACACCTGGACCGGCATTACGTGCGGCTTCGCCCTGTTCATCGCTTTCTATGCCGGCGCGCTCACGATGTTTCAGGGGCCCATCGCACGCTGGGCATCGCCGCCTGCCGTGGGAGTGGCGGCGGTTTCTTTAGACAATGCGTCCCGTCTCCTCGAATTGGTTGCCGCCGCGAGTCCGCAAGCGCGGAAGGACGGCATCAAGCTGCATCTGCGCGGACACGAGAACGAACCGGCGCGGGTGACGTGGGAGGAGGATGAGCCACATGAGGCGGGGCAGCCGCACGGGCACGTCCATTGGTGGGGAACGCTCAATCCCGACGGCACGTTGTTGGCGAAACACGAGGAGCCGTCCGAACTGGCGGAGTTCATCAATGACATCCACATGCATGTCGGGATTCCCAGACCATGGGGAGCGTATTTCATGGGCGTGGTCTCGCTACTCTACGGAGTCGCGCTGATCGCCGGCGTAATCATATTGCTGCCGTCGCTCGTCAAGGATTTGTTCGCGCTACGTGTCGGCAAAAACCTCAAGCGCATGTGGCTGGACGCCCACAATGTCGTCGGAGTTGCCGCGCTGCCGTTTCACATTGCGATGGCGCTCACCGCGACGGCATTGAGCCTGAGCGGCCCGCTTTGGTCCGCGCAAGAGAAGGTCATCTTCGGCGGCAAGCAAGCAATCCTGGACAACCTCGATAATGAGCCATTTCGAGTGCCAAAGCCGACCGGCGATCCGGGCGCCATGATGCCGCCCGCGCAGTTGCTCCAACGCCTGAAGGTGCAGGTGCCTGATCTGGAGCCTCGCTTCCTGGTCTTCAAGAATTTCGGCGACAAAGCCGCTTCGGTGCGAGTGCCCGGAGCGCAGAGTGGCTATGTCGGAGATACCCATCTTGGCGGCGTCATGCTCAGCGCCGTGACCGGCGACGTGCTGAAAGACGCCAGCCTTCCATCGCGTCAGGATCCGGATCGCCGCGCCTCAGAGACGTTCTACGGCCTGCACACCGGGCAGTATGGCGGCGGGACGATTACGTGGGCCTATTTCTTCCTCGGTTTTTCCGGCGCATGGCTGTTCTATTCGGGCAACCTGCTGTGGATCGAGACACGCAGGAAGAATGCCCGCAAGGGCGGCAAGGTCGAGCAATCGCGCTCCACGCGCCTGCTGGGTAGCGCGACCGTCGGCGTTTGCCTCGGCTGCGTCGCGGGCCTTTCGCTGACCATCGTTGCCGCCAAGTGGCTGCACGGCCACGTCGCTGACCTCAACGCGTGGC
The DNA here is from genome assembly GCA_030655215.1 of Pseudolabrys sp. Classification (GTDB taxonomy): domain Bacteria; phylum Pseudomonadota; class Alphaproteobacteria; order Rhizobiales; family Xanthobacteraceae; genus Pseudolabrys. The sequence goes on along the minus strand of JAURVZ010000074.1, from coordinate 43,764 downwards.
ACGCCTACATCTATTATGCAGTGTTCCTCGGCTCGGTCGCCTTCGCCTTCGCCTTAGGCGCGGCGCGCGCGGCGGTGCAACTGCTGTGGCTCTGCGCCGTCGCGACAATGGCGATCCCGTTGACCACGCTGCTGGCCTGGACTCTACCTGTGCTCGACATGTGGGCGCATGGCAGCGCCGCGACGATCGGCGTCGATGTTGTCGCCTTCATCGGCGCGCTCTGCTTCGCCTGGATGGCGATTGTCACCGCGCGGCGCGTCAAGCACGGCCCCGCCGATAGCATCTGGTCGGCGCGGGCGGGCGCGCTTTCGCCCACCGAATAATACGAGACGTCGCTTGAGGCTTTAGGCCGCCGGCTTGCGCTCAGGCGTCTTCAGGCGCTTGTCGAGATATTGCTCGATCGAGCCGAGAAGAACATCAACCTTGCCGTCGAAGAAGTGGTTGGCGCCGGGCACGACCTTCTGCTCGATGACAATGCCTTTTTGCGTCTTCAGCTTCTCGACCAAGGTGTTGACGTCCTTGGCCGGCACCACGGCATCCTTGTCGCCATGAATGATCAGGCCGGAGGACGGGCAGGGCGCCAGGAACGAGAAGTCATAGAGATTGGCCGGCGGGCAGATCGAGATGAAGCCTTCGATCTCCGGGCGGCGCATCAGCAACTGCATGCCGATCCAGGCGCCGAAGGAGAAGCCGGCGATCCAGCAGCTCTTGGCTTCCGGATTGATGGTCTGCGCCCAGTCGAGGGCTGCTGCCGCATCCGACAATTCACCTGTGCCATGGTCGAACGAGCCCTGCGAGCGGCCGACGCCGCGGAAATTGAAGCGCAGCGCCGAGAAGCCGCGGTTCACGAAGGCGTAGTACATCTGATAAATGATGGCGTGGTTCATCGTCCCGCCGAATTGCGGGTGCGGGTGCAGCACGATCGCGATCGGCGCGTTCTTCTGCTTCGCCGGGTGGTAGCGGCCTTCGATCCGGCCCGCGGGACCCGTGAAAATGACCTCAGGCATAACGACCTCAAACTTGGCTGACCGCGCGGCTTTTGCCGTCGCGGCTCGGGATTTAGCGCCTCGCCAGACGATGGGGCGGAAGGAACACTAGTTTAGAATTATTCCAATTATACGATTTCCGCTGTGCACCGCCGCAACATTGGCTATAAGTTGCCGGGCAGATGCGGGCTTCTACCACAGTCGGCAGGGCGAAAAGCAAGCTTTTTGAGCCTCGAGAGCCCCTAACGGTATTATAATACTTGCGGAATCCATGACTGAGCGTGCCTATTTCGATTGGAATGCGACCGCGCCGTTGCGGCAGGAGGCCCGCGAGGCGATGAGCGCCGCGCTTGGGCTGACCGGCAATGCGTCGTCGGTCCATTCGGAAGGCCGTGCCGCCCGCAAGGCCATCGAGCAGGCGCGGGTTCAGGTTGCCGCCCTGGTGGGCGCTGAGCCTAAGAACGTCACGTTCACGTCCGGTGCCACGGAAGCCAATATGCTGGCGCTGACGCCGGCTCTGGAAGCAGGCCTCGCCAAGGCGCCGCGGGACCGGCTGTTCGTCTCCGGCGTCGAGCATCCCTCGGTGCGCAGCGGCGGGCGCTTTGCCGCCGGGCAGGTCGAGGTCTTGAACGTCGATAGCGATGGCGTTGTCGATCTCGCCGCGCTGAGGGTGGCTTTGGCCAAGGCCGAGCGGCCGCTGGTGTCGGTGATGCTGGCTAATAACGAAACCGGCGTCATCCAGCCGATCGCGGCGATTGCCGGGATCGTCCACGCCGCCAACGGTTTGCTGCATGTCGATGCGGTGCAGGGCGCCGGCCGCATCGATTGCGATATGGCCGCCTTGGGCGCCGATCTTCTCAGCCTGTCCTCACACAAGCTGGGCGGGCCGCAGGGCGCCGGCGCTTTGGTGCGCCGCGACGGCATTCACGTCACCGCGCCGCTGATCACCGGCGGCGGCCAGGAGCGCAATCTGCGCGCCGGCACCGAGAACGTCGCCGCCATCGCCGGCTTCGGCGCTGCGGCGGAAGCTGCGAACCTTTCCAGGCAGGCCGACGCCGGGCGCATGGCCGCCTTGCGCGATCGCTTTGAGGTCGCTCTGGCCGCCCGGACGCCGTCTGCCGTCATCTTCGGCCAGAACGTGACGCGGCTGCCCAATACCTCTTTGTTCGCTGTTCCCGGCCTGAAGGCCGAGACTGCGATAATCTCCTTCGATCTCAACGGCATAGCCGTTTCATCCGGCGCCGCCTGTTCGTCCGGCAAGGTCCAGACGTCGGCCGTGCTGGCTGCCATGGCCGCCGACGCCGATCTGGCGCGCGGCGCGGTGCGGGTCAGTCTCGGCTGGACCACCACGGAGGCCGAGATTGAGTTGTTGCTAACTGCTTGGATGCGCGTCGCTTCGTCATTACTTAAGGGTCAAGAACTCAAAGGCGCGCGCGCAGCCTGAACACCGAATTTCAAAGGGACGTACGCAACGCAAGTAGCGAACCGACCATAACCGACTGATCCAACCCGCGGTCCTTGAAACCGTGAGCGGAGGGAAGAATGCCGGCCGTACAAGAGACCGTCGATCGGGTCCGACAGATCGACGTTGACCAATACAAATATGGCTTCGTCACAGACGTCGAATCCGAGAAGGCCCCGATCGGCCTGTCGGAGGACACTGTTCGCTATATCTCGGCGAAGAAGAACGAGCCGGAATGGATGCTTGAATGGCGGCTCGGCGCCTATCGCCGCTGGCTGACCATGCGCGAGCCGGACTGGGCGCGCGTCAACTATCCGAAGATCGATTACCAGAACGCCTATTATTATTCGGCGCCGAAGCAGAAGCCGGAATTGGCTTCGCTCGACGAGGTCGATCCGCAGATCCTCGAGACTTACAAGAAGCTGGGCATTCCGCTGCGCGAGCAGGAAATGCTGGCCGGCGTTGTGCGCCGCGATCAGGACGGCAATGTGCTTCCCGAGCGCCGCGTCGCGGTCGATGCCGTGTTCGATAGCGTCTCGGTTGCCACCACCTTCAAGGAAGAGCTGAAGCGCGCCGGCGTGATCTTCATGCCGATGTCGGAAGCCATCCAGGAACATCCCGAGCTTGTGAAGAAGTATCTCGGCACGGTGGTACCGACCTCGGACAATTTCTTCGCCACGCTGAACTCGGCCGTGTTCTCCGACGGCTCGTTTGTTTATGTGCCGCCGGGCGTTCGTTGCCCGATGGAGCTGTCGACTTACTTTCGCATCAACGAGGCCAACACCGGCCAGTTCGAGCGCACGCTGATCATCGCCGACAAGGGCGCCTATGTGTCGTATCTCGAAGGCTGCACCGCGCCGATGCGCGATGAGAACCAGTTGCACGCCGCCGTGGTCGAACTGGTCACGCATGACGACGCCGAGATCAAATATTCGACGGTGCAGAACTGGTATCCGGGCGACGCCGACGGCAAGGGCGGCATCTTCAACTTCGTCACCAAGCGTGGCGACTGCCGCGGCAAGAATTCGAAGATTTCCTGGACGCAGGTCGAGACCGGCTCGGCGATTACCTGGAAGTATCCGAGCTGCATTTTGCGCGGCGATGGTTCGCGCGGCGAGTTCTACTCGATCGCAATTTCGAACGGCATGCAGCAGGTCGATAGCGGCACCAAGATGATTCACTTGGGCAAGAACACGACCAGCCGCATCATCTCCAAGGGCATCTCGGCGGGCAAGTCGAACAATACCTATCGCGGCCTCGTCACGGCGCATCGCAAGGCGACCAATGCGCGCAACTTCACCAACTGCGACTCGCTGCTGATCGGCGATCAGTGCGGCGCGCATACCGTGCCCTATATCGAAGCCAAGAATTCGTCTTCGGTGTTCGAGCACGAAGCTTCGACCTCGAAGATCTCGGAGGACATGCTGTTCTATTGCCGCCAACGCGGCATGTCGGCGGAAGAGGCGACTGCGCTTGTCGTCAATGGCTTCGTCAAGGATGTGCTGCAGCAGCTGCCGATGGAATTCGCGGTGGAAGCGCAGAAGCTGATTTCGATCTCTCTGGAGGGGAGTGTGGGATGAGCGAGACTGACAACATTGTTCTTGAGCATCTGCGTGCCATTCGTGGCGATATGGCCAAGATGGCGCATTCAATGCGCGATTTGAGCGTCGAAATGACTGCGATGCGGCAGCACCTTTCAGGTGTTGTGACCATCCAGGAGCACGACCATGGCGATATTGCCAGCATCAAGGTCCGGTTGGATCGTATCGAAAAACGGCTTGAGCTTGCGGAGTAAGTCTTCGCAGTTGGGCTGAGTACAGAGAGAAGAGAAGTTTTATGTCGTTGCTTGAGATCAAGAATCTGCATGTCGAGGTCGAGGACAAGAAGATCCTCAACGGCCTGACGCTGACCATCGAAAAGGGCCAGGTCGCCGCCATCATGGGGCCGAACGGCTCCGGCAAGTCGACTCTGTCCTACGTGCTGGCCGGCAAGGATGCCTACAACATCACCGAGGGCGACATCCTGCTCGATGGCGAGAGCATTCTTGAGCTGGCGCCGGATGAGCGCGCCGCCAAGGGCATCTTCCTCGCCTTCCAGTATCCGGTCGAAGTGCCGGGCGTCGCCACGATGACGTTCCTGCGCACCGCGTTGAACGCGCAGCGCAAGCTGCGTGGTGAAGCGGAATATTCGACGCCGGATTTCCTCAAGTTGGTGCGCGAGACGTCAGCCAAGCTCGGCGTCAGCCAGGAGCATCTGCGCCGCGCCGTCAATGTCGGCTTTTCCGGCGGCGAGAAGAAGCGCAATGAAATTTTGCAAATGGCGATCCTGCAGCCGCGGTTGGCGATCCTCGACGAGACCGATTCCGGCCTCGACATTGACGCGCTGAAGACCGTGTCGGAGGGCGTCAACCGGCTGCGTTCGCCGGAGCGTTCAATGATCGTCATCACGCATTACCAGCGGCTGCTGAACTACATCGTGCCCGACGTCGTGCACGTCATGTCGAAGGGCCGCGTGGTGAAGACCGGCGGCAAGGAGCTCGCGCTTGAGCTCGAAGCCAAGGGCTATGCGCAATATTCCGACGAGGCGGCATAAGCGATGAACGCTGAAGTTCGCGCCATCAAGACTCCGGCCGAGCAGGCACTGGTCAGCGCCTATGAGCGCACGCGCGCGGCGTTGCCGAGCAGTAGTGCCGTTGCCGATTTGCGCGACGAGGCCTTCAAGCGCTTCGACGCCAAGGGCCTGCCGCATCGCCGTGTCGAGGAATGGAAATACACCGATCTGCGTGCGCTGATGCGCGATGCGCTGCCTTTGGCGGGCGCACCGGATGCTGCGAGCAAGGCCAAGGCGAAAGACGCCGGCAAGATTTTCGCCAGCATTGTCAGCCGTAAACTTGTGTTCGTTGACGGCGCCTTCGTGCCGGAATTATCCGATCTGTCGCCGGAAGCCGGCCTGACCATTGGCTCAATGGCCGATGCGCTCGCCAAGGGTGACGCATTGGTTGCCGCGCATGTCGGCAAGGTGTTTCCGACCGACGATATCGCCGTTGCGCTGAACACCGCGCTGATGGGCGATGGCGCGGTGATCCACGTTGCAGCCGGTACTGTGCTGGAGCGGCCGATCCATCTGGTGTTCGCGTCAAGCGACACGCCGAGTTCGAATTTCATCCGCTCGCTGGTCGTGGTCGAAAAGGGCGCGCAGCTCACCATCGCCGAGAGCCATGAGCAGAACACGAGCCAGGTGCATGCGGCACTTGAACTGGTGATCGGCGACGAGGCGCAGGTCGATTACTTCAAGGCGACGCAGACGCGTGGCCTTCATGTCGCCAGCCTAATTCTGAATGCCGGCGCCAACGTCAAGTTCAACACCTTCGCGCTCAACAGCGATGCCTCGCTGGTGCGCAACCAGAGTTTTGTCCGTTTCTCGGGCGAGGGTAGCGTTGGCGGCTTGCGCGGCGTCAATCTGCTGCGCAGCAAGGAACATGTCGACACGACGATGACGATCGAGCACGCCGCCGGCCATTGCGCCAGCCGCGAGCAGTTCAAGTCGGTGCTGGACAATGAGAGCAAGAGCGTTTTCCAGGGCAAGATCGTGGTCAAGCCGCACGCCCAGAAGACCGACACAAAGATGATGACGCGCGCTTTGCTGCTGTCGGATGAGGCGGAGGCTTACAACAAGCCGGAGCTGGAAATCTTCGCCGACGATGTGGTCTGTGGCCACGGCGCCACCGCTGGTGCACTCGATCCGGGTCTCAAGTTCTACCTGATGTCGCGCGGCATCGATGACAAGCAGGCCGAGGCTTTGCTCATTCAGGCATTCATCGGCGAGACCGTCGAGGAAATCACGCATGAAGGCTTCCGCGACGCGCTGATGAACGGCGCGCTGGAATGGCTGGAGACGCGCGGATGAACGCTCACGCCGATATCTTCGATGTCGAAAAGATCCGCGCCGACTTTCCGGCGCTGGCGATGCAGGTCTATGGCAAGCCGCTTGTCTATCTCGACAATGCCGCTTCGGCGCAGAAGCCGACGCAGGTGCTCGAGCGCATGCACCGCGCTTACACCGAGCAATATGCCAATGTGCATCGTGGGCTGCATTTCCTCGCCAATGAAGCGACGGAGGCTTACGAAGGCGCGCGCGAAAAAGCAGCAGCCTTCATCAATGCGCGCGCCAAGGAAGAGGTCATCTTCACCAAGAACGCCACCGAGGCGATCAATCTGGTGGCGTCGAGCTTTGGCGGCATGCGCATCAAGGAAGGTGACGAGATCGTGCTCTCGATCATGGAGCACCATTCCAACATTATCCCGTGGCACTATTTCCGCGAGCGTTTCGGCGCGGTGATCAAATGGGTGCCGGTTGATGAGGAAGGCAACTTCCTGATCGATGAATTCGACAAGCTGCTATCGCCGCGCACCAAAATGGTGGCGATCACGCAGATGTCGAATGCGCTCGGCACCGTCGTGCCGGTCAAGGAAGTCGTCAAGCTGGCGCATGCCCGCAACATTCCGGTGCTGGTCGATGGCTCGCAGGCCGCTGTGCACATGGACATTGATGTGCAGCACATCGATTGCGACTTCTTCGTCATGACCGGGCACAAGCTGTATGGCCCGTCAGGCATCGGCGTGCTGTATGGCAAGATGCAGCATCTCGAAGCCATGCCGCCGTTTCTCGGCGGCGGCGAGATGATCCGCGAAGTCTACGAAGACCGCGTCACCTATGGCGAGCCGCCGCATAAATTCGAAGCCGGTACGCCGCCGATCGTGCAGGCGATCGGCCTTGGCGCCGCGATCGACTACATCAATGCCATCGGCAAGGGCGCCATCCGCGCCCATGAAGAGTCGCTGACCCAATACGCGCAAGAGAGACTGGGCGCCATCAACTCGTTGCGCATCATCGGCACCGCGCGCAACAAGGGCCCGATCGTCTCCTTCGAGATGCAGGGCGCGCATGCGCATGACATTGCCACTGTCATTGACCGTTCCGGCGTCGCTGTGCGGGCAGGGACACATTGCACCATGCCGCTGCTGGCGCGCTTTGGTGTCACCGCGACATGCCGCGCCTCGTTCGGGCTGTACAATACCAAGGCTGAGGTCGACACCTTGGCGGCATCGCTGCTGAAGGCGCAGGAGTTCTTTTCATGAGTGACGAGATGAACAAGCCGGCCGTGCCGATCATGCAGCCTGAGCTGACGGCGCCTGCCGCTCCTGCGGCCGTCGAGCGGCCGATTGCACCCAAGGTCAGCGCCGACAAGCCGGCCGAGAACGCCGCCATCAGCGGTGCCTCGGCCCTGCCGGTAGAAGAGCTGACCCGGCTGACCGACGAGATCATCGCCGGCCTCAAGACCGTGTTCGACCCGGAAATCCCTGCCGACATTTATGAGCTCGGCCTGATCTACAAGATCGATATCGCCGACGACCGCATGGTCAATGTCGACATGTCGCTGACCTCGCCGAACTGCCCGGCGGCGCAGGAACTGCCGATCATGGTGGAAAACGCCGTCTCCAGTGTGGCCGGCGTCAAGGATACCAAGGTGACTGTTGTCTGGGATCCGCCGTGGGACCCGAGCCGCATGTCGGATGAGGCGCGTTTAGTCCTGAACATGTGGTAGTTGCTTTTCTATGCGAAGCTCCCCACATTATCGGGAGAATAGTTCGGTAATTTCAAACTGTTACGATTTGAAACTGCCGTCCGGAGGAAGAGATCATGGCGACTGCTCAGGCACGACCACGACCCCAGGTGATGCGGCTCACTGACGCCGCGGCCTTGCGCATCAAAGATGTCATGGCGCGGGCTGACAAGCCGGTCGCCGGTGTTCGCGTCGGCGTCAAGAATGGCGGCTGCGCCGGCATGGAATACACGATGGAATATGCCGACGCCGTGAAGGCCTCCGACGAAGTCGTCGAGGACAAGGGCGTCAAGATCCTGGTCGATCCGAAAGCCGTGCTGTTCCTGCTCGGCACCGAGATGGACTACAAGACCGAGAAGCTGTCGGCGCAGTTCGTGTTCAACAATCCGAACCAGACCTCGGCCTGCGGCTGCGGCGAGAGCGTTCAATTGACGCCGTTCAAGGACGACGTCACCGAAGCGCACTGAGTGCGCCTGCCATGGATGCCGAGTTCATCCATGAGCTGTTCGGCGAGTTCGGCACTGTCCAGATCAAGCGCATGTTCAGCGGGCAGGGCATCTACGCCAACGGCGTGATCTTCGCCATTGTTTCTGGTGACCTGATCTATCTCAAAACCGATGATGCGACGCGTGCCGCCTTCGAGGCAGAGGCGTCGAAGCCACTGACCTTCACCAAGAAGAACGGCCAGCGCATGGTAACGTCATATTGGCGGCTGCCGGAGCGGTTCTACGACGATCCGAGCGAGCTGGCGCAATGGGCACGCGCCGCGGTTGGCGTGGCGCGCACGAAGGCTGCGAAGAAGAAGGTCGCCAAGAAGCCGGCGCGCAAGAAGACGGTCAAGAAGGTGCGGAAGAAAAAGGCCTAAGCCACCTGCATCGCCGGCTGCGCTGAGACTTCCGGATCGGTCTCGCACAGCACGCGATTACGGCCATGCCGCTTGGCGGCATAGAGGCAGGTGTCGGCGCGCTCGATCAACATCTGCGCCGTATCTCCCGGATGCAGCGTGGCAACGCCGATCGAGATGGTGATGCGGCCGAGATGCTCGCCGGTCGAGCGCTTCATCAGTTCCTTGGTCATCACCGCGCGGCGGATGTGGTCGGCAACCGTGATGGCCGAGCGCAGCACCGTGTTCGGCAGGATGACGGCGAATTCCTCACCGCCGTAGCGTGCCGCGGTGTCCTGACCCTTGACGTTCTGCTTCACCGACATGGCCACAAGGCGCAGCACCTGGTCGCCGGTGAGATGGCCGAAGCTGTCATTGAAGTTCTTGAAGTGGTCGATGTCGGTCATCATCAGCGACAGCGGCTCGTTCTTTTCGAACGCATCGCGCATGGCTTCTTCGAGCGTCGTGTCGAAGAACTTGCGGTTGGCGAGCTGGGTGAGGGGGTCGGTCAGGCTCTCGGTGCGGACGACTTCGAGGTTCTCCTGCAGCTCGTTGATTTCCTGCTTGGAGGCATTGAGGCGCTCTTCAAGCTTCTGGTTGGAGACTTCCATCTCCTTGGCGGTCTGCACCAGGCTTTCGACGATGGAGCGCAGGCCTTCGCGGTCGCCGGGGTCACCCAGCTTCTCGGTCATGTCGGCGAGGCTTTCGGTGTAGTTCGAGGCGGAGCCGGCGGCGGCGTCGATCATCGCCATGACCTGCTCGATCTCGCCCATCACCTGCGTGCCGACCTTGTCGATGCGGTCGGTCAGGCGCGTCGGCGAGAGATAGGTCGAATAAATGTCATCGAGGTCGGAATCGGACAGAGTGCCGGCGGCGCTGAGCGTCTCGTTGATCTTCTGATTGAGCGACGGGTGATAGCCGGTCGCATAGGCGTACCAGATCTCATAATTGCGCGGGATTGCCGGCTGGCGCAGCGCGCGAATTTGGCCGAGCGCGATTTCGCAGAACGCCAGCGTGCGTTCATGTTCATCGGCCTGGCCACTCATCGAAAACCCCCTGGAGGCGCTTCTGCCTGTAGGTCTTCGCGCAGCCGTAGACACGACCGCGCAACCGTCCCCCACCATGGACGGTATTGGAGGGATGTGAATCAGCGGTAAATTCGGAACCGATTGTCGGAGAAAGTTGTACCGAGGCGCGCGGCCCTAGCTCCGGAAAATGCCCTTTATCAGGCCTTTATCGTCACTGGACGCAGCAGGAAGGCCGGCAAATGGCTGCCATCCGACTCTTCGGCCTGTGGCTCGCGCTTCGGTTGTGGCTGACTCGCCCGCACGGGTGCTTTGTCCGGCTGACGGCGCGGCTGCTCTTGTCGCGGGTGACGCGGTTGTTCGCGCGCCGGCTGTGATTGTTCGGCACGCGGTTGCACGGGCGACTGTTCGGCCGGGGCCTGTGCAGCAACGGGCTGCGATTGATCGTTGCGCGGGCCACGTTCGCCGCGGCCGCCACGGTTGCGGCCACCGCGCGTGCGGCCACCTTCGCGTTCCGAGCTGCGCTCGCCAGCGGGGCGGCGGTTGGCGCGGGGCTCGCCGGCGGCGGCCTCCGGCGTTTCCGCCGTCGACTCCGCCTTGGGCGGCTCGCCCATGAACGGAATTGTCATGTTCATCAGTTTTTCGATCGCCTGCACCGACTTCGCGTCGATCGGCGCAACCAGCGAGATGGCGGTGCCCGTCAGACCGGCGCGGCCGGTACGGCCAATGCGGTGCACATAATCGTCCGGGTGGTGCGGCACGTCGAAGTTAAACACGTGGCTCACAGCCGGGATATCGAGGCCGCGCGCGGCGACGTCGGAGGCAATCAACAGCTTGGCATTGCCGCTGCGGAACGCTTCCAGTGCGGCGGTGCGCGCCGACTGATCGAGATCGCCATGCAGCGCAACGGCGTTGAAGCCGTGGCTGACCAGCGATTTATGCAACAGGGCGACTTCGCGCTTGCGGTTGCAGAAGATGATGGCGTTCTTGAAATTGTCGGCGTTGCGAATGAGACGGCGCAATGTGTCGCGCTTTTCATGGCCTTCGCGGCCAACAGAAACCTGGCCCTGCGTGATGGTGGCGGCGGCGGTGGCCGGCTTCGACACTTCAACACGCACCGGATTGTGCAGGAAGTTATCGGCAATGCGCTGGATTTCCGGCGGCATGGTCGCGGTGAAGAACAAGGTCTGGCGCGTGAACGGCACCAGTTTGCCGATGCGTTCAATGTCGGGAATGAAGCCCATGTCGAGCATGCGGTCGGCTTCGTCGATGATTAGCAATTCAACACCGGACAAAAGCAAACGGCCGCGCTCGGAGTGATCGAGCAGGCGGCCCGGCGTGGCGATCAACACGTCGACGCCGCGCACCAGCTTGGTGTCCTGATCGCCGAACGACACGCCGCCGATGATCAAAGCAACATTGAGCTTGTGGTTCTTGCCGTATTTGTCGAACTGCTCTTCGACTTGGGCAGCCAGTTCGCGCGTCGGCTCTAGAATGAGCGTGCGCGGCATGCGGGCGCGGGCCCGGCCTTTTTCGAGCATGGTGAGCATCGGCAGAACGAAGGCGGCCGTCTTGCCGGTTCCGGTTTGCGCAATGCCGAGAACATCGCGCCGCGCCAAGACGTGCGGTATCGCTTGTTCCTGAATGGGTGTAGGCGTCTTGTAGCCGGCAGCATCAATTGCGCCGAGAACTTTGTCGGAAAGACCAAGATGGGAAAAGGACATAAAACCTCGAGCAAGGACCGTTGGGGTCCGCGCCGGACAATCAAACAGTTGCCAAAACCGGCTTCAATGCGCGGGAGAGCGGTCGAATCTAAGGGTTCGCACCGGTTGGCAGGAACATAGGCTCGAAAGGGCCAAAGTCAATGCTGAGCATGCAATAAACGCGTTAAAGCTTAATCTTTTCGCATAATAGGGGTTCTTCATGGCGTCCAATTTGCCGCTGGTTCTGGTCCCGGGGCTGCTCTGCAGCCCGCGTTTGTTTGCTGCCCAAGTGGCGGCTTTGGCGCCTTTGGGCCCGGTGACGGTGGCCGACCACACCCAGGACGACACGATGGAAGCGATTGCCGCGCGCATTCTCGAGACCGCGCCGGAGCGCTTCGCGCTCGCCGGCCTGTCAATGGGTGGCTACATCGCCTTCGCCATGATGCGGCAGGCCCCTGAGCGCATCGCCAAGCTGGCGCTGCTCGACACATCGGCGCGTCCGGACACCGACGAGCAGAAGGCCGGCCGCGACAAGTTCATCGCCATGGCGCAAGCGGGCAAGCTCAGTGAGATCGTCGACACGCTGACACCAAAGTTCCTGCATCCTGATCACGCCAACAACGAAACCTTGAAAGGCATCATCCGCACCATGGCGGAAGCGACCGGCGCTGAGGCTTTCGTACGTCAGGCCAAGGCGATCAAGGCACGTCCGGATTCACGGCCGCTGCTGAACGAGATTGGTTGCCCGACTTTGGTGCTGGTCGGTGACTCTGACGCGGTGACGCCGCCGGAACTGGCGAAAGAAATCGCCGCGGATATTCTCGGCTCGACGCTCGTCGTCGTGCCGCAATGCGGACATTTGTCGACGATCGAAAAGCCGGATGCGGTCAACAAGGCGCTGAAGGAGTGGCTGGCGGGGGAGTAGCTCGGCATTAGCGCATGCCGTCATGGCCGGGCTTGTCCCGGCCATCCACGTCTTCAGCCGTTCAGCAATCTAAGACGTGGATGCCCGGCACAAGGCCGGGCATGACGGGACCCTAATTAAACTTCAGCCCCGCCGCCTGCGCGAGTTTGACGTTCTGCACGATCTCCTTGGCGATCATCGCGTCGAACTCTTCCGGCGAGAGCGGCATCGGTTCGATGCCTTGCGGCGCCATCTTCGACTGCACATCCGGCAACGCGAGAACCTTCTGCACCTCGGCGTGCAACTGGTTGATGATCGCGCGCGGCGTCTTCGCCGGTGCCAGCAATCCGTTCCAGAAGATGTAATCCGAGTCCGGGAAACCGGCTTCGATCGTGGTCGGCACTTTCGGCAGCGCCGCCGAGCGCCGCGTCGTGCTGACGCCGAGCGGCACCAGCTTGCCATCGGTGATGAAGGCGATCGCCGATGAGATGCCGATGCAGCAGAAATCGATGCGGCCGGTCATCACTTCGGTCAGCGCTTCCGGGCCGCCGCGGAACGGCACATGCGTTGCTTTGAATCCCGCCGACAGACGGAAGCGTTCGGCCGCCCAGTGCGTGGCGCTGCCGACGCCGGCGGACGAATAGGTCATCTCGCCATTCTTGGCGCGCTCGGCCAATTCCTTGGCGGTGTTGATGCCCTTCGATGGTGCGACCAGCAGCACATTCGGCACAACGCCGAACATGGCGACCGCGGCGAAGTCCTTCGCCGGATCGTAGGTGATCTGCGGGTAGGCAGCGGGCGCAGCCGAATGCGCGGCGGCATTGACCAGCAGCGTGTAACCGTCGGCATCGCCCTTGGCGACGGCCGCGGAGCCGATGCTGCCGCCGGCGCCGCCGCGGTTTTCAACGACGATGGACTGTCCCAACTGCCGGGACAGCGGATCGAGCACGACGCGGCCGATAATGTCGACGGTGCTGCCCGCGGAAAAGGGAATGACTGCGCGGATCGCCTTGTCCTTCGGCCAGGTGTCGGCGAGGGCAAGACGCGACAGCGCCGGGGCGGCAAGCGCGGCGCCGGCCAGAGTGACAAACCGGCGGCGATGGATCAGGCTCATGCGGTGCTCCTTGTCGTTTCCTTAGTCGTGCATCGCTCATCCTCTAGCGGCGTTGCCTCGACAGGCCAATGGTGGACAGGACGCCGCCCCAAGGGAAGCGGAAAATTCGTCACGCGTGCGAAAAAGCCGCGCTCTGGTTGCCATCCTTGCGTCTGTTGTATGATCGTGAAAATACGCTGCACGACGGAGTGCGATTCCCGAAATGACCCATCAAGACGATAATGCCGGGGTGATTGCACCGCCGCCGCTTCTGGCGCTCGGCGTCATCGTGCTGGGGCCGCTGCTCGACTGGCTGGCGCCGGCCTATTTGCTGTCGCTGATGTTGTCTTTGACCGAGCGCATCATGTTCCCGATCATCCTGATCGGTGCCGGCGCAGCCATGGGTTATGCGGCGATCAAGGCGTTCCGCGCCGCCGGCACACGCGTCGAGCCGTGGAAGCCGACAACCGCAATCGTCACCACCGGCGTCTTCGCCTGGATGCGCAACCCGATGTATGTCGGCGGCGCATTGATCCTGGCCGGATTGTCGGTTGCGCTGGCCTCGGACTGGATGCTGGCGCTGACGTTCCTCTTGATGCCGCTGATGCATTACGGCGTCGTCAAGCGCGAGGAGCGCTATCTCGCCGCCAAATTCGGCCAGCCTTACCTGGACTACATGGCGCAGGTGTCGCGCTATGGCTGGCCTTTCTGAAATTGTACAAGCCTGACCGGGCGACTATACGGACGCCGGGCGGCGATATTCGGAGTTATAGAGATGCGGACACAGGTCGGAATCATCGGGGCAGGACCTGCGGGCCTCGCGCTGGCGCGGATGCTGCATCTGCAAGGAATCTCCTCGATCATCATCGAGAACCGCACCCGTGATTATATCGAGAACCGCATCCGCGCCGGGCTGATCGAGCACTGGGCCGCCGACATGCTGACCGATATCGGAGTCGGCGAGCGCATGAAGCGCGAAGGCATGGTGCACTGGGGCACCAACATCGCCATCAATGGCGAGATCCATCATCTCGATTTCAAGGCGCTGTTGAACAAGCGCATCACGATTTACGGCCAGCAGGAAGTCGTCAAGGATTTGGTCGAGCGCCGGCTCGCCGATGGCGGCGAATTGCTGTTCGAAGTCAGCGATGTCAGCGTCGACGATCTCAAGACCGACAAACCGAAAATCCGTTTCACCCATGACGGGCAGCCGAAAGAAATCGAATGCGATTTCATTGCCGGCTGCGACGGCTATCACGGCATCAGCCGGCCGAGCTTCCCGGCCGATATCCTGACCGTCTATGAGCGCGACTATCCGTTCGGCTGGCTTGGCATTCTGTCGGATTCACCGCCGCCGGATCACGACCTGATTTACTCGTACACCGATGAAGGCTTCGCGCTCTACACAATGCGCTCGCCGACTGTGTCGCGGCTCTATCTGCAATGCGATCACGATGAAGACGTCGCCAACTGGCCTGACGCCAAAATCTGGGAGCATTTGCATCGCCGTCTCGGCGGCGGGCGCAAACTGCAGGAAGGCAAGATCCTGCAAAAGAGCGTCACCGCCATGCGCTCCTTCGTCGTCGAGCCGATGCAATATGGCCGGCTGTTTCTCGCCGGTGACAGCGCGCATATCGTGCCGCCGACCGGCGCCAAGGGCATGAACCTCGCTTTCGCCGACGTGGTGAAGCTGTCACGCGCGATTGAGGGCTTCTACAAGAAGCAGAACAACGAACTGCTGGAGAACAATTCCAAGGCTTGTCTGCGGCGCGTCTGGAATGCGCAGCGCTTCTCCTGGTGGATGACGCAAATCATGCACCGCTTCCCGGATGAAACGCCGTTCGACCATCGCCGCCAGTTGTCCGACCTGCGCTACATCGTCAGTTCGGAAGCGGCGATGAAGTCACTGGCCGAGCAATATACCGGCCTGCCGATAGATTGACGGGGTGAAAATGCGGCTGCCGCCCATCGTCTCCGGTGGGCAGGCGCTTCCGCGTCTTCACTGACATTTTGGCTTTCCGGATTCTGCGGGGGCAGTGTACGATTCCCGAAACGCCGGCAAAGAACGGCGGCTTAAGGGAGGATGCCACCATGCGATCGACGGTGAAAATCGTTGTCTGTGCGCTGAGCGCTGCATTGCTGTTCGGCACAAGCGGTGCCAAAGCGCAAAGCGATTACCCAAAACAGGTCATTCGTTTCATCGTCGGTTTTGCCGCCGGCGGCGGCAATGATCTGTTCGCCCGTCTTGTGGTGCAGAAATTCCAGCAGAACACCGGCTGGAATTCGGTGATCGAAAACAAGCCCGGTGCCGGCGGGCGGCTGTCATCCGAATTTGTCGCCAAGCAGCCGACCGATGGTTACACCGTTCTGCTTGCCGCCACCGGCCAGATGTCGATCGCCGCCGCGACCTTGCCGAATTTGAGCTATCACCCGACCAAGACCTTCATCCCGCTCAACATGATCGCCTCGTTCCCGCTGATCCTGGTGGTCCCGGCTGATCACCCGGTCAAGACGGTCAAAGAACTGGTGGAATGGGCCAAGGCCAACCCGGACAAGTCGAATTACGCGACGTCGTCGCCATCCTTCACCATCGCCAGTGAGTTGCTGAAGCTCAAGACAGGCATGCCGGGCCAGGCCATCCCGTACAAGAGCAGCAACGAGTCCAATCTCGGCGTGGTCGGCGGCCAGACCTTGTTCACGATTGTCGATGGCCCGCCGACGATCCCGCTGGTGACCGGTGGCAAACTGCGCGCTTTGGCGGTGACCGGGTCCGAGCGTTCGGCGGAACTGCCGGATGTGCCGAGCATGAAGGAGGCGGGCTATCCGGACGTCAATTCACAATTGTGGAGCGGCTTCTTCGTCACGGAAGGGACGCCGCCCGCGATCGTCGCCAAGCTGACAGCCGAGATCAGCAAAGCACTGGCCGATGCCGGCGTGCGTGACTCGCTCGCCAAGATGGCGGTCAAGCCGGGCGGGCCGACCGGCGACGAGTTCAAGAAGTACATCGATGCCGACATCAAGAGTTATTCGGACGTCGTGCAGGCGGCCAACCTGAAGTTCGAGTAGAGCCGCGAAAACTGTTCACTGCTTTCGGCAACAAAGATCGGCAAAGCATCGCTTGCCGATTGCCGCCGCTTTGCGCGCTGCTATTCTCGGTCCCGGGGCGTGTGTATTGAGTCGTTGGGGTTATCGGGGCTATGCGAAGTTTGGCGGCGTTTTCGTTGATGCTTGTGCTCGCTTTGCCCGCCGCTGCCGCTCCAAGCCAGGACATCCTCACCGAAGCACCACCGCCGCCCGCCGCTGCCGAGTTGAAGCCGGCCGAGCCGGGCGTCATTGAACTCTTCCGGGAATTTGCATTGTTCGGAACTTTCGCACCGGAGTGCGGCCAGCCGCCGGCACCAACCAATCCGCATGTCAGCGTCCGGCAGCAGGACGGTAACTTGGTGATCGAGGCGCATGACGTCGGCCCGGAATACGCGACCAATCTCTACGGCGTTCGTGCCGCCAAGCGCCTGGGCAAGGACCGGCTGGAGATCAAGGTCGTGTTCGCGCCCAGCGTCGAGGTTGAGGAATTCCAGACGTTAGAGCTGCAGGTCGCCAAGGGCACGCGCCGCACACTGTTCAACCGCGTCGACGGCGGCGCGGTCCGCGTCAAGCGCGGCATCGCGCTCGCCAATCGCAGCAAGACGCCGTTGCTGAAGAGGTGTGAGTAGGGGCAGCCCCTTAAACGTCCAGCAATTCCTCGCTGGCGAATTCGGCATTCTCGGTGATGAAGTCGAAGCGCGCTTCGGCCTTGTTGCCCATCAGCCGCTCGACCGAACTGGCCGTCGCCGTGGCATCGGCATCCGCCAATGTCACCTTCAGCAACGTGCGCTTCGACGGATCCATCGTCGTTTCCTTGAGCTGCGCCGCCATCATTTCGCCGAGGCCTTTGAAGCGCGACACTTCCACCTTGGCATTGGCGTTGAAGTGCGACTTCAACAGCTGCGCCTTGTGCTGGTCGTTGCGGGCATAGGCAATCGTGCCGCCATGCTGCAGCCGGAACAGGGGCGGCACGGCGAGGAACAGCTTGCCGTCATCGATGATCTTCGGCATCTGCCGATAGAAGAAGGTGATCAGCAGCGATGCGATATGCGCGCCGTCGACGTCGGCGTCGGTCATGATGATGACCTTCTCGTAGCGCAAATCGGCATCGCGATAATTGACGCCGGTGCCGCAACCCAAAGCCTGGATCAAATCGGCCAACTGCTGATTGGCGGCCAGCTTGTCCTTGGTAGCGGACGCCACATTCAAAATCTTGCCGCGCAGCGGCAGGATCGCCTGCGTCTTGCGGTCACGCGCCTGCTTGGCCGAGCCGCCGGCCGAGTCACCTTCGACAATGAAAATCTCGGAGCCGGCCGAGCCTGAATTCGAGCAATCGGCCAGCTTGCCGGGCAGGCGCAGCTTGCGCACCGCTGACTTGCGGGCGACGTCCTTTTCGGCGCGGCGGCGCAGCCGGTCTTCGGCGCGGTCAATGACGAATTCGAGCAACCGGTTGCCCATGGTCGGGTTGCCGGACAGCCAGTGATCGAACGGATCCTTGATCGCCTGTTCGACGATCTTCTGCGCCGCGGCGGTGGCAAGGCGGTCCTTGGTCTGGCCCTGGAATTCCGGCTCTCGGATATAGACCGAGAGCATGCAGCCGGAGCCGACCATGACGTCTTCACTGGTGATCGCGGCGGCGCGCTTGCCGAGATTGGCGCGCTCGGCGTGATCCTTCAGGCCGCGCAGCAGAGCGGTGCGCAAGCCAGATTCATGGGTGCCGCCATCATGCGTCGGGATCGTGTTGCAGTAGGACTGCAAAAAGCCGTCGGCGTCTGCCGTCCAGGCAATCGCCCACTCGACAGCGCCATGCTTGCCGGTCTTGCCGGAAGCGCCGGTGAAGATGTCCGGATGGACCAGGGTGGAGCCTTCCAGGCTGGATGAGAGGTAGTCCTTCAGGCCATCGGCGAAGTGGAAGACGGCCTTGGGCGGAATCTCCGTGCCCTCGACCATCGCCGGGTCGCAGCTCCAGCGGATTTCGACGCCGCCATAGAGATAGGCCTTGGAGCGCGACATCTTGAAAATGCGCGCCGGATCGAAGGCGGCGTTCTTGCCGAAAATCTGCGCGTCAGGCTTCAGGCGGATCTTGGTGCCGCGGCGGTTCGGCACGCGGCCAAGCTTCTCCAGTTTGCCCTTTGGGATGCCGCGCTCGAACACCATTTTGTAAAGCTGCTGCTCGCGCGCGACTTCGACTTCCATGCGCTCGGACAAAGCATTCGCCACCGAAACGCCGACGCCGTGCAGGCCGCCCGATGTCTCATAGACCTTGCTGTCGAATTTGCCGCCGGCATGCAGGGTGCACATGATGACTTCGAGCGCCGACTTGTTCTTGAATTTGGGATGCGGGTCGACCGGCATGCCGCGGCCATTGTCGTTGACGGTTAGGAAGCCGTCGGCCGACATTTCGACCTCGATCCAGCTGGCATGGCCGGCCAGCGCCTCGTCCATCGAGTTGTCGATGATTTCGGCGAACAGATGATGCAGCGCCTTCTCGTCGGTGCCGCCGATATACATGCCGGGACGGCGCCGCACCGGCTCCAGACCCTCGAGGACCTCGATGTCCTTGGCGGTGTAGTTCGATTCAGCCGAGCCGCCGCCTGATGCCTTGCGGGCGCTTTCCTTCGGCGCGCTGCGCGCGGCCGGCTGATGCGCCCCCAAGTTAGCGCCTTTGGGGCCGGCAAACAGGTCGGGTTCGGAGGATTTGGTCTTCTTGGTCGCGGGTTTCGCCATGAATTCAGGTCACTGTGCAGGAAAGCGGAAGGAATAGCGGAGGAGCCCGTAGATAGGGCGGCAGCGAATCAATTGCCATGAACTATGCCATGATCATGTGGAAACGGTGACCCGGACCCGGGCGGGAACTCTGCTGAGACATCGCGGCGCACTGGTCGGCAGGCTGCGGGCAGGCTAGGACCGCAGCATGGATTTTCAGGCCTATGCCGACCAGATCATCGCTTTCGTGCGCGAAAACGCCGTCTGGGCTCCCTTCGTGGTCTTTGCCCTGGCTTTCGGTGAATCGCTCGCCTTCATCTCGCTGTTGATCCCGGCCTGGGGGGCGCTGGTCGCCATTGGCGCCCTGATCGGGTCGAGCGACCTCAGCTTCTGGCCGATCTGGGTCGGCGCGTCACTGGGCGCCGGCTTCGGCGACTGGCTGTCCTATTGGATCGGGCGGAAGCTCGAATACCGGGTGCAGCACATCTGGCCGCTGTCGCGCCATCCGGACCTGATCCCGCGCGGCGAGCGGTTCATGAAAACATGGGGCGTCGCCGGCATTTTCATCGGCCGGTTCTTCGGCCCGCTGCGCGCCTCGGTGCCGCTGATCGCAGGCATTTTTGAGATGCCGTTCTGGCGGTTTCAGGCCGCCAACTTCCTGTCGGCCTCTGTCTGGGCGGCGGTCCTGCTGACGCTCGGCGGCGGCATCTCGGAAGTGTTCAAGTATTTCTGGCCCTGAGCGTTTGTCCCGGAATAAAGCCGGCTGAGGCGTGTTACCTAGTCGCACGTCTGTCACAGCAAACGCCCATGACCGCCGCCTGTAACTGACGTAGAATGACGCTTTGGCGTCCCAACATATCTGGAGGTTTCCGATGCAGTTCACCCGTCGCGCCGCGCTTGCGAGCGCCGCTGCTGCCGCCGCCGGCTCCCTGAGCCCGTTGTCGATCTCCTCGAGCCAGGCGCAGACGCCTGCCGCAGCCCCGGCTGCCGCCGCCGGACCGACCGGCGTGTTCCGCTACAAGTTCGGTGATGGCGAAATCATCCAGGTCTATGACGGATCGCGCACATTCCCGATCCCGGAAAATTTCATCGTCAATCTCGACAAGGAAAAGACCGCTGCCGCCTATGAGGCGCAGTACATGCCGAAGGGCCAGTTGACGATTTCGTTCAGCCCGGTCGTGGTCAAGATGGGCGGCAAGACCATCGTCATCGACACCGGCAACGGCCTCGGCGCTTTCGAGCAGAGCAAGGGCGCTGTGGGCAATATGCGCGCCAACATGACGGCGGCCGGCATCGACGCCAAGGCGGTCGACATCGTCGTGCTGTCGCATTTCCATGGCGACCACATCAACGGCCTGCGCAATGCCGATGGCTCGCTGGCTTTCCCGAACGCCGAGGTCAAAGTGCCGGCGACCGAATGGGCGTTCTGGAGCGACGAGGCCAATTCCGCCAAGACCAACGCTACCAACAAAGGCAACTTCGCCAACGTCAAGAAGATCTTCGACGGCATCAAGCCGACGCCTTACGACAACGGCAAGGAAGCCGCGCCCGGCATCACCGCTTATGCGACACCGGGTCATACGCCGGGTCACACCTCGCTGATCGTTGCCTCGGGCAACAAGAAGGTCGTGGTGCAGGGCGACGTCACAAACCATCCGGGCATCTTCATGAAGAATCCGGGCTGGCATGCCATGTTCGACAATGATGCGGGCCAGTCCGAAGAGACGCGCCGCAAATTCTACGACATGGCGATCACCGAGAAGCTGCCGATCATCGGCTATCACTTCCCGTTCCCGTCGATGGGCTACGTCGAGAAGGATGGCACCGGCTACCGGCTGATACAGATCCACGCCGTCTGATCCGGCACGCGCGAGATTGAGGAGGGACCGTCCGAAAGGGCGGCCCTTTTTGCTTTTGCGCCCATGCACGCCAGCTTGGGTATCTCATCTGCAAAAGTTGCGGCGGGCTCTTTCTTCTCCCTCCCCCCTTGCGGGGGAGGGTTGGGGAGGGGGGTGTTACTTGCTCAGTGCTCGCTTTTACCCCCCTCCCGCCGCGCCATAACGCATCGAACACGCGCGTCAACGCGCTTTCGGCGCGGCGACCTCCCCCGCAAGGGGGGAGGTGAAGAAAGAGCTTTGCTCAGCGACTGAGCCAAGCCCCCATGTCGCTCTGCGGCAAGCCGATGGCGCTCTCAGTCAAGACAGCAATGGCCGCACCGGCTAAAGCTGAGCCGGAAACCTGGTCGGATCCCGCATGACAGCACAGCCATCCATTGTTGCGTTTCTTGCCGCCGTGACCGCAGCCCTCGGCAAAGCGGCCGTCGATACAGACGCCGCCGAGCTCGCGGCCATTGGCCGCCACACGCTGCCTGTCGCCGACCTGCCGCCGCCGGCTGTCCTGTACCCATCATCGACCGCCGATGTTGAGACCATCGTCAAACTGGCCAATGAGCACCATGTGCCGCTGTTTCCGATCAGCGGCGGCCAGAATATCGGCATGGGCTCCAAAGCGCCGATGGCGGAAGGCCAGGTCGTCGTTGCGCTCGGCCGCCATATGAACAAGGTCACCGAGATCAACGAAGAACTCGGCTATGCCGAGATCGAGCCGGGCGTCAGCTTCAACGCGATGTACGAGGAGCTAGAGCGGCGCGGCAGTTCGCTGATGATGTCGCCAACCGCCGGTCCGCCCGACGGCAGCCTGCTTGGCAATGCGCTCGACAAAGGCGGCGGGGCGGGGCCGCTCGGCAGCCACTTTGACAATGTCTGCGGCATGGAAATCGTGCTCGGCAATGGCGATGTGATCCGCACGGGCGACGGCGCGCTCGACACCAACGATCATCCGAACTGGCACGTCACCAAGTATACGTTCGGCCCGGCGCTGGACGGTTTGTTTACGCAATCGAACTACGGCATCGTCACCCGCATCGGCATGTGGATGATGCAGCGCCCGCCGCATATTGAGATGTTCTTCTTCACGTTTCCGGATGACGAGGACCTTGCCGAGATCATCAACCTGATCCGGCCGCTGAAGGCCGCGAATGTGGTCTCGACCATGATCCGCGCGACCAATGATATCTATCTCTTGTCGTCGCAGGAGCAGCATCCCCGCCAGGAGACTGGCGGATTCCGTGCGCCGCTGACGGACGATGAGCGCGCCGCGCTGCGCACCAAACATGGCGTCGGTTCTTGGACCGTCTCCGGCGCGCTGTATGGCGCCAGCGCCGAGGCTGTTGCGCTGACGCTGGAGCGCGTGAAGAAGCATTTTCTCGCGTCGGGCAAGGCGCGCTACATCTCGGCCGAGGAGGCGCAACCGCGCGCGATCTTTCAGGCTGCGATCAACTCCAATTCAGGCCGTCCCGCCGGTGGCGAATTGAACATGCTGAACTGGCGGCCGGGCCTCGGCGCCATCTGGATGACGCCGGGCGCGCCAATGTCCGGCGCCATGATCAATGACTTCCAACGCAATTGTCGGGTTATCGCCGCTGAATTCGGCCTGGAATACGTGGCCAGTTTCGTCTGCGGCGCGCGCTTTGCCCGTGGCATTCACGCCATCCTCTACGACCGCAACAACGCCGATGAGACGGCGCGGGCGGACCTTTGCTACCGCAAGATGGCGGCCGTCTTTATGGACAAGGGCGTCTTCGTAGGACGCTCGCCGACCGCCTACCAATCCTTTCATCAGGACCGCCGCTCGCGGGAAATCGTCAAAGCCTGCGACGCCATCAAGCAGGCGCTTGACCCGAACAACATCATTGCACCCGGCCGCTACGGTATCGGCGCGTGAAAAGGACAACGGCCATGAAATTTTCCATGAAACCTTTGCTGTCGCTGCTCGCTTTCGCATCGCTTGTCGTCGGCAGTGCGCTGCCGGCCCATGCACAATTGCCACCAGGCAGCGGCAAGCTGGTGGTCGGCTTTGCACCCGGCGGCGGCAATGACATCCTTGCCCGCATCATTGCCGAAAAGCTTTCGGTTGCGACCGGCAACAGTTTCATTGTCGAGAACCGTCCCGGCGCCAATGGCATCATCGCCATCGACGCCGCAAAGCGGTCTGAGCCGAACGGCCTGACGATCCTGGTCGGGCCGAGCAGTGGCATGACCTTCAATCCGATCGTGCTCAAGACCATCCCCTATGATCCGGTCAAGGACTTCGACCCGATCGCAATGGTCGGCTCGTTTCCGCTGGTCGTCGTTGTCAACGCGGACTCGCCGCTAAAGACCTTGGCGGATCTCGTCGCCGCGGCGAAAGCCAAGCCGGGCGAAGTGGCCTACAGCTCTGCTGCCAGCTCGTTCCGCGTCGCCACCGAGGCCTTCACCCAGCGCGCCGGCATCACCATGCAGAACGTGCCATACCGTGGCAGCGCGCCGGCGGCGACCGCGATCATGACCAATGATGTTGCGGTGAACTTCGGCGACATCTCCGCAGTCCTGCCGCTCATCGAAGGCGGCAAGCTGCGCGCGCTCGCAGTGACCACGGCCAAGCGCATTCCCAGCCTGCCGGACACGCCGACGATCGCCGAGTCCGGTTATCCCGAATTTGAAATGGTGTTCTGGTCGGCTCTGTTCCTGCCGGCCGGCACGCCTGAGCCGATCCGCAGCCGCCTGCAGAGCGAAGTCGAAAAGATCGTGGTCGTGCCTGACGTCGTCGAGCGCATGCGCAAGCTCGGCATCGAACCGTCCTTCATGCCGGGTGCGCCATTGCGGGCGAAGATCGAGAAAGACATCCAGCTGTTTCGCAAGATCGCCGACAGCGCCGGCATCACGCCGGAATAGAGCTAGCGCAGGCGCTGACGTGTTTGTTGCGGCGCTTCGCCGAACAGGCTGCGATAGCTGCGTGAGAAGTGGGACGCTTCGCTGAAGCCGCAATCCATCGCAATCTGGGTCAGGCTGACGCAGGGCGAGGCATTCTCGATGAGGCTTCGGGCGCGGGACAATCGCTCGTTCATGACGAAGCGGGAAAAGCTGGTGCCTTCGCTTTCGAAGATACGATGCAAGGTGCGGGTTGAAAGACCGAAGGCAGCGGCAATAGCGCCGGGCGTCAGATCGCGCCGGTTGAGCTGGGTGCGAATGCTTTGCCGTATCGCCTCAAGCCGGAAACCGTCTTTCCGATCGGCAAGCCCGGCATCGTTTGGCGTGCTGCCATCACCGAGCGCGCCACGCAGCAGGCGGGAGAGGGCGTCCACCGCCGCGCCGCAATCGCCTTCGTTCCAGTTCAGGTTGGTATCGGTCAGATGCAGCATGGCGAGGCGCGCGATCTGCAGCGATGCCGTGCGGTCGGGGACCAGGACCGGGCCGCGCTCGATTCCGACGAGCCATGGCTCAACGAGGGCGCGCGGCATCAGCACCAGCCGGCGTTCGACTTCTTCCGGAAACGTAATCTGGAACGGCCGGGCGCTATCGACGATGGCGATTTCGGAGGGCCGCAGGCGCAGTTCGCGGTCGCCCTGGACGATGTGGGAGACACCCTTCACTTGCAGGCTGACCATGAACAGCGCTTCGCCGCCGCCGGCTTGCCGGGCGGTCCGGCTGACGCTGTGCGCGGCCGTCTTGAAAGAGACGAAGCGGGCCGGGCCGACGGTGCGGCTGGCCAGCTTCCCGGTAAAACGCGGCGCGTCCTTGGCCCGTGTTTCCGCATGGATGACGCCGCGCGCCACGACGTCCGACCAGTAGTCGGCGTGGTTGGCCGTCGCACGCGTCGTGTTCCAGGATTTCCAGGTCGACGCTGAATTCTGTAGCTGCACCGGCACTTGCTCTCCGCTCGCCGGGCAAACGGTGCGGGCGGTGGCCTGTCGGGTCAAGAAACGATTTTAGGCTCTCCTGCCTGATCGCGATGCAGTGTCTTGACCGGTTCTAGGGCCGGCCTTATATCGCCGCCTATGACGACGTTCCACCCAGTTCCCACGCGCCGCCGCCGCCGTATCGACACGGCACGGGCGCGCTTTGGCGTGTAGACGAACGTCCCCCGTGCCGCTGGATTTGGGCAGCGGCATCTTGATCCTTTCCGCGTCGCCTGATCCTTGAATGCCGCTTGTCCAGCGGCGCAATGTCGTCGCAATCTGTTAGACTGACGCTTGAACTTGAAGGTGTAAGGCCATGGCAACCAAAGCGAAAATCGGCGTCCTCGGCGCCTCCGGCTATACCGGTTCCGAACTTGTGCGGATGCTGCTGCGCCACCCGCGTGCCGAGCTCGCGCTACTGACTGCTGAGCGCAGCGCCGGCAAGCAGATGCGGGAGGTGTTTCCGCATTTCGGGCCGTATGAACTGCCGACTTTGGTCGCGCTGGATGGCATCGACTGGAAGGCGCAGGCGCTCGATGTCGTGTTCTGCGCGCTGCCGCATGCGACGACGCAGAAGGTGCTGAAGGACCTGCTGGCCACCGCGCCGGACACCAAGGTGGTCGATCTTTCGGCTGACTTCCGGCTGGCGGATACGGCGGCGTACGCCAAGTGGTATGGCCATGATCATCATGCCCCGGAGCTGCAGAAGGAGGCCGTCTATGGCCTGACCGAAATCCACCGGCGCGACATCAAGAAAGCCCGGCTGGTCGCAAATCCTGGCTGCTACACAAGTTGCGCCGAACTGCCGCTAATCCCGCTGATCCGGGCCAAGGCCATCGACACCGACGAGATCGTCATCGACGCCAAGTCGGGCATGACCGGCGCAGGGCGCTCGGCCAAGGAGGCCATGCTGTTCTCTGAAGTGTCGGAGGGTTTCAACGCCTATGGCGTCGGCAAGCACCGGCACATGGCCGAGCTCGACCAGGAGTTCTCGCTGGCCGCCGGCAAGGAGGTCGTCGTCAGCTTCACGCCGCATCTCTTGCCGATGAACCGGGGCATCCTGTCGACCATTTATGTGCGCGGCAAACGGGGTCGGACACCGCACGAACTGCACGAGATACTTTCAAAGTTCTACGCGAAGGAACCCTTCGTACACATTCTGCCGTTTGGCGAAACGCCGCACACGCGGCATGTCCGCGGTTCCAACATGACCATGATCGGCGTCGCCGCCGACCGCATTGAGGGCCGGGCCATCATCGTCTCTGTGCTCGATAATCTGGTCAAGGGCGCGTCAGGGCAGGCGATCCAGAACATGAATCTGGTGATGGGTTATCCCGAACCGATGGGAATTGATCAGGTCGCGCTGTTTCCCTAGCGCGCCGATATGCGAGACTTCGGACGAGTCGTCACAAATCGAGTATCGCCATGCGGCTTCCAAAGTGGAACGGCGCGACGAAACCAAGTACTCACATCTTTTATGTCGCGTGCTTCATCATCGGCATCGCCGTTCTGACGGTGCTCACGCTTGGAAGTGTAAGATACGACGACCGGGAAAGCCCGGTGCCTGAAGGCAAGGTCGGCCTCTCCGCGTTCACGATCGCATGCGGGGGCTTCGTCGTCATGATGTTTGCGCCGCTGCTTTCCCTGCTGGTGAAAAAGTTGGGGTGAAAGGCCATGTTCGAGGTCTCGAACCAGCCGCCGCCGCTCGAGCCGTATAATCTGTTCGCCAGTGATGTTGTGCTGCGCGATGCGGTCCGGCGCGAAGGCGCCGGATGGGCCGAGGGCGACCTCGACGCGCTCGGCGTCACACTCGGCAAGCCGGAAACCGTCAAGCTCGGTTTCGACGCCAACCGCAATCCACCACAGCTGCGCACGCTCGACCGCTACGGCCACCGGCTCGACGAGGTTGAGTTTCACCCCAGTTGGCATGAATTGCTGGCTATCGCCTTGCGCGCGGGCTTGCATTCCAGCCCGTGGGCGCATCCGCAGCCCGGCGCCCATGTTGCCCGTGCCGCCGGCACCTACCTGCTCAACCAGATCGAGAGCGGGGTGTATTGCCCGGTGGCGATGACTTATGGCGCGGTGCCGACCCTCAAGCACGCGCCGGACATCGCAGCGACGTGGCTGCCGAAGATCTACGGACGCGACTACGACAAGCGCTTCATGCCGGTGAGCGACAAGTCGTCGACGCTGCTCGGCATGGGCATGACCGAGAACCAGGGCGGCTCGGATCTGCGCACCAATGTGACGCGCGCCGTGCCGGCCGGCGACGGCTCGTATCGGCTGCACGGCCATAAGTGGTTCATGTCGGCGCCGATGTGCGACGCGTTTCTGGTGCTGGCGCAGACCGATAGAGGGCTCAGTTGCTTCCTGCTGCCGCGCCGGACGCCCGATGGCGTGCGCAATGCGATCCACATCATCCGGCTCAAGGACAAGCTCGGTAATAAATCGAACGCCTCGAGCGAGGTCGAATTCGTTGGCGCTTATGCGCAACTGATCGGCGAGGAAGGGCGCGGCATTCCGACCATCATCGAGATGGGCAATCACACGCGGCTCGATTGCTGCATCGGGTCTTCATCGCTGATGCGGCAGGCTTTGGCGCAGGCCGTGCATCATGCGCAGCACCGCACCGCGTTCCAGAAGAAACTGATCGACCAGCCGCTGATGACCAATGTGCTGGCCGACTTAGCGCTCGAATCGGAAGCGGCGACGGTGCTGACCATGCGGCTCGCCCGCGCCTACGATGAGGAGGGTGAGGCCGCTCAGGTATTCCGCCGCGTGCTGACGCCGGCGGCCAAGTTCTGGATCTGCAAGCGCACCCCGATGGTGACGCTGGAAGCGATGGAGGTGCTCGGCGGCGCCGGCTATATCGAGGAAAGCATCATGCCGCGGCTGTATCGCGAGGCGCCCGTCAATTCGATCTGGGAAGGCTCCGGCAACGTCATGTGCCTCGACGTGCTGCGCGCCATCGGCCGTACCGCCAATGCATCCGATGTGCTGCGGCAGGAACTGAGCGGCAGCAGCAACCCGCGTCTGAACGCTTTCGTCGGCAGGCTTGAAAAGCGCATGACCGGCGCCGACCGAAATGACGAAGCGCAGGCCCGTGTGCTGGCGCGTGATCTGGTGCTCGCCATGCAGGCGGCGCTGCTGATCAAGTACGCGCCGGCCGCGGTGGCGGACGCTTTCTGTGCGTCACGTCTTGATGGCGAAAGTGGCGACGCTTTCGGCATGCTGCCGCGCGGCTGCGATATGAACGCTATCGCGGCGCGCGCGGCACCACTCCATTAGATCTTGCCGAACACGGCCAGCACCAGCACGGCCTGCGCCAGGAAGCCGATGGTAAAGGCAATCGTGCGAGCTACCGGAATGCCCGCCGCATAGATGATGGCGTGAGCCAGCCGCGCCCAGAAATAGGTGGCGCAGGCAAACACGGTGGCCGGCGTCGAGGTGCCCATGCTGTCGAGGATCAGCACCAAGGGTGCGAACACCACCAGATTGTCGACGGCGTTGGTGTGGGCGAAATAGAGGCGCTGGGCCCAGGGGCTCTGCGGAAGGTCGTCGCGCGACGGGTTGGCCATCGTGCCCTTGAAGCCCCGCACCTTCAGGCGATCGAGCGTGTAGGGGATCCACAGCACCATCGTCAGAATGACGGTCAGGGTCAGCCACAGCAGTTCGCGCGTCATCGTCATCTCCCGGAAAGCCGCTTCTCGCGGCAACGAATATCACGCCGACACTAGCCGATCGCGAAGCGCGGGGCTATCTGCGGTGTGGACCGTTGTGCCGGTTCCGGCCGCGACGTAAAAGGGCCGGCCTTGTGATCATGGAATTTGCATAATGAGCGAGACTGACGCCAAAGCGCCGATTGACACAGGATTGTTCCGCCGGGTGATGGGCTCGTTCGCCACCGGGGTGACCGTCATTACAACTGAGCAGGACGGTGCTGTACGCGGGATGACGGCCAACGCCTTTATGTCCGGTTCGCTGACGCCGCCTTTGTGCATCATCTCGGTGGCGAAGAAGGCCGGCATGCATGCGCTGCTCGAGAAGGCTGAGCATTTCGGTGTCAGCATACTGGCCGAGGGGCAGGAAGCCGTGAGCCAGCATTTCGCCCGGCAAGGCGCCACCGAGCCGGATGTCACCTTCGAGCATATTGAGGGCGTGCCGGTGCTGGCCGGTGTGGCGTCATCGCTCGGCGCGACAATTGAAGCGCGGCACGACTGCGGCGATCATACATTGCTGATCGGCCGCATCCTCGGCCTGCGCGACCACGGCCGCGCGCCGCTGGTTTATCATAGCGGCAAGTACGCCATGCTGAACCACAGACGAGAAGTACCGGCGGATCCGACGATCGACTTCTGGGAGCTGGAGCACGGTTGGGGCGGGCGGCTCTAGCCCTTCGCTTTCACGAACGAGCCGGGCGCGTCTTCAAGTGCCTTGAGCTTGCCGCCGCCAATGGTGCGCGCCGGCACCATTTCGGCATTCTGGCTCTTGATCCAATCGAGCCAGTTCGGCCACCACGAGCCGGGGTGCTCGGTGGCTGTCTTCATCCATTCATCGACATCGGAGCCGGTCGGCGCATCGCCGGTCCAGTACTGATATTTTTTCTTGGCCGGCGGGTTGACCACGCCGGCAATGTGGCCTGATCCGGCCAGCACATATTTCACTGGGCCGCCGAAGAACTGCGAGCCATGCAGCACCGACTTAGCCGGCGCGATATGGTCCTCGCGCGTGGCGAGATTGTAGATCGGCAGTTTCACTTTCGTCAGATCAAGCGTCTCGCCGGCAATCTCCATCTCGCCTTTGGTCAGGCGATTGTTGAGATAGCAATTGCGCAAATAGAACGAATGATTGGCCGCCGGCATGCGGGTGGCGTCCGAATTCCAGAACAGGATGTCGAACGGGAAGGGCTTCTTGCCGCGCATGTAATTGTTGACGACGTAAGGCCAGATCAAATCGTTCGAGCGCAGCATGTTGAAGGTGTTGGCCATGCGCGAGGCTTCGAGATAGCCCTGTTCCTTCATGTGCACTTCGAGTTGTGCAATGCGCTCTTCGTCGACGAAGACCTTGAGGTCGCCGGAATAAGTAAAGTCCACCTGCGCCGCGAACATGGTGGCTGATACCGCGCGGTCCTGCTTGGTGGCGGCAAGATAGGCGAGCGTGATCGACAGCAAGGTGCCGCCGACGCAATAGCCGATCGTGTGCACCTTCTTTTCGCCGGTAATGGTCTCGATCGCGTCCATCGCCGCGATGGGCCCTTCCTTCATGTATTCTTCAAAGCTTTTCGCGGCGAGATGATTGTCGGGATTGACCCAGGAAATCACGAACACCGATATGCCCTGGTCGACACACCATTTAATGAAGGATTTCTCGGGGGTTAGATCGAGTATGTAGAACTTGTTGATCCATGGCGGCACGATTAACAAGGGTACCTTGAGTACGTCCTTTGTGGTCGCCTCATATTGAATGAGCTGGATCAACTCATTCTGAAATATGACTTTTCCCGGCGTCAGGCCGAGGTTGCGGCCGACTTCGAAGTTGGACGGATCGGACTGGCGGATCTTGAGATTGCCTTGGCCGGCCTCGATGTCCTCGCTCAGCATATGCATGCCGTTGACGAGGTTCTCGGCGTTCGACGACAGAGTCTCGCGCAGCAGTTCAGGATTAGTCAGCACGAAGTTCGACGGTGAAATCGCGTTAGTGATCTGCTTGACGTAGAATTCGGCCTTGGCCTTGGTATGCGGGTCGACGCCATCGGCGTCTTTGACCAGCTTTTCACCCCATTGCGCCGTGAGCAGATAGGCCTGCTTGAGAAAATCGAAGAACTGGTTCTGCGACCATTCCGGGTCGGCGAAGCGCTTGTCCCGTGGATCGGCGGCGATGGCGGGCGGGGCGGTGGTTTCGCCGGCCATGCGCTTGGCGGTGCTGACCCAGAGATCGAGATAGGCACGGCCGAGGCTGGTCTGCAGCTCTAGGGCACGCTGCGGATCGGACAGCCAATATTCGGCGACCGTGCCGACCGTCTTGACCACCTCGGTGACGTCTTCAGACAGTTCGTCTTTGAGTTTGCCGGTCTCGCGCGGCTTCATATAGGCGGCGATGGCCTTGCCGCTTTCCTCGATCATCCGCGCCAGGTTGCGGGCGAAGACTTCGACGTCGACGCCGGAAACCTTCACCGGCTCGGCCACAGTCACGGGTTTGGCGGCGGCGGGCGGCGATACTTCTTCGGGCGGGTAGGAGAGGTGCAGTTGCGGCGACGCCGCGGGCGCGGCCGTGTCGTCCGGCTTTATGGCCTTGGCGCCGCTTTGTTTCTTCTTGTTTTTTGCCATACGCGTCGCTGCCGATCCCCGGCGGTCCTTGCTCGCGCCATAATACCCCGTTAGCCGCCTTATGCTATAATTCATTGAGTCTGCTTCGGTTTCCTATCCAGACGGGTGTTTCACAGCATGGCGTATGTCTTTCCGTCCCCCGCCGTCGCGCTTTGCGCGGTCACCTTGACCCTGTCGATGGGGCTAGGCGGCTGCTCTGCGGGCATGATCGATGCCCTGCCGGCGGCGGTCGGCGGCGAGCCGGCAAACCTGCCGAAGCGGCCTGCCACCTCGTACAAATTCCCGGCGGTGCATGACATGCCGCCGGAGCGCGCGGCGACGCCGCTGACCGACAACGAGCAGGTCCGGCTCGAGAAGGAACTGATGGACGCCCGCGACAAGCAGGGGGCGCTCGCCGCCGAGCCGCCTTTGTACGTCGACGGGGTGCCGGAGCCGGCCCCCGCGCCGGTCGCCAAGAAGCCGGCCCCACCGAAAAGCGGCCAGAGCACTGGTGCAAAGACGAAGCCGTGATAAAAGCCCGCCGGGGTAATACGAGCCAGCCGGAGAGGGCGACTCGGCCTCCAGCCAAGGTCTGAACCGATGGAAGAATTCTACCGCATCCGCCGCCTGCCACCGTACGTTTTCGAGGAAGTGAACCGCGCCAAGGCCAAGGCCCGGAACGCCGGCGCCGACATCATCGACCTCGGCATGGGCAACCCGGACCTGCCGGCGCCGCAGCATGTCATCGACAAGGTCAAGGAGACCTTGGGCAAGCCGCGCACAGACCGCTATTCAGCCTCCCGCGGCATTGCCGGCCTGCGCCGCGCGCAAGCGGCCTATTATGAGCGCCGCTTCGGCGTGAAGCTCAATCCCGATACGCAGGTGATCGCGACCCTCGGCTCGAAGGAAGGCTTCGCCAATATGGCGCAGGCCATCACTGCGCCGGGCGACGTCATCCTGGTGCCCGACCCGAGCTATCCGATCCATGCCTTCGGGTTTCTGATGGCGGGCGGTGTGATCCGCTCGGTGCCGTCGGAGCCGACGCCTGACTTCTTTACGCACGTCGAACGCGCCATCAAGCATTCGATCCCGAAGCCGATCGCCATCGTCGTCTGCTATCCGTCGAACCCGACCGCCTTTGTCGCCGATCTTGATTTCTACAAGGACCTCGTCGCCTTTGCGAAGAAGCACGAGATCTTCATTCTCTCG
Organism: Pseudolabrys sp.; assembly: GCA_030655215.1. GTDB lineage: Bacteria > Pseudomonadota > Alphaproteobacteria > Rhizobiales > Xanthobacteraceae > Pseudolabrys. Next base: position 11,005 of record JAURVZ010000074.1, on the reverse strand, counting down.
GACCTGGCCTATTCCGAGGTCTATTTCGACGGCGTTCCGCCGCCGTCCGTCCTCCAGGTGCCTGGCGCCAACGACGTCACCGTTGAATTTACCTCGATGTCGAAGACCTTCTCCATGGCCGGCTGGCGCATGGGCTTTGCCGTCGGCAATGAGCGGCTGATCGCGGCCCTGGGCCGGGTGAAGTCCTATCTCGATTACGGCGCCTTTACGCCGGTGCAGGTTGCCGCCGCTGCCGCGCTCAATGGCCCGGATGATTGCGTGCGCGAGATGCGCGACATCTACACGAAGCGCCGCGACGTTATGGTCGAGAGCTTCGCGCGCGCCGGCTGGGACGTGCCAAGGCCGACGGCGTCGATGTTTGCCTGGTCGCCGATCCCTGAGCCGTTCCGCGAGATGGGCTCGGTCGAGTTCGCCAAGCTGCTGGTCGAGAAGGCCGAAGTGGCCGTGTCGCCCGGCACCGGCTTCGGCGAACGCGGCGAAGGCTTTGTCCGTATCGCGCTGGTCGAGAACGAGCAGCGCATTCGCCAGGCCGCCCGCAATATCAAACGTTTCCTCGAAACGGCGCCGCAGCAATTGCACAACGTGGTCCCGCTCGCGACCCGCAGATAAGTAAACAGTAAAATGAATAAGCCTCTGAGAGTCGGTGTCGCCGGCGTCGGCACTGTTGGCGCTGCCTTGATCGCGCAGGTCGTGTCGCAACGCGCGCAGCTGACGGCCCGTTGCGGCCGCGGCATCGAGATCGTCGCCTATAGCGCGCGTTCCAAGAACAAGAAGCGCGGCGTCGATCTCAAAAAGATGAAATGGTTCTCCGACCCGATCGAAATGGCCGGCGACCCTGGCATCGATGTGTTCGTTGAACTGATGGGCGGCTCGGGCGATCCGGCCAAGACCGCGGTCGAGTTCGCGCTCGCCTCCGGCAAGTCGGTGGTGACCGCCAACAAGGCGTTGCTCGCCAAGCACGGCGTCAAGATGGCGCAGCTCGCCGAGAAGAGCGGCGTGGCGCTGAACTATGAGGCCGCCGTTGGTGCGGCGATCCCGGTCATCAAGACCTTGCGCGAAGGCTTGGCCGGCAATTCGATCAACCGCATCTACGGCATCCTCAACGGCACCTGCAATTACATCCTGACGCGGATGGAGCAGGAGAAGCTGTCCTTCGCTGAGTGCCTCAAGCAGGCGCAGGAATTGGGTTACGCCGAAGCCAATCCGGCTTTTGACATTGAAGGCCACGACACGGCGCAGAAACTGTCGCTGCTGGCCAGCCTCGCTTTCGGCACCAAGGTCGACCAGAGCGCGATCTATGTCGAAGGCATCACCTCGATTGCCGCCGCCGATCTCGCCGCTGCCGATGAACTTGGCTATCGCGTCAAGTTGCTCGGCGTGGCCGTGAAGACGCCGCAAGGCATCGAGCAGCGCGTGCATCCGACCATGGTGCGCAAGGACTCCTCCATTGCGCAGGTGATGGGCGTCACCAATGCCGTCACCATCGACGCCGAAGGCATCAACCCGATCACTTTGGTCGGGCCGGGCGCCGGCGGCGCGGCTACCGCGTCTGCCGTGCTTTCCGATATTGCCGATGTCGCCCGCGGGCTGACAGCGCCGCCGTTCGGCCGGCCGACGGCCAGCCTGACCAGCGTCCGCAAGGCGCCGATGCAGCGCCATGAGGGCGGCTACTACATTCGCCTGATGGCGCGCGACAAGCCCGGCACAGCGGCGAGCATCGCCACCCGTCTGGCGGAGCAGGAGATTTCGCTCGAATCCATCGTCCAGCGGCACCCGGCGGAGGGCCCCAGCGCCGACACCGCCAAGGGTTCCGTGCCGGTGATCCTGATTACCTATGCCACCAGCGAGGACGGCGTCCGCAAGGCGCTCGCCGCTGTGGGCCGGGACAAGGTCATCTCTGGCCGTCCGCAGGTGATCCGGATAGAGAAGAACTGACGCCGCTGCCAATTGGCCGCTGATTTTGACTACCGCGTATTTTTGAGGGGAACGCCAAGATGGCTTCGATCACTGTCCAGCCGGAACTTTTGCTGGAACGCATTCTCACGCTCGAGATCGTCCGGGTGACCGAACGCGCCGCGGTGTCGGCTGCGCGCTTGCGCGGACGCGGCCTCGACAAGGCGTCGGATCAGGCGGCCGTCGATGCGATGCGGCGCGAACTCAACAAGCTGCCGATCGACGGCACGGTGGTGATCGGCGAGGGCGAGATTGATGAGGCGCCGATGTTGTTCATCGGTGAGAAGGTCGGCAACAAGAACGGCCCCAAGGTCGACATTGCTGTCGATCCGCTGGAAGGCACCGTGCTCTGCGCCAAGAACATGCCGGGCTCGATCGCGACCATCGCCATGGCCGACGGCGGCACGCTGTTGCACGCGCCGGATTGCTACATGGACAAGATCGCCATTGGCCCGGGCTATCCGAAGGGCACCGTCGATCTCGACGCCTCGGTTGAAGACAACATTATCAGCCTGGCGAAAGCCAAGGGCGTCAAGCCGTCGGAAATCACCGCCATTCTGCTAGACCGTCCGCGTCACGCTGACAAGATCGCCGCCATTCGCAAGCTGGGCGCCGCCGTCTCGCTGATCAGCGACGGCGACGTTGCCGGCGTCATTCATTGCGCCGAAGCCAAGACCGGCATCGACATCTATCTCGGTTCGGGCGGCGCGCCGGAAGGCGTGTTGTCGGCGGCAGCCTTGCGCTGCATCGGCGGCCAGATGCAGACCCGTCTGATCATCGACACCGAGGCGCTGCAGGAGCGCATTCGCAAGATGGGCATCACCGACGCCAAGAAGAAATACGAGATCGAGGACATGGTGAAAGGCGACTGCCTGTTCGCCGCCACGGGTGTCACCACCGGCGCGATGTTGCGCGGCGTCGTCTTCGGCAAGGATATGATCGAGACCGAGACGGTGGTCATGCGTTCTGCGACCGGCACTGTGCGGCGGGTGATCGGCGAGCATCGCCAGTTCGGCAAGTTTCATTTGGATTAGTTTTTTGTCGTCCCCGCCTGCGCGGGGACGACAGCTCAGGATGACGTGCGCTCTCCGTCCGAAGCACCTATATTGCCCGCATGGCACACATCACGGCGCTGCCGGCAGACCCATTGAGCGAACGCTACTTCTTCAACGTCGAGAAGTCGGTGACCGGCCGCGCATGGCGCGACCGGCTCGACGATCGAGGCGTCGCGCGCGCGACGACGATCACGCAACGGCTCGGTACTCCTGAGCTGCTCGCGCGCGTGCTGGCGGGCAGGGGCGTCGAAGCCGCCGATGCCGAGCTCTATCTCGATCCGACCATCAAGAACCTGATGCCCGACCCGTCGGTGCTGACCGACATGGCGCCCGCCGCCGCGCGCATCGCCGACGCCATTGTGCGCGGTGAGAAAGTGGCGATTTTCGGCGACTATGATGTCGATGGCGCGACCTCGGCGGCCTTGCTGACGCGCTATATGCGGCAGTGCGGCCTCGATCCCATTGTGCATATTCCCGACCGCATCTTTGAAGGCTACGGCCCGAACGTCGATGCCATCACAGGTTTCGCCGGCAAGGATGTGACGCTGCTGGTCACTGTCGATTGCGGAACGACCAGCAACGCCGTTCTGCTTGAGGCAACCAAGCTCGGCCTGGACGTCGTCGTCCTCGATCATCACCAGGCCGATGTCGAACTGCCGAAGGTCACGGCCATCGTCAATCCGAACCGCATCGACGATCTGTCGGGGCTTGGTTATCTGTGCGCCGCCGGCATCGTCTTCATGACGCTTGTGGCGCTGACGCGCGAATTACGCAGCCGCGATTTCTTCAACACGGCGCGGCCGGCGCCCGATCTTTTGTCAATGCTTGATCTGGTCGCGCTCGGCACTGTTGCTGATGTCGTGCCGCTGAAAGGTCTCAACCGCGCTTTCGTTGCCAAAGGTCTCATTGCTTTGCGGCGACGTGAGCAGATCGGCCTGACCGCCTTGATGGATGCCGCGCGCCTCAGCGGCCCGCCGGAAGCCTTTCATCTCGGTTTTCTCTTAGGCCCGCGCATCAATGCCGGCGGCCGCATCGGCCGTGCCGATCTCGGCGTGCGGCTGATGCTGGAGGAAGATTCAATTGAGGCCGCGCGCATCGCTGGCGAGCTTGACCGGCTCAACGGCGAACGCCGCATGATCGAAGTCGCGGCTGTCGAACAAGCCGAGGCTGAGGCGATGGCCGCGCTCGGTCTCGAAGAGAAGGGCGCTGTTGTCGTTACCGCGCAGCAAGGCTGGCATCCAGGCGTCGTCGGCCTTGTCGCCGCGCGGCTCAAGGAAAAATTCAACCGACCCGCCTTTGCCATTGCACTTGAGCCCGGCGGCACTGGCACTGGATCGGGGCGTTCTATACCCGGTGTCGATCTGGGACGCGCGGTGCGGCAGGCGGTGCATGACGGTTTGCTGATCAAAGGCGGCGGCCATGCCATGGCTGCCGGCGTCACGATCCGCAAAGAGGGGCTGGCCGCGTTTCGCGCTTTCCTCGAAGAGACATTGGCGGCCTCGGTCGAAGTGTCGCGCCGCGACAGCGCGTTAAAGATCGATGGCGCGGTGAGTGGCGGCGGCGTCACGCCGGCTTTGTGCGAGATGCTGTCCAAGGCGGGGCCTTACGGCGCCGGTAATCCCGAGCCGGTGCTGGCATTGCCGGCGCATACGCTGGCTTATGCCGATCCGGTTGGCGAGAACCACATCCGCGCGCGCTTCAAATCCGGCGATGGCAAGTTCGTCAATGCGATTGCGTTTCGCGTTGCCGGCACGCCGCTTGGCAAAGCGCTGATCGATAATCGCGGACGGCAGATGCACGCGGCCGGTTATCTCACTGTTGATCGCTGGCAAGGCCAGGAGCGCGTGCAGATGCGGCTGATCGATGTGGCGGTAAGCTGACGCGGCATAAGAAAAGCCCCACCCTGCGCGGGGGGTATCGGGGGGATGCACAGGGCAGGGCCAGTCGTTAGGTCAGCCTGTGCAGCATTGATCAGCGCGTCGCTTCGCGTCTGTACAAAACAGAGCGCGCGTCATCCGCCGCACAGAATTTTGTGCGCGCGACGCAGCGGTATCATTGTAAAATGTTGAACAGCGCGCTTGCGCGTCAGCCCGCAGCGGTACGGGTCGGCCGGTTCGCCGCCGGAATGATGCGGCGGGAAATCTTGCGCTCGACGACGATGGTGCGCGGCGCTGACGGCGAGCCGGTGAACACGACCGACTTGATCGAATCCTTGCGCGGCGGCGCCAGCTTGGCCAGTTCGGCGCGGACTTCGGCGACGGGTAAACCCATCAGCGAGGCGGCAATGCCGGCCTGTTCGTCGAGGTCGTCGGAGAGGCCCTGAGCGGCAGCAATGGCTTCGGCCAATACCGGCTTTTCTTCGCGGACGCGCCGCTTGCCGTATTTGGTCTGCCAGACTTCGTTGTTGTTTTTGCTCATGAAATCGCTCTTAAAACCGCTCTTACCATCATCCTGATTCAGCTCACTATGACTTAATTTGTGCGCTGCAGCAATTGAAAACAAGGGGTGCGGTAAATAGCCCACAGCCTGTTCGGTCTTTGGTGAACGCCGCAGATCGACCACGGGCCCATTTCAAGCCGGGCATTGCTGTAAACTTGGTTGCTGTCTTGTTTCTTCTCGCCTGCGCCGCGTGTCGCTGAACCGCGCACAATGGTACCACTGCGCTAGAGCGGCCCTTCAGCACTATCAGGAGACCTTCGTGCAAAAGACATTCGTTCGCGGCACCTGGCAACAGAAGCGCGCGTTTTCGCCGGCGGTGATTGTCACCGGCGAAACGAAGACCATCTATGTTGCCGGCCACACCGGTCAGACCGCGGAAGACGGCTCGCCGATTGCCGACTTTGACGCGCAGTGCCGCCGCACCTTCCGCAACATCGAAGTCACGTTGGCGGAAGCTGGTGCGAAACTGTCAGACCTCGTCACGATGACGGTGTTCCTGACCGACGTGCGCTACACCACGCCGATGACCGAGATCCGCCAGGAGGTTTTCGGCAAGGATTTCCCGGCCAGCGCCGCTCTCACCGTCACCGGCTTCGCCCAGCCGAATATCCTGATTGAGATACAGGGCATCGCGGTGGTCAAGGCGGTCTCCTAATACCGGCGCCGTACCCGTTTTTATTTGGCGTCATCTTGCCGCGCTATTGGCACGCGTATCTAATATTTCGATTCCACTTCCGGGAATGGAGACGCCCCATGAAAAGAATACTTTTAGCCGCTGTGATTTCGACCTTCGCGTTCGGCTCGGCGATGGCTGCCACTTGCGAAAGCCAGGCTGTCAGCAAAGAAGGCAAGCCGCTCGCCGGTGCTGCCAAGACCAGCTTCATGAAGAAGTGCAAGGCCGACGCCTGCGCCGGCAAGGCGGTCAGCAAAGAAGGCAAGCCGCTCTCGGGCGCCGCCAAGGCGTCAGTGATGAAGAAGTGCGAGATGGACGCGTAAGCGTCTAGCGCCGCAACATTCCGCCCAAGGTGCCGCGCACGATAGCGCGGCCGATCGTGCCGCCGGTGCGGCCGCCGATCGACTTTCCGAAGTCGGCGGCGATCTGCCCGGCGACGCGGTTGGCGATCGAGCGCGTCACCTCGCGTGCCACATATTGCGTCGTCGACAGCTTGGTGCCGCGGCCGCGATTGGTGCCGAACAGGCCGCCGATGAAGCCGCCAATGCCGCCGAGAATACCGCCGCCGGCACCGGGCTGATCCTGCGGGGCAGGCTGCCCCGGTGCTTGGCCCGGCGCAGGAGCTGTCACCGTCGTCGTGCCGGCCTTGGCGCGCTGCGCCAGAACTTCATAAGCCGATTCAGAATCGACCTCCTGGTCGTATTTGCCGCGGCAGGGGCTGGCCTGGATCGTCGCCTTGCGCTCATCCGGCGAGACGACGCCGAGGCGGGCCGAGGGCGGCGCGATCATGGCGCGCTCGACCAGTGACGGCGTGCCATTGCCTTCGAGGAAGGAGACGAGGGCTTCGCCCTTGCCGAGCTCCATGATGACTTTCGCGGTATCGAGCTTAGGGTTGGCGCGGAAGGTTTCGGCGGCGGCGCGCACGGCCTTCTGGTCGCGCGGCGTGAAGGCGCGTAGCGCGTGCTGCACGCGGTTGCCCATTTGCGCCAGCACATTGTCCGGCACGTCGAGCGGGTTCTGCGTGACGAAATAGACGCCGACGCCCTTGGAACGGATCAGGCGCACGACCTGTTCGATCTTGTCGAGCAGCGCCTTCGGCGCATCGTTGAACAGCAAATGCGCTTCGTCGAAGAAGAACACCAGCTTCGGTTTGTCGGGATCGCCGGCTTCCGGCATCTGCTCGAACAGTTCGGACAACAGCCAGAGCAGGAACGTGCCGTACAGCCGCGGATTGGCGATCAATTTGTCAGCGGCGAGAATATTGACGTAGCCGCGGCCTTCGCGGTCGGTCTTCATGAAGTCGTTGAGAATGAGCGCCGGCTCGCTGAAGAATTTGCTGCCGCCCTGGTTTTCCAGCACCAGCAACTGGCGCTGGATGGTGCCGACGGTCGCCTTCGAGACGTTGCCGTATTGCGTCGTCAGTTCGGCGGCATGCTCCGCGATCAGCGACAGCACCGAGCGCAGATCCTTGAGATCGAGCAGCAGCAGGCCTTGTTCATCGGCGACGCGGAAGGCGATGTTGAGCACGCCTTCCTGCACATCGTTGAGATCGAGCAGGCGCGACAGCAGCAGCGGGCCCATTTCGGAAATGGTGGCGCGGATCGGGTGACCCTGTTCACCGAACAGATCCCAGAACATGACCGGGAAGCGGTCGGGCTCATAGTCGAAGCCCATGTCCTTGGCGCGGGTAACAAAGGCGTCCTTGGCCTCGCCAGCCGCGGAAATGCCGGACAGGTCGCCCTTCACGTCGGCAGCGAATACCGGCACGCCGGCGCGAGAGAAGCCTTCGGCCAAGACCTGCAATGTGACGGTCTTGCCGGTGCCGGTGGCGCCGGAGACGAGGCCATGGCGATTGGCGAGCTTGAGCGTCAGGTATTCAGCTTTGGCGCTTTTGCCGACAAAGATCTTGCCGTTCTGTTCGACCGTGCTCATCGCAATAACGTCTCCGCCGCCTGCTTCAGTGATGGTCCAACATGCAATATTCGCGGTCGGACAGCAACGCGCGGGCTAAATGCTGCCGGAGGCCAGCGCATGTTCGACGCCGCCATCAATATGCGTTGAGAGCACTTCGCAGGCCGTTTTGGCATCGCGCTTCAGCGCGCAATCGAGCAGCAGCCGGTGCTCGCGAATGGCGATCTCGCCGCGGTTGCTCAGCGCCAGCATTTGGTAGCGGAGATATTTGTCAAAGACGCCGCCGTGCGTTTCCATCAGCACAGGCGAGCCGCAGGCGGAAATTAGCGCTTGATGGAATTGCCAGTCATATTGCTTCCAGACTTCGCTATCGCCGGTGCCGTCGCCCATGCGTTTTTCCATGGAGGACAGCTTGTGATGCGCGGCGACGACCCGGCCCTCCCATTCCATGTCACCGGCGGCGAAGGATTGCTCGAGCGCGTGGCACTCCAGAAGCTGCCGCAGCGCGGCAATCTCGCGCAGGTTAGGCCCGGACACGGGCGGCACCTCGAAGCCGCGCAGGCCCTCGGCGACGATCAGGCCCTCGGCGGCAAGCCGGTTGAGCAGCTCGCGTAAGGTGCTGATGCTGGTGCCATAAGCGTCTTTAAGCGCCTCCAGCTTGAGCCGCTGGCCGGGCGAAAGCCGGCCGAAAATGATATCGGTACGGATACGGCGGTACGCCTTTTCTCCGACGGTTTCCGTTTGAGGACTATCTGCTAGCATCCAGGGCCTTATCCGATGAAATCACTATTCTCCGATAAGGAGCAGAATTTTCGCCCCTGCTCAAGCGGCTCGTGCAGCAGTTCGATATAGCTAGCTGCTCGCAATTCAACGAGTTCACTGACCCATGTCGCTATACGCAATCGATTTCGTAGGATGATTTCGTTTTTGTCTATTGAAGCAGGGGTGGTGTGATGCAATAATTCGAGGTGAAGCTTCGCCTATCAGAACGCGAAGCACCCATGGAGGAGACCACCTATGAAAACCAATTTCTCGCGCCGCGCCGTTGTTGCTGGTGGCGCATCTCTCTTGGCGGCCGCCGGCTCGCCCACCCTTGGCTTCGCGCAGGCCAAGCCGAAATTCAAACTGAGCCTCGCCGCCAACGAAACCGATCTGCGCGCCGAAGGCTTCAAGGCATTCGCCGCGGCGATGGCCAATGACTTCGAAATGGAGCCGTACTGGACGAACACCCTGTTCAAGCAGGGCACCGAACTGGTCGCGCTTCAGCGTGAGAACCTCGAGCTCTGCAACCTCGCACCGGCCGACATCTCCAAGCAGATCCCGGCCTGGTCGCTGATGACCTCGGCCTATCTGTTCCGCGACTACGCGCATCTCAAGGCGACGTGGGCGAGCGACATCGGCAAGGAATTCATCGGCATGGCTCGCGACCAGCTCGGCATCGAGCTGATCCGTCCGGTTTATTTCGGCGCCCGTCAGGTCAACCTGAAGCCGTCGAAGAAGATCAACACCCCGGCCGATCTCGCCGGTCTGAAACTGCGCATGCCGCCCGGTGAATTCTGGCAGTTCCTCGGTGAATCGCTCGGCGCCAACCCGACGCCGGTCGCTTACGCCGAACTCTACACCGCGCTGCAGGCGGGCGCCGTCGACGGCCAGGACAATCCGCTGGTCGCCGGCCGCACCATGAAGTTCTACGAAGTGACGAGCCAGTTCATCCTCACCAACCACGTCATCGGCTACGACATGCTCGCCGTGTCGAAGAAGACCTGGGCGGCGATGAAGCCGGAGCAGCAGGCCCGTTTCCGCGCCGAAGCCGACAAGGCCTTCGACGCCAATGCGGCCAAGTACGACCAGCAGCAGGCCGAAGCGATCGAGTTCTTCAAGAAGGAAGGCAAGCAGGTCTACACGCCGGACCAGGAGGCTTTCCGCAAGTTCGCGCAGAAGAAGTATCTCGACAAGTACGCCGCTGAATGGCCGAAGGGTGCGATCGAGAAGGTCAACGCGATCAAGTAAGCAGCGAAGCTGGGACTGAAGCCGGCCGTCGTCGTCACTGGCGACGGCCGGTTTATATCTGGGGCGAAAAGGGTAGGGATGATGGCCGGGGAAACGACACGTTACGAGGCCTGGGCGGAGCGGGGCCGCTGGCTCCGGCGGCGCGCAGACAACATTTCGGCGATACTGCTGCTTGCCATGTTTCTCTGCTTCATGCTGCAGATCGTTGCGCGTTACGTTTTCAATTACCCGCTCGGCTGGACCGAGGAAATCAGTGTCCTGTGCTGGATCTGGTGCACCTTGTGGGGCGCGGCGTTCGTGCTGCGTGAGAAGGACGAGGTTCGCTTCGACATCATCTACAGCGCGGCCAGCGAAAACACGCGCCGCATCTTTACGATCATTACCGGCATCATCGCGGTCGCCTTATTCGCCATCGCATTGCCTGCGACGTATCAGTACGTCACCTTCCTCAAGGTCGAGAAGTCCGCCTATCTCGGCATCCGGCTCGATTATCTCTATTCCATCTATGTCATCTTTTCGGTCGCGGCGATTATCCGCTACGCTGCGCTGACCGTGTTCGCCATTCGCGGCAAGGCGCCCGACATCCAGATCGGAGCGGGGTCCGCGCTATGATGAGCCCATTCGGAATTTGCATCCTCACCATCCTCGGCCTCGGCCTTCTCGGATTGCCGATCGGCTATTCGATGATCGCCGCGTCGTTCGTCTATTTGCTGATGACCGGGCTCGATCTCGGCACCTCGGCCGAACAGATCCTCAACGGCCTCTACAACAGCTATGTGTTGCTCGCGGTGCCGCTGTTCCTGTTCTCGGCTGAACTGATGAACGTCAGCAAGATGACCGATCATCTGCTGCGGTTCTGCGACATGCTGGTCGGTCGCTTCCGCGGCGGCCTCGGCCATATCAACATCGTGCAGAGCATCATCTTCGCCGGCATGTCCGGCTCGGCGATTGCCGATCTGGCCGG
>JAURVZ010000061.1 GCA_030655215.1 Pseudolabrys sp. | reverse complement strand
GCGGCGCTCGGCTTCGGCCAAAGGCGAACGCGTCGCTTCCAGCGCGCTGCGCGCGGCGGCATGCGCGGCTTCGGCTTCGATGGCGGCCATTTCGGCGTCGGCAACGGCCTGCTGGATTTCCTCGACGGCGCCCTTGAGCGTCGCGAGGTCCGGGCCATCGGTGCCCTGCAAGGTTTCGACTTCGCGGGTGATGCCGGCAATCTCGGTCTCGAGCTTGGCGGCGCGCTCACTGTGCTCGCGGCGGGCATTCTCAAGCTGGTTCCGCTGCGCGGTCAGCTGCGCCAGTTTCGACGTCAGTTCGGCGAAGATCTTTTCGGCGGCGCTGAGGTTCTCGCCGGCTTCGCTGACGCGGACATCGATGCCGCTGCGGCGGCCGGCATTCTCATGCGCCTCGTTGCGGATGGTCTCTTCTTCTTCGGTGAGGCGGGCGATGGCCTCCTCGGCGTCGACAACCAGCTTCTGCTCGCGGTCGCGGTCGGCGGCGAACTGCACCAGGCGCAGGTCGAGTTCGGCAATGCGATCTTTGGCGCGGGTTTCCTCGCGGTCGAGTTCCTGCATCGCCAGGTTCATGCGGTGCAGGGCGGCGCCGGCGCGGGCTTCGGCTTCGCGCAGCGGTGGCAGGGTCGTCGCCAGTTCGGTCTGACGGGTCGAGGTTTCGGCCTGGGCGCCGGTGCGCTCGGCAACTTCGCGGACGCAGAGGTCCTTGGCCTGTTCGGCGGCGGCCAGTTCGGTGGACGCGGCGGTCCAGCGCAAATGATAGAGGGTGGCTTCCGACTTGCGGACCTGCGCCGAGACGGTGCGATAGCGGATCGCCTGGCGGGCCTGCTTCTTCAGCGCTTCCATCTGCCCGGCAAGCTGGCCGATGACGTCTTCGAGACGGAGCAGGTTGGCTTCCGCCGCGCGCAGGCGCAGTTCGGCTTCATGACGGCGGGCATGCAGACCGGAAACGCCGGCGGCTTCTTCCAGAACGCGGCGGCGCTGTTCCGGCTTGGCTTGGATGATCTCGCCGATGCGTCCCTGATGGACGAGGGCGGGCGAACGGGCACCGGTCGAGGCGTCGGCAAACACCATCTGCACGTCGCGGGCGCGGACATCCTTGCCGTTGATGCGATAGGCCGAACCGGATTCGCGCTCGATGCGGCGGGCGATTTCCAGCGTATCGGTGTCGTTGAAATGCGCCGGCGCGGAACGCTCGGCATTGTCGATCATGATCGCGACTTCGGCATGGTTGCGCGCCGGCCGGCTGTTATTGCCGGAAAAGATCACGTCATCCATCGACGAGGCGCGCATGGATTTGTACGAGCTTTCGCCCATTACCCAGCGCAGCGCTTCGACGAGGTTGGATTTGCCGCAGCCATTCGGACCGACAACGCCGGTCAGGCCCGGCTCGATTTGGAAATCGGTCGGTTCGACGAATGACTTGAATCCGATAAGGCGGAGCCGCGTAAGCTTCATGCTTTAGGCCTCGACCCACGCGGGGCGAACGCCCGAACGTCCTGCTGGGTCATACTTGAGTACTACAAACTGTCTGCCGGGGGCACGGCCCGGACGCTACATATAGGTGCCGCGTTGGCCGGGAGAATGAAATTTCGAGCCCGGATGAGCAACAGCGAATGGCCAAAATAGCCCGGTTTTCCAGACCTTTCGGCTGTGGATTAGCGAAAAATAGGCTTGGTGGAGCCGCTGCCGGTAACCCGGAGCGGCTCAACACCCAAACCTGCTAAAATCAGCTCTTCACGAGCGGGTCGATCGCCTTGGCCATTTCGTCGATCGACAGCGCGCCGGTGAACAGGGTGCCGTTGATGAAGAATGACGGGGTCGACTGCACCTTGAACTTGTCAGCGCCACGGTTGCGGGTAGCCTCGATGCCGTCGAGCAGTTTCTGGTTCTGCAGGCAGGCGTCAAAGCTCGCCTGGGTGAAGCCGGCCTGCTTGGCCAGCGCCAGCAGCGGCGGCAGCGGCTTCTCGACCGCCCAGACGCGCTGTTGCTTGAACATCGTGTCGATCATCGTGAAGTATTTGGACGAGTCGGTTTCGCCAGAGCAGCGCGCCAGCATGAAAGCGGCGGCGGCAAGCTGATCGAGCGGGAATTCGCGGAAGATGAACTTCACCTTGCCGGTGTCGATGTAGCGCTTCTTCAGTTCCGGGAAGGTTTTCTCGGTGAAGGTCGCGCAGTGCGGGCAGGTCATCGAGGCATATTCGATGACAGTGACCGACGCCTTGGGGTCGCCCATCACCATGTCGGGCAGGGCGCCCGGCGCCATCAACTCGACTTCGGAGACTTTCGCCTGCGCCAGCGCCTCGCCGGTGAAGGCCGGGACAGTGGCCAGACCGAGGGCGGTAACCAGCGCCACGGTGGCGGTGCTCTGGCAGAATTCGCGGCGGGTAAGGCGCAAGGGGAATCTCCGTGAAATAAGACTTTGTCCGGTCTGGCTAGCTGGACAGGACAATTGTGGCAATGCCACGCCGGACCGGCAAGCCAGTAAAAGGCGTCACTTTCGCTTGATGGAAGCCCCCAAGCGGGCCAAGGCCTGCTTCAGCCCCTCATCTTCAACTTCCGGCATGGTCGCGGCGATGCTGGCCGTGACAGCCGGGTCGGGCGGGGCAGGCGGCTTTTTCGGCACTTTCCGGTGCAGCGGCGCCTGACGCAAAGTAATGCGGCCGATCGCCTGCCAGCCGAAGAAGCGGTTCACCCGCTCAAGGATGACGGCCGACAAATGCTGGATTTCCAGCGCCATCGGCCCTTCGACCCGCAACACGAGAGTGGCCGGCTCGCTCTGGTCGCTGTCGCCCGTGTCATTGGTGACGCGCGGCCAATTGATCTTCATTGGCTCGCTGTGTTTGGCGATTTCGTGCCCGACAATATCGGCCCAGCGGGAAATCAGTTCGGTCGAGGCAAAGCCCTGTTCCTTCAGCACGCCGCCCAGGGTCGCACCGAGGAACTCGGAAAGCGGCCGGGGAAAACTGCGCGCGGGCTTGCTCATGGGTGGGCTACTCGTGTCAACGTCTGCCGGATGAACGTAGCAGTCCGCCCCCTGAAGACAAAGAAGGCCGCCGACCCGGCCGACCTGCTGGCCTGGTACGACCGTCATCGGCGCGTGCTGCCGTGGCGCGCGCGCGGCGGCAAGAAGGCCGATCCATATGCAGTGTGGCTGTCGGAAATCATGCTGCAGCAGACCACGGTGAAAACTGTCGGACCCTATTACGCGAAATTCTTGGCAAAGTGGCCGACGGTCGACAGCATGGCGGACTCGCCGCTCGATGATGTGCTGCGCAACTGGGCCGGGCTCGGCTATTACGCCCGCGCCCGCAACCTTCATGCCTGCGCCAAGGCGGTGGTCGAGCGCCATGGCGGCATCTTTCCGGACAGCATCGAGGCATTGCGCGCTCTGCCCGGTATCGGCGAATACACGGCCGCAGCTGTCGGCTCGATTGCTTTCGATTTGCCCGCGGTGCCGGTCGACGGCAATGTCGAGCGTGTGGTGACGCGGCTCTATGCCGTCGAAGAGTCGATGCCGGCAGCGAAGCCGGAAATCAGGCGGCTAGCGAATGCGCTGTTGCCGCCACAGCGCTCCGGCGATTTCGCGCAAGCCTTCATGGATCTCGGCGCCACCATTTGCACGCCGAAGAAACCGGCTTGCTCTTTATGTCCATGGAATGAGCCTTGTGTCGCCCGCGCGCGCGGCGATCAGGAGACGTTTCCGCGCAAGGCGCCGAAGCGCGAGGGCAAGCAGCGTTACGGCGCCGCCTTTGTCGCCTTGCGCGCCGACGGTTGCGTGTTGCTGCGGCAGCGGCCGGAGAAAGGCCTGCTCGGTTCGATGACCGAAGTGCCGGGTAGCGACTGGGCGCATGATTTCGATCTGCCGACTGCGCTTGCCGCCGCGCCGCTGAAGGCCAAATGGCGCAAGCTCGCGGGCGAGGTCACGCATGTGTTCACGCACTTTCCGCTGGCGCTGACCGTCTATGTTGCCGAACTGCCGCGCGGCACGAAGGCGCCGAAGGGTGCGCGCTGGGCTGAGCGGGCCGGGCTCGCGGACGAAGCGCTGCCAACGGTGATGCGCAAAGTGCTGGCGCATGCGCTAGACTGATAAAATAAGAAATCGGGAGGGACGCCAATGTCTGAAGTCACGTGGTCACCGAGCTTGCGCTATCCCGATCCGTCAATCGTCGCGCTCGATCCGCGCTTCAAGAAATATCACATGCCGCTGTCGAATGTTGAGCGGCTCTACACCGGCACGCAGTGGGGCGAGGGGCCGGTTTATTTCGGCGACATGCGCTGCCTGATCTGGAGCGATGTCCCCGCCGACCGCATGTATAAGTGGGACGAGGAAACCGGCGCGGTCAGCATTTTCCGTAAGCCGTCCAATCACGGCAATGGCAATACGCGCGACCGGCAAGGCCGACTCATTACTTGCGAACATCTCGGCCGGGTCGTGCGCACCGAGATCGACGGCACGATCACTGTGCTTGCCGAAAAATTTAACGGCAAGCGGCTTAATTCACCGAATGATGTGGTGGTGAAATCGGACGGCTCGATCTGGTTCACCGATCCACCGTTCGGCCTGCTCGGCAATTACGAAGGCGACAAGCGCGACGCCGAATTGCCGATGAGCGTTTATCGCATCGACGGTACGACCGGAGCGCTGTCGCTGATCGCCGACGATATCAATGCGCCGAACGGCCTGGCCTTCTCGCCGGACGAGACCAAACTCTATGTCGTCGAGTCACGCGCCGATCCGCGCCGCATTCTCTCGTTTGACGTGGCGGCGAGCGGCGACAAAATCTCCAACCGCAAGATTTTGATCGATGCGGGGCCTGGCGGTACGCCGGACGGCTTCCGCGTCGATATCGACGGCAATCTATGGTGCGGCTGGGGCATGACGCCCGAGCTCGACGGCGTGCGCGTCTTCAGCCCCGAGGGCGATCCGATCGGCCACATTCATCTGCCGGAGCGCTGCGCCAATGTTTGCTTCGGCGGCAAAAAGCGCAACCGCCTGTTCATGGCGGCTGCGCATTCACTGTACTCGCTCTACGTCAATACGCAGGGCGCCACATAACTTGTCATGGCCGGGCTTGACCCGGCCATCCACGACTTATTTGATGTAGAGTAAGCAAGACGTGGATGCCCGGCACAAGGCCGGGCATGACGGAGTGTGTTCGACGGTTCGTTAGATCGCCGGAATACCCGCCGCCGCCGCGAGCATGGCGTTCTCGGCCTTCTCGCCACGGCCCGGCTTTGGCAATTTCCGCATCGCAGCCTTCTTGTTGATCTTGCGCTTGGCAATGCCGCCGAGCTTTTTGTCGGTCGCCTTTTCTTCCTTCAGCGTCATGGCCAGGATCTTGGCGACGTCATTGCGGCCGATCACCTTGGCCCAGGCGACGAGGGTGCCGTAGCGGGTGATCTCGTAATGCTCGACTGCCTGCGCGGCGGCGATCAACGCGGCATTCAGCACGGTCTTGTTCTCGATCTCGCCGATGATCTCGTTGGTCTCGTCAATGATGCCGTCAATGGCCGGGCACTTGGTGCCCTGCGGCACGGACTTGATCATCTTGAAGACGCGGTCGAGCCGCTTGATCTGTCCGTCGGTCTGCTTGAGGTGCATCTTGAACCCCTTTTTTAGCTCGGGGTCGGACGCCTTGGCGATCATGTCCGGCATCGCCTTCTTGATCTGGTGCTCGGCATAATAGATGTCCTGCAGGGTGTGGACAAAGAGCTCGTCGAACGTGTCGATATCGGATGAAAACCAGCCCATGATCGTGGATCTCCCTTTGGAACCTGTGCGGTTATAAAGCGCGGAACCGCTGTGAGTTCCCTTTCCGGGCAAAGCCCGCTAAGAAAACGCCGGATCGAAGCTGTTTTTCAAAGGAGGCCCCAATGGCCATTGAACGTCATGATGTCGGCGCGCGCATGAGCAAGTGCGTGGTGCACGGCAACACCGTCTATCTCGCCGGCATCGTCGCCAATGAGCCCAAGGGCAAGAGCGTCACCGACCAGACCAAGGATATCCTCGGCCAGATCGACGGCTATCTGAAAACCGCCGGCACCGACAAATCCAAGCTGCTGACCGCCAATATCTGGATCACCGACATGGCAAATTTCGCCGAGATGAACGCGGCCTGGGATGCCTGGGTCTCGGCCGGCAATACCCCGGCGCGCGCCACGGTCGAGGCCAAGCTGGCCACGCCGGACTACAAGGTCGAAATCATGGTGGTGGCGGCGAAGTAGGCGGGTAAGAAGCGGGCCGGGGGAGCAAGACTAATGGCATTCGACTTCGGCCCGCTATTTCCGGCGGGAACGCCGGCGCCGGCTCAGCGCTGGACTGGCGCTCCCAAATACAACTTCACAGGCGGCAACAACGACCCGGATGCGTTGCCGCTCGGCGGCCTGATGGCAGCCGCGGCTACGGTCATGGCGCGCGAAGGGCGGACGCTGGCGACCTATGGCCTCAATAGCGGGCCGCAGGGCTATCGCCCGCTGCGCGACTTCCTTGTGACTAAGCTCGAGCGCGACGCCGGCATGATGTGCACCGCCGACGATCTGCTGATCGTCTCCGGTTCGCTGCAGGCGCTTGATCTCGTGAACAGCGCGCTGCTGACCCGCGGTGACACGGTCATCGTCGAGCAGGACAATTACCAAGGCACGCTGACGCGGCTGGCCAAGCTCGGCGTCAACGCCGTCGGCATTCCGCTCGATAGCGGCGGTATGCGCATGGATGTGCTGGAAGCCGCCTTGGCACAGTTGCAGGCGCGCGGCATTAAGCCGAAATATATTTACACCATCCCGACCGTGCAGAACCCGACCGGCACCATCATGGGCGAAGCCCGCCGCATCCGGATGTGCGAACTCGCCGACCAATATGGCGTGCCGATCTTCGAGGACGATTGCTACGCCGATCTGGTGTGGGACGGCGAACGGCCGCGCGCCATTTACGCCATCAGCCATTCCGACAATGTCATTCACATCGGCTCCTTCTCGAAGTCGATCGCGCCGGCCTTGCGCGTCGGCTTCATTGCAGCGCCCTGGAGCATCATGTCGCGCATGCTGGCGCTGAAGACCGATGCAGGCTCCGGCGCTCTTGAGCAAATGGTGCTGGCGGAATATTGCGCGGCGCATTTCACCGAGCACGTGCCGGCCTTGCGCACCGACCTGAACAAGAAGCTCGATACGTTGATGGAAGCGCTCAACGAGCAATTCGGCACTGCTGCCGAATTCGAGGCGCCGAAGGGCGGCATTTTCCTGTGGGTCAAGCTGCCGGACAATGTCGATACGCTGAAGCTGTATCAGGCGGCGCTGAAGGAAGGCGTTGCGATCAATCCCGGTCCGGAATGGTCGACCGACAAGGTCAATACTTTGAGCCGCATGCGGCTGTGCTTCGCCAGCCCGTCCCATGACGAGATCCGCGAAGGCATCGCATTGCTGGCCGACATCTGCCGTAGGGAATTCGGCGTGCCGGAGCGCAGCGGCAATGTTATCGAGCGCCGGGGACAGGAATGAGCAAGCCCGGCATTCTGGCGATCTGGAACGACGCCGCGCCGGGCCGCGACGCCGACTTCAACATCTGGTTTCAGGGCGAGCATCTTGAGGAACGGCTCGGTGTGCCCGGCTTCCTCTATGGCCGGCGGCATCAGGCCATTTCCGGCGTCTGCGGCTATTTCAATTTCTATCTGGTTGAATCGCCTGAGGTTCTGACGTCGAAGCCTTATCTTGAGCGGCTCGACAATCCGACGCCGATGACCAAGATGATCATGGCCGACGTGTTCAAGAACATGAACCGCACACTCTGCTATCGCACCTTGCGGCGTGGCGCGATGCGCGGCGCCTATGCGGTCACGGTGCGCTTCAACGATGCGCCGGACGAGACGGCGCTGGCGGCGCTGCTCGATCAATTGCTCACCGACACCCGCGTCGCCAGCGGCGAAATCTGGATGGCCGCCGATCCGGCCGGCCAGCCGGTGTCGCTGGAAGAAAAGATCCGCGGCGGCGACAGGAAAATCAAGGGCGCGCTGATGGTCGACACGGTCTGGCAAGCAGACGCCGAAGCGCTCGGCGCGCGTCTGGCCAATGAATTCCCGAATGGCGAAGTCGGCGTCTTCCGCGTTTTGTGCCAGCTCGGCCACGGAGCGGCGTTCGACACATGACATCATTGCTTGATAGCTTCGCCGAAAAAGTCGCCGCCCGCCTGATCGCCCGCAAGGAAACGATCGCCATTGCCGAGTCGTCGACCGGCGGACTGATCGCTGCCGCTCTGCTCGCCGTGCCCGGCGCCTCGGCCTATTTCATCGGCGGCGCTGTTGTTTACACCAAGGCGTCGCGCGCGGCGTTGCTGGATATCACCGACGCCGACATGAACGGCCTGCGGCCCTCGACCGAAGCCTATGCGCTGCTGCTGGCGCGCCGCGCCCGCGGCAAGATCGGCGCCACCTGGGGCTTAAGCGAAACCGGCGCTGCGGGGCCGTCCGGCAATCGTTATGGCGATGCTGCCGGTCACACTTGTGTTGCCGTTGCCGGGCCCGCCGAAAGGGCCGCAACTTTGGAAACCGCCAACACCGACCGCCCAGCCAATATGCATGCCTTTGCCGTATGCGGGCTGGAATTGTTGCTGGACGCTCTCGCCTAGATTTATCCAGTAGAATTTCGGCGGCCCAAGTTCCAAGAACGGCTGAGTTCCGCTAGCAAGATTGCTGCAATCACCTGAAGGAAATGCCCATGCCCAATATTCTTGTCCGCTTGCTGGATGCGCCGTGGTTTCTCGTTTTCGCCCGCGTTGTCGTCAGCTTCGTGTTCTGGGGCGCCGGCCTCGGGCATTTGATCGACTTCAAGGCCGGTGTCGCCGAGATGGCGATGTTCGGCCTGCCATTCCCGATGGCGATGAACATCTTCGCTGCAATCACCCTGCTGGTCGGCTCGGCGCTGGTGATTTCGAACAAATATGTCTGGCTAGGCTGCGGCATCCTCGCCACCTTCACGGCGCTGACGATCGTATTGGTGCACCGCTTCTGGGCTTTGCCCGAGCCGCAGGCGACGATTGCCATGCACACCGCTACCGAGCACGTCTCGCTAATCGGCGCGTTGATGATCCTGGCGATCCTGTCGCGCTATACCGGCGGCACAGGCAACGGGCCGCGGCGGTAGTTACTCCGCCGCTTCCGACATCTCGGCGCGCATCTGGGCGCGGAGTTCGTCGATCAGCTTGAGGCCCTTCGGCGTCTCAATATGCCAGAAGGTCCAGCCGTTGCAGGCATCCAGGCTTTGCGCGACCGCGCCCATGCGGTGAATCGAGCCGACCTGCTCGCCATAGGACACCGCGCCGTCGGCGCGGACCACCGCCTTGTAGCGCTTCTTCGAATCGGTGAGCCGGGCGCCCGGCATGACCAGGCCGCGCTCGATCAGCGCCGAGAAGGCCACACGAGGCGCGTCGCGCACGGTGACGAAGGGCGCAATCGACGGCGACGGCACGACCTGCATCTCGTCGATGCGCTTCATGGCCGCCTTGGCGTATTTTTCCTCACGCTCGATGCCGATAAAGCGGCGGCCGAGGCGCTTGGCGACGGCACCGGTGGTGCCGGTGCCGTTGAACGGGTCGAGAACCAAGTCATCCGGCTTCGAACTTGAGAGAATGACGCGGGCGAGCAGAGCTTCCGGCTTCTGGGTCGGATGCAGCTTCTTGCCGTCTGCGCCTTTAAGGCGTTCGCCGCCGGTGCACAGCGGGAAAGTCCAGTCGGAACGGACCTGCACGTCTTCGTTGCCGGCCTTCAGCGCCTCGTAATTGAAGGTGTAGCCCTTGGCGCCGGCGTCGCGCGAAGCCCAGATCATGGTCTCATGCGCATTGGTGAAGCGGCGGCCGCGGAAATTCGGCATCGGATTTGTTTTGCGCCAGATCACGTCATTGAGGATCCAGAACCCCATGTCCTGCATTATCGATCCGACGCGAAAAATGTTGTGATAGGAGCCAATCACCCAGATCGTGCCGGCCGGCTTGAGAACGCGGCGGGCGGCCTTCAGCCATTCCCTGGTGAAGACATCATAGGCGGCAAAAGAATCGAACTTGTCCCAATCGTCGGTGACCGCATCGACGTGGCTGTCGTCCGGACGCTTGAGATCATTGGCGAGCTGGAGATTGTATGGCGGGTCGGCGAACACAAGATCGACGGAGTTGGCCGGCAATTTGTTCATCTCGCTGACGCAATCGCCAACGAGGATACGATGTTGAGTGGAGTTTTCTGAAACTCCACGGGGTGCCCGTGAGGGCACCCCGCGACGCGAAACTACCATGACTCGTTACTCTGACTCAGGCGACGCTGTCGGCAGACGCGGGACCTACAAACCGACAGTCCGCAATATGGCTTCGCAAGGTGAAGAAACGGTTTATGCAACAGACATGACGAGTCGGCAAATTCTGCCTATTTAACGAGGGGTTAGCACTCGTTAACAGAAGCGCAATTTTGCCCGATTGGACGCGCGCGCAAAGCTACGCAATGATCGCTGCACTGATTTGGGAGACGACTTGAATGCGTTGGGATGATTTTCGCCGCAGCGACAATGTTGAAGACTCGCGCGACGGCGGCGGTGGCTTTGGCGGTGGCGGCGGCTTCGGCATACCGGGCGGCGGCGGTGGTCTCGGCATTGGCGCCGTCGTCGTGCTCAGCCTTGTCGGCTGGGCTTTCGGCATCGATCCGAGCATTCTGATCGGCGGCGCCGAGATCGTCACCGGCGGCAATCGTACGCAATACGAACAGCCGTATCAACCCAACCAGCAGCCGAGCGGACGCGCGCCGACGACGAAGCCGAACGACAAGATGGGCGACTTCGTTTCCGCGGTGCTCGGTAATACCGAAGACGTCTGGATCAAGGTGTTCAAGGATGGCGGGCAGACCTATGCCGCGCCGCGCCTGCGTTTGTTTGCCGGTCAGGTCGACAGCGGCTGCGGCGGCGCGTCAGCAGCGTCCGGTCCGTTCTACTGCCCGAACGACCGCCGCATCTACATCGACACCTCATTCTTCCGCGACATTGAAAGCCGCTTCCGCGGCTGCAGCGGCAAGGCGTGCGAGTTTGCACAGGCCTATGTGCTGGCGCATGAGGTCGGGCATCACGTGCAGAACCAGCTTGGCATCCTGAGCAAGTCGCGCCAGGCGCAGCAGTCGGCCGGCAGCAAGGCTGCGGCCAATCGCATTCAGGTGCAGGTCGAATTGCAGGCCGATTGCTTCGCCGGCATCTGGGCCAGCCAATCGAATGCGCGCTGGAAATCGGTCGAGCCGGGCGATGTCGAAGCTGCTTTGCAAACCGCGGCAGCGATCGGCGATGACACGTTGCAAAAGCGCGCCGGGCGCGCGGTGGTGCCGGACTCGTTCACGCACGGATCGGCGGCGCAGCGGCAACGCTGGTTCGATATCGGCTTCAAGAGCGGCAAGGTCTCGTCCTGCAATACGTTTGCCCAGGGCGCGCAGCTGTAGGAGTAGCGTGATGCCCGGGATAGACGAGAGCCGACAATTCGTACCGTTGAAAATTGCGGTGCTGACGGTGTCGGACACGCGCGAGCTGGCCGACGACAAATCCGGCAATACGCTCGTCGAGCGCATTCGCGCCGCCGGTCACGTTGTGGCGGAGCGCTCGATTGTGAAAGACGATGTTGAGGCGATCCGCACCAAGGTGAAGGCGTGGATCGACGACAAGTTCATTGACGTTGTCATTTCGACCGGCGGTACTGGCTTTACCGGCCGCGACGTCACGCCGGAAGCGGTAGAGCCTTTGTTCGAGAAGCGCATGGACGGCTTCGCCACCATGTTCCTGCTGGTCAGCGAACGGAAGATCGGCACCTCGGCGATCCAGACGCGCGCCACCGCTGGCGTCGCCAATGCGACTTACATCTTCTGCGTCCCGGGTTCGCCCGGCGCCTGCAAGGATGCGTGGGACGACATCCTCGTGCACCAGCTCGATTATCGCTACCGGCCGTGCAATTTCGTCGAGATTCTGCCGCGGCTGGATGAGCATATGCGGCGCGAGAAGGCGCAGGGCGCGACGGCTTAGATTTTAATGGAAAATCTAAGGCGTTGTTCTTGGAAAGAGACTGATGACGACATCTGACGGGGTTGAAAATTTTGAGCCGTCAGACAAGGCCCTGCGATTTGTCCTGCGGCTGCTCATCAAGCATCCAAGTATGAATCCTGACAAGATATCCGAACGGCTCGGGATGGTCCCTCAGATGGCCCACCAGGCCGGATCGAACAGATTTACGCCGAAGGGCAATGCTCTGCCCGGATTATACCCGGATAGCCGCTGGGGTTGGTCCAAGAAAATCGAGGGAAAGCGTGATTGTTTTTCTGAAGTCAGCGCCTTGGTCGATAGTCTGGAAAAGCACAAAGATTTCTTGAGCGACATTTCGGATGAGGGTGGCAGCACCGAGATTATCGTGCATCTAGCCGGCGATGCTAACATCGGTTGGACAATGCCTTGGCAAGAGTTGAGCCGCATGGCTCGCCTTAAGATTGATTTGGGGATCGAAGTTTTTCCGGATTTTGGCTAGTCAATCTCACATGAGCACAGCCGCCCAATTCCGCCGCATGGCCCTCGCGCTCGAAGGGACGACCGAAGCACCGCATTTCGATCGCGCCGCCTTCAAGGTCGATCGCATCTACGCAACGCTCGCAGCCGACGAGAAGTCCGCCAACTTCAAGTTCTCGCCCGATGAGCAGGAGTTGAAGTGCCTTGTTGCGCCGGATGCCTTTACGGCCATCCAGAACGCATGGGGCAGGCAGGGTTGGACCACCGGCATTCTGGCCAAATTGACCGTGGCGGAATTGGAAGCTGCGCTCGACATGGCATGGCGGCACGCCAGCAAGCCGGCCAAGCGGCCGTCAACCGCCCGCCGCAAGAAGCGCTAGCCGATCGTACTGACCAATCCGCCATCGACACGCAGCGCCGCACCCGTCGTCCCCGAGGCCTGCTGCGAGCAGACATAGACAACCAGATTGGCGACTTCGTCAGGAGAGGCGAGGCGGCGGATCAGCGACGACGGCCGGTGCTTGGTGAAGAAGTCTTTCTCCAGCTCGACGTCGGTCTGACCGGCTTCCTTCGCCAGCTTGCCGAAGAAATCGATCACGCCTTCCGACCTGGTCGGGCCGGGCAGCACCGAATTCACCGTAATGCCGGTGCCGGCAACGCTCGCGGCAATACCGCGCGACACCGCAAGCTGCGCTGTCTTGGTCATGCCGTAGTGAACCATCTCGACCGGAATGTTCAGGCCGGACTCCGACGAGACGAAAACAATGCGGCCCCAATCCTTCTTGCGCATGCCGGCGAGATAGGCGCGAGACAGGCGGATGCCGCTCATTACATTGGTCTCGAAGAAGCGCATCCAGTCTTCGTCCGGAATGTCCTCGAATGGCTTCGGCTCGAAGATGCCGAGATTATTGACGAGAATGTCGGTGTCTTTCACCTGCGCCAGAAATTTCCCGGTGCCTGCCGCGGTGGCGAGATCCGCGGCGACCGCTTCGATTTTCGCCTTCGGCACTTCAGCAAGCAGCCGGTCCGTCGCTTTCTTGACCGAGGCGTCGCTACGGCCATTGATGACGACGTTGGCGCCGGCAGCGGCAAGGCCTTTGGCGATGGCAAAGCCGATGCCGAGCGTGGAGCCTGTCACAACGGCGCGTTTGCCGGAAAGATCGATAATCATGTGGGCGGTCTCACTGAGGTTGATCAAACCCTCAGGTGGTAAGCCGAACCGCCGACGCCAAGGCCGACCAAAGTCGACGACGATCAGGCGACCGTCCTCGCCCCGGCGCCCAGCATCACCACCCGTCGCCGCCCCAGCTTCCTCAACATCGCCGCTTCCGGGTCGGCGACATCCGGATGCCCGCCAAGCGCATCGTAAAACCGCCGTGCTATCAGCAGGCCCTGTTCCGGCCTCGCGCCGCCGCCAAACATTACCCGCAACAGCGCCGTCACTTCCGAGAAGGCGGGCCGCATCAAATCGGCCGCGCCGGGCGGGCGAAACACTGCCGCGCGCGCCGCGACATCAAGCTGGCTGGTCGTTTCCAGAAACCGCTCGGCCGCCTGTATCCAGCCCGTTTCCGGCACACAGCCGGGCCGTAGGAACAACAGCCACGGCGTCCGCGTGCTCACAGCCGCCTGCTTCAGCCGTACGCCCAGTGATGCTTCCGACCGAATGAACCGGCAGCCCGCAATATCCGCGACCTCCTCGGTGGCGTCCTTCGAGCCGGCGTCGATCACTACCACTTCGCTGAGCAGCCCGGTCATCGCCCCCGGCACCAGCGCAGCCAAAGTTGGCACCAGCAGGCGCTCCGATTCTTGGGTGGGGATGACGACGCTAATCATGGAACTACCGGCATGGACACAGGGTTACCACCATATCATGTGGGATTTCGAAAGCGCCCCACGAGATCGGCCCGTTGAGCCACGAATTCGCAAGAACGCAAAATTGTTCTTGTTTTGTTCATGTCCTCTCACTAGGTTACGCCCATGGCTAGATCAAACACATCAGCCCTGAAACACCCGCTGGCGTCGCCTAGTTTTGCCGACCGGGCCAAGGAGCTGCCCTCCGCGCCGGCGGGTGTCGCAAATTCCGAAAAGGGCCTCCGCGTCGATGACGTGACCGGCCTGCTCGGCGTTGTTGTCGACCATGAGCGCCGCAAGGGTCGTGGCGCGCAGTCCAACGCCTCTGGCCGCTATGAGCCGCTGGCCCGCGTCGCCTTCGACGATGGCTGGCAGTCGCTCGACGAACTGCCGCCGTTCAAGACGACGGTGCAGGTCGACGCCACCCGCAAGATCATCACCCGTAATGACTCGCCGGACATCGGCTTCGACCGCTCGATCAATCCCTATCGCGGCTGCGAGCACGGCTGCGTCTACTGCTTCGCGCGCCCGACCCATGCCTATCTCGGCCTGTCGCCCGGGCTCGATTTTGAATCAAAGCTATTCGTCAAGCCGGAGGCAGCCGACCTCCTGGAACGTGAGCTCGCTTCAGCAAACTATTCGCCGAAGGTGATTGCGATCGGCACCAATACCGACCCGTATCAGCCGATCGAAAAGCGCTACAAGGTGATGCGCCGCATTCTCGAAGTGCTGGATCGTGCGGGCCATCCGGTCGGCATCGTGACGAAGTCGGCGCTGGTGTTGCGCGACCTCGACATTCTCGCCCGCATGGCCGAGCGCAATCTCGCCAAGGTGGCTTTGTCGATCACGACGCTCGACCCGGAGCTGGCGCGCAAGATGGAGCCGCGCGCGGCAACGCCGATGCGGCGGTTCGAGACCTTGCGCCGCCTGTCACAGGCCGGCGTGCCGACCACGGTGATGATCGCACCGGTGATCCCGGCGCTGAACGACAGCGAGATCGAACGCATTCTCGACCGGGCGCAGGCTGCCGGCGTGCGCGAAGCCGGCTATGTGCTGCTGCGCCTGCCGCTGGAAGTACGCGACCTGTTCAAGGAATGGCTGGTCAATAATTATCCCGACAGGGCCAACCATGTGTTCAAGCTGATCCGCGATATGCGCAGCGGCAAGGATTACGATGCCGAGTGGGGCACGCGCATGAAGGGCACCGGGCCTTATGCCTGGCTGATCGGCCGTCGCTTTGAAGTCGCCTGCGAGCGGCTCGGCATCAACGCCGCCAAGGTGAAGCTGACCACCGAACATTTCCGCCATCCGCGTCCGGATGACGCGCAACTGAGTTTGTTTGCCTCATGACCGAGCCGCAGGCAGTGTTGTCTTTGGTGACGTTGGGCGTGTCCGACTTGAACCGCGCCATTGCGTTTTATGAAGCGCTTGGTTTCGAGCGCCGCTCGGCCTCTGCTGAAGGCGTTGGTTTCTTCAAGGCCGGCGCCTGCGCCATTGCCGTCTGGCCGTCGACCGATCTCGCTAAGGATGCCGGTATCTCGTTCAAGGATTTGTCGCCGGCGTTTCGCGGCGTGTCGCTTGCGTGGAATTGCCGCTCAAAGGACGAGGTCGATGCCGCGGTGGACCGGGCCTATCGCGCCGGCGCTACGGTGCAGAAAGCGGCGGGCGATGTTTTCTGGGGCGGCTATACGGCCTATTTCTTCGACCCCGACGGCCATCTCTGGGAAGTCGCCTACAATCCCGACATGCCGCTCAGCGACGATGGCCGGCTGCTGATGCCGGAGTAGGACCCCGCGTTATTTCACAGTGACGCCGAGCGCCTTTACCATCTTTCCCCATTTATCGGTTTCCGCCTTGAACATGGCGTCCGCCTCCGACGGCGTGCCGATGATCGGGTCGAAGCCGATGGCGGTCAGCTTGTCTCGTACCTCAGCCGAATTAATCGTTGCATTGATGGCTTCGTTCAGCGTCGCGACGATCTTCGGATCGGTCTTTGCCGGGGCAAACACGCCGACCCAAGACGTCGCCACATAATTGCCGAAGCCTTGCTCGGCGAAAGTCGCGACATTCGGAATAACGCTGGCGCGCTTGCTGTCGGCAACGGCGAGGCCTTTCAGTTTGCCCGCTGCGATCTGCGCCGCCGCGCCGCCACCCAATGTCGTCGCCCAGACGTCGATCTGGTTGCCCATCACCGCAGTCATCGCCGGCGCGCCGCCCTGAAACGGAATATGCGTTGCCGGCGCCTTGGTCGCGATCTTGAAGAAATATTCAGCCTGGATGTGCGAGCCACTGCCGACGCCGGCCGAGCCGAAATTGATCGGCTTTTCCTGCGCCGCCTTGATGAGATCAGCGAGGTTGTTGGCCGGGTTGCTCGGGCTGGTCACCAGCACTTCCGGACTCGATGCAGAGATAGCGACAGTTGTGAGATCGCTCGCCGCGAACTGCTTGGTCTCGCGCAAGGTCTCGTTGATGGCCACCGCGGTGGTCGTCACCAGCAAGGTGTAGCCGTCCGGCGCCGCCGCGGCGACCGCAACGCCGGCAATATTGCCACCGGCGCCGCCGCGATTTTCAACGACAACATTCTGTTTCAGCCGTTCGCTCAATCCCTGACCGATGAAGCGCGCGACCGTGTCGGCGACACCACCGGGTGCGAAGGCGACGATCAAGGTGATTTTGCTGGCGGGATAAGTTTGCGCCGAGGCGCTGCCGCTGGCGAGCGTGGCAAGGAGCAGTGCCGCAAGTTTGAGACCGCGCATCGTCCACTCCCTGATTCTTTTCGCGCTCATTGGCGCGGCGCTTTTTCGGCGCTGCTCTTCAATTAGGCCAATATGTGGATAGCGACAAGGACGGGCAGGTTGCGATTGACAGCCGGGCCGCCGCGCGCGAACGCTTCAGCCATGGCCAGCACGCCGAAATCAAAAGCACAGATCGCCAAAGCGAAAGCCGTGGCCCGAGAAAAAGCGAAGGCCAAACGCCTGGCGCTGAAAGCCGCCATCGTGCGCCCGAGCTTCCGCCGCGAGCGCCGCGTGCTCAATTCCGGCATCTTCCCGGTCGCCGGGTGCGATGAAGCGGGCAGGGGACCGCTCGCCGGTCCCGTGGTTGCCGCCGCGGTCATTCTCGATCCGGCGCGCATTCCGCGCGGCCTCAATGATTCGAAAAAGCTCGACATGGAAGCGCGTGAGGCCCTGTACGAGAAGATCGTCGCCACCGCGCAGGTCTCGGTCGCCTTCGGTTCTGTCGAGCGCATCGACCGTATCAACATTCTGCGCGCGTCGCTCTGGGCGCTGACGCGCGCGGTCAAGGCGCTGCCGGTGAAGCCGAAGATGGTCTTCGTCGACGGCAACATGAAGATCGATTGCGGCTGCGATTGCGAGGCGGTGGTGTCGGGCGATGCGCTGGTGCTGTCGGTCGCGGCGGCGTCGATCATCGCCAAGGTGACGCGCGACCGGCTGATGGCGCGCATCGGCCTCGCTTACCCGGGCTATGGCTTCGAGCGCCATATGGGCTACGCGGTGCCGGAACATCGGGACGCGATCAAGCGCCTCGGCCCGACGCCGCATCATCGCAAGCACTTCGCCCCGGTGGCGGCCCAGTTCGCGGCCATGCAGGCTGAAACCGGGATGGCCCCGAACGATGTTCTCGCGGAAATGTTGCCAGCGTAGCTGCCGTTCTTTATTGCTGCGGGCTCAATGCATCACGTCTCCCTGATCATCGAATTCCTGCGCGGCCGTCCGGCATCGGCGTTCTGGGTCGTCGCGCTGACGCAGGGCGTGCTGTGGACGCTGATCCCGGCGCTTTTTTACAGTGCGCCGCCCGGTGATGTGCCGCTGCTGCTCGCCATTGGCCGTGAATTCGTGCTTGGCTCCTATCTCGGGCCGCCGCTCGCCTTCTGGCTCGGCGAGATCGCCTTCCGCTTTGGCGGCATGCTCGGCCTCTATGCTTTGTCGCAGATCTGCATCGTCACGGCTTTATGGGCGGTGTTCACGCTCGGCCGCGCCGTGGTCGGCACGCGTCACGCCGTGCTCGGCATCTTGCTGATGGTCGGCATCGCCGCCTTCACCGTGCCATCGCCGGAGTTCGGCCCGGCGGTGCTGGCCGCGCCTCTATGGGCCCTCGCACTCCTTCATTACTGGCGCGCCGTCGGCCTGTTCCAGCGCGGCGCCTGGTTCCTGCTGGCTCTCGACTGCGGCCTGCTTCTCTTGACCAGCTATGCCGGCGTCATCTTGCTCGTGCTGCTCGGCGTCTTCACGCTGGCCACAACGCGCGGCCGCCGCGCGCTCGCCGATATCGAACCATGGCTCGCGCTGGTGCTGTTCTTCTTCGCCATCGCGCCGCATGCAGCCTGGCTTTACGCCGAGCGCGAACTGGTCATGGCGGCGTTCAGGGAAAGCATCGTTACCGGCGGCCGGTTGTCGCCCGGCATGCGCCTTGGCGCGCTGTTGCTCGCCAGCCATCTCGGCCTCGTCTTGCTTGCGGCTCTTGCCAGCGGCTGGCCGCGGCAGCGCCGCGAACGCGCGCCGGAGATCGACCGGCCGCCGGCGGAATCGCTGGCGCGCTATTACGTCTACTTCTTCGCCATCGCGCCGGCCGCTTGCGCGCTGGCCATCGGTTTTGCCACTGGCACGCTATGGCCGATCGGCGCGCTTGGCTCGCTGGCGCCGTTGATCCTGCTGTCGGGCCTTGCCGTCATCGTCGCCACCGGCGACCGTGTGCATCTCTATCGCGAACGCCTCGTGTCCTCGTCATGGCTGCTGCTTCTCGTCGCGCCGCCTTTGCTCGCTGCCTCATCGCTGGCGCTGCTGCCATGGCTTGCCGGCCGCGATCTGCGCATTGCCCAGCCGGCGAAAGCCGAAGCGCAATTCCTGACCGAGAATTATCAGCGCCGCACCGGCAAGCAGCCGACCACCATCACCGGCGACGAACGCCTCGTGCCGCTCGTTGCCATGATGGCGCCGGACCGGCCGCGCGTGTTCTTCGCCTGGGCGCCACAGCGCAGTCCGTGGATCAGCGTCGATGATGTCGCGGCGCAAGGCGCGGTGCTGGTTTGGCCGGCGGAGGCCAGCGGCCAGCCACCGGCGACATTGAAGACCCAGTTTCCAATGATGGTGCCGGAATTGCCGCGCGCCTTCTCGCGCACGGTGCAAGGCCGCCTGCCGCCGGTGCGGCTTGGCTGGTCGGTGCTGAGGCCGCCGCAATGAGCCTGTGGTCGTCATGGCAAATGTGGGCCGTTCTGTCGGCGCTGTTCGCTGCGCTGACCGCGATCTTCGCCAAGGTTGGCATTGAAAACATCAATTCCGACTTCGCCACTTTCATCCGCACCATCGTCATTCTTGTGACGCTCGCCTTCATCCTGCTCGCCACCGGGCAATTCCAGTCGCCCGTCGAAATCTCGGGCCGCACCTATTTGTTTCTGGTGTTGTCGGGCCTTGCTACCGGCGCGTCGTGGATCTGTTACTTCCGCGCGCTGAAGCTCGGGCAGGCGGCGCAGGTGGCGCCGATCGACAAATTGTCGGTCGTGCTGGTGGCGCTGTTTGGTGTGGTGTTTCTCGGTGAACGCCTCAGCACGCCGAACTGGCTCGGCGTCGCGCTGATCGCGGTTGGCGCGGTGCTCGTCGCCTATCGTTAGTCGGTTGGTGTGCTCAGCTTGAGCCCGAAATAATTCGGCACGCCCGACTCGCCTTTGCGTCCAATGGCTGTGTTCGCAAGGTTGGCCTTCTCGCCGCTGTCATAGCCGGTGCGCGGATTGATCTCGCTCGAGCTCTTGGCGCGGAATTCCAGATCGTATTTGCCGATATCGACCTTGTTCGGCGCGCTTGGCGGCGGCAGCGCCTTGCCGGAGCGGTCAATCTCCCGTGCGCGGGTGTTGTGGATGCTGTCCGGAATGCGCAGCGCGTCGGCATTCAGCTTCGGCTCGGCTTTCTTCTTCGCCGGCGTCTCCGCTGCCGAAACGCCGGTCAGGGCAATGCAGCAGGCGGCGGCAAGAGCAACAAGACGCATCATTCAGAAAGTGCCTTCTTCACACTGAGCATATCCCGCCAGGCGAAACGCTTCTGCAGCGGGCTGCGCAGCAGGAAGGCCGGGTGGAATGTCGGTATGGCTCGTATATCGCGTTTGCCTGAATTGAAGGTAAACCAGCGGCCGCGCGTTTTGGTGATGCCGTCTTTGATGTTGAGCAAGGTCTGCGCCGACGGCCCGCCAAGGCAGACCAGAATGTCCGGGTCGGCCAGTTCGATCTGCCGCGTTATGAACGGCAGACAGATTTGCGTCTCCTGCGGCGTCGGCGTGCGGTTGCCCGGCGGCCGCCACGGCACGACATTGGCGATGTAGACCGAGGTGCGGTCGAGGCCGATCGCCGCCAGCATGCGGTCGAGCAATTTGCCGGAGCGGCCGACGAAGGGCAGGCCTTCAATGTCCTCGTCGCGGCCGGGCGCTTCGCCGACAAGCATCACCTTGGCGGCCGGATTGCCATCGGCAAACACCATGCGCGTCGCCGAGCCCTTCAGCGCGCAGCCTTCGAATTTTTCCAGTATGGCGCGCAACTCGTCGAGCGACGCCGCCGTGCGCGCAGCCTCGCGCGCGGCCATGATCGCTTCGTCCGGTGCTTGCGGCGCGGCCGGCTGCAGCGTAGGCGCCGGGCGCACCATGTCAGCCTTTGCCGCTGCAGGCAGTGAGGCGCGGGCGGCAGGTGCCGGCTGATCGACCGCCGCAAACCGGTCCACCGCTTCCTCGCCGACAAGCGCATCGACACCGGCTTCCAGGTAGAAGTCGAGCAATTCGCGGGCTGTCATTTCAGGCGCAGGCGTCATGGCAGCATCCTAGCACAGAGAATATCGGCCTTGCGCGATTGCCCGCGCTGCCCAAACGTGGAAAATGGAACGATTATAAGATTCCGGAGATAATCCAGTATGACGGACCTGCCAGCCCGCGAAGCTATGGAATTTGATGTTGTTGTTGTCGGCGCAGGCCCCGCCGGGCTCGCTGCGGCCATCCGGCTGAAACAGCTCAATCCGGACGTTTCCGTGGTGGTGGTGGAAAAGGGTTCCGAAGTCGGCGCCCATATCCTGTCCGGCGCGGTCATCGATCCGTCAGGTCTCGACAAGCTGCTGCCGGAATGGCGCGGCGAAGACACGCCGATCAAGACGCAGGTCACCGACGACCGCTTCTATTTCTTGAGTGAGAGCAGCGGCATCCGCCTGCCGAATTTCATGATGCCGCCGCTGATGAGCAATCACGGCAATTTCGTTGTCTCGCTCGGAAATGTCTGCCGCTGGCTCGGCACCAAGGCCGAGGCGCTCGGCGTCGAAATCTATCCAGGCTTTGCCGCGGCCGAAGTTCTCTACAACGAAGCCGGCAGCGTGCGAGGCGTCGCCACCGGCGACATGGGCATCGGCAAAAGCGGTGAGCCGAACGCGTCCTACACGCGCGGCATGGAATTGCATGCCAAGTACACGCTGTTCGCTGAAGGCG
Organism: Pseudolabrys sp.; assembly: GCA_030655215.1. GTDB lineage: Bacteria > Pseudomonadota > Alphaproteobacteria > Rhizobiales > Xanthobacteraceae > Pseudolabrys. The sequence continues at coordinate 75,631 of JAURVZ010000061.1, read as the reverse complement.
CGCGCGGCAATCTCGGCAAGCAGTTGGTCGCCAAGTTCAAGCTCGATGAAGGCCGCGAGCCGCAGAAATTCGGCATCGGCCTGAAAGAGCTTTGGCAGGTCGATCCGTCGAAGCATAAAAAAGGCCTGGTGCAGCATTCGTTCGGCTGGCCGCTGGACAATTCCACCGGCGGCGGTTCGTTCCTGTATCACCTCGACGACAATCTGGTGTCGGTCGGCTTCGTGCTGCATCTCAATTACAGCAATCCGTACATTGCGCCGTTCGAGGAATTCCAGCGCTTCAAGACGCATCCTTTGGTGCGCGACACGTTTGAAGGCGGCAAGCGCCTGTCCTACGGCGCGCGCGCCATTTCCGAAGGCGGCTATCAGTCGGTGCCGAAGCTGACCTTCGCTGGCGGTGCGCTGATCGGCTGCGATGCCGGCTTCGTCAACGTTCCGCGCATCAAGGGTTCGCACAACGCGATGCTGTCCGGCATGCAGGCCGCTGAGGCCGCACATGCCGCACTTTCCGCCGGCCGCTCGCACGATGAACTCACCGACTATGAAGCCGGCTGGAAAGACTCCGCGATCGGCAAGGATCTGTACCGCGTGCGCAACGCCAAGCCGCTGTGGTCGAAGTTCGGCACACTGATCGGCATCGCACTTGGCGGTCTCGATATGTGGACCAACACGTTCGGCTTCTCGCTGTTCGGCACGCAGGCGCACGGCAAGGCGGATTACGCCACGCTGAAGCCAGCCGCCGAATGCACGCCGATCAAATATCCGAAGCCCGATGGCAAACTGACGTTCGACAAACTGTCATCGGTATTCCTGTCCAACACCAATCACGAGGAAGACCAGCCGCCGCATCTCAAGGTGCATGACATGGCCTTGCAGAAATCGTCCGAGCATGACGTCTTCGCCGGACCCTCGGCGCGCTATTGCCCGGCCGGTGTCTATGAGTGGGTGGAGCAGGCCGATGGCGACCCGAAATTCGTCATCAACGCGCAGAACTGCGTCCACTGCAAAACCTGCGACATCAAGGACCCGAATCAGAACATCACCTGGGTGCCACCGGAAGGCTCCGGCGGGCCGAACTACTCAGGAATGTGATGCGCGCGGCCACGATACGGCCACATCAAGCCCTTCAATCTGTCAGGTGCCGGTTCGTGACCGCCGTTTTGGCCGCCGTTCTTGCGGGAGCGGCGCAAAAAGGCCATTCTGGATCAAACCTTGGTGGTTCGCGCTTTGCTTTGCGCACCGCTGCATTGGAGCATTGCCAGTGACCTCTTCGAGCTTGTTCCGGTGCATGGTCCGGTCTTTGGCCGCCGGCACCGCGGTTGCCGCTTTTCTAGCCGCGGCCCCGGCCTCCGCCACCGCGCAATCGGCGCCCGCCAATGACCGCACGCCGACGGCGCTGGAACTGTCCGGCCTCACCGCATCCGGCAGCTATCTCGCCGCCCGCCATGCCGGCCAGCAGCGCGACGCCGCCTCGGCCGCGGCCTATTACCGCAACGCCTTGCGCCGCGACCCGAAGAACGGCGAACTGCTCGACCGCGCTTTCCTCTCCTTCCTCGTCGGCGGTAATATCGACGAAGCCGTGAAGCTCGCTGAGCCTGTCGCCGCTGCCGACAAGTCGGACCGCGTCGCTCACCTCGTGCTCGGCGTCAACGCCATCAAGCAGGCCAAGTATCCGGTTGCGCGCAAGGAGCTGTCGCAATCGATCCGTGGCCCGATCACGGATCTCACCGCCACGCTGCTCACCGCCTGGAGCATGACCGGCGCCGGCGACAGCAAGGGCGCGGTGGCCGCGATCGACAAGCTGACTGGTCCGGACTGGTACGGCATCTTCAAGGAACTGCATGCCGGCATGATTCTCGAATTCGCCGGCAACAAGGTTGAAGCCGGTAAGCGCCTCGAGCGCGCCTACAAGCTCGACTCGTCGGCGCTGCGCGTTGTCGAGGCCTATGGCAGCTGGCTGTCGCGCAACAAGCCGCAGGCCGAAGCGCTCGCCGTTTTCGAGGCTTTCGACAAGGTGCTGCCGCGCCATCCGCTCGTCGTGCAGGCGATGACGAAGATCAAGGCCGGCGAGAAGCTGCCGAACCTGGTCGCCAATGCACAGGCTGGCGCTGCCGAGTCGCTGTACGGCCTCGGCGCATCGCTTGGCCGCCGCGGTGGTGAAGATCTCGGTCTGGTTTACCTGCAACTGTCGCTGCATCTCGCGCCGAACCACGCGCTGGCGCTGTTGTCGCTCGCCGATCTTTACGAGTCGTTGAAGAAGCCGGAAATGGCGCTCGCCGTTTACCAGCGCATTCCGGCCAACTCGCCGCTGCATCGTAACGCCGCGATCCAGATGGCCGCCAATCTCGATGCGCTTGAGCGCGGCGAGGAAGCCGAGAAGCAGCTCATTGGCATCATCGCGCAGGACCCGAAGGATCTCGAGGCGGTCACCGCGCTCGGCAACATCCAGCGCGGCCACAAGAAGTTCGCCGAATGCGCCGACACTTATACGAAGGCGATCGATCTCGTCGGCAAGCCGGAGAAGGCCAATTGGGTCGGCTATTACTTCCGCGGCATTTGCTACGAGCGATCGAAGCAGTGGGCGAAGGCTGAAGTCGATCTGAAGAAGGCGCTTGAGCTGTTCCCCGACCAGCCGCACGTGCTCAACTATCTCGGCTATTCGTGGATCGATCAGGGCATCAATCTCGACGACGGCATGGCCATGATCAAGAAGGCCGTGCAGCAGCGTCCGGATGATGGCTACATCGTCGACTCGCTCGGCTGGGCTTATTATCGCCTCGGCAATTACGAAGACGCGACCAAGCAGCTTGAACGGGCCATCGAATTGAAGCCGGAAGATCCGACCATCAACGATCATCTTGGTGACGCTTACTTCCGTGTCGGGCGCACGCTGGAAGCCAACTTCCAATGGGCGCATGCGCGCGACCTGAAGCCTGAGGCGGAAGAATTGCCGAAGATTCTGCAAAAGCTCGAGAAGGGCTTGCCGGAAGAAACGTCGTCGCAGGCGAAAGCCGGCGAAAAGCCGGCTGTGAAGCCCAACGGCGGCTAAGTGTCGGCGGCGCTCGTCGACAAGGCTCACGCCAAGATCAATCTCACTTTGCGCGTGCTCGGACGCCGCGCCGACGGCTATCACGATCTCGAAAGCTTGGTCGTGTTCGCCAGTCTCGCCGATACGCTGAGCTTTGAGCCCGGCGCGGATTTCTCGATCGACGTCACCGGTCCCTACGCCGGCGCCAGCGGCGCGGCCGCTGACAATCTGGTGCTGAAAGCGGCGCGTGCGATCGGCGAGAATTTCCCCAATCTCAAAACCGGCCGCTTCACGCTCGACAAGCAATTGCCGGTCGCGGCCGGCATTGGCGGCGGTTCGGCCGATGCCGCCGCCGCGTTGCGTCTTTTGGCGCGCGCCAATGACATCTCCGCCGACGATGCGCGGCTGATGCTCGCGGCCTTGCGCACCGGCGCCGATGTGCCGGTCTGCGTCTCGTCAAAGCCCTGCATCATGACCGGCGTCGGCGAGCGGCTGTCGCCGCCGCTTCACTTGCCGCCGCTGCATGCGGTGCTGGTCAATCCTGGCGTGCCTTTGGCGACGCGCGATGTCTTCGCCCACTACAAAGGCGGCCAGCAGATGCACGCGTTGGCGCCGCAAGCGGTGCCGCGCGAACTCACCCCCTTCATCGATTTCCTCAAAGCCAATGGCAATGATCTGACCGAGGCGGCAATCGCCTGCGCACCGGTGGTTGCCGCGGTGCTTAAAACTTTACACGCCCAGCCGGGCGCGCGGCTCGCGCGCATGTCGGGATCCGGATCGACCTGCTTTGCGTTGTTCGCGACAGCGGAGGAGGCCGGGGCGGCGGCCTCGACCATCGCCGTCGCGCATAAGGACTGGTGGGTGAGGGCGACAGCTTTCGGCGCTGCCACTTGAATTCGCCCGCTATGGGGCGCAAATGTCCCTACGTAATGATCAGGAGACGACCATGAACATGCGCTGGCTGCTACTCGGGCTCTCAGGCCTGGCTCTTGCGGGACTTGTGAGCGCCGACCCGGCCGACGCCGCCTCGCGCAAAAAGCAGCGCTACAAGGCGCAGCGCATCGTCTGCGCCGACAGCCCGGCGCCGTTCTCATGGCGCGGTGTCTGGTTCAACGGCAAGCCGCAGCCGAATGGCTGCGCGCCGGCGGTTTTCCAGGGCAGTGACTATATTGGCCAGGATCCCGACCCGAATGTCCGCGCCGCTTTGCGCCGCGACCCGAACACCGGCTACACGCAGTATCGGTAACTAATACGCCCGCGAGATACAGAACGCGACGGTCTCTTCCAGCGCGGTCTTGATCTCCGAATCCGGCGCTAGCGCCAGCGCATCGGTGGCCATCGCGCCATAGTGCCTGGCGCGGCCGACCGTGTCCTCGATGGCGTGATGCTTCACCATCAGGTTCTGCGCGGTTTCGAAATCGCCGTCCTGCACCTCGCCCTTGCCGAGCGTCCTGTTCCAGAAGGCGCGCTCCGAATCCGAGCCGCGCCGGAATGACAGCACCACGGGCAGCGTGATCTTGCCCTCGCGGAAATCGTCGCCGACATTCTTGCCGAGCTTGGCCGACTTGCCGCCGTAATCGAGCGCGTCATCGATCAGCTGAAACGCAATGCCGAGATTCATGCCGTAGGACCGGCACGCGGCGATTTCCGATTTATCCTTAGCCGCAAGCACCGGGCCGACTTCGCACGCAGCGGCGAACAGCTCCGCCGTCTTGGCGCGGATCACCGCCAGATATTCGTCTTCATTGGTCGCCGTGTTCTTGGCGGCGCCCAACTGCATGACTTCGCCTTCGGCGATGACAGCCGCGGCGGATGACAGAATGTCGAGCGCCTGCAAACTGCCGACCTCGACCATCATCTTGAAGGCCTGGCCGAGCAGGAAGTCGCCGACCAACACGCTCGCCTCATTGCCCCACAGCATGCGCGCCGCCTGCTTGCCGCGCCGCATGTCGCTCTGGTCGACAACGTCGTCGTGCAGCAAGGTCGCCGTGTGCATGAACTCGACCGAGGCCGACAGCTTGACGTGGCCGTCGCCCGCGTAGCCGGACAGCCGCGCCATCGCCAAAGTCAGCATCGGCCGCAGCCGCTTGCCGCCGGACGAGATCAGGTGGTTCGCCACTTCCGGGATCATGGTCACATCGGAACCCGTGCGCGACAGGATCATGGCATTGACGCGCTCCATGTCGGAGGCGCACAGCCGGGTCAGCCGCTCGATCGAGGCGGAATGCGGAGTTTCAAACGGGACAACGACGGCCAAAACGCACTCCTTAAAGCTCAGCGACAGACCGAGCATAGAAACGCTATGTTAAAGCGGCAAGGGGACCTAGTAGAGAGTTGCATGTCTACTACACGATGGTGTTATGCAACCCAGAGTAACGAATTTTAGGACGGGGACGTGCCGGTGAGAAGCCTGGATAGTTACACGATCGCGGTGCTGATCCCTTGCTACAATGAGGAGGTCGCTGTCGCAAAGGTGATCGGCGATTTCAAGGCCGCCCTGCCGTCCGCCACCATTTTCGTGTTCGACAATAATTCGACCGATAACACGGTGGCCGTGGCGCGCGCCGCCGGCGCCGAAGTCTTCGAGGAGCATCGCCAGGGCAAGGGCTTCGTTGTCCGCCGCATGTTCACCGATATCGACGCCGACATCTACGTGCTGGTCGATGGCGACGCTACCTATGACGCGCCAAGCGCGCCGGGCATGGTCGAGAAGCTGCTGCATGACCGGCTCGACATGGTGGTCGGTAACCGCATCGACCAGGAGGTCGCCGCTTACCGGGCCGGCCACCGCACCGGCAACTGGCTGCTGACATCGTCGGTTGCATCAATGTTCGGCTCCAGCGTCAATGACATGCTATCCGGCTATCGCGTGTTCTCGCGCCGCTTCGTCAAATCATTCCCGATGCTGTCCGGCGGTTTTGAGATCGAAACCGAGCTGGTCATTCATGCGCTTGAACTGGGCCTGCCGGTCGCCGAAATCGACACGCCGTATTATGCGCGGCCGGAAGGCTCGGTGTCGAAGCTGAGCACCTGGAGCGATGGCTTCCGCATTCTCTGGACCATTTTGCAAATGTACCGCAGCGAACGGCCGCTGATTTTCTTCGGCGCCTTCGGTTCGCTGCTGGCGCTTGTCTCTGTCGGCCTCGCCGTGCCGATCGTCATCACTTATATCGAAACACACACCGTGCCGCGTTTACCAACCGCCGTGCTGGCGATGGGCCTGATGCTGATGGCGTTCCTGTCATTCTCGGTCGGGCTTGTTCTCGACACGGTGACGCGGGGCCGCCGCGAGATGAAACTGCTGGCTTATCTGGCGCTGCGCGCGCCCGGCGAAGAACGCAGAAAGGGATAAGGCATGAGCTTCCCTAATTCCCGTGCAGATGCCACACCCTCCGTTCGTTCCCGCGCAAGCGGGAATCCATTTCTTACTTTCTTGAGAACTTGTTTTGTGGCTCTGGGTCCCCGCTTGCGCGGGGACGAACGGTGATGTTGATATGAGAGAACTCGTTCGCACCAATGATTTCGTCCTCGTGTCGGCCATCGGCGCCTTGCTCGATGGCGCCGGCATCAAGCATCTGGTTTTCGACCAGAACATGAGCGTGCTGGAAGGTTCGGCCGGCGCGCTGCCGCGCCGCATCATGGTTGCGGAAGACGACATCGCTGCCGCGCGTGAGATTCTCACCGACGCTGAACTGGGGCATGAGCTGCGGCCTGATGAGCGCTGATCTCGACCCGGACACCACTGAAGACGCCGTGCTGGGCGGCCGACTGATGCTGCGCCAGCCGCGGCGCGGCCATCGCGTCGGGCACGACGCCATTTTGCTGGCGGCAGCAACGGCGGCAACGGCGGGGGAACATGCGGTCGATCTCGGCGCCGGCGTCGGCGGCGCCGGATTGGCGCTGGCGGTGCGCGTGCCCGGCCTGCGCGTAACGATGGTGGAGATCGACCCTTCGCTGGCCGCTCTTGCCGCCAGCAATGCGCTGACCAATATGATGGGCGAACGGGTGAGGGCGGTCACCTGCGACGCCGAGGACACTGCCGCGCTTGGCCGCTTTGGCCTGGCCGCTGGCAGCATTGACCGCGTGCTCATGAACCCGCCCTTCAACGATGCGAGCAAGCAGAAGGTCTCTCCCGACCCGCGCCGCCGCCTGGCGCATGCGGCCGGGCCGAACCTGCTGAAGCGTTGGATTGCCACTGCCGCCTTCCTGTTGAAGCCGCAGGGCACGCTGGCCATGATCTGGCGCGCCGATGCTTTCGGCGACGTGCTGGCGGCGCTACAGGCCGGCTTTGGCGCGGTCGCGGTCATGCCGGTGCTGCCACGGCCCGGCGCATCGCCGATTCGGGTGCTGGTGCGAGCACAGAAAGGCGGGCAGGGAGCGTTGCGCGACTATCCGGGCCTGACGCTCAACGATGTGAACGGAAAACCCTCGGCCGCGGCGGAAGCGGTGCTGCGGGGCGGAGAGACCTTGCCGATCGCCAGTGTCTGAGCGGCAATTTTTAGGCGAGGTTTAGAGGAATTGCCTGTTTTACGGGCAGGGGCGCGCCGTCTAGCGGCGGCGTCCCGGCATCATGTCGCGCAAGCGCTGACCGGTGCGGCCAAGGGAATTCTCACTGACGTGCGACAGCCCAATAATGCAGGCAATCAGCATGAAAAGAATGGTCAGTTTCGGGTCCATGGCTTCGTCCCTCGTCTCAAGCAGTACACAACGCACGTCCGGCGTGTTTTACGGCGGTATTGCACTGCAATAAACATTCCATAGTTAAAGAACGTACAATTTCCAAGGTTCCGGCGGCGAACTCGTGTCATTTGGTGCAGCGCGGCCATCACAGTTCTGTGAGGGTTTCGTTGCTTTGACTATTCACTTCGGACTGCCTTAGTGGTCTTCATGAGCATCAACGAAGCAACGCCTGAATCGCCCTCCGGTTTCCTGCGACAGATTGGTCATTTCCTCAGGCCTCTGCTGCCGGCGCGCTTCCGCGCCGATGTCCCGGTGGTCCCTGTGGTCCGCCTGTCCGGCGTCATTGGCGGCTCGTCGCCGCTGCGCCCCGGCATGACCCTGGCGTCGACCGCGCGCACGCTCGAGCGCGCCTTCTCGGTGCGCAAGGCGCGCGCCGTCGCGCTGGTTATCAACTCACCCGGCGGCTCGCCGACGCAGTCGCATCTGATCTTCAACCGCATCCGTCAGCTGTCGGCGGAAAAGAAGATTCCGGTGCTGGCCTTTATCGAGGATGTCGGTGCGTCCGGCGGCTACATGATTGCCTGCGCCGCTGACGAGATCATCTGCGACCATTATTCAATCGTCGGCTCGATCGGCGTGGTTGGCGGATCGTTCGGTTTCCCGAAGCTGCTCGACAAGATCGGCGTCGAGCGCCGCATCTATACGTCCGGCGAGCGCAAGGTGATGCTCGATCCGTTTTCGCCGGAAAATCCCGAGGACGTGAAGCGCATCAAGGCGTTGCAGAAGGACATGCACGACCACTTCATCGCTTTGGTGAAGGAGCGCCGCGCCACGAAGTTGAAGGGCCCGGACGAGACGCTGTTCTCCGGTGAATTCTGGATTGCCGATGCGGCGATCGAACTGGGGCTCGCCGACCGCCTCGGCGATCTGCGCTCGACGCTACGCGCGCGCTTCGGCGACAAGGTGAAGATGCCGGTGATCTCGGCGGCCAAGGGCTTCTTCGCCCGCCGCATTCCGGGACTCAGCGTCATCGAGCAGCTCGGCGACCGGCAGGGCCTGGCCGAGGATCTGATCGGCGCGCTGGAAGACCGCGCCCATTGGTCGCGTTACGGGCTGTAGCCGTGAAATCGCCGCGATTGGCCCTCAGCCTTCACACGTTCGTTTTGAACATGGAGCCGACATGCCCGCATTTCTGCTGACACCTTTGGTGAAGTGGTCGCTCGTGAGCCTCGGCGGCGCCATGGTCGTGACCTGGGTGGTCAAGGAAGCACGCCGCATCAACGACGAACTCGAGCAACGCCGCGTCCGCGTGCGGGTGACCGACCGCGCCAAGCGCCCGACGCTGCGCCGCGATCCGCACACCGGCGAATACCGGCCCTAGTTCTTTCGGAGAGCCGCCTAGTTGCGGCCGGTCATCGGATTGCCCGAGACAAGTGCGCCGAAAAACAGCGCCATGAAACCCATTCCAACAAGCTGAAACGTCAACATCGCCCACTTCCTCGATAAAACACTGGGGCGCAGCCCCCTGCGCTTTATGGGTCGCGAACCTATGGGCGCAGGTTCAAAAACCTTTAAAAGAATTAGGTAAAGCTCGAGCGACTTGACCGGATTCAGGGCCGCCGATAGGGTCCGCGCGTTTTGAGACGCCTTTAAAATCAGATAGATAGCCGGCTCGCGCTGGCAGCAAAGTGTTCACCATGACCGCGCAAGCTAATCTCGATCCGACCAAATCGTTTCAAGGCCTGATCCTCGCCTTGCAGCAGTACTGGGCGGAATATGGCTGCGTCATCCTGCAGCCCTATGACATGGAAGTCGGCGCCGGCACGTTTCATCCGGCGACCACCTTGCGCGCGCTCGGGCCGAAGCCGTGGAACGCGGCTTACGTGCAGCCGTCGCGCCGTCCGAAGGATGGCCGCTATGGCGAGAACCCGAACCGCTTGCAGCACTACTATCAGTTCCAGGTGATCCTGAAGCCGTCGCCGCCGGATTTGCAGCAGCTTTATCTCGACTCGCTGAAAGTCATCGGCATCGACTCAGCGTTGCACGACATTCGCTTTGTCGAGGACGACTGGGAAAGCCCGACGTTAGGGGCCTGGGGTCTCGGCTGGGAGTGTTGGTGCGACGGCATGGAAGTGTCGCAGTTCACTTATTTTCAGCAGGTCGCCGGTGTCGAATGCGCACCGGTTGCTGGCGAACTCACTTACGGCCTCGAGCGCCTCGCCATGTATGTGCAGGGCGTCGACCGCGTTTACGACCTCAACTTCAACGGCCGTGACGACGACAAGAAAGTCACCTACGGCGACGTCTTCCTGCAGGCCGAGAAGGAATACTCGCGGCACAATTTCGAACATTCCGACGCGGACATGCTGTTCAAGCAGTTCACCATGGCCGAGGAAGCCTGCCAGAAATATCTCGCCGCCGGCTATTCGTCCGACCAGTCACAGCATCTGATGGCGCTGCCGGCCTATGACCAGTGCATCAAGGCGAGCCACGTTTTCAATCTGCTCGATGCCCGCGGCGTCATCTCCGTCACCGAACGCCAGAGCTATATCCTGCGCGTCCGCGAACTGGCCAAAGCCTGCGGCGCGGCCTGGCTGAAGACCGAAGCGGGCGGGGTAGGGGCGTAGGCGCTTTTTTCTCCCCTCCCTCCACGAGCGAAGCGAGTGGTGGGGAGGGGTCGGGGGTGGGGGGATGCAGCGGTCAACGCGCCCACGCGATCAAAGAGTGCCCGGCGCGCGCCGGTTACGGCGCGATATGACCGATGCTGAGCGAAAGCTCTGGCGATATCTTCGAACGCTGCCCCTTGAGGAAAGCCACTTTCGCCGACAAGCCACTATCGGTCCGTTCTTTGCGGACTTCGCCTGCCATCAATGCAAACTCATCATCGAGGTGGACGGCGGTCAGCATAATGAAGAGCCCCACATACAAGCTGACGCATCACGGACGGCGTATCTGAAGTCGAATGGCTATCGCGTTCTCAGATTCTGGAACAACGATGTCCTGACGAATATTGAAGGCGTTTGCGAGGTTATCTTCGCGGCGATGTCTGAGCGTGGAGCTCCCCCCACCCCTGACCCCTCCCCACCGCAAGAGGGGGGAGGGGAAAAGAAAGCCCGTCCAAGTGAGGGAGAGACTAGCGCGCGTCGCGTCGCTGCGACATCCTTAACCCTCCCTTCACCATACCCAATTCACACCCGGAACGTGGAATGCCCCCCTGCGCTTACCTCAGCGAAATGCAAGACAAGAGGGGGACAAGATCATTCAAACTTATTTCGACATCGTCCCTGACAGCGGGCAGTGGATCGTGCGTTGTCAGCAGGCCGAGTACGGCCGCTTCCGTTCACAGATGCAGGCATTCACCGCCGCGGTGACGGTGGCGCGCAAGATCAAGGATACTGGACGGCTGGTGCATGTCCGCGTCATGCGCGACGGCAAGCCGAACGAGGATTGTCTGAGCCTTCTATAAATACCCGCCAACGAGAGAAGAACCGCCCATCAGGGAGCGGTCGGGGTCGCGGTCGATAACAGGAATAGGCCAACACGGCCGGTTGCCAACGAGCAGCCGGCCGTTTTGCTTTTTTGCAGCCTGGGCAGCGCTGCGGCTATAGTCGAACCTTCTGACCGGGGGGCGCGACCAAGCATCATGTCAAACTGGATTGCACCGCTCATCGCCGCCGCGTTGGGGCTTTACATCGCCATTGCTTTCAACCGTCTGGTCCGCGCCCGGCAAATGGCGCGAGAAGGCTGGAGCGGCATTGACGTACAACTCAAGCGCCGCTCCGATCTGGTGCTCAATCTGGTCGACAGCGTGAAGGGCTATGCCGCGCATGAGCGCGATGTGCTCGCCGAGGTCACGCAATTGCGCGGCGCGGCGCGCGCCTTGCCAACTGATGCGATCGGCCAGCGCGCCGCAGCCGAGGGCGCGCTGACGCTGGCGCTCAACAAGCTCATCGCTTTGTCCGAGGCCTATCCCGATCTCAAGGCCAGCGGCAATTTCCTGAAACTGCAGCAGCAGCTCAGCGACATGGAGAACGAGCTGCAAATGGCGCGGCGCTATTACAACGGCGCGGCGCGCAATTTGAACATTCTGGTCGAGTCATTCCCGAGCAATCTGATCGCCAGACCGTTCGGCTTCCGCAACGCCGATTTCTTCGAACTCAATAATGCCGCGGACCGCGCTGTGCCCGCGGTGGCGCTGTGAGGCCATCGATGCGCGCGCTGCTCCTCGCCATCGCCTTGATCGTCGGCGGCGCGCAGGCGCAGGCCGCAGAGGTCATTCAACGCTTCGACTCAGGTGTGCAACTGGCCAAGGACGGCACGCTGACCGTCACCGAAACCGTGCGCGTTCGCGCCGAAGGCAATGCGATCAAGCGCGGCATTTATCGCGACTTCCCGATGACCTTCAAGGATGCCGCTGGCCGCGAACGCGAGGTAGAATTCACGCTGCTCGGCGTCACCCGCGACGGCAAAGCGGAGCCATACCGCACCGAACGGCAGTCGCGTTATCTGCGCATCTATGCCGGTGACAAGGACGTCATCATCCCGGCTGGCGATCATACGTATGTCTTCCGCTACACGACGGCGCGGCAGGTGCGCTGGTTCGACGGCGTGCCGGAGCTGAACTGGAACGTCACCGGCAATTTCTGGAATTTCCCGATCCTCAGCGCCACCTACCGGCTCGAAATGGAAGCCGGTGAGAAGCCGACGCGGTGGACCGCGTTCAGCGGCCCGCTCGGCGCGCAAGGCAAGGATTGGCGCGGCGCGGTCGACACTAACGGCGTGCTCACTGTGCAGACGACACGCGCACTGGCGGCAACAGAAGGCCTCACCGTCGTCGCCGGGCTCAGCGCCACCGCTGTCGATCCGCCGAACGAGCAGTATTACGCGCTGTTCGACAACCGCCACTGGATCTTCGGTGGTGCTGGTTTCCTCGTCGTGCTGCTGTATTATCTCGCGGCCTGGCGCGCGGTCGGCAAGGATCCGCGACCCGGCACCATCATCCCGCAATTTCATCCGCCGCAAGGCGTGTCGCCGGCGCTCGCCAATTACATCGACAATTGGGGCTTCGGCCGCGACCGCTGGCGCGCGTTTACGGCGGCGGCTTTGTCGATGGCGGTGAAAGGCCGGCTGAAATTCGACCAGCATAACGACAGGCTCACGCTCACCGCGGTCAAGACGCAAGGCAAGCCGGCACTGACCGATGGCGAGAACGCCATCAATACCTTCCTCAACCAGCACGACGGCAAGGCCATCATCGACAAGGCGCATGGCGCGCAGGTCGTCGCGCTCGGCAGCAAATTCACCGCCGCCGTCGAAGCGGAGGCCGGCAAGCGCTTCTTCCGCCGCAATTTCGGTTACGCCATCGTCGGCATCATCATGACCATTGCCGTCATCATCGGCGTGCTGGTCGTCGGCGGCCTGCAGGATGAAGACATCGGCATTCTCGTCTTCACCACTTTCGGCAGCTTCTTCCTCGCTCTGTTCATCATCCCGCTGCTGACCTCGATCTTCGGCAGCCTCGACTTCTCATCGATCTTCCGCGGCCTGCTGTCCTTCGCCGTCTTCGCAATCTTCATTTCGTTTTTCATCTACCTCATGGCCGTCATCATTCCCGATGAGGCGATCGAACTGCCGCCGTTGATCCTCTCCTTCGTCGAGGCCTATCCGTTCTCCTTCGTGCTGATCGGCGCCTTCGCCGCGCTCAATGGCCTGTTCGTTTATCTGATGCGCGCGCCGACCACGCTCGGCCGCCCGATCATGGATCACCTCGCGGGCTTGCGGCTCTACATCGAAACCGCCGAGAGCGACCGCATGAACAGCCAGGCGCCCGAGATCACCGCCGAGCGTTTCGAGACGCTGCTGCCTTATGCGGTCGCGCTCAATCTGGAGAAGCCGTGGTCGGATGCCTTCGACGCCGCGCTGCGCCGGGCCTATCCGGACGCGGAGCCGGCGCAGCACTACCAGCCCGGCTGGAGCAGCGGCAGCGGCTGGTCCGGCGCGAATGTCGGCACCGCGGTGGCGGCCTCCGTCGCCAGCGTCAGCAGCGCCCTGGCCAGCGCCGTGCCGGTGTCCTCAAGCTCCTCCGGCTTCTCGTCGAGCGGCGGGGGCGGCAGTTCGGGCGGCGGTGGTGGCGGGGGAGGCGGCGGCGGCTGGTAGCCGCCAAAGGGTGACTTTCATCCCGCTGCCTGCTACCTGCGGCGCAGGATTTGTCCCGCTCTGAGACCGCCAAATGCCCGATCTTCTGCTTGAATTCTTTTCCGAGGAAATCCCCGCGCGCATGCAGGCGCGCGCCGCCGACGATTTGAAAAAGATGGTCACCGACCGTCTGGTCGCTGCCGGCCTGACATATGAAGGCGCCAAGGCTTTCGCCACGCCGCGCCGCCTGGCGCTCACCGTGCAGGGCGTGCCGCAGCGCCAGCCTGATCTGAAAGAGGAGCGCAAAGGCCCGAAGGTCGGCGCGCCCGAACAGGCGATTGCCGGCTTCCTGCGCGCTGCGGGCCTGACCTCGATCGATCAGGCCAAGGTGCAGGCCGACAAGAAGGGCGACTTCTACATCGCGCTGACCGAGAAGCCGGGCCAGGACACGCTCGCCGTGCTCGCCACCATGATCCCGGAAATCGTCCGCTCCTTCCCGTGGCCGAAGTCGATGCGCTGGGGCGCGCAGTCGGCGCAAGCCGGCTCGCTGTCATGGGTGCGGCCGCTGCATTCCATCGTCGCGACATTTGGTCCGGAAACCGAAGAGCCGGTCGTGGTGCCCTTCATCATCGATGGCGTCGCCATTGGTGATGAAACGCGTGGCCATCGTTTCCTCAGCCCAAGCGCGTTCAAGGTGAAGCGCTTCGACGATTATGTGGCGAAGCTCGAAGGCGCCAAGGTCGTGCTCGATGCCGCGCGCCGCATGGACATCATTCGCGCCGACGCCAAGAACCTCGCTTTCGCGCAAGGCTATGAACTGGTCGAAGACGAAGCCCTGCTCGCCGAAGTCGCCGGCTTGGTCGAATGGCCGGTCGTGCTGATGGGCGAGTTCGACAAGGCCTTCCTCGATATTCCCGGCGAGGTCATCCGCTCGACCATCCGCATCAACCAGAAATGTTTCGTGCTGCGCGATCCGCAAACGTCGAAGCTGGTCAACAAATTTATCCTGGTGTCGAACATCGAAGCCACCGATGGCGGCAAGGCGATCATTGCCGGCAATGAGCGCGTCATCCGCGCGCGCCTGAGCGATGCCAAGTTCTTCTATGCCACCGATCTGAAGACAAAGCTGGAAGACAGACTGCCCAAATTCGCCGGCATTGTCTTTCATGAAAAGCTTGGCACCCAGGCCGAGCGCATCGCCCGCATCATTGAGCTCGCCGGGCAACTGGCGCCGCTGGTCGGCGCCGATGTCAACACGGCGGCGCGCGCCGCGCAGCTGTGCAAGGCCGATCTGTTGAGCGAAGTGGTCGGCGAATTCCCCGATCTGCAGGGCCTGATGGGCAAGTACTACGCCATCGCGCAGGGCGAAGACGCCAGCGTCGCTGCCGCTTGCGAAGATCACTACAAGCCGGTCGGTCCGAAGGACAGCGTGCCGAGCGATCCGGTGTCGATCGCTGTCGCTTTGGCTGACAAGATCGATACGCTCGTTGGCTTCTGGGCGATTGATGAAAAGCCGACCGGCTCGAAGGATCCCTATGCGTTGCGTAGGGCGGCGCTGGGCGTCATTCGCATCATCATCGACAATCAATTGCGGCTGTCGCTGAACACGATTGCCAAGCCCGAGTTGCTGTCTTTCTTCGCCGACCGTCTAAAGGTGCAGTTGCGCGAGCAGGGCGCGCGTCACGATCTCGTCGATGCCGTGTTTGCGTTGGAAGGTCAGGACGATCTGTTGATGGTCGTGCGCCGGGTCGAGGCGCTCGGCAAATTCCTCGACAGCGATGACGGCAAGAACCTGCTCGCCGGCGTCAAGCGCGCCTCCAACATTCTCCGCATCGAGGAGAAGAAGGACGGCAAGAGCTACAACGGTGCGGTCGATGCCGCGCTGCTCGACGCGCCGGAAGAAAAGGCGCTCGCCAGCGCCGTCGCCACCGCCAAGTCGGAAGCAGCGTCAGCCGTCGCCAAGGAAGACTTCGCCGCCGCCATGACGGCGCTGGCCAAGCTGCGCCCGACGGTCGACGCCTTCTTCGACAAGGTCACCGTGAATGCCGATGACAAGGCCGTCCGCGCCAACCGTTTGACCTTGCTCAACGAAATCCGCGAAGCCACGCGGGCGGTGGCGGACTTCTCGAAGATCGAGGGGTAGCGATCTGTGTCCCGGGCGCGCTGCAACACGAAGTGTTGCCGCGCAGACCCGGGACCCCGGTCACTTACCTGAAAACAATCGGGGCCCCGGATCTGCGAAGCGTCACTGCGTGCCGCATCGCGTCCGGGGCAAGAAACCCCGCTTGACATTAAATCCTACAGTATATATACTCTCTTCGTCCTGCTCATCGAGGGGCGCTGTCATGAGGCGTCGTGAGAGTGGAGCAGGATGCGGCGCCCGCGGGCGGAGGCAAACGCAAGCCTTCGCGCTCGGGCGGTGACGGGGCTCCGCCCGGGCGCACAATGACGCCCTGCCAGGAGCTGGCTGACGGCGTGAGCGGCCCCCGCACTTTGGGGAGCAAGCTCTGGCTGAAAGCGCGGCCCGTCGGCTGGAAGACGCCGCTGTGGCGCGCCGAGAGGCGCGGCACCCTGGGAAACCAGGGTGTCCCACGACGAAAAGGTTGCGCCGCTTGGCGCGCCACTCCCTCGATATTGTCGGGGCAAGGAAGGGAAGGCGGCCGCCCGGGGCCTTAAATAATACGGGCGATCCCACGCGACTCGACGGAATTGGCTGTTTGAAAAATTTAGCGGCTGCGAGAGCCTAGGGGATTACCCCGCTCGCCACCTTGGCCCGGCAGCCGCTGTCAGTTAGGGAACTCTGCGACTGCTTCGCCGTTCTGTTACCTTCACGCCAAAGGGGCTTTCTCACATGACGATCACCTTGACGCATCTGCAGCCGATCGTTGCCATTCTTGCCGGCATTCTGATCCTGATTGCGCCGCGCCTTCTGGCCTATATCGTCGCCATCTACCTGATTTTCGTCGGCGTCATGGGCCTCGGTCTCCTGCGCTTCTAGGCGTTGGAAGGACATCCCAATCTGCGGGCTTGCGCGCCATGCCGCTCAGGTGCTTCTAAAGGCGTGCCTTCTTCCCTTTCCGAGCAAGTGATCGATCATGGCCAAACGTAAACCCGTCAAAGCTGCCAAGAAGAAGCTGCCTGCACGCAAGGCTGCGGTGAAAGCCGCGAAGAAGCCTGCGAAAAAGCTGGTGGCCAAAGCAGCGAAGAAGCCCGCGGTGAAGGCCTCCAAGCCTGCCGCGAGCCTCAAGGGCAAATGGGTTTACGCATTCGGCGGCGGCAAGGCCGAAGGCAAGACGGAGATGAAAAATCTCCTTGGCGGCAAGGGCGCCAATCTGGCCGAAATGGCCAATCTCGGCCTGCCGGTGCCCCCGGGCTTCACCATCACCACGGAAGTCTGCGTTTATTACTACGCCAACAAGCAGCAATATCCCGCGGCGCTGCAGGCGCAGGTCGACAAGGCGCTGATTCAGATCGGCAAGATCGCCGGCAAGACATTCGGCGACAAGGTCAACCCGCTGCTGGTCTCGGTGCGCTCCGGCGCCCGCGCCTCAATGCCGGGCATGATGGACACCGTGCTCAACCTCGGCCTCAACGACGAAACCGTTGAAGCCTTGGCCAAGAAGTCCGGCGACCGCCGCTTCGCTTACGATTCCTATCGCCGCTTCATCACCATGTATTCCGATGTCGTGCTCGGCGTCGGTCACGAACATTTCGAAGAGCTGCTCGACATCCACAAGGAACGTCAGGGCTACACGCTTGACACCGATTTGACCGACGATGACTGGGCCGACCTGGTCGTCAAATACAAGAAGCGCGTCAAGGACGAGCTCGGCACCGATTTCCCGCAGGATCCGCACGCGCAGTTGTGGGGCGCGATCGGCGCCGTGTTCGGCTCGTGGATGAACCAGCGCGCCAATACCTATCGCCGCCTGCACGGCATTCCGGAAAGCTGGGGCACCGCGGTCAACGTTCAGGCCATGGTGTTCGGCAATATGGGCGAGACCTCGGCCACCGGTGTTGCCTTCACGCGCAATCCGTCGACCGGCGAGAAAAAGCTGTACGGCGAATTCCTCATCAATGCGCAGGGCGAAGACGTCGTCGCCGGCATCCGCACACCGCAGGAAATTTCCGAAGAGGCGCGGCTTGAGGCCGGCTCCGAGAAGCCCTCGATGCAAGCGACGCTGCCGAAGGCCTATGCCGAACTTACGCGTATCTACAACGCGCTCGAGAAGCATTACCGCGACATGCAGGATCTGGAATTCACGGTCGAGCAGGGCAAACTGTGGATGCTGCAGACCCGTTCCGGCAAGCGCACCGCCAAGGCGTCGCTGCGCATCGCCGTTGAACTGGCCAATGAAGGCCTGATCAGCAAGAACGAAGCGGTGCTGCGCGTCGATCCGCTGTCGCTCGATCAGTTGCTGCATCCGACGATCGATCCGAAGGCCGAACGCAACATCATCGCCACGGGTTTGCCGGCTTCTCCGGGTGCTGCTGCCGGTGAAATCGTGTTCTCGTCCGATGAAGCGGCGCTGTTGAAAGCCGATGGCCGCAAGGTCGTGCTGGTGCGTATTGAGACGTCACCCGAAGACATTCACGGCATGCACGCCGCAGAAGGCATTCTCACCACGCGCGGCGGCATGACCTCGCACGCGGCGGTGGTCGCGCGCGGCATGGGCAAGCCTTGCGTTTCCGGCGCCGGTCAGATCCGCGTCGATTACAATGCCGGCACGATGATTGCCGGCGGCAAGACCTTCCGCAAAGGCGATCACATCACGGTCGATGGCTCCACCGGCCAGGTGCTCGAAGGCAAGGTCGAGATGGTCGAGCCGCAGCTTTCCGGCGAATTCTCGACGCTCATCGGCTGGGCCGACAAGGTGCGCAAGCTCGGCGTCCGCGCCAATGCCGATACGCCGGCCGATGCGAAGGCCGCGGTGCGTTTCGGCGCCGAAGGCATCGGCCTGTGCCGCACCGAGCACATGTTCTTTAACGACGAGCGCATCCAGGCGGTGCGCGAGATGATCCTGTCCGACGACGAGAAGTCTCGCCGCGCTGCGCTCACGAAGTTGCTGCCGATGCAGCGCAAGGATTTCGTCGAACTGTTCGAGATCATGGATGGCCTGCCGGTCACCATTCGCTTGCTCGATCCGCCGCTGCACGAATTCCTGCCGCATGGCGATGCCGAGATTGCTGAAGTCGCATCGGCGATGGGCGTCGAAGCCAAGAAGATCGCCGATCGTGCGCGCGAACTGAACGAGTTCAATCCGATGCTCGGCTTCCGCGGCTGCCGTATTGCCATTGCCTATCCGGAAATCGCCGAGATGCAGGCGCGCGCCATTTTTGAAGCGGCCGCCGATGTGTCGAAGCGCACCGGCAAGCCGGTGCATCCGGAAGTCATGGTGCCGTTGATCGCGACGCGCATGGAGTTCGATCTGGTCAAGGCGCGCATCGATGCGATGGCGCAGGCCGTGATCAAGGAAACCGGCGCCAAGCTGACTTACGATGTCGGCACCATGATCGAACTGCCGCGCGCCTGCTTGATGGCCGGCGAGATCGCCGAGACGGCGGAGTTCTTCTCCTTCGGCACCAACGATCTGACGCAGACCGCCTTGGGCATTTCGCGCGATGACGCGGCGAGTTTTCTCGGCATCTACACCGCACGCGGCATCCTGCCGGTCGACCCGTTCGTGTCGATCGATCAGCCCGGCGTCGGCGAACTGGTGCGCATCGGCGTCGAGCGCGGCCGCAAGGTGCGGCCGAAGCTGAAGGTCGGCATTTGCGGCGAACATGGCGGCGATCCCGCTTCGGTCGCCTTCTGCCATGTTACGGGCCTCGATTACGTGTCGTGCTCGCCTTTCCGCGTGCCGATCGCGCGGCTATCCGCCGCGCAGGCCGCCCTTGGCAAAGTCGCCGCATCGCAGGCATGATCGCACCATGTTCGCAGGCATGACCATCGACCGCGTCTTTTTCGTCTATGCCGCCGTGCTCGGCGTTGTTGTCGGCGCCGTGCTGTTGAATGTGCCGGCCAGCCGCGAACTGAGCCTCGGGCCGTATTTCTGGGTGCTGATCGGCATTGCGGTGTTCGAGGGCATCGCCGTCTATATGCGCGGCGGCATCGCCAACGGCCCGCCGCTGACCATGCCGGTGCGGTTTATCGGCTTCTTTATCGCCGTCGTGCCGATGCTGTTCGTCCGCTATACGGCAGGCGTCTAGACCGCGACCTTGGCGAGGAAGTCCTCGACTTCAAGCCGCAGGTTGGAGACAGCGGTTTCCACGGTCTGCGAGGCGTCGCGCACCACCTCTGCCGACACCCGGGTCTCGGTCGCGGCACCAACGACTTCGCTCAACACTTCGACGACATGACCCGAGCCATGCGCCGCGCTGGCGACATTGTGCGAAATCTCTCCGGTCGCCGAGCTTTGCTCCTCGACGGCCGCCGCCACCGCGGTGGTGTATTCGTTGATCTCGTGCATGCGCCCGGCAATCTTGCGGATCGCCTCCACCGCCCCCCCGGTCGAGTCCTGCACGGCGAGAATATGGCTGGCGATTTCTTCGGTGGCTTTTGCCGTCTGCACGGCGAGCGATTTCACTTCCGCGGCAACGACAGCAAAGCCGCGGCCTGCTTCGCCTGCGCGCGCGGCTTCGATGGTAGCGTTGAGCGCCAGCAAATTAGTTTGTCCGGCAATGTCGCGGATCAGCTTGACGACATCGCCGATCTTCTGTGCGCCGGCGGCAAGACCTGCGATTTCGCCATCGGTGGATTTGGCTTCTTCCGTTGCCAGCCGCACAATGTCGCTGGTGTGCGTCAACTGGCGGCTGATTTCGGCGATGGACTGCGATAATTCCTCGGCGGCAACGGCGGCGGTCTCGACATTGGCGCTGGCTTCGTTGAACGCCTGCACCGCGCCGTCAGCGCGCTGCGACGTGCGATCGGACGAGCCGAACAAACTGTCGGCGGTCGACCGCATCGCGGTGGCGCTGCCGCTCACGCGGGAGAGAAGCTTCTCGACCAGAGGACGGAACGCAGCAATCGCTGATTCAATCTCGCCGCGGCGCTGTTCATGATCGCGGATGGCGGCGCGTTCTTCCTCGGCGCGGCGCTGCTCGGTGACGTCCTCATGCGTCGAAACCCAGCCGCCGCCCGGCAAAGGTTCGTTCTTGGCCAGTACAATGCGGCCGTCGCTCGCGGTCACATAATGCGGCGTGCTCTCGCCTTTGCTGATGCCATCCAGGATGCGCTTGCAATAGGCATCGACGTCACCCTTTAACAGGCCGGTATCGATGCGGTGCTGAATCAATTGGCGCAAGGTGCATCCGGGTTTCACGATGGCCGGATCGAGCCCGTACATGTCGAGATAGCGCTGGTTCAGCAAGGTGATGCGGGCCTGCGCATCGAACATATTGAGGCCTTGGGACATGTTGTTGAGCGCCGTCGACAGCCGCAGATATTGCTTGCTCTGCCGACGTTGCAGCACGGCGATGACCAGCAGGAAGGCGAGGCTCAAACCCGCGAGCATCGGCGCCTGGGCGGCAAGCGTCGTCAGGGTATCGTGCAAAGACATGCTGGCTCGCAGGGGTATGGTTCCACCGCATAGTGGCCGCCAGCGATTGCGATATGGTTAACTTTCTACTTTCGCGGCACCAGCGCCAGCACGGTTAACCGGATTTCAAGGTTAACCGCTCCATAACGAACCTGTCGCATGCTTCCGCGGCAAGGCGGCATTTTGCCGGCGTTCGTTGTGGTGTTGGGTTTGAGTAGAGTCAGGCACAAGGCAGAGAAGGGACGTCAGCGCGGTCTTGTGCCGTCGCGATCGGTGCGGATGAGCATCGGCGCGCTGGTCATTGCGCTGCTGCCCAGCACGATCGGTTTCCAGGATCTCGGCGCGCTCTTGGCGCGACAGCCTGCTGTTGCCGACCGCGCGCGCGAGCACCTGATCGCGTCACCCTTCGGCACCATTCACGCTTCCATGTTTTCAATGCCGCGCCCGATCGGCACGGCGATTCCGCCGCCGCCGGTTTATGCGCTGGCCAATTTCGATCCCGATGACATTGCCGGTTCGATCGGCGCGCAGCCGCTCGGCGATGCCAATGCGCCGCTGCGCTTCCCGAGCGTCAATCGCAAAGCGAAGCGCGACTCGCAGATTTCGCGTGGCCGCGATCCGATGCCGCCGATGGCCGAGTTTGAAACGCCATCGGAAACCGCCGTTGCGGCTTTGCCCGGCAAGACGAATGATCGCTTCGACGCATCGCAGCCCATTGACCTTGCGCCGCGCACCAAGCAGGCCGCCGATTTGTTCAAGGAAGAGATCGACGCCGAAGATGTTTACTTCGATGCCGACCCGTTTATGGCCAAGCGCGAGCGGATCGCGCCGTGGAAGAAGGGCGAAGCGCCCATTATCCTTGCGATGGTCGATCCCGACATCAAGCAATCGGCGATCACACCGGCCAAGCCCGGACTATCAAGCGAAGGCGAGAGCGTCGCCAGCAAAGGCGTCGTCACCGGCGTCGATCAGCATCCACGCTCACCGGCCGAGCGCTTGAAACTCACCGGTGCATCGCGCGCCAAGGCCGAGAAGTGTCTCGCCACCGCGATTTACTTTGAGGCACGTGACGAGCCCGTGCGCGCGCAAATCGCTGTTGCCCAGGTCGTCTTGAACCGCGCCTTCACGCCGTATTATCCGAACGATGTCTGCGGTGTGATCTATCAAAACGATCACCGTCACCTGAAGTGCCAGTTCACCTTTGCCTGCGACGGCAAATCGAAGGCGATCAAGGAGCCGGAACCCTGGGCGCGGTCCATGGTGATTGCGCGCGAGACGCTCGACGGCAAATTGTGGATGCCGGATGTCGCTAAGTCGACGCACTATCATGACGATTGGGCTAAGCCGAACTGGATCCCCGAGATGAAGCGGCTGAACAAGCTCGGCGGCTTGATCTTCTACCGGCCGCGCAATTGGGGCGATGGCGCCAAGGAGCCGAACTGGGGCATGACCAGGCTGACCGAGGCCGAAGTCAAAAAGCTGTGAGTTTCTAGCATCTATGCGGTCCCAGTCATGCATCCGGTAAATGCGTGGGATCACCAATATTGACTTCTGGCAGGCTGGCTGACCCTCTATGGTCCGCGGCCTGATGCGGCGATTGGCCGCGCGATTCCAAAAGCCTGCCGGGAGCGTTCGCCATGTCGATGCCAGCCGCCGCGAGCAAGTCGCCCTTAGCCACTTGGCGCACGCCACTGGTGATCATGGTCTGCGGCTGCCTGATTGCGATGATCGGCTTCGGTCCGCGCTCCGCACTCGGCTTTTTCCTCACGCCGATGTCGGAGGCCAATCACTGGGGCCGCGAAGTTTTCGCCTTCGCCCTGGCCATCCAGAACTTGCTGTGGGGTGTCGGCCAGCCTTTCGCCGGCGCCATCGCCGATAAATACGGCACCAACTGGGTGCTGTGTTTCGGTGCAATCTTGTATGCCGCCGGCATTGGCCTGATGGCTTATTCGACCACGCCGGGCAGCTTGACGATCACCGCCGGCGTGCTGATCGGCTTCGGCCTGTCGGCGAGTTCGTTCACCATCGTCATTGGCGGCTTCGGCAAGTTGCTGCCGGAAGAATGGCGCTCGCTTGCCTTCGGCGTCGGCACCGGCGCCGGTTCGTTCGGCCAGTTCCTGTTCTCGCCGCTCGGCGTTTATTTCATTCACCTGTACGGCTGGCAGACCGCGCTGCTCGCCTTCAGCGGCATCCTGATGCTGATCCTGCCGCTGTCGCTTGCCTTGATGACGCCGCGGCGCGCGCCCGGCGCGCCGTCGCCGCTGGCGGGCCAGTCGATCAAGCAGGCTTTGTCTGAGGCTTTCGGCCACCGCTCCTATGTGCTGCTGACACTCGGCTTCTTCACCTGCGGCTTCCAGCTCGCTTTCGTCACGGTGCATCTGCCGTCCTATCTGATCGATCGCGGCATCTCGGCCGAAGTCGGCGGCTGGACACTCGCCATCATCGGCCTGTTCAACATCGTCGGCTCGCTGACCTCGGGCTATCTCGGCAACCGCGTGCCGAAGCGTTACATCCTGTCATTCATCTATTTTGCCCGCGCGCTGTCGATTGTCGTGTTCGTGCTGACACCGCCCTCGACGGTCGCGACGTTGATCTTCGGCGCCGTGTCGGGATTGCTGTGGCTGTCGACAGTGCCGCCAACCTCTGCACTCGTTGCGGTGATGTTCGGCACGCGCTGGATGACCATGTTGTTCGGCTTCGTGTTCTTCAGCCACCAGGTCGGCGGCTTCCTCGGCGTGCTGCTCGGCGGCTACGCCTTTGAATACTGGGGATCGTATGATCCGGTTTGGTGGTTGTCGGTCTTCTTCGGCGTCCTGTCGGGGTTGATCAATTTGCCGATCGTCGAAAAACCGGTGCTGCGCGCGACGCCGCAGCCGGCGTAAGGAGCGTTTCGTGGCGACATTCAAGGCGATGCTGATCGAGAAGACCGAGACCGGCACCAAGGCCGGGCTCACGGATTTCGACGAAGCCAATCTGATGGACGGCGATGTTACCGTCCGCGTCGAATACTCGACGGTCAATTACAAGGACGGCCTGGCGCTGACCGGCAAGGCGCCGGTCGTGCGCCGCTTTCCGATGATCGCCGGCGTCGACTTTGCCGGCACGGTTGAAAGCTCGAGCCACGCCGCCTGGAAGCCGGGCGACAAGGTCATCCTCAATGGCTGGGGCACCGGCGAAACGCATCTCGGCGCCTATGCCGAAAAGACCCGGGTCAAAGGCGACTGGCTGGTGCGGCTGCCCGCGACAATGAGCACGCGCGAGGCCATGGCCATCGGCACGGCCGGCTATACGGCGATGCTGTCGGTCATGGCGCTGGAGAAGCACGGCCTGACCCCCGCGAGCGGCTCGGTCGCCGTCACCGGCGCTGCCGGCGGCGTCGGTTCGGTCGCCATCGCGCTCTTGGCAAAACTCGGCTATCCGGTCAGCGCCGTCACCGGCAGGCCTGAGGAATCCGACTACCTCAAGGGCTTAGGGGCCACCGAGATCGTCGAGCGCGCTGCCTTGACCGGCCCGGTCAAGATGCTGGCCAAGGAGCGCTGGGCCGGCGGCATCGACTCTGTCGGTTCCACGACATTGGCCAACCTGCTGTCGATGACCCGCTATGGCGGCGCGGTGGCCGCCTGTGGTCTGGCCGGCGGCATGGACCTGCCGAGTTCAGTCGCGCCGTTTATTTTGCGCGGTGTGTGTCTTTACGGCATCGACTCGGTGATGTGCCCGCTGGCCAAGCGCGAGGAAGCGTGGAAAAGGCTGGAAACCGACCTCGATCGCCCCAAATTGGCCGCCATGACCCGGGAAATCGGCCTTTCTGAGCTGCCGGAGACGGCGGAAGCCATCATGGCCGGGCAGGTGCGCGGCCGCGTCGTGGTGAAAATCGGTTAACCGCGTTCAGGATTTGGCGACTTTCGTTAGGTATGTTCGTTTTGGACTTTAAAAACGGCCGGGACCTTTAGTAATCTGGGCCTCGTGTAATGTGGCGTCAGTTGGAGTTGTGTGATGTTGCGTGTTGTTGCGTTTCTGGTCGGCCTGTTGGCCGCTGCGCCGGCATTGGCCGACAGCATGACCGCCGAAGAGGCGCGCCGCTTCGTTGTCGGCAAAACATTCAGCTACAACTGCTTTGAAGGCACGCGCGGCCAAGGGCGGGTACTGGCCGATGGCTCCGTTGTCGGCTCGATCCAGTTCCAAGGCTCCGGCAAGGTGCGCTACGCGGCGCTGCCGTCCAACACGATTCAGGTCAAAGGTGAATCGGTCTGCGCCTCGGTGCGCGGCATGCCGATCAATCCGTGCTTCAAGCTGACCAAGGTCGACGATCAATCCTTCCGTGGCGCGATTTCCGGCCTCGGCTTTGCCTATTGCGAGTTCACCCGCCGCACCGTGCGCGCCAGCGCCTCGACCAATGACAGCGGCGAGCCGCTGAACCTGCGCCGCTCGCTCTCGGCGACCGCCAACAACTGACACTTGTCATGGCCGGACTTGATCCGGCCATCTCGTGCGACACGCTCCGCTACAGCTTAGCCGGGAAAATCATGCACGTCGTCGTGGCGTGCGCGTAGAGCTTGCCTGACGCATCCTTCAGATCGCCTTCCGATGTCGCCACCGTGCGGCCGCGATGAATGATGCGGCCTTCGGCGCGCACCGGCCCGACATCCTTGGTCAAAGCGCGCACGAGATTGAGCTTCAACTCCAGCGTCGTGTAGGTTTCGCCCTTCAACAAGGTTGAGTTCACCGCGCAGGCGACGCACGAATCGAGCAATGTCGCGGCGAAACCCGCATGCACGGTGCCGATCGGGTTGTAATGCTGCATGCCCGGCGTGCCGGTGAAAACGGCGCGGCCATGCGCGACCTCGATGAGATGAAAGCCCATTGTCTCGCCGATCGGTGGCTGCGGCAGCGTGCCGTCAATCAGCGCCTGCAGAAAGCTCAGGCCGTCGTAGGAAGTCAGGACGTCAGCGCTGACCACGCCGTAAGACAAATTTGTCACGCGTTTACTCCTGACCATCCGGTTTGATGTCGCGTGCCGGCGGGACCTTGGCCGGAAACAGCAGCCGCTGATACAGCCAGCCAATGCCAACCAGCACGACGCCGAGGCCGATGAAGGACAAGGCGCGGTAGATGCCGGTGAGGCCCGCCATGTCGATCAGGAACACCTTGGCAATGGTCAGCGCGACCACGGCGGCGGAGGCCATGCGCGTCGGCTGCGAGCGCAGCAGGAAGCCGGCGACCAGAAGCAACACGCCGAAGACGAGCCACGTCGCCGAGTAGGTGTATTGCTCGGCGTCCGTGGTGATGCCGCGCGCCAGGAACGGCCCGTGGTAGATCGTGCGGATTTGCAGCGACAGATAAGCAATCGCCAGCGTGACCGCCGTGGTCGCGGCGACGACGCGATAGGCGAGCGGCCGGCTGTGTTGTGCGATCAAAGCGAGGATCGCGGCGAGAATGGCGGGAATGCCGTAGCCGAGCAGCACGAGATTGAAGAATGTGCCGTCGCCGACCGGCCGGCCCGTGAACATCGGATTCACCGTCACCAGCAGACCGAACAAAATGGCGAGGAATGTGGCACCGCCGATCACGAGAGCGCCGATATTATGCACGACCGACTGGCTGCGCACCCGCAGGCGTTCGAGGCCAATGGTAATCGCCAACCCAACCGAAACCTGCATGCCGATTTCCGCCAGCGCCGTCGATGTCCGGAAAACGTCGCCATTATTGATGTAGTGGCGGATTTCCAGTGTGCACAACAACACGGTGAACAGGATGGCCGCTGAGTCGGCCATGCGCGCCGGTACGTCATCGGCGCGGCGGCGCAACAGGACACCGGCGGTCCAGAACGACAGCGCAGGCACGCCGTAACCGTAGAGAATCCAGTTGAAGATCGGCGTCGTGCCGATGTCATTGCCGACAATGCGCGGCTCATAGCCGATGCGCAGGACGACCAGCGCAATGATAGCGGCGGCGAGATAACGCAGCGCCGGCAAAGGCCGCTGTTCGGCGATCCAGGCAATGCCCGGCACCATCAGCGCGAGCGCGACGGTGAGCCAGCCTTTGTCGAGCGCGAAGGTGAGGGCCAGCGCGAGTCCTGCCACAGCGCCAGTGGCAAACACGGCTGATGCACCGGCGAGGCCGGGCCGCGGCGCGCGCTTGCTCAACAGTTCGGTGGCGTAGCCGTACAAGGCCGCCAGCAGCAAGGCGACTATGGCGAAGGGAATCGAGCGATCGAATTGCGCCACGCGATAATACAGGGCGATCAGGATGGCGATGGGTGCGACGACAGCGGTGCCGCTCCAGATCAGGGCGGTGCGGGCATCGCGCGCGACATTGAAGCGGTCGTCCAGCGCTGCGAAACCAGCGAGCCCGAACAATGCGGCAAAGGCGGCGCCGAGCGCGAGATGCAGCCCGCTGCCGGTCGACGGTCCGGCAATCGCGTTGCTGGTGACGCCGGCGGGCAACACCAAGGTTTCGTAGATTTGCGGCGCGGCCCATTCGAGCATGACAAAGATGGTCAGTAGCGCTGCGGCGGGCAGCGCCCATAGCGCGGCGGTCGTGCGCCAGGCAATGCCGACGGTGGCCGCTGTCATCAATGCGAAAACAATCAGCGATGCGCCGCTGTGGTCGGTCGCGACGGTCAGGCAGGCGGCAGCAAACAGATACGCGGCGATCGAGCCGGATGAAACCTCGTCGATCTTGCCGGGCTCGGCGGAGGGGCCGAACAACAGACCGGAGACGATCAGCAGCGCCGCCAATGCGAAGCCGGCGATGACATGAAACAGATGAGCGCCGACCGCTTCGACCGCGAGATAGTCGATGCCCGGGAATGTCCACAGAGTGCCGAACACGACGGCGGTGACCGCGAGCCAGCGCCACAGCCGCATGCGCGCCAGCGCGAAAGCGGCGGCGGTGACAATGGCGAGATAAAGATAAAGCGCCCAATAGCTCGGCTCTTCGGATGAGACGAGCAGCGGCGTGACATAGGCGCCGACAAGACCGAGGCCGGCGAGCGCGGGACCATGCAGCAGCGCAGCGCCGAGCGTCGCCAGCGCAACAAGCCCGAGCAGGATGAAAGCCATCGCGGCAGATAGAAAGCCATACAGCGCGAAGGCGGCATAGACCGTGGCGAAGGCGGCCATCGTACCGGCGGCGGTGAGGATGCTCGGTATATCGACCTTCGGCGGCGCAACGAAGCCGGCCAGATTGCCTTTGCGGCGTGCCCACTCGCCGACAGCGATCAGAGCGGCGGCGAAGAGGACGCCGAGCGCAACACGGACACCGGGACCGATCAGGCCCGCTTCGATCGAAAAGCGGACGAGAAAGACGCCGCCGAGCGCCAAAGCGAGGCCGCCGATCCACACCACCCATTGCGTGCCGAAGCGTTCTTCGAAGCTGGCTTTGGGTGTCGCGGGTGCGGGCGGCGTGACAGGCGCTGGGGGAGGCTCGATAGCGCCTTCAGGCGTTGGTGTTTGATCTTCCGGTGGGTCGACCCATAATTTGGCAACAACGGATGGGCCGGGAGGTGTTGGGTCTGGCGCCGGATCGAGAGCTCCGGCTGGTGCAGGGCCGCTGCTTTCAGCAGGCCGGTTCGCTTCCAGCGCGGCAATGCGCAGCGCCATGCGTTGCATGTCGGTGCGCAGATTGCTGGCCTTGACCAGCGCCACAATGGCGATGACAGGGAAAGCCAGAACCAGAGCTGCCAGCAGGAGGTATTCCATGAGCCGTCCCTATGCGCGCAACAATTTCTCGATGCGCTCTTTGAACTTCTTGGCCGCGGTGGAGGCCGGCCACGGCGTCAGATAATCGCGCTCCATCGCGGCGGAGTATTTCGGCGGCGGGCCGAAGAACTTGCGCGCCTCGGCGTCTTCGAAGCCGGCAAGATGCGTCGATTCCAAATAGGCGGCATTGCGGTCGGCGGCCTTAATCAGCTTGAGCAATGCATCCGGCAATTTCGCCGGCAGGCCGAAGCGGAGGTGAATGGCGGCGAGCAGGCGGTTCTCGACCACCTTGTAGCTGTCGCCGATCACCGCCTTGAACGGCGAGATCATGTCGCCAATCACATATTCAGCGGAGTCATGCAGCAGCACGGCGAGCCGACCGCGCGCATCGAGCGTTGGCGTCTTCTGCCGTGCCAAGGCTTCGACCAGCAGCACGTGCTGCGCGACCGAGAATATATGCGTGCCTTTGGTCTGCCCGTTCCAGCGGGCGACGCGCGCGAGGCCATGCGCGATGTCGTCCATCTCGACATCAAGCGGCGACGGGTCGAGCAGGTCGAGCCTGCGGCCCGACAGCATGCGTTGCCAGGCGCGGGGCGCGCCTGCTTTGATCGCTTTGCTCATGTGTGAAAGGGGCTCTTCTTGCCGAGTTTGTTGCACTTGGCGTGGCAGTGGCAGGTCACCAGATGGTCATTGACCATGCCGACGGCCTGCATGAAAGCATAGACAATGGTCGGGCCTACGAATTTGAAGCCGTGGCTCAGCAACTGCTTACTCATGGCGCGGGAAATCTCGTCCTCGGTCGGCGTCTTCGAGCGCGCGCCGATCTTGTGATCGTGCGGCCTACCACCAAGATGATCCCAAAGCATCGCGGAAAAGCCCGGACCGCTTTCCATGATGTTGAGATAGGCCTTGGCTGAATTGACCGTGCCTTCGATCTTAGACCGGTTGCGGACGATGCCGGCATCCTGCATCAGCCGCTCGACCTTCTTCGGCGTATAGCGCGCAATCTTTTCCGGATTGAAGCCGTCAAAGGCGGCGCGGAAATTATCTCGCTTGCGCAAAATGGTGATCCACGACAGCCCGGCCTGAAAGCCGTCAAGAATGAGCTTCTCGAACAGCGCGCGGTCGTCCCACTCCGGCACGCCCCATTCGGTGTCGTGATAGGCGACGTACAGCGGATCGGTCTTCGGCCACGGGCAGCGGATCAGGCCGTCATCGTGCTTGATCGTATCGCTCATGACGCCTTCTCTTCACCCGGCCACGCAAACTTGGCCCAGTCCGGTTTCGCGGCGCGGATGGCAATGCCGCCGGCAATGATCGGCGTGGCGCTGGTCAGCGCGTCGGCGATGCGGTCGAGCCGTATCATCGCCAAGCCGCGGCCCTGCGCTGATGAGCCCATGAAGCCGATCTGCTTGTCGCCCATCATCACCGCCGCGCCTTGCATCGGCGCGCCATTGTCGAGAATGACAGGCACGACACGGTTGCGCGCGGTCGATCGATGCTCAACGCGCGAGACAACTTCCTGGCCGACGTAGCAGCCCTTGTCGAAATCGACACCGGCGAGTTGATCCATGTCCGCTTCGTGCGGGAAGGCGTCCATGTAAATGAAATCCTGGCCGCCGCGCGGCACGCCGAGCGCGATGCGGTGCGCTTCATAGGCGTCCGCGTCGACCAGGGTGGCACCGAGATCGGCGGCCGTCTCCGTCGCGAGATCCGGCGGCACGATGATACGCATGCCCAGGCCAGCGAGCCGCGGATCGGGATAGCACAGGCCGTAATCGCTCTTAGCACTGCCACCCCAGGCGGCCATGACACCGAGCTTGTCCGACAGGTCCTCGATCGTGACCTTGGCGCGCAGCCGGTAAAAGGTCAGCTTCTCGACAAGCGGCTGCAGCAGCGCTTTCGGGCAATCGAGGAAAAAGCCGTCGCCGTCCTCGGGCGGGATTTCGACCACGAAAAAGTCGACGATGATCTTGCCCTGCGGCGTCAGCAGCGCGCCGAAGCGCGGTTGTCCCGGCGCGACCTTGGTAATGTCGGTCGTCGCCAGGCCATTTAGGAAGGCTCTCGCATCCGGCCCTGCCACCTTGACCACGCCTCGTTCGGAAAGCAGCGCTGCTTGAGCGTTTTCTTGCATGTTTTTTCTCATACGCCGGGCAAATCGGCCCCGTTCCGTCTTGCCAGAAACCACGCCGAAACGTAAGCGCTGTGCGGAAAGCCTCAAGACCCCCTTTTGGAGTGGCTCCAGTATGGCCGACACTTTCGATCTCATCCTCAAGGGCGGCACGGTCGTCAACCAGGACGGCGAGGGCGTGCGCGACCTCGGCATTCGCGACGGCCGTTTCGCGGCCATTGGCGATCTGTCGATGGCCTCGGCCGGCGAGGTGGTCGACTGCCGGGGCTTGCATCTATTGCCGGGCGTCATGGACACGCATGTGCATTTCCGCGAGCCGGGCCTGACGCACAAAGAGGATCTGGAAAGCGGCTCGCGCGGCGCCGTGCTCGGCGGCATTGTGGCGACATTCGAAATGCCGAACACGATCCCGCAGACCATCGATGCCGCGACCCTCGCCGACAAAGTGAGCCGCGCGCATCACCGCATGCATTGCGACTTCGCCTTCTATGTCGGCGCCACGCGCGAGAACACGCCCGATCTTGGCGAGCTGGAACGGCTGCCCGGCGCCTGCGCCATCAAGGTGTTCATGGGTTCGTCAACCGGCTCGCTCTTGATTGACGATGACGAAGGCGTGCGCGCGGTGCTGAAAGCCATCAACCGCCGCGCGGCCTTTCATTCCGAGGACGAGAACCGGCTGAACGAGCGCATGAACCTGCGCGTCGAAGGCGATCCGCGTTCGCATCCGGTCTGGCGCGATGCGCAGGCGGCGATGATCTGCACGCAGCGCCTGATCACTCTGGCGCACGAAACCGGCAAGCGCGTCCACGTCCTGCACGTGACGTCGAAAGAAGAGGCGATCTATCTCGCCGGCCATAAGGATGTCGCCACGGCTGAAGCAACGCCGGCGCATCTCACGCTTGCCGCGCCGGACTGCTACGAAAAGCTCGGCACGCTCGCGCAACTCAATCCGCCGATCCGCGATGCCAGCCATCGCACCGGCCTGTGGAACGCGATCGCGCAAGGCGTCATCGACAATATCGGCTCCGACCACTCGCCGCATACGTTGGAAGAGAAATCACACATCTATCCGAAGGTGCATTCCGGCATGTCCGGTGTGCAGACGCTCGTCCCGCTCATGCTCGACCACGTCAATGCCGGCCGCTTGACCTTGCAGCGCCTGGTCGATCTGACCAGCGCCGGTCCGGCCCGCGTCTTCGGCATGGCCAATAAAGGCCGCATCGCCGCCGGTTATGACGCCGACGTCACGGTGGTCGACATGAAGCGCCGCGAAACCATCAGCAACGCCTGGATCGCCTCCAAGTCTGGATGGACGCCCTATGACGGCATGGCCGTCACCGGCTGGCCGGTCGGCACCATCGTGCGCGGGCACAAGGTGATGTGGGAAGGCAGTCTGATTGCTGCCGGGCACGGCGAATGCGTCCGCTTTGTTGAAACCTTGGCCGGCTGAGGCAAAGTTCCCGCGCCAGTGATTGCTGGAACTTCTCTGCTGCGAATAGCCTATAAACACGGCGTATTTGGCGCCTGGTTTTCCCCAAGCTTTTAGTCGAAAAAAACTCTGTCGATTGCAAAGCAGAGCCGGTACGACCATTGATCAGCGGTAATAGTGCACCCTTCAAAGTAGAACAAAGCTGGGGCACTTGAGCTTAGGGTAGTCGGGGTTGGGGCAAGTCAGGATGGGCGGCGATCTCGTTTCGCTCAAATTGGTGGCGATCTCCGCCGTTCCGGCCGATCTCGAGCCGTGGCGCCATGGCGCTGCGCTATCGTCCGTGCCGATTGAATTTACCGCCTACAAAGCGTCGACCGGGGCCGCCGCGCTCGCTTATGGCGGCATCGATATTTGCCTGATCGACAACGACCTGCCGGCGCCGGAAACGGCGGTGGTGATCGCGACAGCGCGGTTGCGCACGCCGCGGCCGCTGATCTTCATGTCAGGGAATCCGGGCAGCACGCGTCCGGAGGGCGTCGATGGTGTGCTTGGCAAACCGGCCACCAAGGAAGAAGCGCGCAATTTTCTGGAAATCTGCGTGCGCGCCGCATATCCGACCAAGGTGCTGATCGTTGACGATTCCGGCACGATGCGCAGCATCGTGCGCAAGATCCTGTCCGGCAGCCGTTTCAAGCTGGACATGCATGAGGCGTCGGAAGGCTTCGCCGCGCTTGATCAATTGCGCGGCGGCAAATTCGGCCTGGTATTTCTCGATTACAACATGCCCGGCCTGAACGGCTTCGAGACACTGTCCGAGATCAAGCGCGAAAGCCCGGGCGTTGCCGTGGTGATGATGACGTCGACCATCGACAATGCCATTGCCGATCGCGCGCACGCCTCGGGCGCGCTCGCCTTCCTGAAGAAGCCGTTTTATCCGGCCGATATCGATAATGTGCTGGAGCGCTTCTACGGCCTGCGCGCGACGCGCTGACCTTCCAACAAAAAGCAGCTACTGCCGCTGCTGGTCGATGGTGAATTCGCCGTTGCGGATGCGGGTGCCGAGACCTTCAGTGAAAGTGGCGGCGGCTTCCTCGCCATAGGTTGTGACGAATTCGGCCAGGGCGGCGAACAGGCAGGCCTGCGCCAGACAATCGCCGTCAATGCCGTCGAGGCGGGCTTCCGCCCAGGCTTCATGCAGATAGCCCAAGGCGACGCGCTTTTGCTCGTGATCCGGAACCGGCTCGCGCGTCTGTGTGGATCGTCCGATCGTCGTCATGCGCGCTTCGCCCAGTATTCGGAAACTGCGGCCGGAATGACCGCTGAGTCCCGTGCTTCGAAGCGAACGTTAGCATGCGGAACGGGGCGAAATACCCCGTTTATAAAGGAAAGGTTAATTGCTGTGGGAAAATGGTAACGGCCGAAAAGCCCAATCGTTAAGGGCTCAATCTCCGGAAGCGGCTAAGGTTAATTGGCGTAGCGGGCGGTGATTTCCCGGGAGATTTTCGCGCCCTCATCGAGATAGCGGCGGATGGCGAGGTCGGCGGCCGGCGTGCAGGTCCGGTAGGTCTGCTCGAAGCCGCGATAGCCGCTGTTGAAACGGGCGACGATTCGCCGCCGGCGCTCGCCGCTGGGCGCTTCCGCATCGAGCAGAGATTGCATTTCGGCCCGCCATTTCTGGCCTTCCCTGGCGCCGCACACGGTCCGCAAATATTGCAGCGAACCGAGGATTTCAGCGAGGCGCTGCAGGTCGACGTCATAGGGGGCGCTGGCGGCTTCCGGCTCCGGTGGTGCCGCAGGGGCAGCAGCGGGCGGCCTGGTCTGCGCAACGGCAGGCGCCGCCAGGCAGAGCAACAGCGAGCCGATAGCGATGAGTTTTTTCAAGGCGTCAGGTTCCACACTGCCGGTCATATGCGCCGGCTCCGCGGCATTCGCAAGGCGGGCGCGCCTAAACCTTAACGCCAAGGACTTTGGCCGCATCACCGACAATCTCGGCAAGTCCGTCGGTCGTCTTGTAACCGGAAAGCTCGGCAAGCGTCAGCCAGCGGGCGTCATCCAGTTCTTCGTTCAGGACGATGTCGCCGGAAATCCAGCGCGCGGCGAAGCACATGATGATGAAATGCATCGCCACCTTGCCTTGCGGATCGCGCTGGATCGCTTCGCGGTGTCCCGCCAAAGCGACCGGCGCGATCTCAAGCGACGTCTCTTCGCGCACTTCGCGCTGCACCGCCTCGAACAAGGTCTCGCCGGTTTCGACCACGCCGCCCGGCATGGTGTAGAGGTTGATCGCCGGTTTGCGCGCGCGCCGCACCGCCAGCACCTTGCCGTCGCGGATGATCGCGGCGCTGACCGCGAGAAAGGGGCGCTGGGGGTAGGTTCGCGTCTCTGTCATGGGCCCGGTGTCATGGTGTCAGGCCTGCCGCATCAGGCGGTCAGCGGCAGCCTGCGCGTCGCCATCTTCTTCACCATTGATCACCGCGCCGGCGCGCGCGACCAGAGGCTTGAGCCAGCGCGCGGCGCGGGCGGCGAGGTCGCCGGCGGTCTGGAACGGCAGGTCCGGAGTCATCGACGCCCGGGTCGCCTCGATTACATTCGTCATTGTTGAAGCCAGATCGTCGAGGCTGGCGCGCGCGGCCGGATCGGCGCTGGCATAGGCGACGATGGCCAGGTCGCGGCCGTTGAAGCGCGACTCAAGAAAATGCTCGCGATAACTCATCGGACGCCAGTCGCGGATATCGCTCAGGCAATCCGGCGAACTGCCGACCATTTCCAGCAGCATGATCGCTTCGTTGAAGTGGTTCAGGTAATCGGTGGCGAGGCCAGTCTGGGCATTGATATTGGCGCTGCTCAGTTCCATGGCAAACAGGTCCGGCCGATCGGCGTAAGCCATCGCTGGCTCCGCTTCGTCCGCTTGCACCTCGATGGCGCAATCCTGATATTGCATAAGAAGGGGCCCCCACCCCGTATTTCACCGCCGGCAAGTGTTATATTGCGGCGGGTTAAAGCGCTGTTAAGCGCGTAGAGTATCTGGAACTTGTACGATGTGCGGCCGCTACACCTTAACGTCAGCACCGGAAGCGATCCGGAAGCTGTTCGGCTATGCCGAGCAGCCGAATTTTCCGCCGCGCTATAACATCGCGCCGACGCAGCCGATTGCGGTCGTGCGGCTTATCGATGGCAAGCGGCAGTTCGCGCTGATGCGCTGGGGCCTGCTGCCGGGCTGGGTGAAAGACCCGAAGGCGTTCTCGCTCATCATCAATGCGCGCGGCGAGGGCATTGCCGACAAGCCGGCCTTCAAGAATGCCATCAAGCGCCGGCGTTGCCTGATCCCGGCTGACGGATTCTATGAATGGCGTGCGGGCGCGCCCTACAAGCAGCCGTTTTTCATTCATGCCAAATCGGGCGAGCCATTGGCATTCGCAGGCCTGTGGGAAACATGGACCGGCCCGAACGGTGAGGAGGTCGATACGGCGGCGATCATCACGACACGGGCCAATGAGACCTTGTCGCCGGTGCATGAGCGCATGCCGGTGATTATCGCGCGGCATGATTTCGATCGCTGGCTCGGCAAAGGCGAGATCGAAAGCAATGTCGAAGCAGCGCTGGCGCAGGTGCTGATCTGCCCGGCGCCGGACAAGCTGCTGGCAGCCTATCCGGTGTCGACCGAGGTCAACCGCGTCGCCAATGACAATCCGAAATTGCTCGAATTGTTTACCGGCATTCTCGGCGGCGAGTCGGGATTGCCGCGTGCCCCGAAGCGCGAAAAGGTACTGAAGCCGGTCAAGCCGAAGAAAGACGACGGCCAAGGCGTGTTGTTTTAAAGCTTGACTCGTCATGGCCGGGCTTGTCCCGGCCATCCACGTCTT
The DNA here is from genome assembly GCA_030655215.1 of Pseudolabrys sp. GTDB lineage: Bacteria > Pseudomonadota > Alphaproteobacteria > Rhizobiales > Xanthobacteraceae > Pseudolabrys. Next base: position 39,128 of record JAURVZ010000061.1, on the reverse strand, counting down.
TCTGAATTTGCCACGGCGAAGACGTGGATGCCCGGCGCGAGGCCGGGCATGACGGGTTGGTGATAGCTTTCGCTAAAGCACCTTGCCAGGGTTCAGGATCCCGTTCGGATCGAGCAGCTTCTTGAAGTCGCGCATCAGCGCCAGCGCCACCGGGTCCTTCACCTTCACCAGTGACTCGCGCTTCAGCTTGCCGATGCCGTGCTCGGCCGAGATCGAGCCCTGATACTTCAGCACAACCTTGTCGACGACCGCATTCATATCGTTCCATCGCGCCAGGAACGCCTTGCTGTCAGCGCCGACCGGCTGGCTGACATTGAAATGAATATTGCCATCGCCGACATGGCCGAACGGCACCGGCCGCGATCCCGGAATGAGCGCGATAACCGCGGCGCTCGCTTCCGCGATGAATGCCGGCACAGCAGCAACCGGCACCGACACGTCATGCTTGATCGAACCGCCCTCCGGCTTTTGCACTTCGGTCAAAGTGTGGCGCAGATGCCAGAATGCCTTGCGTTGATCCAGGCTGGAGGCGATCGCGGCGTCGTCTACCAAGCCTTGCTCCGCAGCGTCGCCGAGAAAGGCCTCCAACGCATCGCGCAGGCCTTCGCTCTGCTGCGATGACACTTCCATGAGAACGTACCAGGGATGCTGGCCGCTGAGCGGATCGCGGTTGCCATGGCCGTGCTTTAGCGCGAAATCGATGATGCCGCGCGCCATCAGTTCAAAGCCGGTGACGGTGCCGCCGATGCGCGCCTGCGCCAGGTTCAACAGCTTCACGGCCGCGTCCGGCGACGGCAGGCCGATGAAAGCTGTCTCGACCGCGCGCGGCTGTGGAAACAGTTTCAGCACGGCAGCAGTGATGATGCCGAGTGTGCCTTCGGCGCCGACAAAGATGTGGCGCAAATCGTAGCCGGTATTGTCCTTCTTCAGCTTGCGCAACAAATGCATGATGCGGCCATCGGCCAGCACGACCTCGACACCGGCGACGAGTTCGCGCGCAATGCCGTAAGCCAATGCACCGGTGCCGCCGGCATTTGTCGAGAGATTGCCGCCGATGGTGCAGGAGCCTTCCGAGCCGAGCGACAGCGGAAACAGGCGGTCTGCGGCGGCTGCGGCTTCCTGTGCTTTCTGCAATACGACGCCGGCCTCGACGGTGATCGTATTCGACGAGGCATCGACCTCGCGGATTTTATCAAGCCGCGTCAGCGACAGGATGATCTCGCCGTCGAACGGAATCTGGCCGCCGACCAGTCCGGTATTGCCGCCTTGCGGCACGACAGGTGTCTTCGTCTCGTTGGCCAGCTTGAGAATGGCGGCGACTTCTTCCGTCGAGCCCGGCCGCAGCATCATCGATGTCACGCCTTGATAGAGTCCGCGGCCTTCAATCAGATGCGGCGCTAGGACTTGCGCATCGGTGATCGCATATTTGTCGCCGACGATGGCCGCGAAGCGCGCCAGCAGGTCGGGCGAGGGTACGCGGCGAATTTGTTCGTTCATGACGCGATCCTTTTTATGGCTTGGGCGCTGCGGCGCGCGCCAGGCGATCATTGATGGCGTCGCCGAGACCTTCGTGCGGGATCGGCATCACCGCAATTGCTGTCGCGCCGGCGGCATCGAGCGCGCGCAAATGCGAGAACAAATTGGCGGCGGCTTCGATCAAATCGCCGCGCGGCGACAGATTGAGGGTTGTGCCGTCGAACGCCGGCGCATTGCCAAAAGCGAGCAGGGCTTCGCCGGCGCGCGGCTCAGCTGCGTCGAGCCGCACTTTTGCCTTAGGCGCGTAGTGCGAGGCGAGCATGCCGGGCGCCAGCGGTGCGTCCTCGTCATGGCTGGCGGAAGGCGACGCCAGAGCATGGCCGAGTACGCGCTCGATCTCCTCACGGGGTAGCCCGCCGGGCCGCAGCAAGGTCGGCTCGCCGAGCAGGGCGACGATGGTCGACTCGACGCCGACGTCGCAGGGGCCGTCATCGAGGATGAGATCGATCCGGCCGCGCAGATCGGTCAGCACATGGGCGGCGTCGGTCGGCGAGACATGACCCGAGCGGTTGGCCGATGGGGCCACGACCGGGCCGCCAAAGGCCGCCAGTAGAGCACGGGCGGTCGGGTGGCTCGGAACCCGGATGGCGATGCTGTCCAACCCGGCCAGCGCCAGCGCGGCGACCGGGCAATCCGGGCGTTTCGGCAAAACCAGCGTCAGCGGGCCCGGCCAGAAGGCGGCGGCCAGTTTCTCGGCGTCAGGGCCGAAAACGGCGGCGGCGGCGGCGGCGGCGGCGTCAACAACATGTGCGATCAGCGGATTGAACGCCGGCCGACCCTTGGCGGCGTAAAGCCGGGCAATCGCCGGGCCGTCACAGGCATCGGCGCCTAGGCCATAGACCGTCTCTGTCGGAAACGCGACCAGCCCCCCCTGGCGCAACGCCGCCGCGGCGGCGGAAATCGCAGCGGAGTCGGCCTTGAGCGTCCTTGTGCCGGGCTCAGCGGTCATTTTTTCTCACTTGGTCTGGTACTCAGCCTTGGGCGCTTGCGGTTTCAAACGTGGCAGGGTTATAAGCGCGCCGACAGTCGGAGTGTAGCGCAGTCTGGTAGCGCACCTCGTTCGGGACGAGGGGGTCGCAGGTTCGAATCCTGCCACTCCGACCAGTTTTTCCCGCATGTATTTTCAGAATCCGTTGGATCTGACGCGAAACGGGCTTTCACGCCGGGATCGCCGCGACCAGCCGCTTGGCCTTGTCGGCGACGATGGCGGGCGTGTCGCCCGGTTTGAAGATGTTCGAGCCGATGCCGTAGCCGGCCGCGCCGGCGACGCGCCATTCGATCATGTTGTTGACGCCGACGCCGCCGACCGGCAGCACCGCCGTGCCCGGCGGAAGGACGGCGCGGATCGCCTTGAGCACAGCCGGACTGGCACCTTCGGCCGGGAACAGCTTGAGCGCGTCGGCGCCGGCGGCGAGCAGGGCGAAAGCCTCGGTCGGCGTGAAAAATCCCGGCACCGCGAACAGGCCATGCTGCTTGGCGGCGCGGGTGACCGCGACATGAGCATGGGGGGTGACGATCAGCTTGGCGCCGGTCGCCGCGATCTGCCCAACTTGCTCGGTCGTCATCACCGTACCAGCGCCGATCAGCAGCCGGTCGCCAAACCGGCGTACCAGCCGGGCGATGCTGTCGAGCGGGTCCGGCGAATTGAGCGGCACCTCGACAATGGCAATGCCGCTCGCCTCAAGCGCGTCACCGATCGCCTCGACTTCGTCCGGCTTGACGCCGCGCAGAATGGCGACCAGCGGCGAGCGCTTCAGCCAATCCTTGAATGTCATCACCGCCATTGCGCATGCTCCCCGATGATCGCCAGCCCGCGGACCGATGCCTCGGCATCGAGACTGACCGCTTTCGCGCCGCAGGCGGCAATCGCGCTTTTGTACAGCGCGACCAGTTCCGGCGCGCCGATCAGATGCACTGTCTCGCCTGGCACACTACCAAGCTCGGCGCGCAATTCGTGGCCGATGAGAAGGCCGGACAGATAGGACGGCCCGTCGGTCTCGGTGAATTTGCCGAACAGGGTCTGCGTCCGCACGCCGAACAGATGATGCAGCGCGCCGCCCGGCTCGGCAGAGCGCGCGACGCCGGCAATGAATGCGGCTTCATTCGGTGCGCCATCCTTCATCATGCGGCCGAGGATCGTGTGCTCGCGCAAGGCGCTGAACACCTCGCCGGTCATGTGCGAGGTAAAGCGGACGATGCGGCCATTCTCAACGCGCACCCATTTCGAATGCGTACCCGGCAGACAGGCGAGACCATCGCCGCCCATTGCGGCAAGCGCGCCGACAATCTGCGTTTCCTCGCCACGCATCACTTCCGCGACGCCGGATGCATCGACGCCATTCATGCCCGGCACCAGCTTCACCTGCGCGCCGTCGAAGGGCACATCGACCAATGCGGCACCGAGTTCAGCAGCGCCGGCCGGGCAAGCGACATAAGGCGCTTCCTTCCAGCCCTGCCGGCTGCCGATCATGCCGGCGAGCAGCACGCGGCTTTCGCCGGCGTCGAGCCAATCGCCGATCTGTTCGCGCAACGTCTCGGCAAAGCGGCCGCCTGGCACATGCATGATTCCGTTCGCGCTCGATCGCCGATCGAGGATCGCGCCATCCGCGGCAATGCGGAAGGTGCGGAAGCTGCTGGTGCCCCAATCGACGACGATCATGCAACGGCCCCTTCGGTCCGCTTCGCCGCCAGCCAGACGCCGGCGATGATCAGCACGAATCCTGCGATATGATACAGCGCCAAATGCTCGCCGAGCAAAACGCCGCCGACCAGCGCCGTGCAGATTGGCACCAGATGCAGAAACGGCCCTGATCGATTGGCGCCGATTAGTTCGACTCCGCGATTCCAGGCGGCGAAGGCGACCAGACCCGGGAAAAACGAGACGTAGGCAATCGAAGCCAGCGTCCAAAAGTCGAGGCGCAGTGTCACGCCCGCCGCAACTTCCGCCATCGCAAACGGCACCGTGATAGCCGTCGACAGGACCGCCAGCACGAACAGAAAACTCAGCGGGTGAATCTTGGGCAATAGCCGCAGGTAGACCGCATAGACCGAGAACACCATCATGTTGAACAGGATCAGAAGATCGCCCCAGTTGAAGTCGAGGCTCAACAAGGTTGCGAAGCGGCCATGCGCGATGATGGCCAGCACGCCAAGCGAAGACAGGGCGATGCCGCCGATCTGGCGCAGGCTGACGCGGTCGCGGAATGTGAGCGCACCAGTAGCAACGATCAGCACCGGCACCAGCGAGTTCATGACCGAGACGTTGAGCGCGGAGGTGTATTGCAGGCCGACATATTGCAGCGACGTGAAAAGCGCGCCGCCGGTCAGGCCAAGCCAGAGCATGATCTTCCAATGCGCGCGAATGGCCGGCCAGTCGCGCGCCAGATGTGGCCGTACCCACGGCCAGATCAAGAGTGCCGGGATCAGCCAACGCACCGCGGAAATAGACAGCGGCGGCACATGCCCGCCCATGGCGCGGCCTGCAATGTGGTTGCCGGACCAGCACAGCGCCGCGATCGTCAGCAGCAGATAAGGATTGGCAAAGCCGCGCACGGTCCAGTGCAGCGGCGCTGTCTTGGTGGGTTCAGGGTTGGTGATGACAGTCATCCTTGCTCACGGCGCCGATGTATTCTCAAACATGCGGCGGCGGGCATTGTCGATGTGAATCTGCATCGCGGCGCGGGCGGCGGCGGGCAGGCGGGCGGTGATCGCCTCCACGATGGCGCGGTGTTCGTCCTGCACTTCGCGCAGGCGCTCCACGGTGCGCAGCAGCGACAGGTTGCGCGTCAGGCTCATGCCGAAGACGATGTGCGGCTGCAGCGAGCTTTGCACCGAGACGTGATAGGCATTGTGCGTCGCCTTGGCGATGGCCATGTGGAAGCGCTCATCGGCATCGACGCCGGCCTTGAAGTTGGTCGGGTCCTCGAGCGCGTCGAAGGCGGCGCGGATTTCGGCAAGGTCGCTTTCTTCCCAGCGCTCGGCGGCGAGCGCGGCGGCGACGCCTTCCAAGCCTTGGCGGAATTCAAAGCAGCGCTGGATGTCGGCAATCGACGACACCGGCACGAAGCGCAGCACGGCGACATCCGGTCGCCGTTTCACATAGCTGCCGGAGCCCTGCCGCGAGACAATGATGCCGTCGTCGCGCAGCCTCGCCAAAGCCTCACGCACGACCGGACGCGATGCGCCGAAGCGCTGCGCCAGGTCCGTCTCCGATGGCAGCCTGTCATTGACCGGACACTCACCGGACATGATGAGTTCAAAGATGTGCTGATAGATGCCGGCGCTGCGCTTGGCCTCACCCCAGGGAGCGGGCGTTGTCGACCTCGCGGTGTCCATGCGCCCTTGCTCCGTCAGCGTTTCGCCGCGGCGCGCCACTTGGCGAATTCTTCCTTGGTCGCCGGGTCCGGCGGATAAAGGCCGAAGATGCCGCGGCCTTCATTGACCTTCTCCTGCACGAAGTCTTCGAACACCGTCTGCTCGAAGGCTTCATCGGCGACCGCATCGGCAAAGTTCGCCGGAATGACGACAACGCCTTCGCCATCCCCGACGATGATGTCGCCCGGATAGACCGAGACTTCGCCGCAGGCGATCGGCAGGTTGAGATCGACCGCATGGTGCCGGATCAGATTCGTCGGCGCGGCGGGATGCGCGTGATAGGCCGGGAAGGGCGTTGCCGCGATCTCCGGCGTGTCGCGAAAGCCGCCATCGGTGACGATGCCGGCGATGCCGCGCTTCCATAGCCGCGCCAGCAGGATGTTGCCGGCGGAGGCGGCGGAATAATTGCGGCGGCTGTCGATGACGAAGACGCTGCCTGGCGGGCATTCTTCAACGCCTTTGCGCTGCGGATGGCTGCGATCTTCGAACACGCCGAGATGATCAAGATCCTCGCGCGCCGGGATGTAGCGCAGCGTATAGGCCGGGCCGACCATGTTCTTGTCACCGACCGGATTGATGCGGTGAATGCCTTCAATGAAGGTGTTGCGAAAGCCGCGCTTGAACAGCACCGTGGTTAGTGTCGCAGTGGAAATGGTCTCGAGTTTGGCTTTTGTGCTGTCGCGCATGCATCACCCCGATTGAAAACACAGAGACCGCACTTGTCCTTTTTAGTTCTTAGTTGTCAAGAGTTGTAAATTACGCTTGTGCGGAGGGCAGCCCTCTCAGTATGGTGCCGTTGTAAAGAAAAAGCCCCGGCTCCGAGGCCAGGCGCATCAGGGTCGAAACGCATCCATCGCCATGAGACAGCTCGTTAAGCAGACGCCATGAACGAGCACGCACGCTTGCAGGACAAACCCGGCGCGACACCCGGGCGGCGCGACGGCGACCGCGACTGCCCCGGCTGTGGCCGCGTGACCGCGCACCGCTTTCTCTATGCGCGCAACGGCTGCGACATCTTCCAGTGCAGCATCTGTGGCCTTGGCCGCACCGAGACGACGGGCTTCGACCCGGAGAGCTATTACACCAGCGACTATTTCGATGGCGGCCATGCCGACGGCTATGCCGACTATCTCGGCGCGGAGCCGGTGTTGCGCCGCGAGTTCGCCGCGACAGTCGATTTCATCCGCGGCTTCAAGCCGGGCGGGCGGCTGCTTGAACTGGGCTGCGCCTATGGCTTCTTCCTCGCCGCCGCCAAGCCGCACTTCGATGTCACCGGCATCGAGATTGCCGAAGACGCGGCGGCGCATGCGCGCAGCCTCGGCCTCAATGTCATCACCGGCGCGGCCGACGAGAGCATGTTGTCCGGCCTCGCGCCGTTCGATGTGATTGTGCTGCTCGATGTCATCGAGCATTTGCCGGATCCGCGCGGCATTCTGGCGCTGTGCGAAAAGCATCTCAATCCCGGCGGCATTATCGTCGTCGCCACGGGCGACTTCGGCTCGCTTCCGGCGCGGCTGACCGGCGTACGCTGGCGGCTGATGACACCGCCGCAACATCTCTGGTTCTTCACGCGTGACGGCATTGGCGGCATGGCGAAGCAACTGGGCCTGCGCATGGAGCGCTTCGAGCATCCGTGGAAGATCGTGCCGCTGTCGCTGATTATGTTTCAGCTCAAGCGTATGTTCGGCCTGAAGCCGACGCGCGCCGCGGTTGCCAGCGCCATCGGCCTGCCGGCCAATCTGTTCGACGCCATGCGCGTCGTGTTGCGGAAACCTGAACAATGAGCGAGCGGCTGACCATTACGCAAATCACGTTGTTGCTCGGCTATGCCGTGGCAATGGCCGGCGGCCAGTTGATCTTCAAGCTCGCCGCCAACCGGGCGACGACGGACGGCTCGCTGACCGACCGGCTGTTCGGGCTGATCAATCCGTATTTCATTCTCGCTGTCGTGCTGTATGCCGGACTATCGGTGCTGTGGGTGTGGATATTGACCTTCACGCCGTTGTCGCGCGCCTATCCGTTCGTCGCTTTGGCCTTCGCGGTGACGCCGGTGCTCGGCATGCTGATTTTCTCCGAACCGTTTTCCAGCAAGCTCGCCATCGGCATTGCGCTGATCCTCGGCGGCCTGTTTTTCGTGGCCAGTTGAGCATGACAGCGCAGCCCCTCTGGATCGTGATTGCCGCCTATAATGAGGCGACGGTGATTGCCGGCGTCATCGCAAGTGTGCGCGGGGCGGGCTATCGCGTCGTCGTGGTCGATGACGGCTCGCGCGACGATACCGCCAACGTGGCCGAAAGCGCAGGCGCCGTAGTGATGCGGCATCCGATCAATCTCGGGCAGGGCGCGGCGCTGCAGACCGGCATCGAATACGCGCTGGCGGAAGGCGCGGAGACGATTGTCACCTTCGATGCCGACGGCCAGCATCGTATCAGCGATGTTGCGGTGATGACCGCGGCGCTGGCGCAACACAAGGCCGACTTCGCGCTCGGCAGCCGCTTCCTCGGCGATACGTTGAATCAGCCGCTGTCGCGCCGCCTGACCTTGAAGGCGGCGACTTTGTTCACGCGGCTGACCGTGGGCATCAACATCACCGACACCCATAACGGCCTCCGCGCCATGACACGGCGCGGCGCGCAAAGCATCAAGCTGCGGCAGAACCGGATGGCGCATGCCTCCGAGATTCTGCATCAGGTGGCGCAGAGCGGGCTGAAATACATCGAGGTGCCGGTCACCATCGAATACAGCGCCTATTCGCTGGCCAAGGGGCAGAAGCTGAGCGATGCGCTGACCATCCTGCTCGATCTGTTTGCACGGAGGCTGCACCGATGATCGCGCAAATTTCGCTCACCGCGCTGCTCTTCGCCGTGATGCTCTATGCGTATCTGCAGTATCGCCGCTCGCCGGTGGTCGGCCTGCTGTCGATGCTGGCGGCCTTGGTCGGCCTGTATTTCGTCTGGATCCCGGCGCATGCAACAAAGCTGGCCGAATTCGCCGGCGTCGGCCGCGGCGTCGATCTGGTGCTTTATGTCTGGGTCGCGATCAGCTTGCTGGTGCTGCTCAACCTGCATCTCAAATTGCGCATGCAAATGGAGTTGATCACGACATTGGCGCGGTCGCTCGCCATCGCGAACGCGCGCGAGAAATCAGGCCGTCATGTCCCGTAAGCGTGACAATGAGCCAGGCGGCACCTGCGGCGAATGGCCCGATCAGGATCAGATTGTAGCGCGTGTAATGGTTGGCGAGGCCGGCATGCAGCGCCAGCATGGTCAGGGCCGGCACGGCATACAGCAGGAACAGCGGTTCGCGGCGGCGTATCGCGGCAACGCCGGCGCAGAGAAAAGCCGGCACCAGAAACAGGCCGAGCCAGCCGCCGACCCACATGCCGCACCACGCCAGCGGGATGCTGACCAGAATGTGCCGCCACCAATTGTCTTTCATCTCGGCGCGCAGGATGTCGCCGATCACCGGATCGAGCTTCTTGTGCGTAGCGATGAGTTCGGTGCGCAGGGCGCGGCCGGTGTTGAAGAAGCTGTTGGGCTGGTACCATTCGAAGCGGTCGGTGGCCTGGGTGCCGACGGTGCTCGAGATCAAGCAGCGGCCGATCTCCGGCAGGCAGTAAGGGAAGGCGAGCGCGAATTCCGCTGGCGTCATGCTGTTGAAAGCAAAGCGCTCGACCAAAGCGGCGGAGCCATATTCCTCGGTCATGCCGAACTTCCCGACCGAGATGGAATTGCGGATCGCCCACGGCACGATGGTGATGACAAAGCAAAGCGCGAAAGCGGCGGCGCCCTGGAATGCCCAGCGCCGCAAAGCGATGCGGCCATTGATGAGAATAAGCACGGCCATCACCGGCGCCAATACAATGAACGCCGTGCGGGTGAGGCACAGCAGCCCGAGCAGCAATCCGGCGATCGCGAAGTTCTGCCAGCGCGGCGTCTTCCAGCTTTTCAGCAGAGCCAGCATGGTCAGGCTGAACAGCGAGAAGGTGATGCTCTCGGTCATGACAAAGGAGAACAATTCGTCGCCGGGCAGCAGGGCCAATGTCGCGAGCGCGCCGGCCAGCCAGAAGGTGACGCCGCCGAAGATCAACTCGGTCGAGCGCGCAATGGCCAGCACGCCGAGCGTCAGCAGCAGCGCGTGAATGAGATGCATCGGCCGCGTATAGGTCTCGCAGCTGGCGCGGTCGCGCCGCTGGTGGTTGGCCTCGACGCTGCACCACGCCGCCGCGGCAAAACGCGGATCGAGTTTGGTCGCCGCCAGCACCAGCAGCGGATAGACCGGCGCGATGAACATGCCGGGCTTGGGCGCTGTATCGACGCTGTTGACGTCGTCGAACATACCGTTGCTGTAAACACCATAGCGGTCGAGATCATAGGCAATGGTCAGATAAAACGACTGGTCGAAATCGCCCATCCATTTCGCCGAGCGCGTCAGGATCGCCGCCGCCAGTACCGCAAAAATGCACACTGTGAAAACAAGTCGTGCAAAGCCGGAATCGAATTTGTGCCTCATCAAATCAGTGTGGCATAGCGCTTTATGCCGCGCTACCGTCGCGCGGCGAATACGGAGAATGACATGACCCGCAAGACCCCCGAAGAGCTCCGCAGCCATCGCTGGCTCGGCGTCAACGATCTGCGTTCGTTCGGCCATCGCTCGCGCTTGCGCCAGATCGGTTATGACTCGGGCGATTGGGGTCAGAAGCCGGTCATCGGCATCATCAATACCTGGAGCGACGTCAATCCGTGCCACACCCATTTGCGCACGCGCGCCGATGAAGTGAAGCGCGGCGTGTTGCAGGCCGGCGGCTTTCCGCTGGAAATGCCGGCCATGTCGCTGTCGGAGTCGATGGTGAAGCCGACCACCATGCTCTATCGCAACTTCCTGGCGATGGAAGTCGAGGAGTTGCTGCGCAGCCATCCGATCGACGGCGCGGTGCTGCTTGGCGGTTGTGACAAGACCACGCCCGGCCTGTTGATGGGCGCGATCTCGATGGGCATTCCGTCGATCTTCGTGCCCGCCGGTCCGATGTTGCGCGGCAACTGGCACGGCCAGGTGCTCGGTTCCGGCTCCGACACTTGGAAGTATTGGGACGAGAAGCGCGCCGGCAAGATCACTGAAGAGCAGTGGCAGGAGATCGAAGGAGGCATCGCGCGGTCGTTCGGCACCTGCATGACCATGGGAACGGCGGCGACAATGATGGCGGTGGCCGAGGCGCTCGGCTTCACGCTGCCCGGCGCGTCATCCATTCCGGCGCCGGATGCCGGTCATTCGCGCATGGCAATCGCTTCGGGCCGCCGCATCGTCGACATGGTGTGGGACGACCTGACGCCGGACAAGATCATCACCAAGGATTCGGTCGACAACGCCATCAAGGTGCACATGGCGATGGCCGGCTCGACCAATTGCATCATTCATCTCGTCGCCATTGCGCGCCGCGCTGGTATTCCGCTCGACATGAACCGCTTTGATGAAATCTCGCGCGAGGTGCCGGTGATTGCCAATGTGCGGCCGTCGGGTTCGTTCCTGATGGAGGATTTCTTCTATGCCGGCGGCCTCAAGGCACTGATGGTGCAATTGCGCAGCGTGCTCGACACGACGCAGATGACGGTGACCGGCAAGACCGTTGCCGAGAACATCGCCGATGCGGCCGTGTACAACGCCGATGTCATCAAGTCGCTCAACGATCCGGTCAACAGCGACGGCGCGACCGCCGTGCTCACCGGCAATCTGGCGCCGCGCGGCTGCGTGATGAAGCCGTCAGCGGCAGCGAAGCATCTGCACAAGCACCGCGGCAAGGTGATCGCCTTCGAGAACTACGATCACATGGCGCGCGAGGTCGAGCGTGACGATCTTGACGTCACCGCCGACCATGTTCTCGTGCTGAAGAACTCAGGCCCGCAAGGCGGCCCCGGCATGCCGGAATGGGGCATGCTGCCGATCCCGAAGAAGCTGGTGAAGCAGGGCGTGCGCGACATGTTGCGCATTTCCGACGCGCGCATGAGCGGCACCAGCTATGGCGCCTGCATTCTTCATGTCGCGCCGGAAAGTTTCGTCGGCGGTCCTCTCGCCTTCGTGCAAACCGGCGACGAGATCGAAGTCGACATTCCGGCGCGCACGATTCATCTGCATGTCAGCGATGAGGAAATGGCGCGCCGCAAGGCGGCCTGGATTCCGCCGGCGCCGAAATATCCGCGCGGCTACGGTGCGCTGTTCTCGGAGCATATCGGCCAGGCCGATGACGGTTGCGATTTCGACTTCCTCGCCAAAGCCGGCAAGGTGCCGGAACCGGAGATACATTGATCAGCGGGCACCATTGATCTAATACGCCCGACATGCCCGGCGTTGAGCCGGGCATCCACGTCTTTCTAGTCGTAGATTGAAGGCGTGGATGGCCGGGACGAGCCCGGCCATGACGGAGAGTAGACCGCCCCATGGCCGAAGACATTCCCTACAACAAGACGCTCGATCTCGCGCCGGACACGGTCGATCAGGTGATGCCCGGCGTGCGCCGGGTCATGGCCAACAATCCGAGCCCGTTCACCTTCAAGGGCACGCTCAGCTACATCGTAGGCCACGGCAACGTCGCCATTGTCGATCCCGGCCCGGACGACCCGGCGCATGTCGCAGCATTGCTCGACGCCGTACGTGGCGAAACGGTCACGCATATTTTCGTCACGCATACGCATCGCGATCATTCGCCGGCTACGCCGGCGCTCAAGAAGGCGACAGGCGCCACGGTCTATGCCGAAGGCGTGCACCGAGCGGCGCGGCCGCTGAACATCGGTGAGAACAAGGCGCTCGACTCAAGCGGCGACCGGGATTTCGTGCCGGATGTCTATCTCAAGGACGGCGAGATCGTGCAGGGCGATGGCTGGACCATAGAGGCGGTGACGACGCCCGGTCACACCGCCAATCACATGGCTTACGCCTACAAGGAAGCCAATGCGATGTTCATTGGCGATCACGTCATGGCTTGGGCGACGAGCATCGTCGCGCCGCCGGATGGTGCAATGAGCGACTACATGGCCTCACTGCACAAGCTGGCCAAGCGCTCGGAGCAGATCTATTTCCCCGGCCACGGCCCGGTGATCAACGATGCCAACCGCTTCGTCAATTATTACATCCTGCATCGCATGGCGCGCGAGGCGTCGATCCTGCATCGCCTCGGCAAGGGCGCGACGGATATCCCGACCATCGTGCGCGCAATCTACATCGGCATCGACCCACGCCTTGTTGGCGCGGCCGGCATGTCGGTGCTGGCGCATATGGAAGATCTCGTGACGCGCGGTGCTGTCGTCACCGACGGCGCGCCGTCGATCGATGGTGAGTACCGGCTCGCTAACTAATCCGCTCGTCCCCGCGGAGGCGGGGACCCAGAGATGTGAATTCGTAGAGCTGGATTCCCGCTTCGCGGGAATGAGCGGAATTATAATCTCAAGACTTCGGCTTCTGCGCCGGGCGCTTCGGCGGCGGCTTCTTCTCCGGCACGACCGGTTCTGGCTTCGGCTCGGGTGCATTGCCGGAAGCTTCGTCGACTTCCTCGAGCAGAGCGCGCAGGCGTGTCGCGTTGTTGCCGAAATCATGCGGGCCGAAACGCGAGGCCGAACGCATATCGATGCGCGAGCCGCTGCCGACCGCGGTCACGCGAATGACGACGTCGTCGCGGAAGCCCATCAATGGCGTGCGCGCCGTATACTCAATGGTCGCTTCACGGCGGTTGACGGTCGGCTGCATGCTTTCGGTGAACGGCTGCTTGCGCTTATTGAGCACGCCGACCACCACGTCATAGGACGAGCGAAGCGGCAATGTCAGTTGCAGCGGCACAATGTCGGGGTAGGCGGCGCGCTGCAAAGGCGCGGCAACGGAGGAGTAGGCGATTCGGTCTTTCGGCCGCTGCGCCGCCAACGAAATAAAGCGCGGTGGATTGTTCGCATCCGTGCTGATGTCGGCAATTGCCGGATAGCGATAGGCGCGCTGCGCCAGATAGGCCGGGTAGGCGAGCAGCGCCGTGCCGAGGACGAGTCCGAGCAATGACCGGCTGAGGCCGCGCAGACCGTTGCGCCAGATGCTGATGAAGGAGGCCAGTGCCAACAGGATGGCCGCCACGGCGAAGACCAAGCTGGCAGCGAAGGTGGCGAGTGACGGCTCGATTTCCAGGAAACTGGAGCGAAGTATGATGACCGAAATAGCGGCGACCGCCAGCGCAAAAATCGCCAGCCGCGATGACCATGCGGCCAGCGCCGAGATCGGCTCATCGTTTAACGGGCGGCGTGCCATGTTTGGACAGAGTCCTCGGGGATCGATCGCTTACCCAAGGGATAATGGCTGGCGTGCCGCGGCGCAATCCGCGTTTCAATACGTTGTTGTGAGGATCAGGCCTTATCGAAGTTGCGGCGCGTCGCCGCATCGGCAGCGGCGCTACGCCGCCGCTTTCCCGCAACAGAAGTGCCATAGATCAGCGCCGCCAACAGGACGACCGCGCCAAGCCCATACATCAGTTCTTGCAATCCCATCGCAGCACCTCCTGCCCGTCAACGGTGCAGGTGGCGCCCGGTTCCGCCGGTGCGGCGATACGAGCAGGCTAGAGATAAGAGGTGAGCGACCCGGACCCGCCAGCACTGGCGCCGAGGAAGCCGCCGCCCGAGAACATCGAGGCGGTGCGGTAATTCTGGATCAGCCGGGTCTGCATTGCGTCGGTATAGCCCATTGCGGCTTTTTCGGCCGAACTCATGCTCGAGTAGTGGCTGAGCAAGGCCAGGCTCTGGCTCTGCACGTCGGTGCCGGTCTTGCTGCTGAAAGCGGCGAGGATGCTCTCACGGTTGCGCTGGTCGAGCACCTTCTTGGCCGCGCGTGCCTCCTCGGTCGAGAAGCTGGCATCAGCGTTCAGGGTGACGACGGCCAGCGCCTGATTGTCGAATTTGGAGAAGTCGGCCTGCTGGCCGGTCTTGCGGTTGGGGTCGAACACCAAAGTGGTGCCGGCGTCGCGCGCGGCATTGGCCTGCGCATCGAGCAGTTGACGGGCGCGGCTTGAGGCGGTGGTTGCGGCATCTGCATCCGCCTCAGCGACAGCTTGCGATGTCTTGGTCAGCAGCGCGGCGACCGGGTCGTTGGCGCTGGTTTCCGGCGCCTTGGTAGTCGTCACTTTGGTCAGCGCTATACCTTCGGTCACCGCCTGCTTCTGGCTCTGCCAGAGCGCCGTGGCGCGCTCATCGGTGTCGGCCAGTTCGAGATATTTGTCGGCTGCCTGGTACAGGCCGGCATAGTCGCCAAGGTGGCGCGCGATGACGACATGCGGTGTGATCGCGGTGTCGAAGCGGTCGCTCAGCGCCTTGGCGGCGGCGACGGTTTCATCCTTGCTGAACAGTGACTGGCTGTTGGCGGCGATGGCCGACAGAGTGGCGCGGCTCTGCGAGGTGAAATCGACCGCGACCTTGCCGCCGATCAGCGCCGAAGAGATGCCTGAGTCTTTGTATTGCTGGTCCAGCCAGGCGCGTGCGTTTTTGGCGAGGGTTTCGGCATCGATTGGCGTGGCAGCGAGATAAGCCTTGGCGGCTTCGGACAAGGTCACCGAGTCGGCGGCCGCCGCCGTCGATTGATCCGCGTCGGTCTTCTTGGCGGACGAGGGTGCCGGTGAGCTCACGCCATAGGCGGAGCCGGCATTGCCGGTCAGCACGGGGGAGTAGCCGGCGATTGTCGTCACGTTTGGTCCCGCTTTGCCTGGAAGCCGGCATGCTGACCGAAACATGGTTAATGAACGGTTAACGCAAAAAGGCCGCCGCGGTTCAGCGC
Organism: Pseudolabrys sp.; assembly: GCA_030655215.1. Classification (GTDB taxonomy): domain Bacteria; phylum Pseudomonadota; class Alphaproteobacteria; order Rhizobiales; family Xanthobacteraceae; genus Pseudolabrys. Next base: position 23,429 of record JAURVZ010000061.1, on the reverse strand, counting down.
AGCGGCCTTTCAGTATCGCGATGTTACTTCACGCCGAGCAGTTCGACGTCGAACATCAGAACGGCGTTCGGCGGGATGACGCCGCCGGCGCCGGTGGCGCCATAGCCGAGGGCGGGCGGAATGATCAGCGTGCGCTTGCCGCCGACCTTCATGGTGGCGACGCCTTCGTCCCAGCCCTTGATGACGCGGCCACGCCCGATCGGGAATTCGAACGGCTCGCCGCGGTCAACCGACGAGTCGAATTTCTTGCCCTTGATGCCGTTGGTATAAAGCCAGCCGGTGTAGTGCATGACACAGGTCTGGCCGGTCTTCGGCGTGGCGCCGGTGCCTTCGACGGTGTCGGTGATTTGCAGTCCCGATGCAGTGGTCATGGTTTTCTGTGCCGTTGTTTGTGCGAGGGCGGGGAACGAACTGGCGGCGATCGCGCCCAGTCCGGCGAGGATAGCAAGCGCGCTTGATTGCAGGAGGATTGCGCGGCGAGTAAGGGTCATTCAGTTCTCCTCATAAAGGTTGCCGCTTAAAGCATGTTCGCGCAGTGCTGTCATTGGCTGAGATGGAGAGGGTGTTCGCGCCGGGAATGGGTTAGATGTCCACGCGTACCGATGCGTTGATGTCGCAGCCAGAAACCGGCAAAATGAGCTGCGTCCAACATCCCCATTGCGACCGGTTGTCACCCGGCGCGAACGTCAGGCAAACGCCGGGACAAGGGGATCGTTCCGCTAGATTGGCATGGTAAAGGTAAACCGAGTTTCGGCTTTGGTGCTGACGACGTCAATACGGCCGCCATGCGCTTTGGCAATCTCGGACGCGATGTAGAGGCCGAGACCGAGCCCCTGATGATCTGTTTCGGCGGCGCCGCGTTTGAACGGATGGAATAGGCGCTCCATCGCTTCCGCCGGTATTGGCGTTCCGGCATTGGCCACTGACAACACAAACGTGCTGCTCTCCGTCGCGGCGCGCACGTGGATCGGCGAGCCGACGGTGCCGTACATCAGCGCATTGCCGACGAGGTTGGACGCCAACTGACCGATGCGGTTGCTGTCGCAGTCGAACGGCTGGTCGATATCAACCTGCGCATCGATGGTGCGATCCGGGTTGCTACTTTGCAGTTCGGCGATCACCTGGACCAGAACCGGCCCGAGCTTTTCACTGCTGTCGCGCTGCAAGGCCAGACCGCCGCCAAGGCGGCCGCGCGCGAAGTCGAGCACATTGTCGATTAGGCCGGACATGCGCTGCACGCTGGTCTGCATCAGGCGCAGCACCTTAGTCGATTGCTCGTCGTTCTCTCGCTTCAGCAGGATGCGCGCGCCGGCATCGACCGAAGCGAGAGGATTGCGCAGATCGTGGCCGAGCACAGCGATGAACTGCTCGCGCAGCTCGGCATTCTTGCGCTCGTCAATAAGGTCCGCCTGCGTCGCGCTCAGCTTCTCGATGGCGTCGAGTTGAAACGCGATCAATTCGGCGAACAGTTTGAAGGTGCCGAGAACCTCCGGCGTGTTGATCGTCCGCGGCTTCGGATCGATCGCGCACAAGGTGCCGAAGAAGCGCCCATTCGACAAAACGATCGGCACCGAGATATAGCTCTGGAAGCCGTATAGCTTCGGTGTCGGGTGAACGCAGAACAGATCGTCGGCGTCGACATTGTCGATGACCACCGGCAGGCCGGCGTCGCGAATCTCGCTGCAGATTGTCGTCTCGACCTTGAGTTCGCCGCCGGGTAGCAGGCCGAATTTGATCTCGTCGCGCACGGCAAGCGCCACCCAGCGCTCGCTCGTTACCCGCGCCACGGCGGCGAAGCCCATGCCGGTCATGCCGCAGACGACCGCGAGGATGCGCGGCACGGCGTCAATGCCCTGCACAGCCGTCAGATCGCGTTCAAAGTCGCCCGGCATCGTTAATTCCACGTGAGCCCAGTGGGTTACAGGGAAGCCGGACGGACAACAATAGGCGAGGTTTGCGTTGGGTTCCGGTGCATTTCGCAACTCCAACCACAATTTCGGCACGGTTTTCGACGCCAATGCCCCTGGATTCGGGAATTTCCTTCAGGCGGCGCAATAGGCTAAGATCGACTCCATGGCTGGTGTGAAAATCACGCAGAGCGAGGGACGTACCGGGTTGGCCGCTGCCGCGTGGCCGACGTCCTTTTTGCGGATGGCGTTTACGGTGCCGTGGGTTTGTCTTGGTGTTGCCGGCGTCAGCGCCGTCGCCGCCGCCGCCATTTATCTGCCGCTGCCGCATGGCCGCACCGTGATGCCGCCCGACCTGCGCTCATCCTTCGCCATGCCGACCCCCGATACCGATTTCACAGACACCTGGCGCGACCGCACGCATGTCGCCGCGCTCAACCCGCGCGCCGGGCAGGAGAGTTCGTGGATGCCCGAGGGCGGCATGTCGACCTTGCTGGCAAGACGCTTCCCTTCGTCGGGTCATGTCCGCTTCGATGTTGCGGCGCCGCTGCCGCCGTCGCGCCCCGACATCAAGGCCGAGCAGGATGTGGCCAGCCTGGACGTGCCCAACAATGGCGTCGTCCGCACGATGCCGGTGGCGCCCGGTCCGCAGCTTGCCGCGCTGCCGCCGCAGCCAAAGGCCGATCCCGGCATTCTCGACAAATTGTTCGGCGATTCGGACCGCGCCGCCAAGGATGTCATCGCCGCCAATCCGCGGACGGTGCTGTACGATATCACCAAGCGCGCGGTTTACATGCCGGACGGCGAAAAGCTCGAAGCGCATTCCGGCTTCGGCGAATTCATGGACGATCCGGACTCGATGCACCGCAAGAATGTCGGCGTGACGCCGCCGAATGTTTACACGGTGAGCTTCCGCGAGAAGCCGTTTCACGGCGTGCGCGCGCTGCGCATGAAGCCGGTCGGCGGCGGCAACATGTACAATCGCGACGGCTTCCTGACGCATTCCTTCCTGCTCGGTCCGAACGGCCAGTCGAACGGCTGCATCTCGCTGAAGGACTACGACAAGTTCCTGCAGGCCTATGAGGACGGCAAGTTCGACAGGATTATCGTGCTGCGCAGTGTCGACGAGCCGCTGCCGTCCATGGTCGCCAGCAATCAGGCGCAGGGCAGCGGCACGCCGCAGTAGCCGCGCTTAATTACTGGCAACAAGCTCAGCGATTTCCGGCGGCGCGTCTTCGAACGCGTAGGCGTTGAGGAATTGCCGCCGCCAAAACAGGTTGCGCTCAACCGGCGGCAGGTGGGCTTCGTCGCACACGCGATCCCAGTTATCTCTGATCGTGATGATCTGATGCTTGGCGGTGGCGATGGCCTCGTCGCGTGATACCTGGAAATTTGCCGAGGCCTCGATGCACAAGGCGATCCGGCTGGCGCGCCGGTCACCATCGATCAGCATGGATTGACTGGCCTCGCCGCCGCTGCGGCCCTGCGGGCAAATGTCATAGGCCGGCGTCAGCGCCAGGTTCTTGCCGTTCCAGAACGCCGCATGGTTGCGGGCGTGGTCGTCAGTGTTGCCGCAGAGAATGTTGAACAGCATGCGGCCGAACAGCTCTTTCAGAGTCTGCTTCGGCGTGACGAAACGATGGCGCACGATCGTGGCGAGATCCTCATAGCTGGCATAGCGCGCCTGCATCTCGTCGAGTTCGAGCAGAGTCAGCACCGAGACGAAAGCGTGGCGCTGCCATTTGTCGTCGGCGCGGGTGCGGTCGAAGCGCTCGACCAGCAGGACATCCTTGTCGGCGACGTGGACCAATTCGACGTTCGACACATTCAGGCCGGCTTGCGCGGCGAGGCGCATGGCAATGAATTCGGCCTTGACCACGCTGTACAGGTCATTCTGCGCGGAAAACTTGGCGACATATTTTCTGTTATCCGCTTCGATCAAGGCCTTCGGCCGGGCGCCGCCGATCGAACTGCCGTGCAGCATGGCATTGTCGAGCGCGGCGGGCAGCGGCGTGCCTTGCTCGATATTGTCGGCCGCCATCAGGAGATCGTCGAGCGAGGCATTGGACTGCCGCCCCGCATAAGTACTCGGCGAAACCTGAAAATCGAGCGCGCCGGCGCGGTCCGATCCTGAGTCGAGCAGATAGGTCAGCTCATCAATGCTGGCCGTGTCGAAATCGGTATTCACGCGGCCGAACTTGCGATTGATGATGACGCGCCGGCCCCATGCATCGGGCGCAGCGTCACGAATGCAATTCGGAATGATCAGGCCGTTCAGCAGCGGCAATGTGCCGTCGCGCAGCGGTAGTTCAGGTTCGTAAAGCGGGATGGCGTCCGGGCGGGCGAGGTAGCTTCGGCCATAGTTGAACAGGATCTGGTTGTCGGCGCGCGACAGGCGCCCGGCGACGACGGGAAGCGTCGCGCCGGGCAGCCATGTCCAGACATAGGCTTCGTCCGGCGCCTTTTCGGTGGTGTCAGAAGTCATCTTTCGCCTTTATCTCGGCCGTGTGGACCGCTTTCGGCAGTAGTGTGAGGCGGTCGCGCTGGCGGTCGACCTCGGCGGCCAGCGTGCGCGGGTCGCTATAGAACAGCGGGACGCCGACAATGGTTGCGACTTCAAAGACAGCGCCGATGGCGCAGCCCATGTCGCCTTTTTCGATGCGCTGGATCAGGCCGCGCGAAATCCCGGCACGCGCGGCCAACTCGGCGGTCGTCATCGCGCGGGCAATCCGGCTCTGGCGAATGAGCTGGCCCAAGAGGGCGACAGCATGCTCGCTGTAGCGGGAATAGGGGCGGTCAGCGGGGCGGGGCATGGTGGTGGTCTATATGTGGATCGCATTGTTAGTTATGATCGGTTTATGGATCAAATTTGGCGATACGTCAAGTTTGATCTATAAATAGATCATACGACGATTAATGGCTCATTTATGTATCACTATTGTGATCTGGATCGGCGGTTGTCACCGCCGCGCTCTCTTTCTCTCCAACAGGGAGAGGGTTGGCGTGAGGGGGCCTAGCTCTATCGTTAAACCATAACCCTCACCCGCCGCGCTTCGCGCGTCGACCTCTCCCTATGGGAGAGGTGAAGGGAAGCTCGCGCAGCAAACTCCGTTCGTCCCCGCGCACGCGGGGACCCAGTGCTATCTTTTCAAGCAAAGGACTGGGTTCCCGCTTGCGCGGGAACTAACGGTGGTGGGACCGTCACCCTGAGGTGCGAGCGTAGCGAGCCTCGAAGGGCGACGGCCCTTAAAACCGTGGCCGCTCATCCTTCGAGGCTCGCCGCAAGCGCGGCTCGCACCTCAGGACGACGGGTTCACAGCGCATCGGCGTGCTATGCTTATTACAACCTTTCGGGGCTAATTCGCATCATCGGTATCTCGCATGGCTGAAACTCGCTTACCCGACTTGCCGCCTCGTTTGTTCCGATATTGTCGGCTCGACCGACCAAATGACGTCGAGAACGAGATTGATGCACTAAGGAAGAGATATATTTATTGCTCAACCTACAAGCTCATGAACGATCCTATGGAAGGCTACTATCTTCCGAGCGCGAGATTAAAGAAAGAACCTGAGTGGCGTCAGACATACAGAAGTATATTAGAAGCAAAACGAGCTACCGGTATCTCGTGCTTCAGCGAGATGTTCAACAATGAAATTATGTGGGCGCACTATGCCGATAATTTCCGCGGCATCTGCCTTGGGTACTCGGCAGCAAAATTGAGAGATAATCTGCCTCCATCGGCAAGATTATCTCGCATCGCCTATGCCGATGCGCCGTTGAGGCTTTCTAAGCATGAACGATCGAACGTAATTGCGGCTGCACAGAAGATTCTTAGCCAGAAAAAATACAATTGGTCATACGAACGTGAGTGGCGCGTCCTAGCTGACTATCCGGGGCAGCTTCCTTACCAAGGTGATATAATAACGGAAGTGTATTTTGGATTCCGAATATCTGAAGATCACAAGCAGGCGATCCTTAGCGGCATGGGCGCAAGAGGTATAAACTTCAAACAAATGAAGATTGCCGGATACAGCCACACTCCGGCAAAAATTGTGACACCAAAACTTGTAAGATACTTGTAAGATAGAAGTATCTTGCTTACTCCGCCGCCTCCACCCCCGGCAACCTGTACCCCTCAAACTGCTTCCGCAACGTCATCTTCTGAATCTTCCCTGTCGCCGTATGGGGAATCTCATCGACGAACACGACATCATCCGGCATCCACCACTTGGCCACCTTGCCCTGCATGAAGCCGAGGATGTCTTCGCGCGTGGCGGTTTCGCCTTTTTTCAACACAATCACCAGCAGCGGCCGCTCGTCCCATTTCGGATGCTCGACGCCGATGGCGGCGGCTTCCGCCACTTTCGGATGACCAACCGCGAGGTTCTCCAGATCGATGGTTGAAATCCATTCGCCGCCGGACTTGATGACATCCTTGGCGCGGTCGGTGATCTGCATGTAGCCATATTGATCCATGGTCGCGACGTCGCCGGTGTCGAACCAACCGTCTTCCTCGAACACGGCGTCGCTATCGACCTTGTAATAGCCTTTCGCCACCGCCGGCCCGCGCACCTTGAGGCGGCCGAAAGTCTTGCCGTCCCACGGCAGCTCCTTGCCGGCATCGTCGGTGATCTTCATGTCGACGCCGAACGGCGGATGGCCTTGCTTCATCTGCACGTCGAGCCTGGCATCGCCCGTGAGCTTGGCGTATTCCGGCTTCATCGTACACAGCGAGCCGAGCGGCGACATCTCGGTCATGCCCCAGGCGTGCACGACTTCAACGCCGTAGTTTTCCTGGAATGTCTTGGTCATGGCGCGCGGGCAGGCCGAGCCGCCAATGACGACGCGCTTCAGGTGCGGCAGCTTGGCGCCGGTCTTCTCCAGGTCCTGCAACAGCATCAGCCAGATCGTCGGCACCGCCGCGGTGAAGGTCACCTTGTAGGTGTCGAGCAATTCATAGATTGACGCGCCGTCCATCTTTGCGCCGGGCAACACCAACGTGGCACCGACCATCGGCGTCGAGAATGCGAGCGACCAGCCATTGGCATGAAACAGCGGCACCACCGGCATGCAGACATCGCTGGAGGCAAGGTTCTTCGAGTCTGGCAGGCCGGCGATGAAGGAATGCAGCACGTTGGAGCGGTGCGAATAGAGCACGCCCTTCGGATTGCCCGTGGTGCCGGACGTGTAGCACATGCCGGCGGCGGTGTTCTCGTCGAACTGCCGCCATTGGAAATCGCCATCGGCCTCGGCAAGCCACTCTTCGTAAGGCACCGCGTTCTTCAACGTAGTCTGCGGCATATGCGCGGCATCGGTGAGCACGATGTATTTCTCGATGCTCGGCAGTTTGTCGGCGATCTTTTCCAGCAGCGGCACGAAGGTGATGTCGACAAACATCATGCGGTCTTCGGCATGATTGACGATCCAGATGATCTGGTCGGGAAACAGGCGCGGGTTCACCGTGTGATAGATCGCGCCAATGCCGAGAATGCCGTACCAGGTTTCCAGATGCCGCCACGTATTCCAGGCGAGGGTGGCGACGCGGTCGCCGAGCTTGATGCCATCGCGCTCCAGCCTTTGCGCCACCCTGAGAGAGCGGGCACGAATCTGCGCATAGTTGGTTTCGACGATCGGGCCTTCGACCGAGCGGGTGATCACCTTGCGCTCGCCATGGAATTTGGCGGCATGGTCGATGATGCGATGCAGCAGCAGCGGAAAATCCGACATCAGGCCGAGCATGGTGGTTCCCTCTCATTGTCGTTGGCGCGTGATGCGCTCATTTTTTTAGTCTTGGGCCGTCCCCTCGACAGCCAAGGTGCAGGTTAACTTGGGCGCGTATCCGTGCAACATAAAGCCATGCTGTCCCGCACAATTGCCTCAATCCTGCCCGACACCCGCACAATGCGGACACTGATGGCGATGCTTGTGCTGGCCGGGTTTGGCTGCGGCGTTGCCGCAGCACAGACCGCGCCGGGCGGACTGCCTGCCGCCAGCGCGCCGGCCGCCACCACACCGGTGCCTTTGCCGCGCCCGCGTCCGAAAGTGGGTGTGCTGCCGTCCTGGATCGCTACGCTCTGGCATGAGCCGCGGACATTCCGCGAAGCCGCCGGCGAGGATTTCCAGACATCCGAGGTGACCAGCGCGCCGTCGCCATGCCGCGTGCGGCTGGAGAAATTCGCGGTCATTGCGGCGATGCCACGCCTGATCGGGCCGGGCGCCTGCGGTGGCGGCGATATTGTCCGCGTCGATGCCGTGCTCGTCGCCGGCCGGAAGGTCGAGATCAAGCCGGCGCCCTATCTACAATGCCCGATGGCCGAACAGCTGGCGCTGTGGGTGCGCGACGACACCACGCCTCTTCTGGCGGCGATCGGCGGCTCGATGAAGAGCCTCGAGACCTATGACGACTTCAGTTGCCGCGGCCGCAATCGCAAACTGTTCGGCAAGGTCTCCGAACATGGCAAGGCCAATGCCATCGATCTCAAGGGCTTCACCTTGCAGGATGGCCGCTACATTCATTTGACCGACATGAAGGCCGACAAGCCGTTGCGCGAGGGCGCACGCGTGAGTGCCTGCGGCCGGTTCAAGACCGTGCTCGGGCCGGGCTCGGACGGCTATCACGAAGAGCACATCCACATCGATCTGGCCGAGCGGCGCGGCGACTACAAGCTGTGCCAGTGGGACGTGCGCGAGCCGCCGCCGCCGCCGAAACCGAAGGTACCGGAGAAAGACGGCGACAAGCCGGACGAGAAGCCACCGGAGAAACCGGCCGAGGTTGCCGCTGTGACGGAGCCGGCCAAACCTGAGCCGGTCAAGCCGGAGCCGGCGCGGCCTGCTCCTACGCAGGGTCAGCCACAGCCGCAGATCATCCGGCCCACAACGAGAGCAGAGCCGGTGAAGCCCGTTCCGGCCCAGCCGCAGATCATCACCCGGCCAGAACCACGGCCACAGGTCGCCGCCGCGCCGGAAGAGGCCGATGACGAGGAAGAGGTTGAGATGACCATGGTCAGCCCGATCCAGGGCGCCATCCCGCTACCGAAGGCAAAGCCACGCCCGCGCGTGGTCCGGCGGAAATCACGCGACGACTTCCACTTTCCGTTCAACCTTTTGCGCTAGCGCTGCGGGATGACCGCCAAGCCCGATGACTTCGTTTCCCCCAAGCCGAGCGGGATCACCCGTCGCGGCCTGATCCGCACCGGCATCGGCCTGACCGGGCTGGTTGGTGTCGCCGGTTCCGGCACCGCCGCCTATGCGGCGATGGAAGCCGCCAATGGCCTGTCGATCACCGATTACCGGTTGACGCCGCCGGGCTGGCGGGCCGGTCATCGCATGACGATCGCCGTCGTTGCTGATCTGCACGCCGGCGGGCCGAATATGGGGCTGGAACGGGTGCGGCAAGTGGTCGACGCCGCCAATGCGCTTTCCTGCGATCTCACCGTCTTGCTCGGCGATTATTTCGCCACGCATCGTTTCATCACGGAGCACGTTACGCCGCCGCAATGGGCGGCGGAACTGGCGCGATTGCGCGCGCCGCTTGGCGTCTATTCGATCCTCGGTAATCACGATTGGTGGCACAACATCACCGGCGCGCGGTCGGCGCTTGAGCATGTGCGCATTCCGATCATGGAGAATGACGCCGTGCTGCTCGGTGAGCCGGGCCGCCGCTTCTGGCTGGCCGGTCTCGGTGATCAGCTCGCTTACAGGCTTGGCCGTGGCCGCTTCCGCGGCGTCGATGACCTGCCGGGCACGCTGAACAAGATCACCACTGATGATCCGGTGATTTTGCTGGCGCATGAGCCGGATATTTTCGTTGAGGTGCCTGCGCGTGTGTCGCTGACCTTGTCGGGCCACACGCATGGCGGCCAGATCCGCCCGCCTTTGGTGCCGCCGTTCTGGGCACCCTCGTCATACGGCGCGCGCTTTGCCTATGGCCACATTGTCGAGCAGGGCCGGCACCTGATCGTGTCCGGCGGTCTCGGCACCAGCATCGTACCGATGCGGCTCGGCATGCCGCCGGAAATCGTCCGCATCACCTTGGGCTGAGCCCAAAAAAAACGGCGCCCGAAGGCGCCGTTTTCATCCGAGAAACGTCTCGAAACTTAGTTGAACAGCGATTTGGCCGAGGCCATGCGCGGGCTGAACGGCGAGTCGCCCTGGTTCGGCGCCAGCACGACGACAGCGGCACCCGGCTTGACGCGGTTATAGAGGTCGATGACGTCCTCATTGGTCATGCGGATGCAGCCCGAGGAGATCGCTTGGCCGATATATTCCGGCTGGTTGGTGCCGTGAATCCGGTACAGCGTGTCCTTGTTGCCTTCGAACAGATAGATCGCGCGGGCGCCCATCGGGTTCTGCGGGCCGGGGCCGACGAAGTTCGGCACGTCCATGCGCTTCTTGATGTCGGCGGTCGGGGTCCAGGTCGGCCATTCAGCCTTGCGGCCAACCTTGGCGACGCCGGCAAAGGCGAGGGCTTCTTCGCCGACGGTCACGCCGTAGCGGATCGCCTTGCCGTTTTCCTGGACGAAATAGAGATAGCGCGCATCCGAGTCGACCAGGATAGTGCCCGGCTGCTCTTTGCGGTGGTAGTCGACGATGTGGCGGCGGTAGGGCTCAGGAATCGTCGCCTTTTCGTAGGGGGCGGCGGCCAGGAGCTTCTTGTCGCGGGCGGTCATGCTCGCGTCGGAAGCCGTTTCCTGAGTCGACTGCATGCACCCGCCGAGCAGCATTCCGACGCCAAACAGGGCTACAATCAATGCCTTAGTCCGCATTTCTTCCTCTTTCCCCGGTCGCTTTTGCAGCGCCCGATACGTGAATCGCATTCCGTTTATTAAGCTAAGTAAACGCGCAATAGCTACGCTTTAAGCCTGTTCCCATGCGGCTTCCTGTGTAACTGTTGCAGGAATGCCGCACTCAGTTTGGTCCCGTTCCAGGCTCGTTTCCGGGCGGTCGATCGGGCGCCTTCCAGATTGCCGGGAAGTTATTAAGGGAAGGTTTACCATAATCGTCCGAAGGTTGCGGGACGGAAGGTCCCCCCGGGCCGCCGGTAACCAATGGTCACGATAGAACACGATTTCCTGCTCATTTCTGCCTAGTTGATCGCCTCATACTGCGAGCAGGGATACCAAGGACGGACTGGAGAAACTGTGATGAACGTCAAGAAGGCGCAAGAATCGCATAAGTCGCCGGAGCGCCAGTTGCAGCAGCAACAGAGTTCGACGAGCCAGATGGCGTCGCTGAACGACCGCTATGGCAAGATCGGCATCTCCGCCGTTGCCGGCGCCTGCCAGCACAAGGGCGAGAAGCGTAGCGCCAGTGTCAACCGGTTCACGCCGCGCGACAGCGACTGAGCGCTTGCAGCGGCCCTGCGCCGCTCGGCACCCTAACATTTCTGTTGCAGCCTCCGTCGCGATCGGGCCAAGACTCCTGAGCTGATCCCCGCGCAACAGGATGCGTCCGCATGCTCTCGGTCTATGTCCAGAACGGCACTGCGCTGGAGCGCGTCCCGGTCGAAACCGGCGCCGAACTGCCGGACGCGGCGGTGTGGATCGACCTGATCAAGCCGACCGTTCAAGAAGACAAATTGGTTGAGAGCCTGCTCGGCATCGCCGTGCCGACGCGGGAGGAAATGCAGGAGATCGAGGTCTCCAGCCGGCTCTATGTCGAGACCGGCGCGCGCTACATGACCGCGACCTTGATGTGTCAGTCGGACAGTGCGACGCCGAGAACAACCGCCGTCACCTTCATCCTTTCCAAGCACCGCCTGTGCACCGTGCGCTACGACGAGCCGCGGCCCTTCGCCATTGTCGAGCACAAGCTCGGCCGCGCCTGCGGCCCGAAAGTGTCGGGCGACAGCGTATTGATGGACTTGCTCGACGCGGTGATCGACCGCTCCGCCGATATCCTTGAGCGTGTTGCCGCCGAGGTCGACACCATCTCGTTCCAGATTTTCGAACCCGACGACGGCAAGATCCAAACGTCTTACAACGACGTGCTCAAGACGCTCGGCCGCAAGGGCGATCTCACCTCCAAGGTGCGCGAGAGCCAGGTTTCGGTCGGCCGGCTTCTGTCATTCCTCAGCCATGAAGCGGAGGTGATGAAGTGGAATAAGGATGCACGCACGCAATTGCAGTCGATGCAGCGTGATGTCATTTCGTTGACCGACCACGCCAGCTTCCTGTCGAACAAGGTCACCTTCCTGCTTGATGCCATGCTCGGCGTGGTCAACATCCAGCAGAACGCCATCATCAAGATCTTCTCGATCATGGCGGTGGTGTTTATGCCGCCGACCTTGGTGGCGTCGATCTACGGCATGAATTTCCATTCCGGCATGATCGAGCTCGACTGGCAGTACGGCTATCTCTGGGCGCTCGGCCTGATGGTCGTGGTGGCTATTTTGCCGATCGCATTCTTCAAGTGGAAGAAGTGGCTGTAAAAGCCGCGCCGCTGATTGTCGGCTGAAGTTAAAAATGCGACATAAGTTCCCCAATGGGGGGATTCAGGCCAGCGAGTCTGCGTGACGATTTGATGGGCGGGCTGGTGTCGGCTGCGCTCGCGATTCCGCTTGCCGTTGGCTACGGCATGTTTGCCTTCGGCCCGCTCGGCGACAGCTATTTTGCCTATGGCGCATTGGCCGGTCTCTATGCCGCGATCGTTGCCGGCATCGCCTGTGTCGTTCTCGGCGACCGCACCACGACAGTCTACGCACCGCGCGTGACAACCACGTTCTTCCTCGGCGCGCTGCTGTATCAGCTAGTGCATTCCGATGCCGCCGTGTTGCGCGGCGGCAACCTCAATCTCGTCATCCTCGCTTTCTTTGCCATCATTCTGCTCGGCGGCGTGTTTCAGGCCCTGTTCGGCCTGGTCAGGCTCGGCACACTCATCCGCTACACGCCGCACCCGGTCATGGCCGGCGTGCAGAATGCCGCGGCGACGTTGCTGTTCCTGGTGCAACTCGGCAATGTCTGCGGCTTCGATCGCAACATTGCCTTCACGGCGGTACCCTCGCATCTGGCCGAAGCAAAGCCGCTCAGCCTTGCCGTGGCGCTCATCACCTTCATTGTAATGTGGAAGGCGCGCGCCATCACCACGAAGATTCCGCCGCTGCTGGTCGGCCTCGGTATCGGCATCGCGCTTTACTACTCGCTGGTTCTGTTAGGACTGGGCGCGCATCTTGGGCCGGTCATCGGCATGCCGAGCGCGGTCGAAAGCCCGTTGCCGTACAACATGCTCGGCGCGCAGCAATTCGGTGATTTCGCCGAATTGCTGCCGGTCATTGTCACCGGCGCCTTCGCGCTTTCCGTAGTCGCCGCATTCGATGCGCTGCTCTGCGCCAAGCTGGTGACGCCGCCGGGCGCACCACGGGTCAATGGCAACAAACTGCTGATGCGCCTCGGCGCCGGCAATGGGCTCGCGGCGTGCTTTGGCGGCATCACCAGCGGCATCAATATCGGACCAAGCGTCGCCAACCGTACTTTTGGCGGCAAGACTGCGCTGTCGGTTCTTATCAACGCCGCCATCCTGCTGCTGGTCGCCGGCGCGCTGTTCCCGATCGTCAGCCATATTCCCCGCGTGGTGCTATCGGCCACCATCATGGTGATTGCCGTCCAGCATATCGATCCATGGTCGATCGCGCTCGTGCGCCGGCTCCGCACAACTGTGGCGCAGCATCGCGGCCTGATGCTGCTCGATCTGGTGGTCGTTGCGGTCGTGGCCGTACTTTCGGTCACGATCAACATCGTCGTCGCGGTGTTCCTCGGCATTTTCTTCGCTGTCGCGCTTTTCGTGGTTCGCATGAGCCATTCGAACATCCGCCGCCTGTATCGCGGTGACGTCATCCATTCGCGTAAGGTGCGCGCGCCGGAAGAGGCGGCGGTGCTGGAGAAGCGTGGTGATGAAATCCTCGTGCTTGAGCTGCAAGGTGTGCTGTTTTTCGGTAGCGCCGAGAAACTCGGTACCGAAATAGACGCCCTGTCCGACGCGACAACACAGGCGATCATTCTCGATCTGCGCCGCGTCACCGAAGTCGACACGACGGCGGCGCGGATTTTGGGCGACATCCAGCTGTCGCTGGCCCGCAAGCAGCAACGCTTTGCGCTGGCCATCGCAGGCAACAGCGAGGTCGCCGCGCATCTCTCTGAGGCTGGCACTTTGGACATTATTGGCAAAGATCGCGTGTTCGGCGATATCGACCGGGCCATGCAATGGGCCGAAGACGACCTGCTCGGCGCCGAGTCAAAAGACGTCAGCAACGCTGAAATCCCACTCGCGCACATCGAACTCCTCGCGACGCTGACGGCCGAGGAGATCGACATCGTCAGGAACCACACGCGCCGCGAAACGTACACGCACGGCCACGTCATCTTTCGCGAGGGCGATCCCGGCAAGGAACTCTTCATCGTCACCAAAGGCCGCGTCAGCGCTTATCTGCGGCAAACAGGCGGCGGCGATATTCGTCTGGTGACCTTCGCGCCCGGCACCGTGTTCGGTGAACTCGCGATTCTCGATGCTGGACCGCGCTCTGCTTCGGTGATCGCAGACGATGATGTCGTTTGTTATGTGCTGAGCGAGCAGGAATTCGCCGCGCTGTCGGCGGCGGCGCCCGCTGTTGCCATCAAGCTGCTTGCCGGCCTCGGCCGTGAACTCAGCGGGCGCCTGCGCCGCGCCAACCGGACGATCCATCAACTCGAAAGCTGAGTAGCTATCGCGCTACCTCTCGCGAACACAATGCAGCCGCACTGTGCGCGCGCATGCGGCACTATGTCTGCAATCAACGCATCTTCGATCAAACGAGGAACTGATGTGGAGATGAGACGTTCTTGCGCACTACCCAACAAGAAATTGGAGTATCCATGCGCCGAACACTTATGACTCTTGCAGTTGTGCTTGCCTCTTCGTTGCCTGCTTTGGCACAGGGCACGCCGCCAGCCAATCCCGATGCAAAGACGCCTGCTGTCAATTCGCCGAATACGACTGCGAATCCAGGCGCGCCGGTCGCTGGCGCCAACAGCTTCACTGAAGGCCAGGCAAAGTCCCAGATCGAATCGAAGGGCTTCACCGCTGTGACTGCCTTGAAAAAGGATGAAGCGGGTGTCTGGCGCGGCCAGGCCCAGCAGTCCGGCAAGTCGGTCGCCGTGAGCGTCGACTTCCAGGGTAATGTCGTCGCCAAATAATATTTGGTGACGCAAGCCCGGTTCAATTGATTCAAAAGGAAACATCATGTCCAAGACAATCTCGCGACTTTACAACAATCAGCTCGATGCGCGCGCTGCGGTGAAAGAGCTTGAAGCCGCTGGCGTCAGCCATGGCGACATCAGCATCCTCGTCAGCAATGCCGACGGTTCGTATGATGAAAAGACCAAGACGTTCCCGGATCGCGATCTCGACGGCACCGACGATCGCGCCGAAGGCGCGGCAGCGGGTGGCTCGGTCGGCGCGGTTGCCGGCGGTACAGTGGGCTTGCTGACGGGTCTGGGCTTGATGGCGATCCCGGGCGTTGGTCCGGTCGTTGCCGCCGGCTGGCTTGTGGCTACGCTGACGGGCGCCGCCGCTGGCGGTGCGACTGGCGGTATCATCGGTGCCCTGTCGCAGCAGGCGGGTATCAGCAGCGAAGAAGCTGATGTCTATGCCGAAGGCTTGCGCCGTGGCGGCGCGCTGGTGAGCGCGAAGGTCGATGATGCCGATGCCGTCCGTTATCAGGGCATCATGGATCGCTCGGCCGTGCGCATCGAAGATCGCGCCATCGCCTATCGCAAGACCGGCTGGACGAAATACGATGAGGCTGCCGCGCCGTATAACCGCGAGCAGGTGATCAAGGAGCGCACGCTGTACTAGCAGCGGACGCTACGACGAAAATTGCGGGGCCATCCTCACGGGTGGCCCCGCTTTTTTATGCGCGAGGGCAGATATGTTGCTTAGCGCACCGTTTAACGGAACCCGGATAAAGCCCGCTCATTATGTGTGCAGAGATAACGAGAGAAACGTGATGCAAAATCCGCTGTGTCCGAATTGCGGACGATCCATGAACATGTCCCGGACTCTGCCATCGGAGGATGGCGCACCGGAGACGCATGTTTTCAAGTGCAGCTATTGCAAGGTCGACTTCATCACCGAGGATCACGTGCCGATTGCCGGCCCGTCCGTGCACTAGACGTGCTGGCCGCCATTGATATGGATCTCGGCGCCGTTCACGTAAGAGCTGGCTTCCGTGCACAGCACATAAATGATCTTGGCCACTTCATCCGGTGTGCCGAGACGCTGCATCGGAATCTGCTCAACGATCTTGTCGGTGCCCGGCGATAGAATAGCCGTGTCGATCTCGCCCGGCGCTATCGCATTGACGCGAATGCCGAGCCGGCCGAAGTCGGATGCCATTTCACGGGTTAGCGAGGCGAGGGCGGCCTTTGATGTCGCATAGGCCGCACCGGCGAAGGGATGCACGCGCGAGCCGGCAATTGACGTCACATTCACGACTGCACCATTCGCAGCCTTGAGCTGATCGACCAGACCACGCGCCAGCATGATCGGCGCAAAGAAATTCACCGCGAAGACGCGCTGCCAGGTGGCGATGTCGGTATCGATGGAGCCGAGCCTTTTGCCGGCATCGGCCTTCGGCGAAATCGCCGCATTGTTGACCAGCGCATGCAGTTCGCCATCGGCGAGGCGGCTCTTGATCTCGGCAATCGCCGCCGTGGTGTTGGCGACATCCGACAGATCGACCTGGATGTGATCTTCCGGCCCCGCGTCCCACGGGCAGTTCTCCGGAAACGGATGCCGTGAGCAGGTGATGACGCGCCAGCCAGCGGCGGAGAAACGCTTCACCGTCGCATGACCAATGCCGCGGCTCGCGCCCGTCAGGAGCAAAGTGCGGCGTGGCTGGTTAGTTGGCGTCGTCTGCATTGCAGTCCTTGGTGTGGGTGTAAGCGGGCCTCGGAAGATAGCTTACGGATAAAGACGTGTCTTGGACCATGCATCGGCCGGCGACGCGCGCTTGAAGACAATCCGGTCATGCAGGCGGAACGGCCGGTCGTGCCAGAATTCGATCGCGCTCGGGATAATGCGATAGCCGGTCCAGTTCGGCGGCCGTGGCACGGTGCTGAGAGCGTACTTGGCGGCGTTGACGGCAATGGCTTTCTCGAAGGCGAGGCGGCTTTCCAGCGGCCGCGATTGCTTGGAGGCCCAGGCGCCGATCTGCGCCTGCTTCGGCCGCGAGGCGAAATAGGCGTCGGCTTCGTCCGCCGTGACGCGCTCGACGGTGCCGCGCACGCGCACCTGCCGGTTCAGCGACTTCCAGTGGAACACGAGGGCGGCCTTGGCGGCCGAGTCCAACTCCTGCCCCTTTTGGCTGTCCACATTGGTGTAGAAAACGAATCCCCGCTCATCCGCACCCTTCAACAAGACCATCCGCGCATTGGGCATGCCGTCCGGGTCAACCGTCGCAACCGTCATGGCCGTCGGGTCGCGCGGCTCGGAGGCCGTCGCATCCGTCAGCCATTCGGCAAACAGCCGCATCGGCTCGTCAGCCTCGGTGAAATCAGTCGTTAACTTAATCGTGCGTTGAATTGGCGTCGTATCGGACATTGTCGGAGTGCTCGCTTGAACGGTCAAAAGACCAGTCAGCAGAACGGTCAGAAGTTCCACTGTTCCAGCCTATATAGTGGAGTTGCGGACCCGCGCCTATGGCGTGGCGTTGCGCTGGCGATCACTTTGGCGCTCGGCTGCTCCGGCTGCAGCCTGTCCTCGTCCTTCGACAGCGCGTTTTCCTCGAACGATAAAGACACCACCGGTTCAATCACGCCGCCGCCAGGCTCGAAACAGTCCGACGATCTGCCGCCAGCCGCCGATCTGGCCTTTGCCCGCGTCGCGGCCAAGGAAGTGCTCACCCGCGGCCGCAAGGATTCCAGCCAGCCCTGGGAAAACCCGGCGACCGGCGCGCGCGGTACGGTGACGCCGATCGCCACCGCCTATCAGCAGGGCGACATTACCTGCCACGATT
Organism: Pseudolabrys sp.; assembly: GCA_030655215.1. GTDB lineage: Bacteria > Pseudomonadota > Alphaproteobacteria > Rhizobiales > Xanthobacteraceae > Pseudolabrys. The sequence continues at coordinate 5,533 of JAURVZ010000061.1, read as the reverse complement.
TCCTCGCCAGCTACGTCAAGGGCGAAGCGCAGGCCTGGCTGCAGGGCGAAGCATGCAAGCCGATCAAGGGCGCCGCCTGGGAAGTCCGCTCGATGAAGGCCTGGAAGCGATCATAAGCGCCGCACTCGGTTGAAACGGCCGCCTCGGAACCCCACATTAAGGTCTGTGCGCCAGTAATCGCTGGCGTTTGGGGCTAATTTTCACGGAGAGGCGAAGGATGCGCGACCCCTACACCATTCTGGGGGTTTCCAAGGGTGCGAGCGCGGCGGATATCAAATCCGCCTACCGCAAACTTGCCAAAAAACTTCATCCCGACGCCAACAAGCACGACGCAAAAGCCGCTTCGCGCTTTTCCGAGCTCAATGCTGCGTATGAAATCGTCGGCGACGACGACAAGCGCAAGGCTTTCGACAATGGCGAGATCGACGCCGAGGGTAAGCCGCGGTTTCGTGGCGGCTTTGAAGGCGCGCAGCCGGGCTTCGGCGGCGCCGGTGGCTTCGGTCAGGGCGGCGGCTTCGAAAGTTTCTCCTTCGGCGGTGATGGCTTCCAGCGCCGGGGCGGCGCCGGTGGCGCGCCCGGTGGTGGCGGTTTTGAGGACCTGCTGCGCGGCATGTTCGGCGGCCGGGCCTCGCCCGGCGGCGGCCAGCGTGGCCACACCAATCAGTTCGAGCCGGAGGATTTCGGGTCGGCGGTCGGCGGCGGTCACGACATCGCGGTCACGCTGACCATCACGCTGCCGGAAGCGGCCAATGGCGCCAGCACACGCGTCAATCTGCCGACCGGCAAAGAGGTCGAAGTCAAGATCCCGTCCGGCATTTCGACCGGCCAGCAGATCAGGCTCAAGGGGCAGGGTTATGCGGGCCCGGCCGGCCGCGCCGGCGATGTCATCATCACCATCACGGTCGCACCGCATGCGGTGTTCAAGACCGATGGCGATGACATTCGCATCGACCTGCCGATCGCGCTTTATGAATCTGTGCTCGGCGGCAAAGTGCGCGTGCCGACGCTCGATGGCGCTGTCGAACTGGCGATTCCGCCGGACACCAATTCCAGCCGTACCTTCCGGCTTAAGGGCAAAGGCTTGAAGGTCAAAGGTGCAAAAGGCGCCGGCGATCTGTTCGTCACCATGCGCGTCGTGCTGCCGGAGAAAGCAAGCGACGAGCTGAAAGAGCTGGCAACGAAGCTGCGCGACGAAAAGCCGTACGATCCGAGGAAGGATCTGGGCTAACTTTTACCCCTTCTTCTCCGGCGTCTTGTCAACCTGCTCGTAGACCGTCTTTGTCACCGCCTCGAGCCGTTCGCGGTTGGCCGGGCCGCTCACCACATAGCCGATCTTGTCATCGACCCAGGTGAATGAGGCGAACTGTCCGCCGCTCTTGAAGTGCAGCGCCGTTTCCGGGCCGCCGGCCTTGCCGCAATAGATGGTGAAGCGCTCGCCGGAGGGGCCTTCATACATATAGAACGCCGCAGCACCCGTCGGGCCGGGCAGCAGCCGTCCGCCGACCAGCTTCAGGCCGATCGATTGCAGATCGGGAATATTGAGCTCGTGGCCAACCCGCTTCGACAGCCACTGCTTCATATGGCCGACTTCCGTGCCCGGAACCTCAACCGGATGCCGGACCTCGACCACGTAAAGCTTGTAGGCGTCGAGCGCGTCGGCGGTGAAGGTGTCGATCGGCGCCGGGGCAGGCACAGGCGCCATGGCGACCGGCGCTGGCGTCGTGGCCGCGCGCGCATACCAGCCGGCGCCGCCGCCGGCGGCGAAAGCCAGCAACACCGCCGCCGCCGCCATTGATGTCCAGGCGCCGCCACGGGCGGTCGTGATGTCGTTCTTGATGATCCGGTCGAGTTGCAGCCGTTCCGGCACCGGCTCGTTGACGACATCGCCATAGCGGGCGCGGATACTGTCGGCCTGCGCGCGCCAGGCGGCGACGAGGGCGGCCTGCTCGGGATTGCCGGCCAGCCAGGCACTGACGGTCTCCCTCCGGTCGGCCGGCAATTCGCCGTCGACGAAAGCGTGCAACTCGTCCTCGGTCACATGTGTCTCGCGGTCGGTCATGATTTCAGCCTCATGGCTTCTCTCTCATTTCACCCGGCGGAGCGCCGGGCGCTCGCCGTCCAGAAAACTCTTTATTTGTGCCCGCGCCCGCGCCAGCCGCGACATCACCGTGCCGATCGGCACGCCCTGCACATCGGCAACCTCGCGGTAGCTCAAGCCTTCGAGCACGACGAGCAGCAGCGCGTGGCGCTGGTCCTCGACCAGACTGGCCAGCGCCCGCTGAATGTCGCGAGCGCCTGATTCCGGACCGGCCATGTCCGGCGCGTCGTTTTCCTCGATCGAGGAGATCGAGGGCCGCCGCGACAGAGACCGCAGCCGGTTCCGGTTCAAATTGGTCAGGATCGTGTACAGCCAGCTGCGCACATCGCCGCCGAGAAACAGATGCTCGGAACGCAAGGCGCGTACCAAAGTGTCCTGCACCAGGTCGTCGGCAATGTCGGCGTCGCGCGTCAGCGCCCGCGCATAGCGGCGCAAAGCGGGAATCGTCAGCTCAACGCTTTGCCGGAACGTGGCCACATGGCTCTCCCTGATGGGAGGGTAAACCACCCGGCGGGCAAAATATTCCCGGAATCCCAGCGAATTAACACCGATTTGGCCAGACGGCGCCGCTTTGCTTGATGGTCATAACACCCTATGCCATACGGTGCCGACCGGCTCCCGGCCGGCGATCACGAGGACGGAAATGGCTGAAATCTCAGGTCTGATGCGCGGCAAACGCGGGCTGATCATGGGCGTCGCCAATAACCGCTCGATCGCCTGGGGCATTGCCAAGGCCTGCCGCGACCATGGCGCCGATCTCGCCTTTACCTATCAGGGCGACGCGCTGAAGAAGCGGGTCGAACCTTTGGCTGAGGAAGTCGACGGGCTGGTCGTCGGCCATTGCGACGTCACCGATCCGGCCTCGCTCGACGCGGTTTTCGCGCAGGTGCAGCAGGCCTGGGGCTCGCTGGATTTCATCGTCCACGCCATTGCCTTCTCGGACAAGGATCAGCTCGACGGCCGCTATGTCGACACAACGGAAGAAAACTTCACCAAGACCATGTTGATCAGCTGCTATTCGTTCACGGCCATCGCACAGCGCGCCGAGAAGCTGATGACCAATGGCGGCTCGATGCTGACATTGACCTATTACGGCGCCGAAAAGTGGATGCCGCATTACAACGTCATGGGCCTGGCCAAGGCGGCGCTGGAATCCTCGGTGCGCTATATGGCGGCCGATCTCGGCGTCAAGAATATCCGCGTCAACGCGATTTCAGCGGGGCCGATCAAGACTTTGGCGGCGTCGGGCATTGGCGACTTCCGCTATATACTGAAATGGAATGAGTACAACACGCCGCTACGCCGCAACGTGACCTTGGAAGATGTCGGCAAAGCCGGCGTGTTCTTTCTGTCGGATCTCTCGAGCGGCGTCACCGGCGAAATTCAGCATGTCGACGCCGGCTATCATGTCGTTGGCATCAAACACCCGGATGCTCCGGACTTCACGGTCAAGTAAACTCGCATGATCCCGAAAAGTGGATACCGGTTTTCGGATCAGATCATGCGCAATTCAAAATGAGCGCGCCGACGGTCTACTTCATCCGTCACGGCGAGACCGATTGGAACGTGGCCGGACGGCTGCAGGGCCATCGCGACATTCCGCTGAACGACAAGGGCAGGGGCCAGGCCAGCCATTGCGGCAAACTGCTGCTCGATATTTTCGCGCGCGAAGGCCGCGATCCGCTCAGCATCTATTACACCTCAAGCCCGTTGCAGCGCGCCACCGAGACAATGGAGTTGGCGCGCACGGCGATGGGACTGCCGGCGCGCGGTTACATTCGCGATCCACGGCTGGCCGAGATCGCCTTCGGCGACTGGGAAGGCTCGACCATCGCGCTGTTGCACCAGAACGACCCGGCGCGTATTTCGCAGCGTGAGCATGACAAATGGCATTTCGTGCCGCCGGGCGGCGAAAGCTACGAGATGTGCTCGCACCGCATGAAATCCTGGTACGACAGCCTCGACGCTGACGTGGTCGTCACCTCGCATGGTGGCACCTGCCGCGGGCTGATGGCCTGCCTCGGCGTTGCTAAACCGGCCGTGGCGCCTTTGATCGACATCATCCAAGGCGAAGTTTACGTGTTTCAGGGCGATAAGCTCACGCGATACGCGTAATTCCTTTGATTTGACCCCCGCAGGGCTGCGCGGTACCAAACCCTCATGTCGTTCAATACCTTCGGCCACCTTTTCCGGTTCACCAGCTTCGGCGAAAGCCACGGGGCGGCGATCGGCTGCGTGGTCGATGGCTGCCCGCCGCGCATTCCGCTGACCGAGGCCGACATCCAGGTTCATCTCGACAAGCGCCGCCCCGGCCAGTCGCGGTTCACGACGCAGCGGCAGGAGCCGGACGCGGTCAAGATCTTGTCCGGCGTGTTCACCGGCGAAGACGGCGTCCAGGTCACGACCGGCACCCCGATCATGCTGCTGATCGAGAATGTCGATCAGCGCTCCAAGGATTACGGCGACATCAAAGACAAATACCGGCCGGGCCATGCCGGCTATGCCTATGACGTCAAATACGGCATCACTGATTATCGCGGCGGCGGGCGTTCGTCTGCGCGCGAAACCGCTGTGCGCGTGGCTGCCGGGGCTGTGGCGCGCAAGATCGTGCCCGGCCTTTCGGTGCGTGCGGCGCTGGTGCAAATGGGGCCGCACAAGATCGATCGTGCGCGCTGGGACTGGAACGAGGTCGACAACAACCCGTTCTTCTGCCCCGACCCGGTGCAGGCGAAATTTTACGAGCAATATCTCGATGGCATTCGCAAGTCCGGCTCATCGGTTGGTGCAGTGATCGAGGTGATTGCTGAAGGCGTGCCGGCCGGTCTCGGCGCGCCGGTCTATGCCAAGCTCGATGCCGACATTGCCGGCGCGCTGATGAGCATCAATGCCGTCAAAGGCGTCGAGATCGGCGATGGCTTCGAGACCGCGTCAATGGTTGGCGAAGACAATGCCGACGAAATGCGCATGGGCAATGAGGGCAAGCCGCGCTTCCTGTCAAACCATGCTGGCGGCATTCTTGGCGGCATCTCGACCGGGCAGGCGATCGTCACCCGCTTTGCCGTCAAGCCGACCTCGTCGATCCTGTCGCCCCGCGCCACGGTGAACCGCACCGGCGGCGAGACCGAGATGTTCACCAAGGGCCGGCATGACCCCTGCGTCGGCATCCGGGCCGTGCCGGTCGGCGAAGCCATGGTCGCCTGCGTGCTGGCCGACCAGTTCTTGCGCCATCGCGCGCAGGTCGGCGTGATCGAGCCGCGTTGGCCGTTCGGACAGTGACGACAGGCGTCATTCTCGGGCGAAGCGTAGCGGAGCCCCGAGAATCTCAGGACAATAAAGCGCCGACCGGAGCCTCATCCGGCCTGAGATGCTCGGGTCAAGCCCGAGCATGACGGTAAAGCTGTCTGATTTCAGTACCACTGAAATCTTTTCTCATGT
>JAURVZ010000051.1 GCA_030655215.1 Pseudolabrys sp. | reverse complement strand
ATCGGCCACGCGCTCAACAAGATCCTCAAGGACGTTGTGACGCGCTCGCAGCAGATGCTCGGCTATGACTCGAACTATGTGCCGGGCTGGGACTGTCACGGCCTGCCGATCGAATGGAAGATCGAGGAAGAGAACTACCGCTCCAAGAACAAGGCGAAGCCGAATTTCTCCGAGCCTGCCGCCATGGTCGCGTTCCGCCAGGAATGCCGCGCCTATGCGCAGAAGTGGCTTGAGATTCAGCGCACGGAATTCAAGCGCCTCGGCGTCGAGGGCGACTGGGATCATCCCTACACGACGATGAGCTTTCCGGCCGAAGCGCAGATCGCGCGCGAGTTGATGAAGTTCGCGGCCAACAAGCTTCTGTATCGCGGCTCGAAGCCGGTGATGTGGTCGGTGGTTGAGAAGACGGCGCTGGCGGAAGCCGAGATCGAATATGAGGATTACACCTCGGATACGGTGTGGGTGAAGTTTCCGGTCAACCTCTCCGTCATGCGCGGGCTTGACCCGCGCATCCACGACTTGCTGCTCAACAAAGACGTGGATGGCCGGGACAAGCCCGGCCATGACGGTGTTGCCTCGGTCATCATCTGGACGACGACACCGTGGACATTGCCGGGCAACCGCGCCATCTCGTTCTCGCCGAAGATTTCCTATGCGCTGTACAAAGTGACTGACGCAGCGCCGGAGAACTGGGCCAAGTTCGGCGACCTGTTCATCCTGGCTGACAATCTCGCTGGCGATGTGTTCAAGCAGGCCAAGGTCGCGGCCTATGACAAGATCGCGGACGTGTCGGCCGAGATGCTTGAAGGCATGATCTGCAAGCATCCGCTGCACGGCAAAGGCTATGACTTCCAGGTGCCTTTGCTCGCCGGCGATCATGTCACTGACGACACCGGCACCGGCTTCGTGCACACCGCGCCGGGCCATGGCCGCGAGGATTTCGAGGTCTGGATGGACAACCGCGTTGCGCTGGAAGCGCGCGGCATCTCCTCGACCATTCCCTACACCGTCGATGAGAACGGCGCGTTGACCGCGTCGGCGCCGGGCTTTGAAGGCAAGCGCGTCATCAACGACAAGGGTGAGAAGGGCGATGCCAACAACGCCGTCATCGCCGCTTTGGCGGAAGCCGGCAATATCATCGCGCGCGGCCGCCTCAAGCATCAGTATCCGCATTCATGGCGCTCGAAGAAGCCGATCATCTTTCGCAATACGCCGCAATGGTTCATCGCGATGGACCAGGATATCGATAAAGCGGATGACACGCTGCGTGACCGCGCGCTCGCCGCCATCAAGGTGACACGCTGGGTGCCGAAGGCCGGCGAGAACCGCATCACCGGCATGATCGAGGCCAAGCCCGATTGGGTGATCTCGCGCCAGCGCGCCTGGGGCGTGCCGATTGCTGTGTTCATCGCTGAGAAGCCGGATGGCTCGGTCGATATTCTCGATGATGCCGATGTGAACAAGCGCATCACCGATGCTTTCGAAAAGGAAGGCGCCGATGCCTGGTACAAGGAAGGCGCGCGCGAGCGCTTCCTCGGCAGCCGCGCCAATGAGCCGTGGAAGAAAGTCGACGACATCTGCGACGTCTGGTTCGACTCAGGCTCGACGCATGCTTTCGTGCTGGAAGACCCCGTGCATTTCCCGCAACTCGCCGGCATCAAGCGCAAGGCGGCGGGCGGCAATGACACCGTCATGTATCTCGAAGGCTCGGACCAGCATCGCGGCTGGTTACATTCGTCGCTGATCGAAAGCTGCGGCACGCGCGGCCATGCGCCGTTCGATGTCGTGCTGACGCATGGCTTCGTGCTCGACGAGCAAGGCCGCAAGATGTCGAAGTCGACCGGCAATGTTACCGCGCCGCAGGATGTCATCAAGAATTCCGGCGCTGACATACTGCGCATGTGGGTGTGCGCGTCGGATTATGCCGACGATCTGCGCATCGGCCCGGAAATCCTCAAGACCACGGCCGACACTTATCGCAAGCTGCGCAACACGATGCGCTGGATGCTCGGTTCGCTGGCGCATTTCCGCGAGGACGAGCGCGTTGCTTTCGAGAAGATGCCCGAGCTGGAGCGGCTGATGCTGCACCGGTTGTCCGAGCTCGATGAGCTGGTGCGGCAGGCTTATGCCGACTTCGATTACAAACGCATCTTTGCAGCGCTCAGCGCGTTCATGACCGCCGATCTGTCGGCGTTCTATTTCGATATCCGCAAGGACGCGCTGTATTGCGATCCCTATTCGTCAATGACCCGCAAGGCATCATTGACGGTGATCGATGAGCTGTTCCGCTGCACCGTTGTGTGGCTGGCGCCGATGCTGTGCTTCACCTCGGAAGAGACCTGGATCTCGCGCTACGGCAATGATGCGAAGTCGGTGCATCTCGAGACCTTCCCCGAGGTGCCGAAGAATTGGCGTGATGACAAACTGGCCGAGAAATGGCGCAAGGTGCGGACCGTGCGCCGCGTTATCACCGGCGCGCTCGAGCTGGAACGCGCCGGCAAGCGCATCGGCTCGTCGCTCGAGGCGCATCCGATCGTGCATGTGGCGAATGAGGAGTTGTATGAGGCGGTGCTCGATATCGATCTCGCCGAGATCTGCATCACCTCGGCGGCGACACTCGTGCAGGGCGAGGGGCCGTCGGGCGCTTTCAGCCAGCCGGATGTGACCGGTGTCGCCGTGGTGCCGAACTTGGCGGAAGGCACCAAGTGCGCGCGCTCGTGGAAAATCCTCGGCACGATCGGCGCCGACCCGGAATATCCGGATGTCTCGCCGCGCGATGCCAAGGCTTTGCGCGAATGGGACACGATGCGCAAAGCGGCTGAGTAGCGGATGAACCTCGCGCAATATCTCCGCGGTCCGTACACAATCTTCGGCCTGTCGGTGGCGGCGGTGGCCGGCATCATCGACCAGGCGAGCAAGCTGTATCTGCTGTTCGTCTATGATCTCGCCAACAACCCGACCCGGGTGGCGCCGTTCCTCGACTTCGTGCTGACCCGGAACACCGGCATCAGCTATGGCCTGTTCTCGTCGGACGGGGCGCTGTGGCCGTTCGTGCTGCTCGCCTTCAAGGTGGTGGCGGTCGTGGTGCTGTGGGCCTGGCTGGCCAAGGCGGAACACCGGTTCACGGCCCTCTCATTGGGCCTGATCATTGGCGGGGCGGTCGGCAACGCCATTGACCGGGCGGCCTATGGCTGGGTCATGGATTTCGTGTTTTTTCACGGTTTCGGGGCATATTCTTACCTGCGCTGGTACGTTTTTAACCTAGCTGACGTGGCGATCGTTGCCGGGGTCATTGGCCTCCTGTATGAATCCTTCGCCGGGGAGCGTGCCGCAAAAGCGCCCTGATCGGCGTCAATATGCTGCTAAAGTCACATTCTGTTCCGCGAGTAAGGGTCCGTTTCGCATGATTACCCCGCGACCGACACGAACGACTGCCTTCACCGGCGCAGCCCTGAGCCTGGCGCTCGCGGTTGCAGTCCTCGCTGTGCCGTCCATGGCCCGGGCGCAGGACAAGGAAGAGGCGCAGCCTTGGGACAGCCGGCTGCTGCGTGGCCTGCTGGAAGGCATCGGCCTGCAGCGCGACGAGAAGATCATCAATTATCAGGAACGCGCGCCGCTGGTCATTCCGCCCAGCCGGACGCTGCCGCCGCCGGAAAATTCCGCCGCGCTGATCGCCAATAATCCAGCATGGCCGAAAGACCCGGACGTGATCCGCGCGCGTGAAGAAGCGCAGCGCGAGCGCGATTCGTTCACCACCGCCGAAGATGCCATTGCCCGCGACAGCCGCGCTCTCCGGCCCGACCAGATGACGCCGGGCCGGAAGCCTGGCCAGTCCGTCCGTGGCGCCAAGACGCAGGCGACCGCCAGCACGTGGACAGAAACCAATCAGCGGCTGTCGCCGTCGCAGCTCGGTTACACCGGTGGCCTGTTTGGCAACATGTTCGGCCGCAAGAGCGACGAGACCGCGCAGTTCACCGGCGAACCGCCGCGCACCGCGCTGACCGAACCGCCGCCGGGCTACCAGACTCCGTCGCCGGATCAGCCTTACGGCATGTCCGAGCGCTCGGTGGCGCCGAAGGCGGCGAACGCCTATCTCGAACGCGGCACGACCACCGACAAGTAAGCGATTTGCGCTGTGGACTGAGGCGGGCATTGAGAGCCCGTCGCCTGTCCACAGCGTCAGCAGGCCGGGGGCGGCAACAGCATGGATGCAGGGCTCCTCAGGTGACATTCAAACAGACTGTCTTTTTTGCCCGCGCAGCGATCATCGCCTGCGCGTTTTCTCTGTTATGGCCGGCGCAAAGCCACGCCGCCGAACAGGCCGGCGCCCGAATCGCCGATTTCAAACTAGATAATGGCTTGCAGCTGGTGGTCATTCCCGATCACCGCGCGCCGGTCGTCACCCATATGATTTGGTACAAGGTCGGCGCCGCTGACGAGACAGCCGGCAAATCCGGTCTCGCGCATTTCCTCGAACATCTGATGTTCAAGGGCACGGCGAAGAATCCGGCCGGCCGCTTCTCCACCGTGGTCGCGCGCATTGGCGGCCAGGAAAACGCCTTCACCTCGCAGGACTACACTGGCTACTACCAGCGCGTTCCGACCGAGCAACTCAAGACGGTGATGGAATTCGAAGCCGACCGCATGACCGGTCTGGTGCTGACCGACGCCGTTGTGCTGCCCGAGCGCGATGTCATTCTCGAAGAGCGCAACCAGCGGCTCGAGAACAATCCGCGTGCGCGCCTAGGCGAGCAGATGGATGCGGCGCTGTTCCTCAATCATCCGTATGGCCGGCCGATCATTGGCTGGCGCCACGAGATGGAAGGCCTGACGCGCGACGACGCGCTCGAATTCTACAAGCGCTTCTATGGGCCGAACGATGCCGTGGTGGTGATTGCCGGCGACATCGAGCCGGATGCCGCGCTCAAGCTGGCGCAGGAGACCTATGGTCAGGTCAAGCCGCAGGCCAACATCCAGCAGCGCAAGCGGCCGCAGGAGCCGCCGCAGGTTTCGCCGCGTACCTTGACGCTGGCCGATCCGCGCGTCGAGCAGCCGGCGGTGCAGCGCAATTATCTGGTGCCGTCGTTCTCGACCGCCAAGCCGGGTCAGTCGGAAGCGCTGGAAGTGCTCGGCCATGTTGTCGGCACCGGCGCGAACAGCCGTTTCTACCGTGAGCTTGTCGTCAACAAGCGCGTCGCGACAAGCGCCGGCGCTTATTACGACTCATCGGCCTTCGATATGGGCAAGTTCGGGCTCTACGCGTCGCCGGGCACCGGCGTGACCTTGCCGCAGCTCGAGACGGCGATGGACGCGGTGATCGCCGAGGTTGTCGAGAAGGGCATCACGGCGGAAGAACTGGAGCGCGCCAAGTCGCGCATGATCGCCGACGCCATCTATGCGCAGGACAATCAGGCCAGCATGGCGCGCTGGTATGGCCAGGCGCTGATGACCGGCGCCACGGTCGAAGACGTCAAGCTGTGGCCGAGCCGCCTCAAGGCGGTGACCGCGCAGCAGGTGCAAGACGCCGCGCGCGAATGGCTCGACAAGAAGCGGTCGGTGACCGGCTATTTGATCAAGGATACGGCGCCGCCGTCTGAGCAACCTGCCAGCCTGCAGCCGGTCAAGGTGGAGAAGAGATCATGATGCGTCTCTTCGCTGCGCTGTCCTTTGCCGCCTTTGCCTTTGTCGCCACTGCGCCGGCGGCTCTCGCGGTCAACATTGAAAAGATCACCAGCCCGTCCGGCATTCCGGCCTGGCTGGTTCGTGAGCAGGCGGTGCCGCTGGTCACGCTGAATTACTCTTTCCATGGCGGCTCGAGCCAGGACCCGGCCGAGAAGCCGGGCACGGCGAATTTCGCTTCCGACCTGCTCGACGAAGGCGCCGGCGAACTCGACGCCAAGGCGTTTCACGAGCGCACGGAAAGCAAGGCGATTGAGCTGAGTTTTCAGGTCGGGCGCGATGAATTCCACGGCTCGCTGCGCGCGCTCAATGAAAATCGCGAAGAGGCTTTCGACCTGTTACGCATGGCGCTGACCGCGCCGCGCTTCGACGCCGATGCGGTTGATCGTGTGCGCCGCCAGGAAATCGCCGGGCTGCAGCGCGACATCAGCAATCCGAATTCGATCGCCAGCAAGCGCTGGTGGGCGACCGCCTTCCCGAACCATCCCTATGGCCGCGAAGGCAAGGGCACGCTGGAAAGCGTGCCGACCATTTCGGTCGCCGATCTGCGCGACTATGTGCGCCGGGTTTTCGCGCGCAACGAGCTGACGATCTCGATCGTCGGCGATGTCGATGCCAAGACCGCGGGTGAACTGATCGACCGCGCCTTTGCCAAATTGCCGGCCAAGAACGACCTGAAGCCGGTGGCCGACGTGAAGCCGGCCGGGCTCGGGCGCCGCATCGTCGTCAATCTCGATGTGCCGCAAGCGGTGATCACCTTCGGTGGCCTTGGCCTGGCGCGCAAAGACCCGGACTTCATGGCCGGCTATATCGTCAATCACATCCTCGGCGGCGGCAGCTTCTCGTCGCGGCTGTACCGGGAAGTGCGCGAGAAGCGCGGCCTGGCTTACGGCGTGTCCGACAGCCTGGTCTGGTTCAAGCGCGCTGCTGTCGTGCTCGGCGGCACGGCGACACGCGCCGACCGCACGGCGGAAGCGCTGTCGATCATCGAGCTGGAGACCAAGCGCATGGCCGACGAGGGCCCGACGGCGGACGAACTTGAGTCGGCGAAGTCGTATCTCAAAGGTGCCTACGCGCTGTCGCTCGATACCTCGGCCAAGATCGCGGCGCAGTTGACGCAGATCCAGCTCGACGGCCTCGGCATTGACTACATGCAGCGCCGCTCGGCGATGATCGACGCCGTCACGCTCGATGACGCCAAGCGCGTCGCCAAGCGGCTGTTCGGCGGCGGCATGCTGGTGACGGTTGTCGGCAAGCCGAAGGATCTGGCGTCGACGCCGGAGTGAACGGTTGTGCTCGTGGCGCGTTGAGACAAATATTATGCGTCATGGCCGGGCTTCGTCCCGGCCATCCACGTCTTATTTATAGAATTGAAGTAAGTCGTGGATGCCCGGCACAAGGCCGGGCATGACGGCAGAGAGAACTGGAAGCCATGCCCCTGATCCAATCGATCGACAATGCACTTGAGAAAAATATCGGCCAGCACGGCGTTTCCGACGCAGCGTTGAATTCGGCGCTGACGCGCGCCGAGACCGCGCTCGACTGGCTGCGCGAGCGCCACGCCGACGGCAAGTTGCCGCTGCTGAACCTGCCGGAAGTGCGTGACGAAATCCCGGCGCTGCGCGATGCCGCGATCCGTCTTGCGGACCGCGCCACCGACATTGTCATGCTCGGCACCGGCGGCTCAAGCCTCGGCGGGCAGACTTTGGCGCAACTCGCCGGTCATGCCGTGCCCGGCATCGGCGCGTTGCGCAATGGGCCGCGCCTGCACTTCATGGACAATCTTGATCCCGAAACCTTCGGCGCGTTGCTGGAGAAGCTGCCGCTGCATACGTCGCGCTTTGTCGCAATCTCCAAGTCAGGCGGCACAGGCGAGACCTTGATGCAGACCATTTCGGTGATCTCAGCGCTGCAGGAAGCAAGCCTGGGCCCGCGCATTCCCGATATCTTCCTCGGCCTCAGCGAGCCGGCCAAATCCGGCAAGGCCAATGGCCTGCGCGACTTGCTGACCCAATTCAAAGTGCCGATGCTCGATCATGACACCGGCGTCGGTGGACGCTTCTCGGTGCTGACCAATGTCGGCCTGCTGCCGGCGGCCATGCTCGGCCTCGATGTTGCGGCGATCCGCAGCGGCGCGTCGCTCGCATTGGCGCCGGTGCTCGGCAAGAAGAAAGCCGCCGATGTGCCGTCCGCCGTTGGCGCCGCTTTGTCGGTGGCGATGGCCGAGAAGGGCAAGGGCATTGCCGTGCTGATGGCCTATGCCGACCGGCTCGAGCGCTTCACGCGCTGGTATGTGCAGCTCTGGGCAGAAAGCCTCGGCAAGGACGGCAAGGGCACGACGCCGATCGCGGCGCTCGGCCCGGTCGACCAGCACAGCCAGTTGCAGCTGTTCATCGCCGGTCCGCGCGACAAATTGTTTACGGTCATCACCACGGACCGCGCCGGCCTCGGCCCGCGCATCGACAAGGACCTCGCCAAGGTGGCCGGCGAGCCCGGTCTTGGCGGCAAGACCATCGGCGACCTCGTCGCCGCGCAGGGGCGCGCCACCGCCGAGACCTTGGCCAAGAACGGCTGCCCGGTGCGCACCATTCATGTGCCGCGCATCGATGAAGAAAGCATGGGTGAATTGCTGATGCACTTTATGCTGGAGACGATCATCGCGGCGCAGTTGCTCGGCGTCGATGCGTTCGACCAGCCGGCGGTGGAAGAGGGCAAGATACTGGCGAAGCGGTATTTGAACGAGTAATCGCCCCAACCGTTCGTCCCCGCGAAAGCGGGGACCCAGTACTTTCTAATTTGCTATAGTTAGAACTGGATTCCCGCTTCCGCGGGAATGAACGGAGTTTGAGGCCCGGCCTCGACAGAACTGATGCATCAGGTCACCGACTCGATCTCCATCGACGATTCCGAGCTTGAGGAGAGCTTTGTCCGCTCATCCGGGCCGGGCGGGCAGAACGTCAACAAGGTATCGTCGGCGGTGCAGTTGCGCTTCGATGCGCGGCGCTCGAAGGGTCTGCCGAACGACGTGGCCGTGCGGCTGATGAAACTCGCCGGCTCGCGGCTGACCAAGGACGGCGTCATCGTCCTGGTGGCGCAGGAACACCGCGACCAGTCGCGCAACCGGGTCGAGGCGCGAGAGCGGCTGTTCGACCTGATCCGCCAGGCGGCGGTGAAACCGGTCATCCGCCGGGCGACCAAGGTGCCGAAATCGGCCAAGAAAAAGCGCCTCGAGGGCAAAAAGCACCGTTCCGCGGTGAAAAACATGCGCGGCAGCAAAGCGGGCATGGAATAGCGGGGGCAGGCGGCCTATCTGGGTCGCAGGGGCGACCCCGCGCCGCTAAATTCACTGCCAACCCCGAATCAGGCTGCCTTCCTATGCCCGTCCGCCAATTATCCGAATCGACCGTCAACCGCATCGCCGCCGGCGAGGTGGTCGAGCGGCCGGCGAGCGTGGTCAAGGAACTGGTCGAAAACGCGCTGGACGCCGGCGCGCGGCGCATCGACGTGCTGACCGATGGCGGCGGCCGCCGCTTGATTCGCGTCACCGATGACGGCGCCGGCATGACGCGGGCCGATCTCGATTTGTGCGTGGAGCGGCACGCGACGTCGAAACTCGATAGCGATGATTTGCTGGCGATCGACACGCTCGGTTTCCGTGGCGAGGCGCTGCCGTCGATCGGCTCGATCGCGCGGCTGATCATCACCACGCGGCACGCCGACGAGCCGCATGCCTGGACGTTGGAAGTCGATGCCGGCGAGAAATCCGGGATCAAGCCGGCGGCTTTGTCACAAGGCACCACCATCGAGGTGCGCGACCTTTTTTACGCGACGCCGGCGCGGCTGAAGTTTCTGAAGACCGACCGCAGTGAGGGCGAAGCCGTGCGCGAAGTGGTGCGCCGGCTGGCGATGAGCCGGCCGGATGTCGCTTTTACCTTGGCCGGTGAAGAACGCGCGCCGCTGACCTGGGGCGCGGCGCCGGAGAGTGATCCGCTGGCCCGGCTTGCCGATGTGCTCGGCGCTGAATTCCGCGCCAATGCCATTACCATCGAGGCCGAACGCGAAGGCGTGCGCGTGCATGGCTTTGCCGGCTTGCCGACTTTATCGCGCGCCAACACGCTCGGCCAATATCTCTTCGTCAATGGCCGGCCCGTGCGCGACAAGCTGCTCGTCGGCGCCGTGCGTGGCGCCTATGCCGATTATCTGCCGCGTGATCGTCATCCGCTGCTGGCTTTGTTCGTGACGCTTGAAGCGCGTGAGGTCGACGTCAATGTGCACCCGGCCAAGACCGAAGTGCGCTTCCGCGATGGCGGGCTGGTGCGCGGCCTGATCGTGCGCGCGTTGAAGGAAGCTCTGCAGCGCGATGGCCAGCGCGCGGCGTCGACCGGCGGCGGCGCGACCATTGCTGCGTTCCGGCCGGTGACATTGCCGCGGCGCGCGCCCTATGACTGGCGCAATTCGCCATCGCGGCCGATGCCGTGGTCGCCGACGCAAGGCAATGTCGCGCTCGGTTTTGCCGAGCCGGAGCAGTCGGCGTTCGATGTCGGCGCGCCGTCCGCCGATGCGCGCGTGCAAAGTTTTGAGCCGGCGGCTGAACTGGTCGAACGTCCGCTCGGTGCTGCGCGGGCGCAGATCCATGAGACCTATATCGTTTCGCAAACGCGCGACGGCCTGATCATTGTCGATCAGCACGCCGCGCATGAACGCATTGTCTATGAGCGCATGAAGGCGGCGGTGGAGAAATCCGGCGTGGCGCGGCAGATATTGCTGATCCCGGAGATTATCGATCTCGATGAGGCGGACGCGGCGCGGCTGGCCGAGCGGGCTGACGATCTGGCGCAGTTCGGTTTGGTCGTTGAAGCCTTCGGTCCCGGCGCGGTAGCGATACGTGAAACGCCATCCATGCTCGGTGATCTCGATGTGCGCGGGCTGGTCACTGATCTCGCCGAGCACATGGCCGAATGGGATGATGAACTGCCGCTGGAGCGGCGTCTGCTGCATGTCTCGGCAACGATTGCGTGTCATGGCTCGGTGCGGGCCGGGCGCAGGCTGAAGCCGGAAGAGATGAACGCGCTCTTACGCGAAATGGAAGACGTGCCGAATTCCGGCCAGTGCAATCACGGCCGGCCGACTTATGTCGAACTGAAGCTGTCGGATGTCGAGCGGCTGTTTGGCCGCAAGTAATCAAAGCGCGCGCAGAAACACCAGCTCGGTATCATCATAGTCGCGGCGCTCGAGTTCTTCGTAACCTTGCGGCGTCACGAACTTCGCGTCGGTCGCTTCCTCGACAACCACCAGCGCCTCTTTCACCAGCCAGCCGCCATTGCGCGCGGCGGCGAGCGCCAGTTCGGCAAGACGCTTGCGGTAGGGCGGATCGAGAAAGGCGAGGTTGAACGGCTCGAGCGGATGCGCCGGCCCAAGCTTTGTCGCATCGCGGCGGAAGATGCGGCTGGTGCCGCCCAGACCAAGCTGTTCGGTGTTGTTGCGCAACAGCGAGCGCGCCTCAACGCCTTCATCGACGAACAGCACATAGGATGCGCCACGCGACAAAGCCTCGATGCCGAGCGCGCCGGTGCCGGCAAACAGGTCGAGCACGCGCGCATCGGTGACCGGATCGCCATAGCCATGCGCGAGAATGTTGAACAGCGACTCGCGCAGGCGATCCGCGGTCGGGCGCAAGCCATCGCCCTTTGGCCCGGCGATCGGGCGCGAGCGGAGTTTACCGCCGACGACTCTCACTCTTTAGCTCTTGGATATTTCGGCCGTGGGCCGCTCTTGCTGCGGTCGCGACGCACTTTCTTTTTCCGGCGCGGCTGGTCGTTGCGGTCGCCCGCGATCTTGTCATTGGCGTTGCGCGCATCGGCTTCCGCTTGCGCACCCGATGTTGGACGGCGCGGCGGCAGGCGGCCATCGCGGCCGGGGCGGCGTTCTTCGCGCATGCGCTTGGCGTTCGGCTTGTGCAGGCGATCGTCGTCGCTCATCAAAGGCGCATCGAAATCGGCGGCGCTATCGGCAACGATCTTCTCGCCGAGTTCGGCGCGCAAAGCCGGCGTATCGATTTCCTTGGCGGCGCCTTCCGGCAATTCGCCGAGCATGAACGGGCCGAAGGCGACGCGTATCAGGCGATTGACGCGCAGGCCGATCGACTCCAGCACCTTCTTGATTTCGCGGTTCTTGCCTTCGCGAATGGCAAACATCAGCCAGGCATTGGCGCCTTGCTCGCGCTCCAGCGTTGCTTCGATCGGGCCGTAATGCACGCCCTCGACGGTGACGCCGTCTTTCAGCGTGTTGAGCAAAGCCTGATCGACGCGGCCATTGGCGCGCACGCGGTAACGGCGCAGCCAGGCAGTCGCCGGCAATTCCAGCGTGCGGGCCAGGCCACCATCATTGGTCAGCAGCAGCAGGCCTTCGGTATTGATATCGAGCCGGCCGACGCTGATGACGCGCGGCAGGTTCTTCGGCAGCGAGGCGAAAATGGTCGGCCGGCCTTCCGGATCGGAGTGCGTCGTCACCAGCCCGCGCGGCTTGTGGTACAGGAACAGGCGCGTGCGCTCGCGCCGCGGCATCGGGTTGCCGTCAATGACGATGCGGTCGGCCCCGGTCACATTCAGCGCCGGCGAGGAAATCACCGCGCCATTCACCGAAACACGGCCTTGCTCTATCCAGGCCTCGGCCTCACGGCGCGAGGCGAGGCCGGCGCGGGCCATGACTTTGGCGATGCGTTCGCCGGGAATCTCTTTTTGGGTCTTGTCGGGCATGATGGCCGCCTGATAGCAGACCTGATGCCGCCTGTCCCGCCTGCCCAAAGCTTCATGGAAATGGCCCTTGATGAGGCCCGCGCTGCGGCTTCGCGCGGCGAGGTGCCGGTCGGCTGTGTCATTGTCCGCAACGGTGAGGTTGTGGCCCGCGCCGGCAACCGGACCCTGGCCGACAAGGACCCGACCGGGCATGCCGAGCTGATCGCGCTGCGTGCGGCAGCGGCGGCGCTCGGCTCGGAGCGGCTGATCGATTGCGATCTCTACGTCACGCTGGAGCCGTGCACGATGTGCGCGGCGGCGATCTCCTTTGCCCGCGTGCGGCGGCTGTATTTCGGAGCGGCCGATGTGAAGGGTGGGGCGGTGGAGAACGGCGTGCGCTTTTTCGGCAGCCCATCATGCCACCACACGCCGGAGGTCTATGGCGGGATGTCGGAGACCGAGGCCGCGGCGCTGCTGAAAGACTTCTTCCAGGCGCGGCGCTAGCGAGACTCAGACTTTCAGGTCTATGACCTGGCCCATGCCCGGTGGCGCCGTGCTGTGCGGCTCGGTGGCCTCATCGGCGGGCTCGGCGCTGTCTTCCTCAGGCTCGCTGGTATGGTGCGACGGCGAATGCCGCTGCATTCCCGGTTTCCCATAGGGGACCTGAATGCCGGCGCCGCTTCCTGGTAACGGAGAGACCTGCCTCATGATACCGCCGAAGGTACAGGGTGGGACTCAAGGAAAGCTTTTACGCACCGTTAAGAGTCGCACCAAATCGATAAGGAAGCGTTGACCGCCGCTCAGCGCGCGCCCGCTTGCCGGGCGAAGTCCCAGGCGGTGTCGGCGAGCGGCCGGATCATGTCAGCCTTCTGCGGCGCGAAGTCGGAGGTCGCGGTGCCATCGCGCACGCGGCCGATGATGCCTTGCAGGATCGCGGCGATGCGGAAGAAGTTATAGGCGAGATAGACCGGCAGATGCGGTCGCGGATCGAGGCCGGTGCGCGCGACATAGGCGTCGACATAATCGCTCATGGACGGAATGCCGAGCGCCTTGAGATCATGGCCAAGAATGGTTGCCGTGCCCGCCGCGCTGTCCGTCGGCGGCATGTGCCAGGCCATCAGATGATAAGTGAAGTCGGCCAGCGGATCGCCGAGCGTCGACAATTCCCAGTCGAGCACGGCGAGCACCTTCGGCGCGTGCTTGTCGATGATGAGGTTGTCGATGCGGTAATCACCATGCACAAGGCGTGCAGGGCCGGCCGGCGGGATGTGTTGCGGCAGCCAGTCGATCAGCCGCTCCATAGCGTCGATCTTCTCGGTTTCCGAGGCGCGGTATTGCTTCGACCAGCGGTCGACCTGACGCGCGACGTAGTTCTCGCCCTTGCCGAAATCGCCGAGGCCGATTTGCGCGGGATCGAAAGTGTGCAGCTGCGCGATGGTCGCGTTCATCGCGTCATAGACGGCGGTGCGCTCGGCCGGATTGGAGTCCGGCATTTGCGGCTCCCAGAACACGCGGCCATCGGCGAAGCTCATGACATAGAAGGCGGTGCCGGCGACGCTGTCATCGTCGCAATAGCAAAGCGGTTCGGCAACGGGGAAGCTCTGCTTGTGCAAAGCGCCGATGACGCGGTATTCGCGGTCGACCGCATGCGCCGAGGGCAGCAATTTGCCGGGCGGCTTGCGGCGCAGCACATATTTGCGCGCCGGTGTCTCCAGCAAATAGGTCGGATTGGATTGTCCGCCCTTGAACTGCTGTGCGGTGAGCGGCCCGGCAAAGCCTTTTACATGCTCGGTGAGATAAGCTTCTAGCTTCGCCACATCGAGCCGCAGCGCCGGCGCCGCTTCTTTGGTGCCGGAGAACGCTTGCTGGCGGTCGATGCTGGTCATCACCTCTTGCCGGTAAATTCAATCGGCGCGTCGGCGAAGATCTTGTAGCTTTGCGACTTCGGCTTCGCCTTGTCTTCTTCGTTGACGTAGCTGATCGAGCTCTTGCCGGTCAGTTCGCGCGGCAGGATCATGACGCGGATGAAGCGTGTTGGCTTGTCGGCCGCGCCTTGCGCGAACACAGCGTCCGGTCCGCTTTCATACCAAGCGCCGCCGACACCATACGAGGTCGAGCGGCCATGCGTGTCGATGCGGATGCCGCCTTCGATCAGGCAGCGAATGCCGGGGCCTTGATGGCTGTGCTTGTAGGCGCAGCCGCCGGGCGGGAAGGCGACGCTGTCGCCGCGCAGCAGCAGCTCGCCCTTCGGCAGCGTTTCCAGATAAGCGGACATCTTCTCGCGCGTGACCATGCCGGGCGCGCAGGCAAAGCTCGAGCCTTGATCGCCGCGCGCCAGCTCCCAGCGCCAGCAGGTGACGCCTGCCGGGCCGGGCTTCACCTTGGTGGCGTTGCTACCTTGCCAGGCATCGCCTTCCTTCAGCGTCTTGCCTTCAATGGTCGCGGAACCATGCACGACGAAAATGAAGCGCGGCAGCGCGGCGAGCCGGAACTCAACATTCTCGGCGCTGGACAGGACATCTTCATAAAGCCGAAGCACGGGATGCATGAAAGGCGTCTCCAAAGTGTTGCCGGTCTTCCGGTTATCGCCCGGAATGTCAGCACAGGAGTACCCCAGCGAGGCCGGAAAACAAAGCCCGGCGCCGCGCCGGATCTATTGACGCTCGCGCGCGATGGCCTGCCAGCCAATATCGCGGCGGCAGAAACCTTCCGGCCAGTTGATCTTGTCGACAGCGGCATAAGCGCGCTGCTGCGCCTCGGCCACTGTTTTGCCACGCGCGCACACATTCAAGACGCGGCCGCCATTGGCGACGATGTGATCGCCGTCTTTCTTGGTGCCGGCGTGGAAGATCTCGACGCCTTCGGCTTGCGCGGCCACGTCGAGGCCTTCGATGATTGTGCCCTTGGCGTAGCTGCCGGGATAGCCGTTCGCCGCCATCACGACAGTGAGCGCCGCATCCGGATACAGACGCAGATCGAAATTCTTCAGTTGCCCGTCGCGTGACGCGATCAAGGCCGGAAGCAAGTCAGACATCAGCCGCAACATGATGACCTGCGTTTCCGGATCGCCGAAGCGGACATTGTATTCGATGAGCTGCGGGCCATCCTTGGTGATCATCAGGCCGGCGAACAGCACGCCCTTGAACGGCGCGCCGGCTTTCTTCAGCGCAGCGACGGTCGGGAAGATGATCTCGTCCATGACGCGCTTGTTCATCTCCGGCGTCATGATCGGCGCCGGTGTGTAGGCACCCATGCCGCCGGTGTTTGGGCCGGTGTCGCCATCGCCGACGCGCTTGTGGTCCTGCGCCGAGGCAAGCTGGATGGCCGTCTCGCCATCGCACAGCGCGAAGAAGGAGGCTTCTTCACCGACCATGCAATCCTCGATGACGATTTCCCAGGCCGATGCGCCGAGCCCGCCGCCGAACATCATGTCGATGGCGTCTTCGGCTTCTCTCACCGTCGATGCGACGACGACGCCTTTGCCGGCGGCAAGGCCATCGGCCTTGACCACAATCGGCGCGCCTTTGCTGCGGACGTATTCTTTCGCCGGCGTAGCGCGCTTGAAGCGTTCATAGGCGGCGGTCGGAATATTGTTGGCCTTGCACAGATCCTTGGTGAAGCCCTTGGAGCCTTCCAGCCGCGCCGCCCATTTGGTCGGGCCGAAGGTCTTGATACCGGCGGCCTCGAGATCATCGACGATGCCGGCGACTAGAGGCACTTCCGGGCCGACAATGACGAAGTCGATCTTCGCCTCCTTGCAGAAAGCGATCACCGCGGCATGGTCGGCAATGTCGAGCGCGACGCATTCTGCTTCCTGCGCGATGCCGGCATTGCCGGGGGCGCAATAAAGCTTGGTGGTCAGAGGGCTGCCGGCGATTTTCCAGGCCAGCGCATGTTCGCGTCCGCCGGAGCCGAGAATGAGGATATTCATGGAAAAGCCGTGCTTTGTGGGTTGATCGGCGTGTGGTGTAACATGCCCCCCGACCCCTGCAAGAGATTCGGAACTGATGCCTGAATCAGCCCCCAGCAACGTGATGGAATGGACCGTTTCCGAGCTGTCCTCGGCGCTGAAGCGCACGGTTGAGGACGCCTATGGTTTCGTGCGGGTACGCGGCGAGATTTCCGGCTTCCGCGGCGCTTCGCCCTCCGGCCACTGTTATTTCCGCCTCAAGGACGACAAGTCCGTCATTGAGAGCGTGATCTGGAAGGGCAATTTCGCCCGCATGCGGGTGAAGCCGGAAGAGGGCCTCGACGTCATTGTCACCGGCAAGCTGACGACATTCCCGGGCTCGTCGAAATACCAGATCGTCATTGACAGCCTGGAGCCCGCCGGCGTCGGCGCGCTGATGAAGCTCCTGGAGGAGCGCAAGAAGAAGCTCGCCGCCGAAGGCCTGTTCGACGAGGCGCGCAAGCAGCTCATTCCGTTCCTGCCCGAGGTGATCGGCGTGGTGACGTCGCCGACCGGCGCGGTCATTCGCGACATTCTGCATCGGCTGGCCGACCGCTTTCCGCGCCACGTGCTGGTCTGGCCGGTGCGTGTGCAGGGTGAGGCGTCGGCCGGCGAAGTGGCGGCGGCTATTCAAGGCTTCAACGATTTGCCGGAAGGCGGCGCGATCCCGCGGCCCGATCTGATCATCGTCGCGCGTGGCGGCGGCTCGCTGGAGGACCTTTGGTCGTTCAACGAAGAGATTGTCGTGCGCGCCGCGGCCGCCAGCATGATCCCGCTGATTTCGGCGGTCGGCCATGAGACCGACATTACGCTGATCGATTTTGCCTCGGACCGCCGCGCGCCGACGCCGACGGCGGCTGCCGAAATGGCCGTGCCGGTGCGCAGCGAGTTGCTGGCGACATTGAATGCGCTCGGCAGCCGCAAGTTCGCCTGCTTCCAGCGCGGCATGGAGCGGCATCGCCGCGAACTCGCCATGCTGACGCGGGCGCTGCCGAAGGACATTCTTGCTGAGCCACGGCAGACTTTGGACAGCCTCGCCGAGCGCCTGCCGCGCGCCTTGCGCGCCAATGCCCAGGTTCATCACACGCAATATTCGCGCGTCGCGACGCGGCTGGCGCCGCAGCTGCTGTTGAACACGGTTGAGCGGCGGCGTGAGCGCTATAACAGTTTGAACCAGCGGCTGAAGGCGAGCTTGGTTGCCAATGCGCAGGCGCATTCGGCGCGTATCGAGCGGGCGCGCGAGCGTGCTGTGGCTTTCGGTGAACGGTCGCAGCGCGCCATGCGCGC
This sequence comes from Pseudolabrys sp., assembly GCA_030655215.1. Lineage (GTDB taxonomy): Bacteria > Pseudomonadota > Alphaproteobacteria > Rhizobiales > Xanthobacteraceae > Pseudolabrys. The sequence continues at coordinate 25,794 of JAURVZ010000051.1, read as the reverse complement.
TCTGCTCAAGCAGCATCAGGTGCGCATTGAGCGCGCCGAGCGATTGCTCAATGCCTTCTCTTATCGCGAAGTGCTCAAACGTGGCTTCGCGCTGGTGCGCGACGGCGATGGCTTGCCGTTGCGCGCCGCTGCCGGTGTGACGGCGGGTATGCGGCTCGATATTGAGTTTGCCGATGGCCGTGTCGGCGCGACCGCGGATGGTGGTGCGAGTGGCGATGTCGTCGTCAGTCAGACAGTTGTCACCAAGACCGTCGTGGTTGAGGTGCCCGCCAAACCCAAGCCGCGCGCCAAAGGCGGCGGCGAGGGTCCGGCCGGGCAGGGCAGTTTGTTTGGTTGACGTGCCCCGGACGCGACGCAGCACGAAGTGATGCGGCGCAGATCCGGGGCCCCGGTTGTTTAAGTAAGTAACCGGGGTCCCGGGTCTGCAGCGCACCGTTCGCGATGCTCACGCTGCACTGCGCCCGGGATACGAGACCTAGTACTTTACGCTGGCGAACAGCCGGACGCTGGCGCCGGGCATCAACACCTGATCCTTCGAGTAAGACACGCTGCTGCGGATATCGCGGTTCAGCAGGTTCGCGCCGCTGACGCCGACGGTGAATTCGCTGAGCTGATCAAAACGCGGACGCAATGCTTTCCAATTATAGCTCAGCTCGGCGCGCAGATCGTCGTAGCCGGGTGTCGTGGTTTCGCCGGTCGCCGAAATGTCGTTCTGCGCGAAGGCATGGATCAGACGCACGCGCGCGAGCCAGTTGGCATCGCGCCAATAGGCGCCACCGCCGAGCCGCACCGGCGGAATGCGCGGCACGTTGGTGCCGTCGGTGAACGTGGCGCGCACGACATCGAACTGGTTCTCGATGCCGAATATGCCGCGGCCGAGCGGCGCAAGATCCCACTGGCTCTGGAATTCGGCGCCGCGGAAGGTGGCGTCGCGCTGCTGATAAAGCGCTTCACTCAACTCCTGACCGGGCACGCTGCAATCGCCGGCGTCGTCGCAGGTGTTGCCGGTCAGCTCGCGATAGATGAAGCCCTTGAACCGCGTCACATAGGCGGTCGCTTCGAAGCGGAACGGACCCTTGACGCGGCGCAGTCCGAGTTCAAACGATTGCGCTGCCTCGATGCCGAGATTGACGTTGCCCTTGTCGAAGGTCTCGGTGGCGTGATGCGCGCCGCCGGAAAACAGCTCAGCCGGCTTGGGGGCGCGTTCGACGTATTGCGCCGTCGCGCTGCCGACGAGATCGTAAGGCAGCGCCTGGATCACGCCGAGGCTCAGGCTCTTCGGCGTGTAGCCGAGCGAGGCCGGCGTCGACTCCAAAATGCCGGGCGTTGCGAAGCTGCGCGCCGAGCCATCGAGATCGACCCGTTCGATGCGGAAGGCGAGCTGTGCCTTGGTCGCTTCGCTGAACTTGAATTCGTTGAACATGTAGCCGGCAATGCGGCTGTTCTTGTTCGGATCCCACAGGCCGATGCCGTCCGGGCTGCCGGCGGTCAGCTTCTGATGTCCGCCTTGCACACCGATGGCTGTGGTCAGCGTAGCGAAGCGCAGGTCGAACGGCGACAGCTGCGCCTCGATGCGGCCTTCCTGCTCCTTGTTGGTGAAGGTCTGGTGCACGGTGTCGGAGCCGAAATCGAGCGGGTCTTCGAGGCCGAGCTCGTTGTGCTTGTAATCGGTGCTGCCGGCCCAGAAGCGCAGCGCGTCGATCACGCCATTCGGCGCGCGCAGTTCGCCCTTGGCCAGCACCTTGGTCTGCTTGGCATCGATGCGCGCGCGCTCGTTCTCCGCCTCCATGCCGGGAATGCGGTACAGCGCATTGTTCTGCACGACAGTGAGACCGATGTAGCCGCTGTCGAAAATGAACGAACCGCCGAGCGCGCGGCCATCATTGCGCACGCTTGAGTTCGGCTGACGTCCATTGAAGCTGCCGGGCTGCGTCGCGTTCGGCAGGTCAGCCGGGTCGGGCGCGTTCAGATAGGGGTAGCTCGGCGTGCGGTAATCCTGCGTGCGGCGGCCGAAAGCGTCGGCATGAATGGCAAAGTTGCCGGCGCCGGCGTCGAGCAGCACGGCGCCGTCGCTGCCTTTGTCGGCGGAGTTGATACCGCCGCGAAATTCGGTGCTGATGCCGCGCGACGGCACGGCGGTCGGGATGCGGTTATTGCTGCTTTCGACCACGCCGCCGATCGCCTGCGAGCCGAAGCGCAAGGTCGCGGGGCCGCGGATGACCTCGACGCGCTCTGAGGTCAGCGGATCGACCGGGACGAAATGATCCTCGCCCAGGTCAGAGGCGCCATTGGCGCCGATGCCGTCTTCCTGGATGCGGACGCGGTTGGAGTCGAAGCCGCGGATGATCGGCCGGCTGGCGGCGCCGGGCGCGAAGTTCGAGCCGGTGATGCCGGGCTTGTTGAACAGCAGGTCGCCGAGCGTGGCGCCGCCGGTGCGGCGGATTTCGTCGCCTTGCACCACGGTGACGGTGGCGAACTGGTCGGTGACGACCGGCAGGGTGCCCTGCAGGAAGGCGCCGTCGGTGGTCGTTGAGGGGCTCAAGGGCCGCTGGATCGGGCTGGGGGCGCTGACCACGACCTCCGGCAGGGTGACCTGGGCCAGCGCTGCGGGCGCGCATATCAGGCCGGAAAAAGACAATAGCAAGCCGCGACGGAAACGAGCCGACATCGGGGACCTCAAACGCTTGAGCAAAAGAACGGATTACCCGGGCGGGCAACGTGTAATGTTATAATATAACATGAACGCTGAAGGCAAGAGGCTGGGCTGGTTATTCAGGGCACGGTGAGGCGCCATGGGGAACCGGGGGCGACAAGGGTTTCGTCAGGGCAGGCGAAAGACTACATTGGCCTCAGCACAATCGCGCCGTCCGGAGGTTCACTTGCTCAATCGCTTCGATCGTTCCCTGCCGCCGAATGGCGAGGCGGAAGTGAAATATCTCGATGGCGATTTTCGCGTCGTGCGGCCCGGTGGCTTCGTCCGCTGCGCGGTGACCAATGTGGCGATCCCGCTTGATGAGCTGAAATACTGGAGCGTCGCGCGGCAGGAAGCCTATGTCTCGCCGGAAGCCGTTCTGCAGCGGCACAAGGAAGAGCTGGCGCGCTAGCGCCGCAGCTTCTTCAAGACCAACGCGCGCAGAAATTCCACTTCATCGATTTCGAGCGTCACCGGCAGCACCTGCGTCTGCGCGGCAAGCGAGGCCAAAGCGCGGTCGCCGTTCATCCGGGCGAGATCTTTTTCGGTGGTGAGCAAGGTCAACCCGCCGCGTTCCGCCGCCAGCACCAGTTCGGCCTCATCGCCAGCGGTGAAGCGGTGATGATCGCCGAAGGCGCGGCGCACACCGATCTGGATGCCGGCCTGCGCGACCGTCGCGAAAAATTTTTCCGGATCGCCAATGCCGGCGAAGGCCAGCACCTTGTGTTGGCGCAAGGCGGCGATGGCGGCGGCATCCGGCACCAGGCGGCCATGAAACACCGGCAAGGCGCCGGCGTGCGCCATCACGTCACGCGCGTTCCCATTATCGCCGATTACCAGCAAGGCATCGCAACGCCTAAGCTGCGCATCCAAGGGCGCGCGCAAGGGGCCGGCTGGAAACACTTGCGCATTGCCGATGCCGCGGCGGCCATCGATCACGGCAATGGTGACATCCTTGACCAGCGATGCATTCTGCAAGCCATCATCCATGATGACGACGCTGGCGCCTTTTGCTTTGGCAAAAGCCGCGCCGAGCAAGCGGTCGCGCGAGACGACGGTCGGCGCCACCCGCGCCAGCAGCAAGGCTTCGTCGCCGACCTCGCTGGCGGCATCGCTGGCCGCATCGACCAGACGCGGCCGCGTGACGGTGCCGCCATAGCCGCGCGTCAGCAAACAGGGCGTCTCGCCGGCGTCACGCAGCAATGCTGCGAACATCATGGCGGTCGGCGTCTTGCCGGCGCCGCCGAGCGTGAAATTGCCGACGCACAACACCGGCAGCCCGGCCAGCGTTCCGATCTTGCTCATGCGTTGCGTGGCAATCGCGCCATACAGCTTTCCGAACGGCGTCAGCAGGGCCGAAGCAAGCCCCGGTGCGCGCCACCAGAAAGCCGGGTCACGCATGACGGGCTCCGCCTCGCTGCGGCAACAGCAGGTGCATTAGATAAGGATCGAGCGATTGCAGCGTGCGCTCAAGCGCGCCGCCCAATGCATCGACCGTCGTTCGCGCGGCAGTGGCGCTGCGCGCGCAAGCCTGCGGGTCGTTGAGCAGCGCGGCAAAGGCTGCGGTGAGCCGGTCTTCATCGAGCACGGCGTCGGCGCCGCGTGCGCCATCGAGCGCGCCATAGATCTCGGCGAAATTCCAGACATGCGGGCCGTGCAGGATGGCGGCGCCCAGCTTGGCCGGCTCAATCGGGTTCTGGCCGCCATGCCGCACCAAAGAGCCGCCGACGAAGACGACCGGCGCGAGGCGATAAATCAGACCGAGTTCGCCCATCGTGTCGGCGACATATATGTCAGTGGCGCGCTTTGGCAATTCGCCGCGCGAGCGCAGCGCGGCGGTGAGGCCCGCGGCTTGCGCCAGGGCCGCAACATCGGAGCCGCGGTCGGCATGACGCGGCGCGATCAAGGTCAGCAGACCGGGGAAATTACCGCGCAGTCGTTTATGCGCCTCGATCATCAAGGCGTCTTCACCGGGATGCGTCGACGTCGCGGCAATCACCGAACGCCCGGCAATCGCATCGCTCAGGTCACGCAAGCGTTCCGCATCCGCAGGTGGTGGCGGCACATCGAGCTTGAGATTGCCGCTGGTCAGCACGCGCGGCGCGCCGAGTTCGCTCAGGCGCGAGGCATCGGCCGGCGTCCCGGCGAGGCAGAGATCGAACCGCTGCAACAGATTGCCGATCGTGCGCGGCAGATAGCGCCAGCGCTTGAACGAGTTCTCCGACAAGCGCCCGTTGATCAGGATCATCGGCACGTCGCGGCGCGACGTTTCGATCATCATGTTTGGCCACAGGTCGGATTCGACAAACAGCGCCAAGTCAGGTTTCCAGCGATCGAGGAAGCGGCGGATGAAGCGCGGCGCATCGAGCGGCACAAACTGATGCACGACGCCAGCAGGCAGGCGCCGGTCGGCCAATTCGCTCGAGGTCACGGTGCCGGTGGTCACCAGCACATTGACGTCACGCGCGGCGATGCGCTCAATCAGCGGCAGCGCTGCAACCAATTCGCCGACGCTCGCCGCATGCAGCCAGACCAGCGAACCTTCCGGCCGCGCGATGTTGCTGTTGCCGCTCCGCTCGCCGAGACGCGCGGGATTTTCCTTGCCGCGCTTGAGCCTGCGCGACAGCAACAGCGGCGCGAATGGTGCCGCCACCGACGCCAACAGCCGGTACGTCCGCAGAACGCCGGTGAGCCTGGCGGTCACGGCGTGCCGCTCCCGTCGACGATCGCATAGGCGCGCGCCGTCACAGTGTTGAGCGCCTGTTCGATCTGCCGGCGCGCGGCTGCGAGCGCTGCGGCATCGGCGTCGCGTGCGACATAGATCGGATCGCCCGCCACCATGGCGATGCGTCCGAAGGGCAGGTTGATCGCGGTCTTGTCCCAGTTCTTCAATTCAATGCGGCGGCTCGATGCCATGGCCACCGGATAGATTGGCTTGCCGGAATGCTGCGCCAGCTTGACGATGCCCATGCCGGCAACGCGCGATATCTTCGGCACGTCGGCGGTGAGCGCCATGTTGTAGCCTTCCTCGAGCGCGGTCAGCATTGGTGCAAAAGCGGCCGCGCCGCCCTTGCGATGGAATTCGCCGGCGTGCGAGCCGGACCCGCGAATGGTGCCGATGCCGAGCTTTTCGGCGGCGCGCGCGTTCAGCTCGCCATCGCGGTGGCGCGAGATTAGCACCTTGGCGCGATGCTTGGCTTCCTTCTTCTTGATGAAGGGCGCGAGGAAGTGCTGGCCGTGCCACATGGCGATGATCGCCGGCATCTGCACAATGTCATAGATGTTTGCCGGCTCGATGATCTGACGGCTTGAGTGCCAGACCAGCCGCAAATACCACGCCGCCACCGTACCGGCGGCGGACAAGAATGCGGGCGATGCGACGATCCGCTTGATGAGTGGCATCGAGACCCGTCAATCCTTGCGCGCGTTCGGACTGTCCGGATCGAGCAGGCGATGCAGGTGGACGATGAAATAGCGCATATGCGCATTGTCGACCGTCTGCTGCGCCTTCGATTTCCAGGCGGTATAGGCGGTGGCATAGTTCGGATAGACACCGACCATCTCGACCTTGTCGAGATCCTTGAACTCGGTGCCGCTGAGTTTGGTCAGCTCGCCGCCGATCACGAGATGCAGCAATTGCTTGGCAGGCTGGTCAGTCATTATGCGATCCTTCGCGTCAGTCCCGGCGGTGGACTTGAACGAGGTAAACGTCATCGCCGCTCAAGTCTAGGCGAACGCGGGCAGGCGGTCACGCATCAGCGCGATGAGGTTACCGTGACGGGCGCCGCCCGCGGCAATAAGGGAGGGATGCGCGGTGTGCGGCTGGTTATAGCGCAAGGTTCGGCCGGTCAGGTCGGTCAGCGCGCCGCCCGCTTCGTGCACCAAAAGGTCGGCAGCGGCAAGGTCCCAGTCATGGCTGCCGGGTGAGGCGAAAGCGACGTCGAGCCCGCCATGCGCGACACGCGTCAGTCGCAGCGCCAGTGAATGCACCTTCGGCTGCGGCAAAGTATCGGGCGACAGCGCTGCCAGCTGATCGAGATAACGCTTCGGCCCGGCAGACTTGCCGCCAGAGTCGCCATTATTTGCCGAAACCCGCGCGCCATTCAGCGTCGTGCCTTGGCCTGCAACCGCCAGAAACATTTCATCGGTCACCGGCGCATAAAGTGCAGCAAGGCGCGGCCGGCCCTCTTCGACCAGCGCGACTGAAATTGTCCAATCTGGAAAGCCTGCAATGTAAGCCCTGGTTCCATCGATCGGATCGACCACCCAGGCCTGCTGCACGCTGCGGCCCGCAACATCGTCTTCTGTCTCTTCCGACAGCCAGCCGGCCTGCGGCACCAGGGCGCGGAGTTTCGTGTGCAGCAAATTGTTGACGGCAATGTCGCCGTCGCTCACCGGCGACTTGTCTTCGCCCTTGGTCCATCGCTTGAACTCGCCACGCGATGTGAAGCGCGCCAGTTCACCGGCCTCGCGCATGACAGGTTCGAGCGCATCGCGTAGCTTGACGAGATCACTGCCCGGCAACGGTCAAGCCCTCCAGCCGCACGGTCGGGGCATTGACGCCATGTTTGAAGGTGAGGTCGTTGGCCGGCGTGAGGTTCTTGAAAATGTCGCACAGATGCCCGGCAATGGTCACTTCGCTGACCGCATAAGTGCGCTGGCCATTCTCGATCCAGAAGCCGGAAGCGCCGCGGCTGTAATCGCCGGTCACGCCATTGACGCCGCTGCCGATCAGGTCGGTGACATAGAAGCCGTCCTTGATGTCGGCGATCAGTTCAGCCGGCGTCATCGTGCCTGCTTCCATATGCAGGTTCGATGCGCTCGGCGATGGTGATGACGACACACCGCGCGAGGCATGGCCCGTTGTCGTCAGGCCAAGTTCGCGCGCCGTGGCGCAATCGAGGATCCACGACATCAACACACCGTCATCGATCAGCGCCATCTTCTTGCCGGCAACGCCTTCGCCATCGAAGGGATGCGAACGCAAACCGCGCACACGATGCGGATCGTCGATGATGCGAATGCCGTCGGCGAATAATTTCTGCCCCATCTTCTCTCGCAGGAAGCTGGTCTTGCGCGCGATCGATGCGCCATTGACCGCGCTAGCCAGATGGCCGACCAGCGAACTGGCAACGCGCGGATCGAACACGACCGGTACTTTGCGCGTTGTTACCTTGCGCGGGTTGAGCCGCTCGATGGCGCGCTCGCCGGCGCTGCGCCCGACTTTGTCCGGCGCTGTGAGATCGGAGGCGTGACGCACCGATGAATAATCATAGTCGCGCTCCATACCGGTGCCTTCGCCGGCAATCGCCGTCATCGACAGGCCGTGGCTGGAGCCGAGATAGGCGCCGCGAAATCCGGTGCTGGTGATCAATACCATGCCACCAATGCCGGCGGAGGCCGATGCGCCACCCGACTTGCTGATGCCTTTCACCGCGAGCCCGGCTTCTTCCGCCGTGCGCGCCATCTGCTCAAGCTGCTGCACCGTCGGCAGATTGCGGTCGATCAGATCGAGATCGGGAAACGATTTTGCCAACTGCGCTTCGTCGGCGAGCCCGGCATATTTATCTTCGGAGGCGACGCGCGCCATCGCAACGGCGCGTTCGGCCAAAGTCTTGTAGCCATCGCTCGACATGTCATTGGTGGAGACAACCGCCTGACGCTTGCCGACAAGCACGCGCAGGCCGAGATCGTCACCCTCTGAGCTCTCGCTTTCCTCGACCGCGCCGTCGCGCACCTCTATCGATTGCGACATGCCGCGCACCGCGACCGCATCCGCCGTATCGGCGCCGGCGGCGAGCGCCGCCTTAACGAGTCGCTCGGCGCGATCGGTGAGGGCGGACTGGTCGAACAGGGAGGCAGCAGGTGCTAGCATGGTTTTCAAAAACTTTCATTTCGGCGAAGCAGGACCAGTGTAGCGAAGAAGCGCGCGATTCCTATCAAATGGCCTCTCCGCGCGGCCGGCGCAACCGCCGTTTCAGACATTTTGCCGGCGCTTATCAACACCTCGTCAATCATGGTTTTCAACACCGCATCAAGCATGCCGCTTGAAGGACGCATTCCTAACACCGATTAACCGCGAACTTTAAGCGGTTACCGACCGGGATACCCCACGCTCTCCCGTATCGACTGGGCACATAAGCCTGGCGAGGGAGAGTTTGAGGCGTCAAATGCGTAGTGACGAAGGTCACGTTGGGTCGGGCTGCGGTGTGCGGCTCGACCCATTCGCCCTGCCACTGGCTTTCGCGGCAACCGATGCCGGAGCTGACGGCCAGGTGCGTCACATCGAATTGTTTCGTGAGCGGCTGGTCATGCGGCGTTCTGTTGCCGGCATGCACATGGCGTTCAACATGCCGCTGTCGGCTTATGACGGCGTCGCCATTCGCATGAATGCATCCGAGAACGGTGAGCCGGCGACGGTTGCGGTCGTGCTCGAACATAAAGATCCCGGATTGGCGCTGCCACTGTTCGTCTCGACGCAGGCCGATGAGGCTTTCGCCGAATGGCGCAGTTGGAGCAAGGTGCTCGGCGTGCCCCTGCTGGTCAGCGATGATGCGGGCGGATGGCGCGAAGCCTTCGATCACATGGGCGGCGTTCGCGTCGAACAGGTGTGTCCGCGCCGCCGCCGTCACAGCGGTTTGCAGCGCCGCCGTCCGTCGATCCTGTCACGGCGCAAGCCGGGCAAACTGATGCCGGCGGCAGCGGTGCATCGTGGCGAAGACGAGATCATCGCGCGGAGTTAGTTACTTCACCCGATACGCCGCGAGGAATGCTCGCACGGCGATGCCGATGACATAGGCAACGCGCTCCGGCGACGGCGGCGGGCCGAAATTGAACAGCACCGGCTTGAACAAGGTCGCCTGGCAGGTCTCGAGAAACTGCGCTGCGGCGACGTCGCAATCTTCCACCGTGAGAATGCCGGCCTTCACCTGCGCCTTGAGGTAAGAGGCGAGGCGGCGGATGCCGTTGGCTGGGCCGGTCTCGTAAAAGGTCTTGCCGATTTCCGGCATGCGCTCGGCAATGGCAATGACGATGCGCACCGTCGCCGCCTTCTGCGGCGTGCACAGAAAGCCGATGAATTCCTCGCCGACGCGGGTGAGGGCGGCCTCAACGTCGTGATTGTTCTCGTCGAGCAGAAAGGCGCCTTCGGCGTGCGTGTAGCATTCCTGCTCGACGATCGCGCCGAACAGCTCTTCTTTGCTCTTGAAGTAGACGTAGAGCGTGCCCTTGGAGACCCCGGCCGCCTTGGCAATGTCGCCCATGCTGGCGGCGTCGAAGCCGCGCGCCATGAAGACAGTGCGGGCGCCTTCGATGATCTGGCGCCGTTTGGCGCTGTCATCTAACGCCTCGGCGGGCTGGTCGAGGACCAGTTCGGCAGTGGAATCGCTCATCTATCGCTCCTGCGGCGGGCTTTCGGCTCGAAAAGGCCGATTTTTGACGAATTCCCGGGATTTTCCCGAATCCGCACCCACGCATCAGCTCATATGGACCAGCCCATCACAAAAATCAATGACCGAACGGTTCGGTCATTATTGACATGGAGTCGCAGCCGGCGTATTTGACCCTTGACTGAACGGTTCGGTCATTCGGAGGTTGTCATGGTGCAACGCGCAAAAACTTCAGACTCACGGCTTAGCGTGGTTGCAGAGCAGGCCGCAGCAAAGCCAGCGTCACAGGAAGCGCCCGTGCAGGACAACGCCGTATCGCCCGAAGCTCCCGCGCCGAAGTCCGGCGGCTTGAAAACGAACCGCAAGCCGATCCTAATCGGCATCGCGGCGCTGCTGCTGATCAGCGTTGGCTATTTTACCTACAACTATGTCACCGCCGGCCGCTTCATGGTGTCGACCGACGACGCTTATGTCCGCGCTGACGCCACAACGCTGGCCGCCAAGGTGCCGGGCTACGTCTCCTCGATCGACGTTGCCAATAACAGCTACGTCCGCGCCGGCGATGTCATCGCCCGCATCGACGAGGGCGATTACAAGCTCGCCGTCGCCGCCGCGCGCGACAAGGTTGCGACCCAGCGTGCCACCGTCGATCGCATCGGCCGCCAAATTCCGGCGCAGCAGGCCTTGGTCACGCAGGCGCAATCGCAACTGACCTCAGCGCAGGCGCAAGCGACGCGCGCGCAATCCGAACTCGACCGCCAGCAGAAGCTCAACGAATTCGCCAGCAAGCAGACGCAGGAGGCCGCGCTCGCCAACCGCGACCAGGCCAATGCCGCGGTGCAGGGCGCGCAAGCAGCCATCGCCGCCGCCAATGGCAATGTCGATGTGCTCAAGGCGCAGCAGCAGGAAGCCGCGGGCCTGCTCAATGAATTGCTGACCGCGCAGGCCAAGGCGGAACGCGATCTGTCCTTCACGCAAATCCGCGCGCCGATTGACGGCGTCATCGGCAACCGTTCAGTGCAGACCGGTGACTATGTGCAGCCAGGCCAGCGCTTCGCCAGCCTGGTGCCGCTCGACGAAGTTTATGTCGACGCCAACTTCAAGGAGACGCAGCTCGGCCGCTTGCGTCCGGGGCAGCGCGTCTCGGTGAGTGTCGATGCGCTGCCGGAGCATGACATCGAAGGCATCGTTGCCAGCATGTCGCCCGCATCCGGCTCCACGTTCTCGCTGCTGCCACCGGACAATGCGACCGGCAATTTCACCAAGATCGTTCAGCGCATTCCCGTGCGTATCAAAGTGCCGGCCGATGTTGCTGCGCGGCGCTTGCTGCGGCCCGGCATGTCGGTCGTCGTCAAGGTCAACACCAAGGAAGGCACCGAAGCCACCGCGTCGAATGGCGAGTGGTTCGTTGCCCAGACCGACAAGAGCAATCCAACGCGGCGGTAAGTTAGTGTCATGAGTACGCTTACCGCCAACGACGCGCTTCCGGTTCCCGCTCGTTCCCCGACGGGTGGTGCCGGAGGCGCGGACTCTCTCTCGCCACGACGCCTCGCGGCCTTCGTTGTGATGTGCTTCGGCATGTTCATGGCGATCCTCGACATCCAGATCGTCTCGGCCTCGCTCAGCGAAATCCAGGCCGGCTTGTCGGCCTCGGCCGATGAAATCCCGTGGGTGCAGACCTCGTATCTGATCGCTGAAGTGATCGCGATTCCGCTGTCCGGCTATCTGTCGCGCGCGCTCGGCACGCGCATGCTGTTCACGATCGCCGCCGCTGGTTTCACCTTCGCCAGCATCATGTGCGGCCTGTCATCATCGATCAACAGCATGATCGTCTGGCGCGCGGTGCAAGGCTTCATCGGCGGCGGCATGGTGCCGACGGTGTTTGCCTCGGCCTATGTGCTGTTTCCCGGCCCGAAGCAGAAAATGGTGGCGCCGGTCATCGGCCTGATCGCCACACTGGCGCCGACCGTCGGCCCGACGATTGGCGGTTACGTTACGCATTTGATGTCGTGGCACTGGCTGTTCTTCATCAACATCATTCCCGGCATCGGCGTCTCGATCGCGGCATGGACGCTGATTGACTTCGACGAGCCGGATTATGCGCTGCTGAAGAATTTCGACTGGGTCGGCCTCTTGTCGATGGCCGGCTTTCTCGGCGCGCTTGAATATGTGCTGGAAGAGGGGCCGCGCTACGGCTGGTTCGACGAAACGGAGATCCTCATCGGCGCGATTGTTGCGGCGGCATCGGCGGCGATCTTTTTTACCCGCGTGCTGACGGCGAAGGAGCCGATCGTCGATCTGCGCGCCTTCGCCAACCGCAATTTCATGATAGGCAGCCTGTTCTCCTTCGTGCTCGGCATCGGCCTTTATGGCCTGACCTATCTCTATCCGGTCTATCTGGCGCAGATCCGCGGCTATGATGCGCTGATGATCGGCGACACGATGTTCGTCTCCGGCCTCGCCATGTTCATGACGGCGCCGATTGCCGGTCAACTGGCGCAACGTTTCGATCCACGCTTCGTGCTGATCGGCGGCTTCCTGTTTTTCGCGCTCGGCACCTGGCAGATGACGTGGATCACTCAGGATTGGGATTTCTATGAATTGCTGTGGCCGCAGATTTTCCGCGGCGTCGGCCTGATGTTCGCCATTGTGCCGGTGACCAACACCGCACTCGGCACGCTGCCGCTCGACCGCATCAAGAATGCATCGGGCCTGTTCAACCTGACGCGCAATCTCGGCGGCGCCATCGGCCTTGCTGCGATCAACACGTTGCTCAACGACCGTTTGGACCTGCATCTCGCACGCCTGCATGAAGCGGTGAACTGGAGCAGCGTCACGGCAATCGAAACCTTGTCGAACCTGACGGAGAAGTTCGGCGGCGCCGATGGTCAGCTCAAGGCGCTGAAGCAGATGTCGCTGATGGCGCGCAAGCAGGCCTCGGTGATGAGCTTCGGCGATGTCTTCCTGGTGCTGACGATTCTGTTCGTCGCGCTCGCCGCACTTGGCATCATCATGAAGAAGCCGAAGCCGGTCGGCGCCGGCGCGGGCGGGCATTAGCCGCATCGGCGTCTGCGACAGGTTGTCACGCCTGAGAGAAATCTTCGCCTCAAAGCCAGTCTGACGAAAGCCTCCTGCTACCCCGCGCTGTCGCGCCGGATGCGGCATTTTCTGCTGCAAAACCGCGCCAAAACAGCGCGTTGACTCCTTGCGCTGCACAAGCGGTGAATGCGCGAGAGTTCAACTTAACGATTCAAGGGTTTCCGCAAATGTCATTCAAAACCATCCTCTCAGCCGCGATGGCCTTGGCCATCGGCGCCGCTGTTGCAACATCCGCCCAGGCGCAAGCGCCAAAGGCGAGCCCGCTGGTCACCGGCGAATGGCTCGAGAAGAACGCCAACGATCCGAAGGTGCGTATCGTCGAGGTCAGCGTCGAGCCCGGCCTGTTCGAGCGCGGCCATATCCCGAATGCGCAGAACATCGTCTGGCACACCGACCTCGTCGACACCGTGCGCCGCGACGTAGCGACCCAGGAGAAATTCCAGGATCTCGTCCGCAAGCTCGGCATCGAGAAGGACTCGACCGTCGTGCTTTACGGCGACAATAACAACTGGTTCGCCGCCTGGGGCGCCTGGATCTTCAAGAGCTACGGCTTCGAGAACGTGAAGCTGCTCGATGGCGGCCGCAAGAAGTGGGAAGCCGAAAAGCGCCCCTTCGACACCCGCGTTGCCTCGGTTGCGCCGAGCAAAGTGACCGTGTCGGCTTTCGATAAAAAGCTGCGCGCCAATCTCGCCGCGGTCAGCGACGTGGTCGCCAACAAGTCGAACGTCACCATCGTCGATATCCGCTCGGCTGACGAATACTCGGGCAAGATCTTCGCGCCGGCCGGTTCGCAGGAACTGGCGGTTCGCGCCGGTCATATCCCGGGCGCGCTGAACGTTCCGTGGGGCCGCGCTGTCAATGAAGACGGCACCATCAAGTCGGTTGACGAACTGAAGAAGCTCTATGCCGCCGCCGGCATCGACGGCTCGAAGCCGATCATCGTTTACTGCCGCATCGGCGAGCGTTCGAGCCACACCTGGTTCGTGCTTTCGCAGATTCTCGGCTATGATGTCCGCAACTATGATGGTTCCTGGACCGAATACGGCAACACCGTCGGTCTGCCCGTCATCAACGTCGCCGGCACCGTGTGGGGCGGCAAGTAAGCGGACTTTGATTGCGTGACGACAACGCTACAGAAGACTGAGCGTGAGACGCCGGGTGCAAGCCCGGCGTCTTTCGCATTATCGCGCTTCGGCTGGCGCGGCGCGGTCTCCGCGGCGCTGCTGGTCGCCTTGCTGTTCGTGGCCTATGCGCTGCATGGCGCCGGGCAGGCGGGCTTGTCGCTGTCTCTGATCTTCGGCGCGGCCTTCGGCATCGTGCTGCAACGGTCGCGCTTCTGCTTCTTCTGCAATTTCCGCGAATGGTATGACGACGGCGATGCGCGCGGCCTGATCGGCATCATCGTTGCGCTGGCCGTGGGTGTCGTTGGCTATACGGTCGTGTTTGGCTCTTGGCTGCCGGATGCCTCGACCGGCCGCCTGCCGCCGGATGCTTTCATCGGACCGGTCAGCTACGTACTGGTTCTCGCCGGCCTTGCCTTCGGCGCCGGCATGGCGATTTCCGGCTCCTGCGTTAGTGCGCATCTGTACCGGCTGGGCGAAGGCTCGCCGACGTCGCCCTTCGCGCTGATCGGCACGGTGGTCGGTTTCATCCTCGGCTTCCTTAGCTGGAACACACTTTATCTCGGTGCTGTCGCGGAAGCTCCAAGCGTCTGGCTGCCACGCTGGCTCGGTTATGCTGGCGCGTTGCTTGCGGCACTTGTTGTGCTGGCGGCAGTCGCCTGGTTGTTGTCTTTGCGTGCGCGCAATACGGTGTCATCGCCGGCGCACGACGATCAGTGGCGCAAGATCTTTGTCGAGCGCTGGCCGGCCTGGATCGGCGGCGCGATTGTCGGCGTGCTCGGCACCGCCGCTTACTTGCGCGTCGGGCCGCTTGGCGTCACTGCCGAGATCGGCGGCCGCGCGCGGCAGGCCGGCACAGCGCTCGGCATCGTGCCGCAACGTCTCGAGGGCCTCGATACATTGCGCGGCTGCATCACTGTCGTGCGCGATGCACTGCTTAGCAATAACGGCGTCTTCATCATTGCGCTGGTGGTGGCGGCTTTTGCTGCGGCGTTCACTGCCGGCCAGTTCAAGCCGTCATGGCCAAGCGGCGGCCAGATCACGCGCGGCCTGACCGGCGGCGTGCTGCTCGGCTGGGGCGCGATGACCGGACTTGGCTGCACCGTTGGCACATTCCTGTCCGGCGTGAGCGCTGGCGCGTTGTCGGGCTGGATCTTCGGCGCAGCGATTTTTGCCAGTGTCGCGGCGACGTTGTTTGTTGGAAGAAGAGTGGGTCTTCTCAGCAAGCCGACCGCTTAATCCCAATCCGTCACCCTGAAGTGCGAGGCTGCTTAGCCGAGCCTCGAAGGGCGACGGCCCTTGAAAGCGCGGCCGTCGCCCTTCGAGGCTCGCTGCGCTCGCACCTCAGGGTGACGGGTTTAAACGCGTTGCAAGACTTGCCAACTCGCAGCTAAGCCTTCCCATAACCCCCCGCCGTTGGCGTCTGAATGATGATGGCCTCGCCGGCGTCGATCACAGTGTCATCGCAGCCCTTCAGCTTCTCCATCGTGCCGTTCTTGCGGCGGGCCCAGTTCTCGCCGACCTGACCGTTATCGCCACCGGCCAAGCCGAAGGGCGGCACGCGGCGATGGCCGGACAACACGGTGCACTCCATCTTTTCGCGGAAGCGAATGGTGCGGCGAATGCCGTCACCGGCGTGCCACTTGCCTTTGCCGCCCGAGTCCTTGCGGATGTGGAAATCCTCGAGCACGACCGGATAACGGAATTCCAGAATCTCCGGATCGGTCAGCCGCGTATTGGTCATGTGCGTGTGCACGGCGTCGGTGCCGTTGAAGCCGGGGCCTGCAGGCGAGCCGGAGCAGATCGTCTCATAGTATTGATACGTGGCATTGCCGAAGTTGAGATTGTTCATCGTGCCTTGCGCACCGGCCAGTGCGCCAAGTGCGCCGAACAACGTGTCAGTGATCGCCTGTGACACCTCGACATTGCCGGCGACGACAGCGGCCGGATATTCCGGCGTCAGCATCGATTGCGGCGGCACGACGATGTTGATCGGCCGCAGACACCCGGCATTCATCGGAATGTCGTCGGCCACCATCATGCGGAAGACATAGAGCACGGCGGCGCGCGTCACCGGTTCCGGCGCGTTGAAATTGCTCGGCTGCTGCGGCGAGGTGCCGGTGAAGTCGACGGTCGCCTCGCGCTTCTTTTTGTCGACGGTGATCTTCACCTTGATCACCATGCCCTGGTCCATCTCATAGGCGAACTCGGAATCGTGCAATTTGTCGATGACGCGGCGCACGCTCTCGGCAGCGTTGTCCTGCACGTGGCCCATATAGGCCGTGACGACGGGCAGAGAGAACTGCGCCACCATCTTGCGCAATTCACTGACGCCTTTTTCGTTGGCGGCGATCTGCGCCTTGAGGTCATTGACGTTCTGCACCGGATTGCGCACCGGATATTTGGCGCCGGTCAGCACCTCCATCAGCTCTTTTTCGCGGAAGCGGCCGCGATCGACCAACTTGAAGTTGTCCATATAGACACCTTCCTGCTCGATGGTCGTCGCATTGGGCGACATTGAGCCCGGCGAAATGCCGCCGACATCGGCGTGGTGACCACGCGAGGCAACCCAGAATAGAATCGTCTTCTTCTTGTCGTCGAACACCGGTGTACAAACCGTGATGTCCGGCAGATGTGTACCGCCGTTATACGGCGCGTTGATTGCATAGACATCGCCGGGCGCGATTTTGCCCTTGTTGTCGCGGATGATCGTTTCCACCGAACGGTCCATCGAGCCGAGATGCACCGGCATATGCGGCGCATTGGCAACAAGCGTCGAGTCATGTGCGAACACTGCGCAGGAGAAGTCGAGCCGCTCCTTGATGTTGACCGAATAGGCGGTGTTCTGCAGCGACACGCCCATTTGCTCGGCGATCGACATGAACAGATTGTTGAACACTTCCAGCATCACCGGATCGGCATGCGTGCCGATGGCGTAGGTGCGCTTGAGTTTTTTCAGCCGCGACAGAACGAGATGGTTCTTTGCGGTCAGTTCGGCCTGCCAGCCGGGCTCGACAACAATGGTCTGGTGCGGCTCGATGATGATGGCCGCGCCCTTGACCTTGGCGCCGATCTTCAACTGGTCGCGGGTATAGACGTTAGCCTTGTGCCAGGCGCCGTCGGAATAGAACTGGGTGCGCTTAGCGGGCTGCGGCAACTTGCCGGTCAAGCGCCGCGCGGCCTTCTCGGAGAACTTGGCGCCGCCGCCGATGGCCTCGACCGACACGGCCTCGACGACCAGTTGCTTGTTGCGGTCGATGAAGCCGAAGCGCGCCTTGTGCGCCTTCTCGAAAGCGCGCTGCATGGCGGGCAGGGGACCGGCTTCAACCACCAGCGCGGTGTCGGTGCCGGCGTAGCGGATATGCGCGCGCTGGATGACCTTGATCTTTGCCGCCGGCACGCCTTGGCCGGCAACTTCGTTCTTCACGTCCTTGCCGAGCGATGCGCCGGTCTTTTTCAACACGGCAAGCGCCTTCGCGCCATAGGGCAGTTCGATCGCCTGTTCGCGCGTGGCGCGGATATCGGCGAGGCCCATGCCGTAGGCCGACAGCAGCGACGAGAACGGATGGATCAGCACCTTGGTCATGCCGAGCGCATCGGCCACCAGACAGGCATGCTGGCCACCGGCGCCGCCGAAACAGTTCAGCGCATAGCGCGTCACGTCATAGCCGCGTTGCACCGAAATCTTCTTGATCGCATTGGCCATGTTCTCGACCGCGATCTTGATGAAGCCGTCGGCGATTTCTTCCGCTAATTTGTTGCCCACCTCTTGAGCCATTTCGGCAAAGGTCTGCTTCACCGCATCGGCATCGAGCGGCTCGCTCTGCTGCGGGCCGAAGATCTTCGGGAAGAAGTCCGGCAGCAGCTTGCCGGCCATGACATTGGCATCGGTGACCGCGAGCGGCCCACCACGGCGATAGCATTTCGGTCCCGGATTGGCGCCGGCCGAGTCAGGCCCGACGCGGAAGCGGGCGCCGTCATAATGCAGGATCGAGCCGCCACCGGCGGCGACGGTATGAATGAGCATCATCGGCGCGCGCATGCGCACGCCGGCGACCTCGGTCTCGAAGGCGCGTTCATATTCGCCATCGAAATGCGACACGTCGGTCGATGTGCCGCCCATGTCGAAACCGATCAGCCGGTCGAAGCCGGCTTGCTTGCCGGTTTCCGCCATGCCGACCACGCCGCCGGCTGGGCCGGAAAGAATGGCGTCCTTGCCCTGAAACAGGTCGGCGGCAGTGAGGCCGCCGGACGACATCATGAACATCAGGCGGATCTTGTCGCCAGCGGAGAGCGCCGCGCCGCCATCCATCTCGCCAGTGACCCGGCTGACATAGCGCTTCAGGATAGGCGACAGGTACGCATCGACGACCGTCGTATCGCCACGGCCAACCAGCTTGATCAGCGGCGACACTTCGTGGCTGACCGACACCTGCGCGAAGCCGAGCTCGCGCGCCAGCGCCGCGACGCGCTTCTCGTGTTCGGGAAAGCGATAGGCATGCATGAAGACAATGGCGACGGCGTCGATGCCGTCGGCCTTGGCAGCTTCAAGATCGGCCCGCGCCTGGGCGAGATCAGGCTCCTGCTCGACAGTGCCATCGGCGAGCACACGCTCGGCCACCTCAGTGACGCGTTCATAAAGCAATTCCGGCTTAATGATCTCCAGAGCGAAAATCTTTGGCCGCGCCTGATAACCGATCTTCAGCGCGTCGCGGAAACCCTTCGTGATCATCAGCAAAGTGCGGTCGCCCTTGCGCTCGAGCAGCGCATTGGTCGCGACCGTGGTGCCCATCTTCACCGCGCCAACCATCGACGGCGGTATCGGCTGACCTTTCTCAAGGCCGAGCAAATCGCGAATGCCTTGCACGGCGGCGTCGGCATAGGCTTCCGGATTTTCAGAGAGCAGCTTGTGAGCGGTCAGCTTGCCGTCCGGCGCGCGGCCGACAACGTCGGTGAAGGTGCCGCCGCGGTCGATCCAGAAATCCCATGTTTTTGCGGAAGAAGTCTTTGCCGCGACCCGCTTCTTCGCTGCCTTGGTCTTCGCCTTTGCCGCCGCACGTTTGGCCATGTCGCTCTCCCTGCCTGACTGCAAATAGATCAGACCTCAAAAAAATCGTCAATAAATCGTTGACAATTTATCGGCGGCCGATACGCTTTTCACATATCTCGCGAGGGGCTGAGATGACTGCAAGATCCGCGCTTGTTAGGGCGGCGAAAGCCGGCAAGATTCCGAAAGCTGAAAAAACAGGCGGCGCCGTCGTGTCGCTGGGGCCGATCGTGTCGTCGTCGCATCTGGCGTCGGGTGCGATGCCGGTGCTGTCGGAGCTTGAGTTCGGCATGATCCTGCTCGATCATGCGTTCGAGCGCTGGATGGTCCGTTGCATGGCGGCAGCGGGCGTGCCTGATTTGTCACCACTCGATGTCCTTGTTTTGCACACCATCGCGCATCGCGGCCGTGCTAAGCGCGTGGCCGATATCTGTCTCGTGCTCAACATCGAAGACACTCACCTCGTCACCTACTCGCTGAAAAAACTCGACGGCCATAAATTGCTGACCAGCGGCAAGCGCGGCAGCGAGAAAACCGTTAGTCTGACGGCAAGAGGCGAGGCGGTCGTGCAGCGCTATCGCAAGGTTCGCGAAGGCCTGCTGGTCAAATCGGTGAAGAGTGCGGGTATGGACGAGAAGCGACTGTCGGAGATTGCCGCCTTGATGCGGGCGCTGTCCGGCCATTACGATCAGGCCGCGCGCGCGGCGGCGAGCTTATGAGGGCACCATGATACGTCAGGCACTGGACAAGCTATATCTCTGGGCCGGTTATGCGGCCGGCGCCTTCCTGGTCGCCATCTTCGTGCTGATGATGTTGCTGTCCTCCGGCCGTCCGATCGGCTTCAACATTCCCGCCGGTGACGATCTCGTCTCCTGGTGCATGGTGGCGACGTCGTTCCTCGGCCTGGCGCACACTTTCCGCCACGGCGAGATGATCCGCGTCGGCCTGTTGATCGACCGCCTCGAGGGCCGCACGCGCCATTGGTTCGAAGTCGCAGCGCTGCTGATCGGCGGGTGCTTCGTCGCTTTTTTCTTTTATTACGCCGCGCAGATGACCTACTTTTCGTGGAAGTTCAACGATATGGCGCAGGGCGTGCTCGCGGTGCCGCTGTGGATTCCGCAGTTGGGCTATAGTGGTGGCCTCGGCATCCTGTTGATCGCCTTCATCGACGAATTCATTCACGTCATTCGCGGCAACACGCCGCGTTACGAGAAGCCGAAGCCGAAGACCGCCGAAGAAGCCATCGAGCAAGCCATTCAGAGCGCGGTCTGATCATGGTCGAGCTCGTCGAAATTTCCGCACTACTGCTGGTCTTCCTCTTTGCCCTGCTCGCGGGCGGTGTCTGGATCGCGCTGGCGCTGCTCGCCACCGGTTATGTCGGCATGCAGTTCATCGGCGGCGGCATCCCGTCGGGTCCGGTGCTGGCGACGACGATCTGGGGAAACAGTAATTCGTGGTCGCTGGCGGCGCTGCCTTTGTTCATCTGGATGGGCGAAATCCTGTTTCGCACAAAGCTGTCGGAAGAGATGTTCCGTGGCCTGGCGCCGTGGCTCAATCGTATTCCGGGCCGCCTGATGCATGTCAACGTGCTGGCTTGCGGCATCTTTGGCTCAGTCTCGGGTTCATCGGCGGCGACTTGCGCCACCGTTGCCAAGATCGCGCTGCCTGAACTTAAAAAGCGCGGCTATGACGAAACGATCTCGCTCGGCTCGCTGGCCGGCGCCGGCACGCTCGGCATTCTCATTCCGCCATCGATCACCATGGTGGTATATGCGGTGGCGGCGAACGTCTCGATCATTCAGATCTTCCTTGCCGGTTTTTTGCCCGGATTGCTCGTGATGTTCCTGTACTCCGGCTACATCGCCGGCTGGTCGCTGCTTAATCCGGACAAGCAGCCGCCACCCGAGCCGAAAATGTCGTTTCGCGAGAAGCTGCATGAGTCGCGGCAACTCATCCCGCTGGCGCTGCTCATCCTGCTCATCTTCCTGTGCCTGATGCTCGGCTGGGCGACCGCGACGGAATGCGCCGCCTGGGGCGTGCTCGGCTCGCTGGCGATTGCGTGGTGGCACAATGCGCTGACCTGGCAGACCTTCCGTGACAGCATCATGGGCACGGTGCGGGTCAATTGCATGATCCTGCTGATCCTCGCCGGTGCGTCCTACATGTCGACGTCGATGGCCTATACCGGTATTCCGGCGGCGCTGGCCGCCTGGGTCGACGCGCTGGCGCTCAGCCCTTACGCGCTGATCTCGGCGCTCACCGTCATGTACATCGTGCTCGGCACGGCGCTCGATGGCATTTCGATGATCGTGCTGACGACGACCATTGTCATTCCGATGATCAAGCAGGCCGGGTTCGATCCGATCTGGTTCGGCATCTTCGTCGTGCTGGTGGTCGAAATGGCGGAAGTGTCGCCGCCGGTCGGCTTTAACCTGTTCGTGCTGCAAACCATGAGCGGCAAGGACTCCTATACGGTGGCGCGCGCGGCGCTGCCGTTCTTCTTCCTGCTCGTCGTCGCTGTTGCCATCATCACGATATTTCCTGATATTGTGATGCTTCTGCCGCGCCTAGCTTTCCCTGCTTAGTCAACTTTGGTCCATGAGAGAGGTGTAACAATGAATCCGCTTCGTCTGATTGCTTTCGCTGCCTGCGCGACTGTCGCGCTGTCCGTCTCGCCGGCTTTGGCGCAGACCAAATGGAATTTGCCGGCCGCTTACCCACCGGATAACCCGCACACCGTCAATCTGATGGAGTTCGCCAAGGATGTCGGCACCGCCACTGGTGGCAAACTGGCCGTTACCGTCCATGCCGGTGCGTCGTTGTTCAAGGCGCCGGAAATCAAGCGCGCCGTTCAGACCGGCCAGGCGCAAATGGGCGAAGTGCTGATCTCGCTGCATGAAAACGAAGACCCGATGTTCGGCCTCGACGTCGTGCCGTTCGTTGCCACCAGCTATCCGGAAGCGCTCAAGCTCTGGGCCGCCAGCAAGGCGACGGTCGAGAAGAAGCTCGACGCCCAGGGCCTCAAGCTCCTGTTCGCGGTTCCGTGGGGTCCGCAGGGCATCTACGCCAAGAAGGACATCAACTCGCTCGACGACATGAAGGGCCTCAAGTGGCGCGCTTACAATGTCGGCACCGCGCGTATCGCTGAAATCGTCGGCGCCCAGCCGGTGACGATCCAGGCCGCGGAATTGCCGCAGGCTCTGGCGACCGGTGTCGTCAATGCGTTCATGACGTCGGGTTCGACCGGCTATGACTCGAAGGCGTGGGAAACCATGACCCACTATTACGACACCCAAGCCTGGATCCCGAAGAACCTGACCTTCGTCAACAAGGCGGCGTTCGAAGCGCTCGACAAGCCGACGCAGGAAGCGATCCTGAAGTCGGCCGCGACTGCCGAAACGCGCGGCTGGAAGCTGGCTGAAGAAAAGGCCGGCTGGTATCTCGACCAGCTCAAGGCGAACAAGATGAAGGTCCTGCCGCCCAGCGCCGAGCTGAAGTCGGGCCTCAAGAAGGTTGGCGATACGCTGACCGCCGACTGGACCAAGAAGGCCGGCGCCGATGGCGAAGCGGTGATCGCCGCTTACAAGAAGTAAGCATCGCGTCTGCTATTAAATGAGATCGGGCTCCGCAGTGCGGGGCCCGATTTTTTTTATTTCTTGTGCGACACGCGCATGTACTGGCCGACGATCACAGTTGCCACCACCAGCACAGCGTAAAACAACGTCGACCCGCGGATCGGCTCGCCATTCACCGGCGCGGCCAAGGCAACAACGATGAACGGCTGCAGCATGATGAACTGGCCGATCTTCGACACGCCGCCGAGTGCCATCGCCGCATTGAAAACAAAAAACGCGAAGAACTGGCTGATGAAACCGATATAGGCGAGGCCGCCCCAGGCGGATGCCGGCACATCGGCCAGGTTGGACGGCCAGTTCCAGAAAGCGGTCAGTAGCGCCAGCGGCAAATAGCCCACGACCTGCCAGGAGATCACCTCCCAGCCGGGCATCAACTTGCTCAGCTTGCCCGACATCGCGTAGGCAAAGCCGCCGGCAACAACGGTGCCGAGCAGGTACAGGTCGCCGGGCGAGATGCCGTGCGCACTTTGCGCATCGCCATTGCTCAGCACGAAATAGATGACGATGGAGGCGCCGGCGATGCTGGCCAGCCAGAACCCGAGGCTGGGCCGCTCATCGGTAACAAAGGTCGCGACCACGACAGTTGCGATCGGCAGAATTCCGAGCACGACGCCGCCATGCGCGGCCGGCACGGTCACCGCCGCCAATGACATGAACAGCGGAAAGCCGATGATGGTGCAGAGGCCGGTGAGAAACAACGGCAGCCACAGTTCGCGCGGCGGCAGCGGGCGGCGCAGGATGAGCAGCAGCACCAGCGCGGATATCCCGGCAATGCTGGCGCGCATCCCCGTCACAAACCACGGGTCCATTGCGGGTATCGCCAGCTTGGTCGCCGGCAATGTTGCACCGAACATGAGGACGCCAAGAAAGCCGAGCGCGTAGCCCAGTTTTTGATTGGATAGGGTCAGTTGCAAAAGTCCCGCGGCGAGGGGCGCAAGCTACTGCGCGCGATCCTCGAAAGCCAGCGGCGGCAAAACGAAATGCGCCGGCCTGTGCAGAGCACGAGACCGGCGCATCGGCGTTCAGATCGGACGATTACAGTTTGCCGAGCAATACGAGGATCAGCAGGATCACGATCACCAAGCCCAGGCCGCCACCGCCGTAGTAACCGGTGCCGTAGAACGGGCCGCCGCCGATGCCGCTGAAGCCGCCAAGCAGCGCGATGACCAGGATAATCAGGATGATGGTGCCAATGGACATGGAAGCAATCTCCGTAAGAGTGAAACTCTAGGCGCCGCGCGCCGTGCCGAAACAACGGAGAGGCCCCACTAAAGTTCCACGCCGGAACGGGGTTTGACGAATTTCCAACACAAAAAAGCCCCCGGTCGAGACCGGGGGCTTTTGCATTCTTAATGTTGCAGCGCAGCAGTTAGCGCTGTGCGGTCTGGTCGATCAGCGGCGTAATGCGGCGAACCGCGACCCGGCGATTGACCCGCGACGCAGCCTCGGACTGCTCCTTCGGGAAGTCCTCACCGTAACCTTGCGTCACCAGGTTCTCACTCGGCACTTGGTACTGTTCGGTCAGGGCCACCGCGACAGCTTCGGCGCGGCGATCCGACAGCGACAGGTTGTCGTCCGCGTTACCGACCAGATCGGTGTGGCCCTCAATCATGAAGACCTCCTTCGGATTGGCCTGGATCGCGCGGTTCAATCCATCGGCGACGTCGGCGAGACGCTCCACCTGTTCGGGCGTCAACTGCCATGACCCACTGTCGAAATTCACATCAAGATCGACGCGGGGCATGTAGTCACGCAGCGGCGCATTGTAGCGCACCTGATCGAGCGTATAGCGCTGCTCGAGCCGTTCAACCGGCGGCGCGATGAACGTATCGTAGTAGACACGCCGATCACGCCGATCACCGTCAATGATGTAGGTCTCGCGCGGGATACGCACTTCCGGGGGACGCAAATTGGCGATGAACATTCCCGCCACCGCGCCGGCGAACAGGTTGTCGATCAGCACCGTCTCGCGGCCATCGCGATCGCGCCGAACACGCCGCGTCAGACGGCCATCGCGGCCGACATAGCTGGAGATGCGCACGCCGCCGGGACGCTCGACTACGGTGACACGCTGGTCGCCACGGTTCTCGGTGCGAATGGCGCGCGCGCCGATGGCAAAGCGTGACGACTCATTGTGCTGGATGATGGTGCGGTTTTCGCCCCGCACGATCGTCCGATCGCCCTCGCGAATGATCGTACGGTCACCATCGCGAGTTTCGCGGCGCTGACCACGCAACTGGTCGATGCCAGGGCCACGCGGTCCACCGGGGCCGCGCTGGATGAACTCATTCGAGTTACGCACCGCGGTCGGCGGCGGCGGCGGCGGCGCGACCACTACGGCTGCGGCCGGCGGTGCAGTACGGGCGGCTGACGGCGCAGCATCGGGGGCTACCGGTGTTTGCGCTGCGGGCGGCGGTGTTACGCCGGGAGCCGGCGGTGTACCGGGACGACCCTGCTGACCGGGACCACCGGGACCGCCACGCTCGCCGGGGCCACGCGGGCCACGTTGCGCATCGTTTGGACCACCGGGACGGCCATCGCCACGGCTGCCACGCTGGGGCGGCGCGCCTGGAGGAGGCGTCGGTGTGCCTTGCGCGGCGGGCGGTGTTGGGGCCGGAGGTGTAGCAGCCGCCGGCGGCGGGGTTGGCGCGGCAGCCGGCGGAGTCGGTGCTGCTGCCGGCGGTGTCGCGGGAGCGGCTGCAGGCGGCGCTACTGGAGCGGGTGCTGGCGGCGGAGCCTGTCGCGTGGCCGGAGGTGCTGCGGGAGCCGCTGCCGGGGGCGGTGCGGGACGCGCGGCCGGCGGTGCAGCGGG
>JAURVZ010000044.1 GCA_030655215.1 Pseudolabrys sp. | reverse complement strand
TGTTCTACCAGGGCATCCGTCCGGCCGTGAACGTCGGTCTGTCGGTGTCGCGCGTCGGTTCGGCCGCGCAAACCAAGGCGATGAAGAAGGTCGCCGGCAAGATCAAGGGCGAGCTCGCGCAGTATCGCGAAATGGCCGCTTTCGCGCAGTTCGGCTCCGATCTTGATGCCACCACCCAGCGCATGTTGGCGCGCGGTGCGCGTCTGACCGAACTCCTGAAGCAGCCGCAGTTCTCGCCGCTGAAGATGGAAGAGCAAGTCGGCGTCATCTATGCCGGCGTCAACGGCTACCTCGACAAGTTCGACGTCGCGCGCGTCCGCGCTTTCGAAAACGGCCTGCTCTCGCTGCTGCGCGGCAAGCACACCGATCTCCTCGACTCGATCCGCAAGAGCGGTGACCTGTCGAAGGACGACGAAGCCAAGCTCAAGGACGTGGTCGACGGCTTCGCGAAGTCGTTCACCTAAGTCCGTCATGGCCGGGCTTGTCCCGGCCATCCACGCCTTGCGGCGTGACTAAGAAGTAAGACGTGGATGCCCGGCACAAGGCCGGGCATGACGAGAAGAGAAACAAGCGGCTCGATTTAACGGCGACTGAGAAACTATGGCCTCACTCAAGGACATGCGCGTTCGCCTTGCCTCGACCAAGGCGACGCAGAAAATCACCAAGGCCATGCAAATGGTCGCTGCGTCCAAGCTGCGCCGTGCGCAGGTGGCGGCGGAAGCCGCGCGCCCGTTCGCTGAACGCATGGACGTCGTGCTCGGCAACATCGCTTCGGCGGTTGTCGGCAGCGAATCGGCGCCGCGCCTTCTGGCCGGCACCGGCGGCGACAAGGTGCATCTGCTGGTCGTTTGCACCGCCGAACGCGGCCTGTGCGGCGCCTTTAACTCCTCGATCGCCCGTCTCGCCCGTGAGCGCGCCAATGCGCTGCTGGCGCAGGGCAAGGACATCAAGATTCTCTGCGTCGGCCGCAAAGGCGCCGACCAGCTTCGCCGCCAGTTCGGCAAGTACATCATCGAAGTCATCGAAATGCGCGGCGTGAAGCAGATCGGCTTCGCTCAGGCGCAAATGGTTGCCGACAACATCATCAAGCGTTTCGACAACAACGAATTCGACATCGCGACCCTGTTCTTCTCGCGCTTCAAGTCGGTGATCTCGCAGATCCCGACCGCGCTGCAGGTGATCCCGCCGGTGTTCGAGCCGGTCGTTGCCGAAGCCAATGCCGGCGCGACCGCCAACTACGAATACGAGCCGGAAGAAACCGAGATTCTGGACGACCTGCTGCCGCGCAATCTGTCGGTTCAGGTCTTCCGCGCGCTTCTCGAAAACGCCGCGTCCGAGCAGGGCGCACGCATGAGCGCGATGGACAACGCCACGCGCAACGCCGGCGAAATGATCCGCAAGCAGACACTGACCTATAACCGCACGCGTCAGGCGATGATCACGAAGGAACTGATCGAGATCATTTCCGGCGCCGAAGCGCTCTAAATACTCAGGTAACGAGGACGATTATGGCCACTCAGAACACCACCGGCAAAATTACCCAGGTCATCGGCGCCGTCGTCGACGTGCAGTTCGAAGGCGACCTGCCGGCGATCTTGAACGCGCTCGAAACCAAGAACGGCGACAACCGCCTGGTTCTCGAAGTCGCACAGCATCTCGGCGAATCGACGGTGCGCACGATCTCGATGGACATCACCGAAGGTCTGGTGCGCGGCCAGTCGGTCACCGACACCGGCATCCCGATCGCCGTTCCGGTCGGCCCCGGCCTCCTCGGCCGCATCATCAACGTCATCGGCGAGCCGATCGACGAAGCAGGTCCCGTGCAGTCGGATGAGCGCCGCCCGATCCACGCGGAAGCCCCGGCCTATACTGAGCAGTCCACCGAAGCGCAGATCCTCGTCACCGGCATCAAGGTCGTCGATCTTCTCGCGCCGTACGCCAAGGGCGGCAAGATCGGTTTGTTCGGCGGCGCCGGCGTCGGCAAGACCGTGCTCATTCAGGAACTGATCAACAACGTCGCGAAAGCGCACGGCGGCTATTCGGTGTTCGCCGGCGTCGGCGAGCGTACCCGCGAAGGCAACGATCTTTATCACGAGTTCATCGAATCGGGCGTGAACAAGAAGGGCGGCGGCGAAGGCTCGAAGTGCGCCCTCGTGTTCGGCCAGATGAACGAGCCGCCGGGCGCCCGCGCCCGCGTCGGCCTCACCGGCCTGACCCTCTCGGAGTACTTCCGCGATCAGGGCCAGGACGTGTTGTTCTTCGTCGACAACATCTTCCGCTTCACCCAGGCCGGCTCGGAAGTGTCGGCTCTGTTGGGCCGTATTCCTTCGGCGGTCGGTTATCAGCCGACGCTCGCCACCGACATGGGCGCGCTGCAGGAACGCATCACCACCACGACCAAGGGTTCGATCACTTCGGTGCAGGCCATTTACGTTCCGGCCGACGATTTGACCGATCCGGCGCCAGCGACGTCGTTCGCGCATCTTGATGCGACGACCGTGCTGTCGCGCGACATCGCCGCCAAGGGCATTTACCCGGCCGTCGATCCGCTCGACTCGACCTCGCGCATGCTCTCCCCGCTGATCGTCGGCGAAGAGCACTATCTCGTTGCCCGTCAGGTGCAGCAGGTGCTCCAGCGCTACAAGGCGCTGCAGGACATCATCGCCATTCTCGGCATGGATGAACTGTCGGAAGAAGATAAGCTCGCCGTGTCGCGCGCCCGCAAGATCGAGCGCTTCCTGTCGCAGCCGTTCTTCGTCGCCGAAGTGTTCACCGGCGCGCCGGGCAAGCTCGTTGACCTCGCCGACACCATCAAGGGCTTTAAGGGCCTGGTGGAAGGCAAGTACGATCATCTCCCGGAAGCCGCCTTCTACATGGTCGGCAACATCGATGAGGCGATCGAAAAGGGCAAGAAGCTCGCGGCGGAAGCGGCTTAAGACTGGTTATGAGCGTAGGTGAAACGTGGAGAAATCCCCGCTTTCACCTACTTGCTGCTGTGTCCGGTATCGGGGTCGGCGTTTTCCTGCTTATTCTGGTATTTTTTCTGTTGCCGTTGGCTTTGAACTTAGCGTCTGCCTTTCCGGCGATATTAAAGGCGATGTTAAAGGTCTGGTCCGTTATTGGCGGCCCATTCACATCTAACGAGGGCAATGCGCTCCTTATTGGCTTTCTTGTCGCGACTTGGATGACAGGGACTTTGCTGTTTTATCTTGGTGCGACAGTGTTGCTGTGGCGAGATGAGAGAACTCGGAGAATATGATGGCCAAACTTCACTTCGAACTGGTCTCGCCTGAGAAGCTCGTTTTCTCCGGCGAAGTCGACCAGGTGGACTTGCCGGGCGCCGAAGGTGACTTCGGCGTGCTCGAAGGCCATGCGGCTTTGGTCACGACCTTGCGTCCCGGCGTGATGACCGTGTTCAACGGCGGCACCGAGCACAAGATCGTCGTGCTCGGCGGCTTCGCTGAAGTGTCGGCCAAGGGCCTGACCGTGCTTGCCGATACCGCCGACTCGGTTGCTGATTTCAATCGCGCCGTGCTGACGACGCAGATCGGCGAGCTGGAAACGCAAGTCGCCAAGATGGAGCCGGGCAACGCGCTCGACAAGCTGATCACGCGCCTCGATCACTTCAAGGAAGTCGATCGCCACCTGACCGGCACCGCGCTGCACTAGACGCGCGGCAAACATAGAAATTCAAGCGCCGTCGGAATCACCGGCGGCGTTTTTGTTTTCAGACTGTCTCGAAGGCCTTGCTGTCGCGCGAGCGGCGTACCGCATCCAGCACCCGCATATTGGCGATCGCCAGTTCGATCGGAACCGCCGGCACGTTCTCGCCGCGGACCAGCCGCGAGAACCGCTCGCCCTGCAACGCATATTGATTGACCGCTTCAAAGGCGAGCTCGCGCGCGTGCTTCTGGCCAATGCTCTTGTCGTTGCCGATGAAAATATGACACGGCGACGGCACCGAGTGCGCATAGGGGAAATCCATGCGCGCCCAGCCGCGCTCGGCGATCAGGCCGAGATGCTGGTGCGAACCGCCAGTGCCTGGCCCGGCCTGCGTGCTCAGTAGAATGGTGGCGTGACCGGCGGGAAATTCAAGAATGATGCTGGTGAGGCGGTCGGTGCCGAAGACCGGGTCCATTTCGAACAGACCCATCGCGCGCACCGGCTCATCGCCGAAGGCCATGCGGCTGCCGGTGATCGTGTAGCTGCCAATGTCGTAGAGCGCGCCGCCGCCGACACCGGCAATGTTGCGGATGTCGTTCGGATTGCGGTTGTTGTAGCACATCACGGTTTGCACGCCGCGCACCGCGCCGATCTCGCCGCTGTCGATGACCTGCCGCAGCGCCGCCCATTGCGGGTGATTGCGAATGGCGAAGGCTTCCTCGATGATCTTGCCGGACTTGTCGCGCGCGGCGATGAGAACTTCCGCTTCATCGGCGTTCATCGAGATCGGCTTCTCGCACAGCACATGCTTGCCGGCTTCGAGCGCTTTCACGCACCACTCGATATGCATGTGATTGGGCAGCGGGATGTAAACGGCTTCAATGGCCGGATCGGCGAGCAGGGCTTCGTAAGAGCCGTAGGCCTTCTCGACGCCGGTCTTGCTGGCGGCTTCTTGCGCCTTGGTCAGGTCGCGCGAGGCGATGCCGGCGATGGTCAGATTGGACACCGTCTGCATCGCCGGAATGACGCGGTTGATCGCGATCCCGGCGGCGCCAAGCACGCCCCATTGCACCTTGCTCACAATAATCTCCGCCCTGAATTGTTATAGGGCGGCGATTATCATGGCCCGGCGCAACGGGCAAATAGCAGAGGTTTAGCGAACCGGGACGGGGACCGGCTGAGCTTGCGGCGCCGGCTCAGTGGCGCCTTCGACGGTCGCGTGCAAATGCTCTACCAGTTTCTCGTCGAGCTTCAGCCGCGCGGCAAGCAAAGCCAGGTAAGCGCGCTCCGACGGATTATCGACATCAATCGCCAGGAGCGACACAGTGTAAAGCTCGGCCGCTTCCTCCGGCGTACGCGCAGCGCTGGCCACGGCATCGACGTCGAGCGGCTTGCGCAACTCGTCCATGACGAAGATCTTGTCGTCCGGCGTCACATTGAGGCGGTCCATCTGCTCGAAGATGTTGGCCTGCTCGGCAGCGTCGATATGACCATCGGCCTTCGCCGCGGAAATCATCGCGCGCAACAAATGGCGGCCAAGCGTCTGCTGGTCGGCTTCGCTGGTCGGATTGAAAGGCGAATTGGCAGGCGGCGGAAGCAGCGGTACCGAAGTATTGGCGGTCTGGGCGGGAGCCTTGCCGGCCTGATAATTCTGATAGGCACGGTATGCGAGCGCACCAGCGACGGCCATGCCGCCGTAGGTCAACGCTGAGCCCGCAAGTTTGCGGCCGCCTTTGGAGCCAAGCAGCAGGCCGGCGAGACCACCGGTCACAGCGCCGCCGCCGAAGCCGCTCATCGCCTTGGTGGCTTGTTCCAGCAGACCGCCGGCACCCTGACCGCCAAAGCCCTGGCCGAATGCTTGCCCGCTGAAACCACCAAAGCCCTGTTGCTGGCCGCCGCGGTCCTGCTGGCCAAATCCCTGGCCCTGATTGCCGCCAATGAACTGTTCCAGCAAACGCTTCGCGTCAAACATCTCGAGCTCCTGTTGATCCTTCCC
Source organism: Pseudolabrys sp. (assembly GCA_030655215.1). GTDB lineage: Bacteria > Pseudomonadota > Alphaproteobacteria > Rhizobiales > Xanthobacteraceae > Pseudolabrys. The sequence goes on along the minus strand of JAURVZ010000044.1, from coordinate 18,646 downwards.
GGATCATTTAGGGCTCAGTTGCGGCGGTTCCAGGGTGCAAGCCTGCGGCGCAATGTCTCGCGACATTGCGTCATCCGAGGTGTTTGAAACCTTTGACGACCTGCTCGTAAATGTCGCGTTTGAACGGCACAACGAGGTCGGGCAGCGACTTCATCTCGACCCAGCGCCAGTCGATGAATTCCGGTTTGTGCTTACCGCCGCCCGGCGACAGCACATCGATCTCGCTGTCATTGCCGGTGAAGCGCAGCGCAAACCATTTCTGTTTCTGGCCGCGATATTTTCCGCCCCATGCTTCGGCAACGAGTTCGCGCGGAATGTCATAGGCGATCCAGTCAGCGATCTCGCCGATCTTCTCGACCGAGGTGACGTTGGTTTCTTCGTACAATTCGCGCAGCGCGCCGGCGTACGCATCTTCGCCTTCGTCGATGCCGCCTTGCGGCATCTGCCAGACATGCGTGGCATCGACATGTTCGACGCCGCCCTTGCGGCGGCCGACGAAGATCAAACCATCACGGTTGAAAAGCGTGATGCCGGCACAGGGCCGGTAGGGCATCGATTCATAGGCGATCATCAGGATGACTTTGCTTTGTTCACGGCCATGCTGATCGGCACCAGCACGAAGCCGCGCTTCTCGATCTTGGCGGCCCATTCGGCAATGCGCGCAATGGTGTTTGGTTGCGCCGTGGCGAAGCCGACAGCGGTGCCGCCGTCGCGCGCCAGCATTTCCAGCCGCGACAGCGCGCGGTCGATATCGGCCGCGGTCGGCACCGTGTCGAGCACGATGTCGGCCTTGGCAAAAGGAAGATTCTGGCTGCCGGCGATCTGGCTGGCGACGCTGCGGTTGGACGCGCCGCTGTCGACAAAGATCAAGCCGCGCTTGGCGGTTTCATTCAACACCGGCGACAGCGCCTGCTCGGCCGCGGTGAAGCGCGCGCCCATATAGCTGACAATGCCGACATAACCCTGCATGCGGCTCATCAGCCACTGCAGGCGATCGACGTTCTGTTCGGCGGTAACCGAGGTGAGCAAAGTCTGCGGACCGGGATCGTTATCCGGATAGTCGAACGGCTCCATCGGCGCCTGCAGCAGCACTTCGTGGTCTTCGCTGCGCGCGCGTTCGGCCAGCTTGCTGACATCGGTAGCGTAAGGCGCCAGCGCGAAGGTCACCGGGCCCGGCAATTTGGCGAAGGCTTCCGCCGTGCCCGAGGCGCTGATGCCCATGCCGCCAATAATGATAGCGATGCGCGGCATGTCCTTGAGGGCAGCCGACAGGTTGCGCGGCTTGGCATAGACGGTGAACGCCTTGGCGCCATCGACGCCGACTTTCGGGATAGCGCCGTGCCGCGATGTCTCGAGCAGCTTCGGCTCGCCGCCGCCTGTGGACTTGGTGGCGGGCAATTTGGGCGCGGGTGACCCGGCTTCACTACCAGTGCCCGGAATAACGACATCGGTACTCTTGCCGCTGGAGCCGTCGATGATGGTGACGGTCTTCGAGCCGGGCGGCGGCTCGGCGGCTTTCTCGGCCGCGGCCTTCTTGCCCGGGTCACCGTCATAACGGGAGTGCTCTTTGCCGTCGCCGGCAGCGCCATCGGCCGCCGGCCCGGCGGACTTGGTCGCCACCACAGCCAAAGGCTCGCCGCCGAGCGGATCGTTGACGAAGGCGGCCCACAACACCACGACAAGGCCTGCCGCCCCGAGCACACCGGCCAGCACTTGCGGCGCGGCGACGGGCAGTTTCGGTAGCCGGCTTTGCTTTTTGGTCTGGCCGAGGGGGGCGTTCAGATCATCCGCTTCCACGGCCCATTCCCTTGCGAATCATTTGGAGACTCTAGCACCCCACAAATGAACGAGGCGGCCCGAAGGCCGCCCCGTTTAGCGAAGTCTGTCGGTCCGAACTTAGTTCGGAACCGGGGTCTTGGTGTTCGGCGGGTAGGCCGAGTTGACCTGGGTGCCGCGCAAGAGGTCCTGCGCCATGTTCAAGGCCTTGTCGTCCTTGGCTTCCGGCGGGATGTACGACTGCGAACCGGTCTGTTCCTTGCCCGCATCGCCCTTGAGATGGCCGCGCAGCGAAGCTTCGCCCTTGGTGTCGGTCTTGCTCTTCATGTCTTCCGGCACGTCCTGCAGCACCTCGATATCCGGGGTGATGCCCTTGGCCTGGATCGAGCGGCCGGACGGCGTGTAGTAGCGCGCCGTGGTCAGCCGCAGCGCGCCGTTGCCGGAGCCGAGCGGGATGATGGTCTGCACCGAACCCTTGCCGAACGAGCGCGAGCCGATGACGGTGGTGCGGCGATGATCCTGCAGCGCGCCGGCGACGATTTCCGACGCCGAGGCCGAACCGCCATTGACCAGCACGATGACCGGCTTGCCGTCGGTGAGATCGCCGGTGCGAGCGTTGAAGCGCTGGGTTTCTTCAGCGTTACGGCCGCGGGTCGAGACGATCTCGCCCTTTTGCAGGAACGCATCCGACACCGAGATTGCCTGGTCGAGCAGGCCGCCCGGGTTGTTGCGCAGGTCGAGGATGTAGCCCTTGAGCTTGTCCTTGCTGATCTTGGCGTTGATGTCGGTGATCGCCTTCTTCAAGCCGTCAGTGGTCTGCTCGTTGAACTGGGTCATGCGGATATAGCCGATGTCCTCACCCTTCACTTCCGAGCGAACGGCGCGGACGCGGATGACATCGCGGGTCAAGGTCAGTTCGAGCGGCTTGTCCTGACCCTTGCGCATGATGGTCAGCTTGATCTTGGTGTTGACCGGGCCACGCATCTTTTCGACAGCCTGGTTCAGGGTGAGGCCCTGCACCTGGTCTTCATCGAGCTTGGTGATGAGATCGTTGGCCTGCACACCGGCCTTGGAGGCGGGCGTTTCGTCGATCGGCGTAACGACCTTGATCAGGCCGTCTTCCATCGTGACTTCGATGCCGAGGCCGCCGAATTCGCCGCGCGTCTGCACCTGCATGTCGCGGAAGCTCTTCGGGTCCATGTAGCTCGAATGCGGATCGAGGCTGGTCAGCATGCCGTTGATGGCCGTTTCGATCAGCTTCTGATCGTCCGGCTTCTCGACATAGTCGGCGCGCACGCGCTCGAACACATCACCGAACAGATTGAGTTGTTTGTACGTGTCGGCAGCGGCCGCCTTGGCGCTGGTGCCGATCATGACGCGGGGCTGAACCGCGATCAAAGTCATGGCGGCGCCGGTGGCAGCACCGAGAAGAATGAGAGAGGTCTTGCGCATGTTCATCCGCGAACCTTTTCGCCTTCGCCAGCCACCCACCATGGGCCTGGATCAACGGGAGCACCGTCTTTTCTGAACTCGATATAGAGCACCGGCTGACTGGAGCCCGTTGCGAGGATAGAAGCGATATGGGAGCCAGTCCCCATCGCCGCAACAGGTTCCCCGGCCAGCACGAACTGGCCGAGATCAACTGATATCTTATCCATCCCGGCGAGCAAGACATGATATCCGCCGCCGACATTAAGGATCAAGAGTTGGCCGTAAGACCGGAAGGTGCCGGAATACACCACCCAGCCATCGGCCGGGGCGGTCACCTGGGCGGCGGCGCGGGTGGCGATGGAAATGCCCCGTTCCGTACCGCCATTGCCGTCGGGCGCGCCGAAACCCTTCAGTTTGACGCCATTCACCGGGATCGGAACCTGACCGCGGATGGATGCGAAGGCCACCGCCGGCGTCAGACGGCCCGGGTCGCGGTACGCCGATAGTGCAGGGCGCGAATCGGTGCGCGAGGCATCACGGGCGGCGCGGACCGAGGGGTCGAGCGCGGCTTCCAGCCGGCCGATCAAATCTTTGAGATTGTCGGCCTGACGGGCCAGTTCGCCCGCTTTGGCCTTCTCGGCGGCGAGCGCCTGCTCGCGTTCGGTCTGCTGTTTCTGCCGTTCCTCGATCAGCGCCGCCATGCGCGAACGTTCGCCGTCGAGCGAGGCAATTTCATTTTTCAGACGGTCGCTTTCGGCGGCGATGCTTTTGCGGACATTGAGCAGGGCGGCGAGATCGGTGCCGAGCGCGTCGACCTTGCCGCGCATGTCGGGCAGCACAGCGCCCAATACCATTGCCGTGCGAATCGCCTGCAGCGCGTCTTCCGGGCTGGCGATCAGTGCTGGCGGCGGCCGATGGCCGATGCGCTGCAATGCTGCGAGCACCTCGCCGATGACGGCGCGGCGCGAGTCGAGCGAGGCGCGAAGGCCGCGTTCATTATCGTCGAGCGGCTTGAGGCGGATTTGCGTTGCTTCGATCGCTGATTCCACGCCGCGCAGCCGGCCGGCGGTATCGACCAGATCCTGCGCCAGCTTGCGGCGATCGACGCCGATCTGCTCGATCTCTTTCTTGAGCGCGGCCTCGGCCTCGACCGACTTGCGCTGCTGGTCGCGCGTCGCTTCCAACTGCTGGTCATGCGCTTTCAGGCCGTCGAGCGCCTGCGACCGGTCGGCCGGGACTTTTTCGGTCGGAATGAGGCTCGGAGTCAGCGGTGGATAGGGCGCCTGGACTTGCGCGTGCGCCGGCGATGCGACCGACACGGAAACGCCAAGCAGCGCCGCAAAAGCAGCGTGCGAAACGGATCGATTCGGGCGGCAAATCATCTCAGCCAAGTTACGCCCAAGGTGTGTGGCAGCAAGCTCATTGTGCGACATTTTGTACGCGTGGATTGAGGAGAAGTTGGGACCGACATGCATACAGACGCGCGAAATCGCCCCTGTTCTTTGCGGCGCGGGGGCGCCGTATTCCAATTCCGCCTTCCGTCTCCTGCCCCCGATAAACGAGGGCGCGCGGAACGCCGGGGTCCAACAACCCCATAGCCCTGTGTACGTTGGTGGGTAGATGTACACAGGCGTCGTCGCTACGCAGTTGCCGGATCACCCGGCGCTCCGCGCGCGGTGTTTGAAGGTTTGCTCCGCAAAGCCCCCGGTGGCGGGCCTTTTCTGAACATCCGGTCTTACGACCAGGATGCCTGACCACCGTTGCGTAACGTCGGATGTGCCCGGTGGTAGTTCTCTATCAGGCCTTTTGAGCCTGGCATCGAACCCCATGTGCGCACACCCCGTCCCCGTACGACCGCCAGCCTGGCGTCGGGACCTTGCGGCTTGGACCTGCTGACCGGGTGTTTGCGTCGCATCTCCAACGCCCCGACCAGCCACCGCTCCCCGCCCCAGCATCTGACGACGCTGATCAAACGCCCCTCGTGAGATGGGACGGGATGGGTGTTTACATAGAGCTATATAGGATCATTGTCAATATATTATTCTAGATTTTTATTCCGTAATGGAGTCAAGGTGTTCGTGCCCGGACGCGATGCAGCACGAAGCGAAGCAGAGTGATGCGTCGCAAATCCGGGGCCCCGGTTGTTTCAGGAAAGTAAGCTGGGTCCCGGGTCTGCGCAGCAACACTGCGTGTTGCAGCGCGCCCGGGACACGGGACCTACCCGCGATGATACGGATGGCCGGTGAGGATTGTCGTTGCCCGATAGAGCTGCTCGAGCAGCATGACGCGGACGAGCTGGTGCGGCCAGGTGGCTGTGCCGAAGGAGAGACGCAATGTCGCCTTGTCGCGCAGGGACGGTGCGAAGCCATCGGCGCCGCCGATGATGAAAACAACCGCCGGCGCATCATTGGCGCGCCAGGCTGACAGTTGCGCGGCGAGCTGGTCGCTGTCGCGGTTCTCGCCTTTGACGTCGAGCAGCACGACCACCGCGCCGGGCGGAATGATCGTGGTCAGCGCAATGGCTTCCTCAAGCATGCGCTTCGAGGCTTCATCGGCGCGGCTTTCGCGGATCTCGATGACTTCGATGGCCTTGAGGCCGAGGGCGCGGCCGGTTTGCGTCGCGCGCTTGGCGTAACGCTCGGACAGTTCGGTTTCCGGACCGGATTTCAATTTGCCGACAGCGGCGATGATGATGCGCATGGGGACCCCGTCATGCCCGGCCTTGTGCCGGGCATCCACGTCTTACTAACAAAGCAAGCAAGTCGTGGATGGCCGGGTCAAGCCCGGCCATGACGGCGTACTTAACCTACGCCTGCCACATCTTCTCGATGTTGTAGAACGTGCGCACTTCCGGCCGGAACAGATGCACGATGACGTTGCCGGCATCGATCAGCACCCAGTCGCCCTGGCGCAAGCCTTCGACGCCGATGCCGGTGATGCCCCGCGCCTTCAGATCCTTGACGACGCGGTCGGCGATCGAGGCGAGATGCACATTCGAACGGCCGGTGGCGACAACCATCACTTCACCGATCGACGACTTGTCGGACAGATCGATGGTGACCGTCTCTTCTGCCTTCATGTCTTCCATGCTGGCGAGGATGAAACCGAGGATCTTGTTGTCACGCAAAATCTCGGCAGACGTCTTTGGCTTGGGCGCTTCAACAATAGCGGGCGCAAGCGGCTTCTTCTTGGCCGCGGCCTTGTTCTTGGAAAAGCTCTTGTCGGATTTTTTCGGCGAGTTCTTGGAAGAATTCTTCGGCGGCTTCGAGGCGGCGCGCGACGCGCTCTTCGACGGACGCTTCGGATCGCTCTTGGATGATTTGGAGGGGGCTTTGCCTTTGCTGGCGCCGGGCTTTTTGGAAGCCGTCGCGCGTTTGGCGGTGCCGGTGGATGCAGATTTTGCCAGGGGGTAGGTGTCCTTTCAGGCGATCAGTTCAACTGAACGAATATGTTGCGAGGATAATAGCTTTTTTGCCGGCTGCTTGCCAGTTTACTTCGTCTCGTCCGGCGGCGCTTTGCGCGCGGCGCGCAAGGCCGTCGATGACAGGCCGGACTTCAGGCCGTGCAAGAAGGCCCAGGCCGGCGCCTTGCGGCCGGGCAGCGAAGCCGCAGCGTTCTCCGGAATGCGGAAGCGCGCCAGCGCCTGACCGGCGGTCGAGGCCGAGGCATAAAGGCTGGGGCCGGGGCGATCGACAATCACCATGGGCAGGAGTTCCGCGATACCGCGCCATTTTTGCCAGCGGTGAAAGTGCCGCAGATTGTCGGCGCCCATGATCCAGACGAATTGCACGCGCGGACAGCGCTTGATCAGCCACGAAATGGTGTCGAAGGAATAGCGCGTGCTGATGACGGCCTCGAGGCCGGTGACATCGATGCGCGGATGATGCGTCAGCGCGCGCGCGGCGGCGAGGCGTTCGTTGAGCGGCGCGAGGTGACTGGTGTTCTTTAGCGGGTTGCCGGGGGTAACCAGCCACCAGACGCGGTCGAGCTTCAGCCGCTTCATTGCCAGCAGCGAGGCGTCGAGATGCGCCTGATGCGGCGGATCGAAGGTGCCGCCGAACAGGCCGATGCGCATGCCGGGCGCATGCGGTGGCAGGACCCGTTCATTGTCGGCGAGCTTCTGGCGGGCGATCTGTGTCGCGATCACGGTCTTGTCTGACCGTTCCCGCGGATGCGGTATTTAAAGGTTGTCAGCTGTTCGACGCCGACGGGGCCGCGCGCATGCAGGCGACCGGTGGCGATGCCGATCTCGGCGCCGAAGCCAAATTCGCCGCCATCGGCGAACTGCGTCGAGGCGTTGTGCAGGACGATGGCCGAGTCGACCTGGGCGAGGAATTTCTCGGCCGCCGCATTGTCGGCTGTGATGATCGCATCGGTGTGATGGGAGCCGTGCGTTTCGATATGCGCGATTGCGGCGTCGATGCCATCGACAACGCCGACGGCGATGATGGCGTCGAGGAATTCGGTGCGCCAGTCTTCTTCGGTGACTTGCTTGACGCGGGCGTCGATTGTCTGCGTGGCCTTGTCGCCGCGGATTTCGCAGCCGGCCTCCAGCAGCATCTCGACCAATGGCTTGAGATGCGTCGATGCGACAGCGCGATCGACCAGCAAGGTTTCCGCCGCGCCGCAGACGCCGGTGCGGCGCATCTTGGCATTGAAAAGCACAGTCTTCGCCATAGCGAGATCGGCGGCCTTGTCGATGAAGATGTGCACATTGCCGTCGAGATGGGCGAAGATCGGCACGCGCGCTTCATTCTGCACGCGCGCCACCAGGCTCTTGCCGCCGCGCGGCACGATGACATCGATATTGCCGTCGAGGCCGGTCAGCATGTGGCCAACAGCGGCGCGGTCGCGCGTCGGCACGAGTTGGATGGCGGCTTCAGGGAGACTTGCGTCGCGCAGGCCTTGCTCGAGGGCGGCATGAATGGCGCGGCTCGACTGCGTCGAGTCGGAGCCGCCGCGCAGGATCGCGGCATTGCCGGACTTGAGGCAGAGCGCACCGGCATCGGCGGTGACGTTGGGGCGGCTCTCGTAAATGATGCCGATGACGCCAAGCGGCACGCGCACGCGGTCGATGTTCATGCCGTTCGGCCGCGTCCAGGATTCGGTGACGTGGCCGACCGGATCCTTCAGCGCGGCGACGACCTCGATACCGGCGGCCATGCCTTCGATGCGGGCGTCGTTCAGCGTCAGGCGATCAAGGAAGGAGGCGGCGACGCCGGCGGCTTTGGCGGCAGCGAGGTCCTCGGCATTGGCGGCGAGGATCTGCGCCTTTTGCGCGCGAATGGCGGCGGCCATGGCGGCCAAGGCTTTGTCTTTTTGCGCGGCGGTTGCGAGGGCAAGCACGCGGGCGGCGGCGCGGGCGCGCTGACCGATGCCGGCCATCACGCCGGCCAGATCGCCGGTTCCCTCAATGCTCTTCAACGGCGCCGTCATCGTCCAACTTGACCCGAATGAACCCAGATAGTTCCGAAGCGGCCGGAAAGCCGCAGGGTGGTTTTCCTACCACACCGGCTCCGGCCCGGCGAGGTGGGCCGAGGGAGCAAAAGAGCCCGGGTGGCATGTGCGAACAGTGGGGATAACGAGGATAACCCGGCGGCCGGCGCAACCGGTAATGGGTGCTACACATTGATACCGCAGGGTGACGAGATCGAGAGCGTAGAACCGTCCGGAAGGTCGGGCACGCACGTGGAGAGTGTCATGGCGTATAGCGCGAGCAGACTACCTGCCAGGTTCCCGGTGGGCACCAAGTTTGTCATTGAAGGCCGGGCCGGCGGCGATGTGAGCCGGTTTATCGAGTTTCCGGACGGCACCAAGCTGCGCCTGCCGAAGCGGCCGGCGGCGGAGGTGTCCGGACGGCGGAGCCGGGCCAAAAGCAAGCGCGGTCACTAGAGCCTAGCGGGCAGCCTTGGCCAGATCGGCGCAGTCGCCGGTCGGCTTCTTGCGGGCAAAGCGGGCATCGACAAAGGCGCGAATGTCGGCGGCAGCGGCGGTGACGATCGTCTCGTGCGTCGCGCCGGGGTAGACCTTGTAGCTGACGCGGGTGCCGTTTTTGCACAGCGAGCGCACCGTCGTGTCGGTCCAGGCCGGCAGCACGGTGTCGTCGGCGGTGCCTTGCAGGACCAGGGTCGGCGAGGCGATTTTCAATGTGCCCGGATCGTTGTCGGCGGCGATTTTCAGGATCGCTGAGAGATCGGCATTGGCGATGAACTGATCCTTCGGGATCGCGGTCGCCCAATAACCTTCGGTCGTTGTCTTGGTGATGCAGTCCGTGCGCGTCTGCGGCAGATGCGCGAGCGCTTCGGGCGTCAATATCTTGGTCAGGTCGATAGTTGCTGTGGTTCGAAGCGAAGGACTGCAACACATACATCGCATAGCCGAGCGCATAAGACGGTTTGTCGGCGACGGTCATTGCCTGCACGGTCGCGGCGATGTGTGAGGCCGGCGCCATTGCCGCATTGCCGAGTTGCGTCAGCTCCGGCGCATAAGATGGGCCGAGCGATGCGGCGAACAGTTCCGCCTGGCCGCCTTGCGAATGACCGATGATGGCGTAGCGCTTGCCGATGCTCTTATCGAGTGCGCGGGCGGCGCGGACGATGTCGATGACGCCGCGGCCTTCCGACACGCCTTGCAAGAACGGATGAATGCCCGGTCCGCCAAGGCCTTCATAATCGGTGGCGACGACGACATAACCGCGCTTCACATAGTCATCCATCATCGTCTGCTTGAGCGCGAGAAAGGCATGCTCCGGTCCTTGCGGCGTATCGCGCGATGGCGCGCAAGCAGGACCAATGCCGGTGGTGCCATGCGCCCATGTCGTCACCGGCCAGCCGCCTCGCGGCGCCTTGCCTTTCGGAACGGCGATGGTGCCCGACACGGTGATGTCGCGGCCATCGATGCTGCGCGAATGATACAGCACCAGCACATTGCGCGCCGCGCTCGGCAGAGCGGCGGCGTTTGTTAACGGCGCCGTGCGGATGATTGTACCGGGCGCGTTCTGCGCCTGTGCCGCTGAAGCCGCGAGAACAATGAACAGCAAAACGCGGATGAATGTCATGCCGCGATTTAACACGACGTTCCTTAACGCAAAAACCCCAGCCTGGGGGAGGCTGGGGTCAATGGGCGATCGGTAAATCGCCTTTTGGGTACGCACGTCGGGGGTCGTCGCGTCATTGAGTCAGGTAGAAAGGGTCTCAATGTCTCGGAGGTTCAAAGTCTGAGATCTCGTCGTCGCGTCTGTCGCCGCGTCAGAATTCGTATTCGCACAGTCAACGTGCGGCAGCGCACATGGTTCCAGCGGCGTATAGCGCACATGGTTCCAGCGGCGTATGATGAAGGTTTGTTAACGTTGCTGGAGCGCGTTTATTTGCCGCCCATAACCAGATCGTCGCGATGGATGATCTCGGTGCGGCCGGCGAAGCCGAGGATCGATTGCACGTCGTGCGACGAGCGGCCCTTGATCTTGGCGGCATCGTCGGCGTCATAAGCAATCAGGCCGCGGCCAACTTCATGGCCATCCGGGCCGCGCAGGATCACCGCATCGCCACGGCTGAACGTGCCGTCAACTTTGACGACGCCAGCGGGCAGCAGGCTCTTGCCGAGCTGCAACGCCTTCACCGCGCCGGCATCGATATGCACGGCGCCGCGCGGCTCAAGCGAACCGGCGATCCACTTCTTGCGCGCGGTGACTGGGTTGGCCGGCGTCAGGAACCAGGTGCACGGCCCGCCATCGATGATGGCGCGCAAAGGATTCATCACGCGGCCGGAGGCGATCACCATATGCGTGCCGGCGGTGGTGGCGATCTTGCCGGCTTCGATCTTGGTGACCATGCCGCCGCGCGACAATTCGGAGCCCGAGGCGCCGGCCATCGATTCAATTTCCGCGGTGATGCGCGGCACGACCGGAATGAGTTGCGCGCCATTGCCGGCGACCGGCGGTTTGTCATAGAGGCCATCAATGTCGGATAGCAGCACGAGCAAGTCAGCGCTCATCATGGTGGCGACGCGTGCGGCGAGGCGATCATTGTCGCCGTAGCGGATCTCGCTGGTGGCGACGGTGTCGTTCTCGTTGATCACCGGCACGGTGTGCCATTCCAGCAGTTTGTCGACGGTCGAGCGCGCGTTGAGATAGCGGCGGCGTTCCTCGGTGTCGCCGAGCGTCAGCAATACCTGCGCGGTGGCGATGTCATGCGCATGCAGGCTTTCTGACCAGGAACGGGCCAGCGCGATCTGGCCAATGGCGGCGGCGGCCTGCGCTTCTTCCAGCTTCAGTGCGCCGCGCGGCAGCTTCAGCGTCGCCCGTGCCAGCGCGATGGCGCCGGACGACACGACCAGCACGTCGCGGCTTCCTTTATGCAGCGAGGCGATGTCCTCGGCCAGCGAGGCCAGCCAGGCCCGCTTCAAACTGCCGGCGTCATGGTCAACGAGCAGCGACGAGCCGACCTTGATGACGATGCGCCGGAAAGACGTGAGGGCAGGGGCTCTGGACATAGGGCACTTAAAAGGGACTGCGGCGTTGACGGTGCGCGGGGTGTAGCACGGCACCGGGCGAGCGTCACAAAGGCCAAAACCGGCACGAATTTGTCAAGCCAATCAGCTATTTCCCGGCCGACGCGGCGCCCCTATATTCAACTCCAGATCGCGCTGCGCCGGCTGTCAGCTTCAGGCACTTGAATGAACGTCATCGTCTATTTCTTCGTGGCTCTGATCGCGGCGGGCAGCGTGCTGTTCGGGCTCGATGTCGTGCCGGCGCCGATGTCGCCGATGCCGGCCAGCCAATACGAAATCCGTGCGGCCGTGCTGCCGCAGCCGCCCGCGCCGGTCGTCGCCAAGGTCGAGCCGAGCACGGCACAGGCAGCGCCCGTTGCAGCCGCGCCTGTTGCGGTCCCGGCGCAGGTCGTTGCCGCGCCGGCAGCCGTGCCGCCGCCCGCGCCGGAGCAGCAGCCTTCATCCATTATCGCGGACGAGCCGGTCACCGCTGCAGCACCGGCGCCCCGCTGCGACGTCGACGCCTGTGCCGCCGCCTATCGCACCTTTGACGCCGCTGACTGCACCTACAAGCCGTCCGAGGGTCCGCGCCGGCTGTGCACCAGGGGCACCCCGCCGGCCGCTGTGCCGCCGGCCGCTGTGCCGACAGCCGCAGCCCAGCCGAGTTCCGAAGCCCGCGCTCAGGCTTGCAATGTTGCTGCCTGTTCGCAGGCCTATCCGCGCTCTTTCAATGCCGCAGATTGCACCTTTAACCCGTCAGAAGGCCCGCGCCGGGTCTGCACACGATAGCGGCAGGAACTCTGGCCAAGGGCAGGGCGTTACCCCCTATCGGACAGGGGAACTTTGCCTATGCGGCTTTCAGATTATCGTTTCGCGGATTATCGGCTCCCGCTCTACATCGTCGTCGGCGCGGTCATTGCAGGTGGCGTGGCTTTTGGCCTCGACCGGGCCTTTGCCCCGACTGAAAAGGTGCAGGCCAATGGCGCGCCGGTATCCGCGGTCGCCGCGGCGCAGGCCTCCGCGGCCAACTCCGGCGCGGTGCGGCAAATCCCCATCGCCAAGACCAATCCCGCCGACGTCGGCGATCCTGAGGGCAAGCTGACGCCGGTCTATCCGGCGGCGCCCGGCAAGGACATGGCGGTCAAGGATGCGCCGGTTATCCAGGCCAAGCCTGTGGCCACGGCACCGGCAGCGACAACCGGCACGGCCAATGCCGCGGCTCCTGCTGCCGCAACACCGACGGCAGCTCCGACGGCAGTTGCTGTTGCGCCCGCCGCGGCGCCTGCGCCTGCACCCGTTGCAGCACCAGCGCCGGTCGCTAACGCAACGCCGGTTGCGACAGCGCCGCCGATGCAGAATGCGTGTAATGTTGAAGCCTGTGCCGCGGCCTATCGTTCGTTCCGCGAATCCGATTGTAGCTATCAGCCGCTGGTTGGCGAGCGCCGCTATTGCGAAGGCGCGCCCGGTCTTGGCGGGCCGAGCTCGACCGGTCCGGTCGCGTCGCAGCCTCCGGTGCAACAGCGGGCACCGCAGTCACGCCCGCAATATGATCAGCGTAACGCGGCATCACAGCCGCGCCGCTATGAAGATTCACTGCGCGATGCCGAGCGCGCCGTGCGTCGTCTGCCGCCGCCGGGCCGTTACGAAGACGATGATGATCGCGTCGTGATGGAAGCGCCGGAGGTTCGTTATGACCTCCGCCGAAACTGGGTGAGCGAGCCGCTGGAGTAAGGAAGACGTGGATGGCCGGGACAAGCCCGGCCATGACGCGTGCTACATCCCCTTCTGCGGCGCGGTCTTCAGCAGCTCGGCAATCGCGTCCTTGTAGAACTTCGCTTGTCCCGTCGTGCCATGGCCGCGTGAGTCGGCGCTCGCCGGGATCATCAGCAGCTTGCCGTTCTTCACGCGCTTCATCTCGCGCTCCATGATGCCGGTCTCCGGCGGATTGCGCTCGTCATCGGCCGCATTGATCGCCAGCAAGGCCGCGCTGATCTTGTCGAGATTGGCCGATGCGTCGTAATCGGCCGACGACCCCCACTGATACAGGAAGTCATTGGCGTCCGCCGTCATCGGCGCGGCCAAGGTGCGATCGACAAAGGCATCGGCCTTCTTGTTATCCGGCGCGATCGCCTGATAGTTGAGATTGCCGCCATTGGTGGCAAGACCGAAGAACGCATTGGCGATCTTCATCATCTTCGGCTGCGTGGTGTAGTCACCGTTGTTGTAGTCAGGATCGGCCTTGATGGTCTCGAGCATCATCCGGCGCAGCATCCAGTTGCGGCTGGCCATGGCGGTCGGCTGCGACGCCATCGGCACGGCGGCGTCCATGTAATCCGGATATTTGCCGGCCCACATCCATGTCTGCATGCCGCCCATCGAATTGCCGATGACCAGACGCAGATGCTTGACGCCGAGGCCTTCCTTGATCAGCCGGTACTGCGCCTCGACCATGTCGTCGTAATTGTAGCGCGGGAATTTGGCGCGCAAGCCATCCGACGGCTTCGATGATTTGCCGGCGCCGAGCGCATCGGGAATGATGATGTAATATTTTGTCGCGTCGAGCGGCTGGCCGGCACCGAACAATTCGCCCGCAAAAGCTGGCGTCAGCTGGCTTGCCGCCGAACCGCCGGTGCCGTGCAGTACCAGCACAGGCTGGCCGGTTGGCTCGCCGACCGTGGTGTAGGCGAGCTTTACTTCGGGCATCACTTCGCCGGTGCTGAACTTGAAATCACGCGCGATCCACTGGCCCTGTTTGGGCGCGGGATAATCGGCGGCAAAGACTGATAAAGAGATGAGTGAAAATGCCAGCGCCAGCGCTGGCTTCAGCGGCCTCATGGCGTGCCTCCCTGATGACGTTGCCGGCGCTCTTGCGGCGCCTGGGCTAAGTCTAGCGGAAAGCGGAGAATGAGTCGCCTTTCTTCACCCTCCCCTGGAGGGGGAGGGTCGACCGCGAGAGCCATAAGCGCGTTTACGCGCGTCTTCGACGCGCTATGGCGAAAGCGGTCGGGGTGGGGTGATCTACTTCAAAGAGGCTCACCCCACCCCGCTCACTGCGTTCGCGACCCTCCCCCTCCAGGGGAGGGTAAGAAGAAAGCGGCTCGCTATAATTATAGCTACTGCTGCGCGATGTTAAGCGGCTTGCCGGGGGCGGCGTCGGCGGTCTTGATGCGGCGCTTGACGTTGATGATCTTGGCCGATGCCTTGCTGTCCGTCTTGGCCGTGGTCGTGACACCCGTCGCCGTGATCTTGATCGTCATCGATTGACGCGCGCCGGCCACTTTAGCAACAGCGGGTTTGGTATCAACAGGCGCGGCAGCGGTGAGCTTGATCGTCTCCTTCGGCGCAACGCTCTTCGTTGCAACAATCTTCGGTGTCACCGTCTTCGCAGCATCGGCGATACGCTCGGCGCGATCGGCGTGCTTCACGTCAGAACGCGCGGCGACAATAACAGCCTTCTCCGGCGTCTTGTCTTGCAACTTCTCAGGCGAACGCAGCGGCGACGCCTGCGGCATCGGCACATTGTCCGGTCCGTTATACGCCAGCAGGCCGGCGGACTCCTGACACGGCGCGCGCTTCGGCAGCTTGGCGCCGGGATGCTTGGCTTGCGCCTGCGTCCAATGCTCGACTGTCTTGCCGGTGATGGTCTTGACGTAGCCTTGCGTTTCTTCCGGCAGCTTGCCTTTGCCCTTTGAGGCGAGCCAATCTGAAATGCGCTTCGGGCCGGCATTGTAAGCAGCAGCGGCGAGACCGAGATTGCCGAACTGCTGCAACAGTTCGTTGAGCAGGCGGGCGGATGCGGGGATCGCCTCGCGCGGATCGAAAGGATTGCTGACGCCCATGCCGACGGCGGTGGCCGGCATGAATTGGGCGATGCCTTGCGCGCCGACCGGGCTCACGGCGCCGGGCTTGAAGCCGCTTTCCTGAAACAACAGGCGGATGAAGAACGGCGCCGGGATATCATTGATCTGCGCCGACTTGGTCAGCGAGTGGCAGATTTCCTCAGTCGAGCGCTCAACCACCGGCTTGGCAATCGGCGGCAACGGAATGCCTTCGGGGATGCCGCCGTTGACGACAACGCCGGACGGCACTGGATATTCAATGGAGAGATTGGCGAGGATTTCTTCGTAGCTTTTCTGAGCCGGCTTCGTCGGCTCGAGCGACGCTTCGACGACGGGCGCGGGCTCGATGATGGCAATCGCCTCATCAGGAATTTTGATGTCAATCGATGGCTTCAGATCGACGGTCCTGGCGTCACGCCATTCAGCGCGAACATCGCCGCTGCCGCTGCCTGAGGTTTCCGCAACAAAGTTGGGAACGATTGCCGGGGTTGCTGCGTTTGCAACACCAATATGAGGCAGCGTCCTTCCGGTGAACTCTTCGAGAGTGAGCCGCGCTTCAGGATTCGTGGGCCCTGACCAGGTCACGAGACAAATACAGGCAGGCAGGAATAGCTGACGCATTATTTCGCGTGCTCTCATATGCAGGCGGCCGCTGCGCGAGTATGCGCGCCGCCGACATCGGGTCAAAATTTAAAGGAGCAATCCCCCTTCGCGAGCTTTGCTTGTGCAGTGCAAAGCCGTCAGATTTTAGAAGGGTTGTAGCCAAAAATGCGGCACGTGTGCCTTACACATGCCCCAGTTCCGCCGCGGAACAGCGCCGATGCTTAAGCGTGCGCTAAGGCGTTGCCAGAATGTGCCGGTAATTGTGCGATCGCCTGTTCGTATCCGGCGACGATTCCATCGACCATGGCGTTGCAGGAGAACGCGTTTTCGACCCGCGCGCGCAGCTGACGCGTCGCGTCGTCCATCGACTGCGGCTGGCGAATCGCTGTGCCAATGGCGTTGGCGAGGCTGTCGGCATCGCCGGCCGGGATCAGCGCATCGACCAACGGGCCATAGATCTCAGGGATACCGCCGACATTGGTGGTGATCAGCGGCCGGCCGGCAGCCGCGGCCTCCAACACGACATAAGGCAGCGACTCCGCGCGCGACGGAATCACCATAATCCGGCCCAGCGTCATCGCGGCGCGCGCATTCATGGGCGGGATGAAGCGGATGGCCTTGGCGAGGCCAAGCTTCGCGGCATGCGCCGGCAGTTCTGTCGCGAGCGGGCCACCGCCGACAATCGTCGCGGTGACCGGCGTGCCGCTGTTGCGCACTTTGGCAATTGCATCGATCAGGATGTCGATGCCTTTGACTTCGCGGAGCTCGCCGAGGAAGACGAGATCGGTCGCGTCGGGCGCAAGCGTGATCGGCGCGAATTCGCTCTCGCTGACGCCGTTATGCACGACGCGCACCAGGCCTTTCGGCTGGCCAACCTTGGCGTCAAAAACGTTGGCGCTGAAGGCGCTTTCAAACAAATAGAGATCCCCGCGCGGCATCATGATGCGCTCGAGCGCCAGATAGGCTTTGCCCTTGAGGCTCTTGTGATCAAGCAGCAGGCTGCCGCCATGTGGCGTGTAGGCGCGCACGGTGGGCTTGCCGGTAAACGCAAGGCGGGCGAAGGCGCCGCCTTTGGCGCCGTGGCCGTGAATGACATCGGCTTTGGTCGCGCGCGCGCGCTGGCTGACATGCCAGATGGCCTGCAGGTCGCTCGGGCCGAAAGGCCGCTTGATCGGGATGCGGGACAGGCCGAGCGCCAGCAGCGGCACCAGATTGGCAAAGGCCGTCTCAGCCGACACGTCGCCGGTCAAACTATCGGCGATGATGCCGACATTGTGGCCGCGCGCGATCTGGCCGCGCACCAGATCGGTGACATGGCGGAAAAGACCGCCGACCGGCGCGCGCAGCACGTGAAGGATATTGAGAGGGCGCATGGCAGCTCTTGACGACGGGATCGCGGCGGAGTGTCGCAACCACCATCACCATGTACGCCAGTTATAGAAATGCGCCAGTGGTGCGGCGCACCAAATGCGCTTCAGCGGTAATCAATTTCAAATAGCATTGAATAAAACACAGGGTGGCGCCGGCACACTTTATTAACCACGGAAAGTGCGCCGGCGCCGATTGGCTTAGTAGACGACGACGCTGCGGATCGACTTACCTTCGTGCATCAGGTCGAAGGCGGTGTTGATCTCGTTGAGCGGCATGGTGTGCGTGATCAGATCGTCAATGTTGATCTTGCCGTCCATGTACCAGTCAACGATCTTCGGCACTTCGGTGCGGCCGCGCACGCCGCCGAAGGCGGTGCCCTTCCAGACGCGGCCGGTGACCAACTGGAACGGCCGCGTGGCGATTTCCTTGCCGGACGCGGCAACGCCGATGATGATCGATTCGCCCCAGCCGCGATGCGTGCATTCCAGCGCCTGGCGCATGACATCGACATTGCCGATGCATTCGAACGAGAAGTCGGCACCGCCGCCGGTGAGATCGACGATCGCCTGCACGACCTTGTCATTGCCGACTTCGCTCGGGTTGATGAAATGCGTCATGCCGAATTTCTTCGCCATCGCAACGCGCGCCGGATTGAGATCGACGCCGATGATCTTGTCGGCGCCGACCATGCGCGCTGCCTGCACGACGTTAAGGCCAATGCCACCGAGGCCGAATACGACAACATTGGCGCCGGGCCAGACCTTCGCGGTGTTGATGACGGCGCCGATGCCGGTGGTGACGCCGCAGCCGATGTAGCAAATCTTATCGAACGGCGCGTCTTCACGCACCTTGGCCAGCGCGATTTCCGGCAGCACTGAGAAATTCGAGAAGGTCGAGCAGCCCATATAGTGGAACACCGGATCGCCATCGCAGCGGAAGCGCGCGGTGCCGTCCGGCATGACGCCTTTGCCCTGCGTCGCTCTGATTGCGGTGCAGAGATTGGAACGCTGCGATGTGCAGGTTTTGCACTGGCGGCATTCCGGCGTGTACAGCGGGATGACGTGATCGCCGACTTTCAGCGAGGTGACGCCGGGGCCGAGTTCGCGGACGATGCCGGCGCCTTCATGGCCGAGAACGGC
>JAURVZ010000033.1 GCA_030655215.1 Pseudolabrys sp. | reverse complement strand
CATGTCTATCGGTACAATCATTCTTATCATTCTCGTCATCGCCTTGCTCGGCGGCTTTTCCGGCATTGGTGGCGGCTCGTTCTACGGCACGGGCGCTTACGGCGGCGGCGGTCTCGGCCTGATCATCGTGATCCAGCTGATCCTCCTGCTGCTCGGCAAGCTGTAAACTCTCAGCATTTTGCAAAAGCGCGCGGTCCAGAAACGGGCCGCGCGTTTTTTTTTGGGCAATAAAAATTTGCCGAGCCTGCTTCCACCAATCTCATCCGTCGTCACCCGCGCATGCGGGTGATCCAGTAAACACCAGCCGCGCATTTCTAACACTATCGCCTGCGTTTACTGGATCGCCCGGTCAAGCCGGGCGACGACAGCGAGTGTGGGAGAGCAGCCATCGCCTACTGCTCATTGACCCGCGCTTAAATGCCCAGCTTCTTGATCGCCGGCTTCAGCGGCTTCTCCGCATCCTCATAGCCGTCCCATGCCTTGGTCTTCTTCAGCAGCGCCGGCACGGTGCGGATGGTGAATTTTTTAGGATCTAGATCGCTGCGGAGCTGCGCCCAGGTCAGCGGCATCGACACCGTGGCGCCGTCGCGCGCGCGCGGCGACAGCACGGCCACCGCCGTCGACATCCGGTCGTTGCGCAGATAATCGAGAAAAATCTTTCCGCCACGCAGCTTCTTGGACATGTTGATCAAGTAGCGGTCGGGAACGTCGGTCACCATCGCCTGGCAGACGCCTTGCGCGAAAGCCTTGGCGACCTTCCAGTCGACCTTGTCCTTGGCGCCGTGGGCCAGCGGCGTCACCACATGCAGGCCCTTGCCGCCGGTGCTCTTGCAGAAGCTTTCGAGTCCGAGCGCCGTCAGCCGCTCCCGCATCTCGCGCGCGGCGTCCATCACCACCGAGAACTCGACATCCGGCGCCGGATCGAGATCGAACACCAGACGACCGGGGACTTCCGGCGCATCCGGCGCGCAATTCCACGGATGCAATTCCAGCCCGCCGATCTGCGCCACCGCGGCCAGGCCTTCGACGCGGTCGATCTGCAGATAGGGTTTGCGGTCGCCGGAGACCTTGACCAGTTCGAGCAGGTTCGACGTGCCGGGCATGGCGTGACGCTGGAAGAACATCTGGTCGCCCTTGATGCCGTCCGGGGCACGCACGATCGAACACGGCCGGCCCTTCAAATAACCGATCATCCAGTCGCCTACCGCCTCGAAATATTCGGCGAGGTCGCGCTTGGTCACCGGCTCGCCGTCGAAGGCATCGGGCCATAATTCCTTGTCGGGCTTGGAGATCGCCACGCCCATCACGCTTGCCGTGCCGCTTGACGTTTTCCTGACGGGCGCGGCCGCTGCCCCCTTCTTCGCCGCACGCGGCCTGGGCTCCGCGAGTTCGGTCTTCTTCGGGGTCTCGGCCTCGACCTCCTCGGCTGGCTTATCGAGACGCAGCCCCTTGAACGAGGCCTGACGAACCATGCCGGCGCCGGTGAAGCCGGCAAACTCGATTTCCGCCACCAGCTCAGGCTTCAGCCAGTGCACCTCGCGGCCGCCGGGCGGCGTCTCCTTGCCGCCGAACGGGCTGGTCTTCGCCGCGGCTTCTTTTAACGCGGGCATGATCGCCTTGACCTTGTCGGCGCCGAAGCCGGTGCCGACCACGCCGACATAGGCCAGATGCTCGCCGCGATGGACGCCGACCATCAGCGAGCGGAATTTACCGGCATTGCTCTTCCACGCGCCGATCACGACCTCATCGCCGGCGCGGCATTTGGCCTTGGTCCAGTTGTCCGAGCGGCCGGAATTGTACGGGGCCGAGAGTTTCTTCGATACGATGCCCTCCAGCGACAGTTTGCAGGCCGACTGCAAAATAGCGTCGCCGCCGGTCTCGAAATGATCGACGTAGCGGATCAGGTTCTCCTTGCGCTTGCCGCGCGCAATCTCGAGCAGATCCTTCAGGCGCGCCTTGCGTTCATCGAGCGGCAGCTTTCGCATGTCCTCGCCGTCGGCGAACAGCAGGTCGAACACGAAGAAGATGAGCGTATCGGTCTTGCCGTCAGACAGCGCCGCCTGCAATGCCGCGAAATCCGGCGCGCCGTTGGAATCGAGGCCGACGACCTCACCGTCGATGATGGCGTCCGGCAGGCCGGCCGCTTCTTTCGCGATCGCCTGGAATTTACCGGTCCAGTCCAGCCCCTTGCGGGTCTTCAGCGTCGCCTTGCCGTCCTCGATGCGGAGTTGCACGCGGTAGCCGTCGAACTTGATCTCGTGCGCCCAGCCTGCCGCGGACGACGGCCGATCCACGGAAACGCAGAGTTGCGGCTCGACAAAGCCGGGCATGGCCGCGACCTTCTTCAGCGCAGCGGAGTTTGCCGCGGCCTTCCTGGCGACCGGCTTCTTCGCCGGCGCCTTCTTGGCAGCGACATCGGCCTTGGTCTTGACGGACTTGCCGGCGCGCTCGTCGGCCGCGAGGCCGTGATTGGAGTCCCAGACGGCATCGGCCTGAGGCTTCGCGGCCTTGCCGGTCATGAACGGTTTGGGGGCCTTTCCCTTGCCTGCCGCGATCTCGGCCATCGAGCGGCCCGAGGCCACGGAGGCGTCGCCGTCCAGCAGCTTGTTGGCCTTGCCCTCTCTGACGAATTCGTCCCGGTGCTTGATCAGCAGCCAGTTGGTGCGCTTGCCGCCGTTGCGGTCGTGTTTCATCCGCACCAGCACGAAGCCGCCATGCAGCTTCTCGCCTTCCAGCGTGAATTTCAGGTCGCCGTTCTTGAAGCCCTTTTCGGGATTTTCGGATTCCCAGTAGCCCCGGTCCCAGAGTTGCACCGTGCCGCCGCCATACTGTCCCTTCGGAATGGTGCCTTCGAAATCGCCGTAATCGAGCGGGTGATCCTCGACCTCGACCGCGAGCCGCTTGTCGGCCGGATCGAGCGACGGTCCGCGTGTCACGGCCCATGACTTGAACACGCCGTCGAACTCCAGGCGCAGGTCGTAGTGCAATCTGGTCGCATCGTGTTTCTGGATCACAAAGCGTCGCCGCTCAGAGGATGTCACCGCGGCCTCGCCCGAGGGCTCCCGGGTCTGCTCGAAGTCGCGTTTCTTGCGATAGAGGGAGAGCTGCTTGTCGACCACGGAATGACCCCACTGACGCTACCAGACGACGCGTTCCGCGCCCGGAACCAAAACAGGCAGTTCCCGTTGAAGTTCCAAGTTTATACCGCCGGCGCAAGGCTTTGCGCGGTCGGTGCCCTTTCCGGTATCTGAGTTGGAGGACGTCACATGGCCCCGCCCCGCGCCTACTGGAAAGGCTCCCTGAAGCTCTCTCTCGTCACCTGCCCCGTGGTTCTCTACCCGGCCTCGACCACGGTCGAGAAAACCCGTTTCCACATGATCAACAAGGAAACCGGCAACCGGCTGAAGCAGCAGATGATCGATGCCGAGACCGGCGACATCGTCGAGAAGGAGCAGAAGGCGCGCGGCTTCGAGGTCTCCAAAGGCGAGTACATCGAGATCGCGAAGGAAGAGCTCGACGAGGTCCAGATCGAGAGCAACCACACGATCGACATCGACAGCTTCGTGCCGCGCGACGAGATCGACAAGCGCTATCTCAACAATCCCTATTACATCGCGCCGGACGGCAAGGCCGGCATGGACGCCTTCGCCGTGATCCGCGATGCCATGAAGGACAAGGACCGCGTGGCACTGGCGCGCATCGTGCTGACCAACCGAGAGCACATCATCGCCATCGAGCCGCTGGGCCAGGGCCTGATCGGCACCACGCTGCGTTATCCCTACGAAGTACGCGACGAGGAAGACTACTTCGACGACATCAAGAGCCCGAAGATTTCCAAGGACATGATCGACCTGGCTGTGCATATCCTCGACAGCAAGGCGTCGCACTTCGATCCCTCGAAGTTCGAGGATCATTATGAGAACGCGCTGAAGAAGCTGGTCGAGAGCAAGGTGTCCGGCAAGCCGCAGAAGGCAGCCGACAAGGAAGAGCGCCCTGACAACGTCATCAGCCTGATGGACGCGCTGCAGCAGAGCTTGAAGGGCGGCAAGGGAGCCGCCAAGACGTCCGCCAAGGAAGCGCCGGCCAAGGCTGCGCCTGCGAAAAAGGCGGCGTCGCGTGCCCGACCGGCGAAGAAAGCGGCGCATCGCTCC
>JAURVZ010000020.1 GCA_030655215.1 Pseudolabrys sp. | reverse complement strand
AGCGGGTTGGTCTGATCCATGAACTGCGACAGCTGCGACGAGCCGAAGAACTCGCGCACGGCAGCAGCGGCAGGCTTCGCGTTGATCAAATCCTGCGGCATGACGGTGTCGATATCGACCGACGACATGCGCTCCTTGATCGCGCGCTCCATGCGCAACAGACCGATACGGTACTGGTTCTCCATCAACTCACCGACCGAACGAACGCGGCGATTGCCGAGATTGTCGATGTCGTCGATTTCGCCCTTGCCGTCACGCAGATCGACCAGCGTGCGGATGACCGACAGGATGTCGTCCTTGCGGAGAACGCGCATCGTGTCCGGCGCATCGAGTTCGAGGCGCATGTTCATCTTCACGCGGCCGACGGCCGAGAGATCGTAACGCTCCGAGTCGAAGAACAGCGAGCGGAACATCGCCTCGGCGGTGTCCACGGTCGGCGGTTCGCCGGGGCGCATGACGCGATAGATGTCGAACAGCGCGTCTTCACGCGTCATGTTCTTGTCGACGGTCAGCGTGTTGCGGATGTAGGCGCCGACATTGACGTGGTCGATGTCGAGCAGCGGCAGATCTTTGTAGCCGGCCTCGGCCAGAACCTTGAGGTTCTTCTCGTCGATTTCCGCGCCGGCTTCGACGTAGATCTCGCCGGTCTTCACATTGACGAGGTCCTCGGCGATGTAGTGGCCGATCAACTCTTCATCGGCCATGCGCAGATGCTTGAGACCCTTCTCCTGCAACTGGCGGGCCTGACGCACGGAAAGCTTCTTGCCGGCTTCGACCACGACCTTGCCGGTATCGGCATCGATCAGATCGTTGACGGCCTTGTAGCCCTTGAGACGGTTGGCATCGAACGGAACGCGCCAGCCATCCTTGGTGCGCTTGTAATTCACGTGCTTGTAGAACGTGCGGAGGATTTCCTCGCTGTCCAGGCCAAGCGCGTACATCAGCGACGTCACCGGAATCTTGCGGCGGCGATCGATACGCGCATAGACGATGTCCTTGGCGTCGAATTCGATGTCGAGCCAGGAACCGCGATACGGGATGATACGGGCGGCGAACAAGAGCTTGCCCGACGAATGGGTCTTGCCCTTGTCGTGGTCGAAGAACACGCCCGGCGAACGGTGCATCTGCGAGACGATGACGCGCTCGGTGCCGTTGACGATGAAGGTGCCGTTCATGGTCATGAGCGGGATATCGCCCATGTAGACGTCCTGCTCCTTGATGTCCTTGACCGAACGGGCGCCCGTCTCTTCATCGATGTCGAATACAATGAGGCGCAGCGTCACTTTCAGCGGTGCCGCGAAGGTCATGCCGCGCTGGCGGCACTCGTCGACGTCATACTTCGGCGGTTCGAATTCGTACTTGACGAATTCGAGCATCGAGGACTTGGAGAAATCGGAAATCGGGAAAACCGAGCGGAAAACCGCCTGCAGGCCCTCGTCCGGGCGACCGCCGGTGGGCTCTTTGACCATCAGGAATTGGTCATAGGATGCCTTCTGAACCTCGATGAGGTTCGGCATCTCCGCCACTTCCTTGATTTATCCGAAAAATTTTCTTACGCGCTTGCGACCGGTAAACGTCTGCGCCATCGTTTGTTTCTCTCGATTCAATGTCGGGGGCCAGCGCGGGCGCTTCTCCAAACAGTCGCATCCATCGCGACCATCAGGACAAGCGTCGGGGCGAAACCCGTTTTCTAATTGATTCGGACGTCGTCCGAACCGCCGCACTCTTCAACACACTCGATCGTGACCGGGCTTTTTGCGCCGTTTCACGATTTTGGCGGGACCCGATCGGCTCTCACCGCGTTCTTCTGGCAGATAGCCCCGGGGTATAAGCCCCGGGGTATCTTACGGTTTAACGGAATGCCGGTGCGCCTGAGGCGTCGCCGGCATTCTCTTTAGATAGGTATGAGACTACTTAAGCTCAACCTTGGCGCCGGCCTTCTCAAGGGTAGCCTTGATCTTGTCGGCTTCTTCCTTGTTGACGCCTTCCTTAACGGCCTTCGGCGCGCCTTCGACCAGATCCTTGGCTTCCTTGAGGCCCAGGCCGGTGAGAGCACGCACTTCCTTGATCACTTCGATCTTCTTATCGCCAGCGGCGGTCAGCATCACAGTGAACTCGGTCTTCTCTTCGGCGGCGGCAGCGCCACCACCAGCAGCCGGGCCGGCAACGGCGACGGCGGCGGCGGCGGAAACGCCCCACTTCTCTTCAAGCAACTTCGCGAGGTCCGCCGCTTCCAGGACGGTCAGCTTCGACAATTCGTCGACGATCTTCTGCAGGTCAGCCATTGTGTCAGTTCCTATTTTGGTTCGAAACCAGTCGGTTGGGTTTGATCAGTGAGCCGTCAGGCCGCTTCGCTCTTGGCAGCATAGGCCTGGATAACGCGCGCGACCTTGGCCGCGGGTGCGTTGGTGAGCTGCGCGATCTTGGTCGCCGGCGATACGAGAAGGCCGAGGAGCTTCGCACGCAGTTCGTCCAGAGACGGCAGCGAGGCGAGAGCCTTGACGCCGTTCTGATCCAGAGCTGTTTTGCCCATCGTTCCGCCAAGGATGACGAACTGTTCGTTCGCCTTGGCAAATTCGACGGCCACCTTCGGCGCAGCCACGGGATCGTTTGAATAAGCGATCACGGTCGGTCCCTTGAGCAGGGGCGAAATGGCAACGCAGTCGGTGTCTTTGAGCGCAATAAGGGCGAGACGGTTCTTCGCGACCTTCACGGATGCGCCGACCTGCTTCATCTGCTGACGCAGCTTCTGCATTTGGGCGACCGTGAGGCCCGCATAGTGAGCCACCACAACGACTTGCGCGGTTTTGAAGACGCCGCTCAGTTCGGTGATGGACTCTGCTTTTGCCGCTCGATCCACTGCAAGCTCTTTCCGGTTGTGACGGCTTGCCCGCATGAAACGGGAGCCGCCGGGGTTATACCCAGCCATCCCGCCATGGGGCCGCAACTTGCAACCCTTTGGACAGGACAACCACGTTTAGCCTGCCCCCTGGGACATGACCGAAGGTCATGAAACAGGTATCCGAGGTTTCGAACCGACTTGGCTAAGGCCTTGAGGCCCCGCAAATTCGGGTCTCTTCCCCGTCTATGCTGGCCCCCGAAAGTGAGGGTTTAAGCGTCAGGCCGTATCAGGCCATCGGCGCCGGCAGTCTTGGACAGGTGCCTCTCAACGCTCGAAAATGCCCGGTTTCTCCCTTTCAGATATCCCGCTTGGATGTCTAAAAGGAATGAAGTCGGATCACCATCGATTTTGAGAGACGCGCAAAGGCGTGCCGACAAACTGGGCCGGCACGCCCGATGGGCTCCATTTAGACTTTCTCAATCGCTTTGCCAAGGCCTTTCGAACAGGCCCTTGACCGGCGCTCTGGCCCTACAGGTTACTAATCGTAACCGGCCTTAACCGGGGCAAACCGCCCCGGTTTCGACCCAGGCCTTGAAGATCGCGCCGAACTCGGCCTGGGTTCCCGGCGCCGGCTTGCGCCCGGCTCCCGGCTTCCAGCCCCAGCCGACAAGCGAGTCGTTGGCCATGTGGTCGATCATCTTGGCCATGTCCTTGCCGCCATTGCGGGCCGGATCCTTGAGCTGCTCGCAGATCTGGCCGAGCGACTTGCCCTGCCAAGCCATCTCGATGGGCGCGAGATGCCATTCCGGATGACCCGGCACGCGCGCCGGATCGAAGTTCTCGGCATGGTGACAGGTGCCGCATCGCAATCCGGCTTCTGCGCCGAAGCCGTCCGGACCGCGGACGACCCATGGCTGATGCGGCGTCATCTTCTCGCCTTGCGTCGGCCGGTCGGTAGCCGGGTGGCAGTTCATGCAGCGCGGGCTTTCAATGACCTTGCCGGCTTCCTGAAACAGCGCAATCGAACGCGCGCGCTGGTCCTTGATCGCGTCAAAGCTCGCCACCGGCCGCAACGTATCCGCTTGCGACGCGGCGACGGTCTGCCCGACCGACCGCGATGCCAGCATCATCGGCGCCGTCGTGACCAGAGCAGCAGCCAGCACACCACCAACAATAAGGGGCCACCGCATCAGACAGTCCCCTTCGCCGGTACAATCGGCAGGCTGCGCGGACGCTGCACACCGAGTTGCGCCATCGCATTGGCAATCGCCGGACCAATCGGCGGCACGCCGGGTTCACCGACGCCGGTCGGCTTCTCGGTCGACTTGACGATAACGACTTCGACCTCCGGCATTTCGTGAATACGCAGCGAGCGATAGCCGTCGAAGTTGCCCGGCACGACACGGCCGCCATCAATCGGCAGATCGGCATAGAGAATGTGGCCAACACCGAAGCCGATGCCGCCTTCCATTTGCGCACGGATCACATCCGGGTTGACGGCAACGCCGCAATCGACCGCGCACCACACTTTGTGAACGCGCGGCTCACCGCCCTCGCCGATCGACACTTCAGCGATCTGCGCAACATAGGTTTTGAAGCTTTCGACCACCGCAACGCCAAGCGCGTGGCCATTTGCCAGTTTCGGTCCCTTCCACTGCGCCAATTCGGCGACAGCTTTGAGGACGCCGGCGAGCCGCTTGCTCTTGTCCTTGGTCAGCAACTCCAGCCGGCCGGCGACAGGATCCTTGCCGGCCGCGACCAACAGTTCGTCGATAAACGACTCCACAGCATAGGCCGTGTGCGTGTGCCCAACCGACCGCCACCACAGAGTCGGAATGCCGACGCTCGCCGTGTGCAGATCGCACTGGAAGTTCTCGACGACGTAAGGCAACTCGCGCGAGCCTTCGACCTGCGTCGGGTCGATGCCATCCTTGATCATGCCGGCCATAGCCGAGCCGGCGATGAAAGACTGGCCGACCACGGTGTTGCTCCACGCCGTGATCTTGCCGTTCTCGACCGCGCCCTTCATGCGGTGCACGAACATCGGACGATAATAACCACCGCGAATGTCGTCCTCGCGCGTGCGCACCAGCTTGACCGGCTTGCCGGGGCCGATGGCTTTCGCCGCCTCGGCCAGTTCGACCACGAGTTCGCCGCTCGCCTGCGCACGGCGGCCGAAGCTGCCGCCTGCCATCAACATTTCGATTTTCACCTGCTCCGGATTGATGCCGAGAACCTTGGCAATGGCGCCCTGATCGATCGTCTGGAATTGGCAGCCATATTTGGCAACAGCCTGCTCGCCGTCCCATGTGATGAAGCCGTTAAGCGGCTCCATTGGCGCGTGTGCCAGATACGGGAAAACGTACTCGGCCTCAATGACTTTGGATGCCTTGGCCAAGGCGCCTTCGGCATCGCCTTCCTTGCCCGCGACAATGCCTTTTTTACTGGCGAGTGCTCTGTACTCGGAAAGCAATTCCGGAGACCCGCGCTTTTCCGCGGCGCTCTCGTCCCAGGTAATCTTGAGCGCTTCGCGGCCCTTCATCGCCGGCCACATGCCATTGGCGTAAACCGCAACGCCCGATGACAATGTCTTCACGTCGACGACGCCGGGGATCTTGCGCGCCTCGGTATCATCAACACTGCCAACCTTGCCGCCGAAGCGCGGCGGATGCGCAACGAGCACCGTCAGCATGTTCGGTTCGTTGATATCGATGGTGAATTGCGCGGTGCCGTTGGCCTTGCTGGTGCTGTCGAGGCGTTTCACAACGCCTTCCTTGCCGATCAGCGTGAAGTCTTCCGGCTTCTTCAGCGTCACATTCGCCGGTACCGGCAACTTCGCCGCCGCTGTCGCCAGTTCACCGAACGTCGCCTGCCGATTGGACGCCGCGTGCCTGACAACACCCTTGCTGACGGTGATCGTGCCGGGCGCGACCTTCCATTGATCGGCCGCGGCCTGCACCAGCATGGCGCGCGCACTCGCACCGGCGTTGCGCAACTGATCGAATGAGTTGGCAATGGCGCTCGAACCACCAGTGCCCTGGATCGGGCCGAAGGCGAGGTTGTTGTAAAGTTTGTTGTCGGCCGGCGCGCCGTCCGCGCGCATCTGCGACCAGTCGGCATCGAGCTCTTCAGCAACGATCGTCGTCAGGCCGGTGTAAGGCCCCTGCCCCATCTCGATATGCTTCGACAACACGGTCACGGTATTGTCCGGCGCGATGCGAATGAAAGCATTCGGTGCAAACTTGCCGTCCGCCGGCGCGGCGGCCGTCTGGCCTTTGGCGAGCGTCGGCAGATTGAAAGCAATGACCAGACCGGCGGCGCCCTGCAGCATCGTGCGGCGCGATAGTGTAGTGTTCGCAACGGCGTTCTTGAGGTGCTGGAGGTTCATGGCTTAGCCCTCCAACGTTTTGGCAGCATCATGGATGGCGGCGCGGATACGGACATAGGTCGCGCAGCGACAGATGTTGCCATTCATGGCGAGGTCGATGTCGTTGTCGGTCGGCTTCGGGTTGGTTTGCAGCAGCGAAATGGCGCTCATGACCTGGCCGGACTGGCAGTAGCCGCATTGCGGCACGTCACGCGCCACCCAGGCTTTCTGCACCGCAGCGGCTTCCTTGCCGGCGAGACCTTCAATGGTGGTGATCTCGCTGCTTCCGATGCCGGAGACCGGCATGGTGCAGGAGCGCAGCGGGCTACCGTCCATATAGACAGTGCAGGCGCCGCATTGAGCGACGCCGCAGCCGAACTTGGTCCCGGTCATTTTGAGGTTGTCACGCAGCACCCAGAGGAGCGGCGTATCGGGCAGCGCATCGACATCGTGCGCCTGCCCATTCACGGTGAGCTTGTAAGACGGCATTGGACCCCTCCTGCAGACGCCTTTCGTCAAAGACGTCTCAATTCGGAAGCATCTCCCACCGGAGATACCTTTGAATCGATCTAGGGTGGATAACGCCAACGGCAAGGCCGGGTTCAGCAGAAAGAGGCCGAGACTTTTGGCCTAGACCGTTCCGGCTGAGAGAGGACGTCGGATGAGGTGGGTATTCGGCTAACTGCGCAGGAACAGGCGCGCCAAAACACCGATGGTGAGCGCGAGATTGAAGCCCAACATCCACTTCACGAGACCAAGATCGCTCTCGATCTTGGAAAAGCGGCCGTCAAAAGCCGCTACGCTCTCGGCCGCCTTACGCGCCTTCGTCTCGTCGGCGCCGGCGGACAGCAGCGCATCATAAACTTCGGAATTCATCGTGGTCATGACGGTCTCCGTCGTTGAAATGTATGCGTTTTTCGCACAATCGACAAGGCTGCCGGGCGGGTAGCCCGATTACGAGCGCGACCGCAAAAGAAAAAGGCCCGATCCTTTCGGACCGGGCCTTCCTTAGCTCTGAAAAAGGTCGTTTAGACCTTGGCCGGGAACAGGGTCGACGAGTCGACCTTCACGCCCGGGCCCATCGTCGAGGAGACGGCGACACGGTTGATGTAGTGCCCCTTGGCGCCCGGCGGCTTCGCCTTCTGCACCGCGTCCGCAAACGCCATGATGTTCTGGACCAGCTTCTCTTCCGAGAACGAGGCCTTGCCGACGCCGGCCTGCACGATGCCGGCCTTTTCGACACGGAACTCGACCGAACCGCCCTTGGACGCCTTCACCGCTGTTGCGATGTCCATGGTCACGGTGCCGACCTTCGGGTTCGGCATCATGCCGCGCGGGCCGAGCACCTTACCGAGGCGACCGACGAGCGGCATCATGTCCGGGGTCGCGATGCAGCGATCGAAGTCGATCTTGCCGCTATTGACGATTTCCACCAGGTCTTCGGCGCCGACAACATCGGCACCGGCAGCCTTGGCTTCTTCCGCCTTGGCGCCACGGGCGAACACGCCCACGCGCATGGTGCGGCCCGAACCGTTCGGCAGGTTGCACACGCCACGGACCATCTGGTCGGCATGCTTCGGATCGACGCCGAGGTTCATCGCGATTTCGATGGTCTCATCGAACTTCGCCTTGGCGCGTTCCTTCACCAGCTTGACGGCTTCCGCCACGGTATAGGTCTTTTCGCGATCGACGCCTTCACGGATGGCGACAGTACGTTTTCCAATTGCCATGATCGATTACTCCGCCACCGTGAGGCCCATCGAACGAGCCGAGCCAGCAATCATCTTGGCGGCGGCTTCGATCGATTCGCAGTTAAGGTCCTTCATCTTCTCCTTGGCGATCTCATTGATCTGCGCCTTGGTGACCGAACCCGCGACTTCGCGGCCCGGAGTCTTGGAGCCGCTCTGCAGGTTGGCGGCCTTCTTGAGGAAGTAGGACACCGGCGGGGTCTTCAGTTCGAAGGTGAACGAGCGGTCCTGATAGGTCGTGATGACCACCGGGATCGGCGTGTTCTTTTCCATCTTCTGGGTTTGCGCGTTGAACGCCTTGCAGAACTCCATGATGTTTAGACCGCGCTGACCGAGCGCCGGCCCGATCGGGGGCGACGGGTTGGCAGCGCCAGCCGGCACTTGCAGTTTGAGGAATCCAGTAATCTTCTTAGCCATATCTCACCTTTCATTTGTGGTTCGGATTTTGACAGCCGGCTTGAGCTGCCTCACCTCCCACGCTTCTATCCAAGGGCGCTGAGTGCGCCCTCAGTAAACGATCAGAGCTTCTCGACCTGACCGAATTCCAGTTCCACCGGCGTAGCGCGGCCGAAGATCGACACCGCGACCTTGACGCGCGAACGCGCTTCGTCGACTTCCTCGACCACCCCGTTGAACGAGGCGAAAGGACCGTCCGACACGCGGACATTCTCGCCGACTTCGAACGACACGGACGGCTTCGGCCGCTCAATGCCTTCCTGCACCTGGTGCAGGATGCGATTGGCTTCGGCTTCCGTGATCGGCATCGGCTTGTTGTCCGAACCGAGGAAGCCTGTGACCTTCGGCGTGTTCTTGATCAGATGGTAGACCTCGTCGGTCAGGCTCATCTTGACCAGCACATAGCCGGGAAAAAACTTGCGCTCGGAATTGACCTTGCGGCCACGGCGCACTTCGGTGACCGTTTCGACCGGCACCAGGATTTCGTCGAAGTGATCTTCCAGATTGCGCTGCTTGGCCTGCTCGCGGATCGACTCCTGAACCTTCTTCTCGAAGTTCGAGTAGGCATGCACGATGTACCAGCGCTTCGGCTTGGTCGTCACTGATGTGTCGCTGTCGCTCATCTCTTGGGCCTTTAGCTTCCGAGGCCGAGAACGAATGTCACGGCGATACGGATGATTTGATCCGCGACCAGAAAGAAGATCGAGGAGATCGCCACCATCACGAAGACCATCGCGGTCGTGATCATGGTTTCCTTGCGCGAAGGCCAGGTGACCTTGCGCGTTTCCTCACGCACTTCCTGCAGAAACTTGAACGGGGACGTTGCCATAGTCGCTCAACCTTAAAACCGAATGCCGCCTCGACCCGCACTATCTAGTCACGCACTTCCGCTTTCGCTTGCCCTTAGGACTTTGCCAAAAGCAAATCTACCCTTCGGGTCCTGCCGGCGGGAGGTAACCTCCTGCCTGGCAGGGGCGGTAGGGCTCGAACCTACGACCCCCGGTTTTGGAGACCGGTGCTCTACCAACTGAGCTACACCCCTCCGGAAGCGGAAGCGGCGGACCCTAGGGGTCCGCCGCGCCGAAGTCATGCATTATAGAGTGCGACTTTGCAAGGGGTGTAAGACCGTGGGCGAAGGCGGATTAGCCTCATTTCGGGCCGAATTCCCGCCCAAAGCGCCCCGAAACCGGGACATTGCGAGGAACCGTGATCACCCTTGTGCGACTCATTGCCTTGCTATGCGCCTTTGCCGTCGCGAATGCCCGCGCCGACGACCTTTTCACCAACCGGCCGGCTTTTTCCCCGGCCGAGGTGCCGGCCAGGGAGTCGGCCCGTTGCGACCAGATTCGCGCCATGGCGGAGGGCCTCGGTGAGCCGGACGAGCGGATCGACCTGTCGGTCGACGGCCCCCTGACCGCGGTACAGACCGACGGTGCCCTCTGGTACCTGGTGGTGTGCAACCTGCCGGACGTCCGGGTGATGTGCGTCACCTACCAGTCCAATGACATGAAGCCGGGCGACAAGGTGGTCATCAAGGGCGCGTACCGGCGGGTCGACCCGAACCACGCCTTGCTTGACCCCTGCCTGGCCAGCCCGCTCGATGGCAGCGAGGCCAACCCGGCCTCGCCCGCCAAATGACCTAAAGCGCGGCCTGCTCGACGGCTTCTTGAGCCATGCGCTCTTTGACCAGTCCCTGGACGCGCGTGAAGGCGGCCTTGGCGCCATCGATCACCCGCCCCTCGTCCGCCGCATCGAGCTGCAATGCGTCGAGCGCCGCGACGAAAGTCTTCCAGTGCAGGCCGCGGCCTTCCGGCGCCGCCGCCAGATGGCGCGCGCCGAGCGTTTCCGACAGGCCAAGCTTGGCCGCTTCTTTCAGCAGGAACGCGGCGCCGAGATTGGAGCCCTCGGCGACATAGAGCCAGCCGAGCGCGGTCGGCACATCGACATCGTCGCCGGCGGCGAAGGCCGGGGCCGACGCCGTCAGTGGGGAGGCAATGCCGAGATCGGCCAGATCCTGCTCGATCAGCTGCAGCCGGCGGCGGCCATCGAGGTCGGGCAGCATCTTGTCGAGCACGTCGCTCGAATAGAGCGCGTCGATCTCGCGGTGAAACTGGTGCTGCACCTCGACGAATTTGCCGTAGCGCTCGCGGCTGGCGAACGGCTTTTGCGTCATGATTGATTGATCGAGCCGCTCGTGCGTTTCGGTCGTTGCGGCCTTCAGACGCTTCGCGCGGCTCAACTCGGTCTTCTCAATTTCAGTATCCGACACGTGTGCGCAGCCTCGCAAAAGAGTAATGGGCGGAATGGCCCAAGAACCAGCACATCGGCCGGTTCCCCACCCTACTGCACGCGGCGTTTTACGCGCAACATCAGTGATTTAGAGTCACTCTAGACAGTCGTGCGAGCGAAGGCTGGAGCGGGTGAAGGGAATCGAACCCTCGTATTCAGCTTGGAAGGCTGCTGCTCTACCATTGAGCTACACCCGCGGAACCAGAGCGCGTTCTGTAGGCGTAGCTTAGGGCCACACTTTTCCTGCGAAATCAAGGCGCGGGTCGCTACCGCTTGACGCCGATCAGGTCGATCTCGATCAGGCCACCTTTCAGCAGCAAGCCGCTGGTCTTGACGGTTGTCCGCGGCGGCGGGACCTCAAAATACGTCTTCCACACTTCGTCGAAGTCGCTGAAGTCGGCGAGATCGGTCAGGAACACCTGCGACTTGACGATTTTGTCGAGGCCACTGCCCGCGGCTTCAAATGTCTTCTTCAGGTTTTCCATGATGAAGACGGTCTGCAGTTTTATGTCCGAGCCGTAATACGGGAAGTTCTCGTGCTTGCGCGCTTCCGCCGGGACGCCGGTCTTGAAGTCGGACGCCACCTGCCCGGCCGCGAACACATAATTGCCGACCGTGAAGGCCTCGGAGTAATTGGCGATCGGCTTGGTGCCGCCCGACCAGATCACTTCATGCTGCAGGCCGGCGCGCGGCACGTAACCGATCAGATCGATTTCAACCAAGGTGTCACGGACCAGCAATCCGGTGGTGCCGATGGTCGAGCGGGGCGGCGGCACCTTGAAATATTTCTTCCAGACTTGGTCGAAGCCGGCGAAATCATTGAGGTCGGTGAGAAACACCTGCGCCTTGACGACATGATCGAGCGAACTGCCCGCCGCCTCGAAGGTGTTCTTCAGGCAGCGCAGCACATAGTCGGTCTGCAGCTGGATGTCGGAGCCGTAATAGGGAAAGTTCTCATGCCGGCGCGCTTCCGGCGTCACGCCCGTCTTGAAGTCGCTGGCGAGATGGCCGGCGGCAAACACCAAGTCGCCAACTCGGATCGCTTCCGAATAATTGGCGATGGGCTTCGGATTGTCCGAGGTAATGACCGTGTGGCTCAACGTGTCGCTCGGCGCATAGCCGATCAGGTCGATCTCGATCAGCGTGTCCTTGATCAACAGCTCATGCATGCCGATGGTGGTGCGCGGCGGCGGCACCTTGAAATATTCGCGCCACACTTCGTCGAAGCCGGCGAAGTCCTTGAGGTCGGTCAGGAACACCTGCGCCTTGACAACCTGCTCCAGCGACGAACCGGCGGCGGCGAAGGTCCGCACCAGATTGTCGAGGATGAACCGCGTCTGCAGTTTGATGTCGGAACCGTAATACGGAAAGTTCGGATGCCGGCGCGCTTCCGGCGCAACGCCGGTCTTGAAGTCGCTGGCGAGTTGCCCGGCGGCAAAGATCAGCCCATCGGCGACGGTCGCTTCCGAGTAGTGCGCGATCGGCCGCGCATTTTCCGACTTGATGATCTTGACGTCCGTCATGGGTCCCTCGCGCATGGAAGAAAGAACCGCCCGGGTTGATGCCCGGGCGGTCGCGTTTCGTTAGTTCTGAACCGGCGTGTTGCGGGCGTTGGTTTCCTTGCCGCCGACGATCTTGACGACATGGGTGGTCAGCAGCGGATCGCCCTTTTCATCGAACTTGAAGGCGCCGCGGGTGCTTTCGAAGCTGACCTTGGCGAGCGCATCACGCACCGCTGTGCGGTCGGCCTTGCCGGCGCCTTCCAGCGCCATCATCGCCATGGTGGTGGCGTCATAAGCTTCCGATGCATAGGAGTCCGGCACGCGCCCGAACGCCTTCTCATATTTGGCGATGAAAGCCTTCGCCGCCGGAATGTCGGACGCCGTCGCCGCGCTGAAGTGCGAGGTGAAGTAGATGCCGTCCGTCGCCGGGCCGCCGAGTTCAACGAACTTCGGCGTGGCAATGCCGTCCGAACCGAAGCGCGTCAGCGTCAGACCGGTCTGGGCGAACTGCTTGGCGACGAGCGCGGCTTCAGCATAACGCGACCATTCGACCATCGCCTGCGCCGGGCTTGCCTTGACGCGACCAAGCTGCGCGGTGAAGTCGATATCGCCGCGGGTGTAGCGCTCTTCGGCAACGATCTCGAAGCCGTACTTTTCGCCGGCCTTCTTGAACGCCTCAAACCCGCCGCGGCCGAAGTCGTCGTTCACATAGAGGAACGCGAACTTGGTCACATTCGGGAATTTCTCGTGGATGAAGTCCACGAGATCGGCGACCAGCTTGGTGTCAGGCACCGGTGAACGGAACACCCACTTGTTGCCTTGCGTGGTGATGCGCTGCGCCGTGCCGGCAACAACGATCTGCGGCACTTCCGACTGACGGCTGACCTGCGCGGCGGCGAGGCTCGCCGGGCTGCTGATGCTGCCAATGCTGATCAGCACATTGTCGCGCGAGATGAGACGCTTGACCGAATTGACCGCCTCTTCCGGCTTGCCGCTGTCATCGGCATAGATCAGTTCGATCTTTTCGCCACGAATGCCGCCGGCGGCGTTCTTCTCGTCGACCGCGAGTGTGATGGCTTCCTTCTGGCTCGAGCCCATGGCGGCGGCGTCGCCAGTGAACGGACCGAACACGCCGACCTTGAGCGTATCGGCGGACGACGCAGAAATCGCAGCCGCCATCATCAAGGCGGCCATACAGACGCTACTCACATGTCGAAAACGCATCGTCATCTCCTGTTGTTCGGATCACGGGTTACGGTGTCGCAAGCTCTTTCGTTTCAGATGGCTGAGAGGCCGCATCGAGCTCGAACTCCTGCTGCCCGAGATAGCTCGCCCAGACCTGTGGATTGTCGAGAAGGCTGTCGCTTGAATCGGCCAGCACGATCGAGCCGGTCTCGATGACGTAGCCGCGCGTCGCCAGTGTCAGCGCCAGCTCGGCGTTCTGCTCGACCAGGAGAATGGTGACGCCGCTTTCGCGGAAATATTCGATGCCCTTGGCGATCTCTTCGACGATGATCGGCGCAAGTCCAAGCGACGGCTCATCCAGCATCAAGAGCACCGGCTGCGCCATCATCGCGCGGCCGAAAGCCAGCATCTGTTGTTCGCCGCCGCTGAGCGAGCCGGCCAGTTGCCGACGACGCTCATAGAGCCGCGGAAACAGTTCGAACACGCGCTTGCGCGTCGCCTCTTCCTTGCCATGCGCACGCGGCGAATAGGCGCCGACGGTCAGGTTCTGATTGACCGACAGCTTCGGAAACACCCGCCGGCCTTCCGGCACATGGACGATGCCGCGGGCGACGATCTGCTCCGGCGAAAGGTTAGTGATCGCCTCGCCTTGGAATTCGATCGAGCCGCCGGTGGCGCGCACCACACCGGAGATCGCGCGCAACGTCGTTGACTTGCCGGCGCCGTTCGAACCGATCAGCGCCACGACTTCGCCGGCGCCGACTTCGATGTCGATATCGCGCAGCGCCGAGACAGCGCCATAGGACGCACTGACATTCTTAAGACGCAGCATGAGCGGCCTCCGCTGCTTTTGGCTGATCCGCCTTCGGCCGGCGCTTCACGCCGCCGCCGAGATAGGCCTTGATCACTTCCGGATGTTCTCTGATCTGGGCCGGCGTGCCGTTCGCCAGCCGCTTGCCGTAATTGAGCACGGTGATCGTGTCGCAGGCCGGCATCACCACATCCATGTGATGTTCGACGAGCAGGATGGTGACGCCGCTGTCGCGGATCGCGCGAATGAGGCCGACCATCTTCTTGCTCTCGGCGCCGTTCAGGCCGGCGGCCGGCTCGTCGAGCAGCAAAAGCTTCGGGCTTGCAACAATCGCGCGGGCGATTTCGACGAGGCGTTGCGAGCCGTAAGGCAGCGAACCGGCGGGCATTTCGGCAAGATGCAACAGGCCGACAAAGTCGAGCGCCTTGCGCGCCTGCTCAGCAATCGCGGCCTCTTCCGCCTTCTGCCGAGGCGTGCGCAGCAGTGCGTGCCAGATTTCGCATTGGGTCTGGCCATGCATGCCGACCATGATGTTTTCCAGCACCGTCATTTCGCGGAACAGCTTGAGGTTCTGGAACGTGCGGCGGATGCCGAGCCGCGCCCGCACATCGACCGGCGTCTTGGTGATCAACTCGCGCTCGAAGCGGATCCAGCCAGAGCTCGAGGAAAGATGGCCGGACACCATGTTGAGCATCGTCGTCTTGCCGGCGCCGTTCGGCCCGATCAGGCCGTGCACCGAACCCGGCGCGATCTCGAGCGCGACGTCATTGACGGCAACAAGGCCGCCGAAGTGGCGCGTCAGGCCGCTGACGTCGAGCAAAGGGGTCATGACACCCTCGCTGCGGCTGTCGTTGGCGCAGGCTTGTGCCACCAGCGGGCAATTGCGTATTTGACCAGATCGGTAATGACACCGGCGAGGCCGCGATTGCCGGTGCCGGCCAGCACGATGACCATCACGCCGAACAGGATGAGGCGGAATTCGCCGGACGAACGCAACACTTCCGGCACCAGCACGACAATCGCCGCACCAAGCGCCGCACCCGGCAGGCTGCCGATGCCGCCGATGATCACCATCATCAGAATGTCGATCGACTTCTGGAAGCTGAAGTCGTTCGGATTGAGATATTGCGAATGATAGGCGTAGAGCCCGCCGGCGATGCCCGATGCGATCGCCGCAATCAGGAAGCACTTGCTCTTGTAGAGCGAGATGGCGACGCCGCTTGCGCGCGCGGCTTCTTCATCCTGCGACATGGCGGTCAAGGCGCGGCCGAACCGTGAATGCGCAATGCGGTCGAACGTCAGGAACACCAGAGCCGCGACCGCCAGGCAGACGTAGTAGAATGCGGTTTCACCACCGACGGGCAAGCCGAACAAGGTCGGATGCGGAATGTCCATCAACCCGATGCTGCCGCCGGTCAGCCAGTCCTCGTTCATCATCACCAGATGAACGATGATGGCGAAGCCAAGCGTTGCGACCGCGAGGCTCGATCCCTTCAGACGCACGATCGGCACCAGCAACAGGCTCGATGCCCCGGCCAGCAGACCACCGATCAGGATCGCCAGCAGGAAGGGGAGCTTATAGGCAATCGACAGCGACGCCGCGGTGTAGGCGCCGATGCCGTAGAACGCGCCCTGCCCGAGCGAAACAATGCCGGCCATGCCGACCAGCAACTGTTGCGAGAAGGCAAGGATGACGCCGATCAGCGCCAGACTGAAGACGTGTACCCAGTAGGCGTTCGGTTGCACCAGGGGCGCGGCGATCAGCAGCACCAGCACGACAATCCGGGCAATGTTGGAATGGGTCACGTCAGACCTCCCGGCCGGCGCGGGTCAGCAACCCGTTCGGCATCAAGAGGAGGATGAGGATCAGCACCACCATGCCGACCGCATCCTTGTAAGCGGTCGAGATCAGCATGCCGGAGAAGGTTTCGATCAGGCCGAAGATCAATCCGCCAATCATTGCTCCGGCAACGCTGCCGAGCCCGCCCAATGTCGCGGCGACGAATGCCTTGATGCCGGTGATGAAGCCCATGTTGAACGAGGCGAAAAACAAAGACCCGAGCAGCACACCAGCCGCACCCGCCATCATGCCGGCGACGGCGAAGGTGTACGTCGTTGTGCGGTCGACATTGATGCCCATCAGCCGCGCAACGTCCGGGTCCTGCGCCGCAGCCTGCATGGCGATGCCGAGACGCGTATAGCGGAAGAACAAGATGAGCGTGCCCATGATCAGCGCGCTGAGGATGACGATCCAGAGCAGTTGCGGCGAAACAGCGAAACCGGCGACGACGATGCCCTTGGAGTCGAACAGGCTCGGATAACCGAGCGGCTCCGAGCCCCAGACCAGCCGCGCGACATTCTGCAGAACGATCGATACGCCGATCGTCGCGATCATGATGTTGATCAGCGCCACGCGCTGCATGCGCAATGTGCGGTAGACGACCAGTTCGACCACCGTCGAAATCAGTCCGCCGCCGATGATGCCGAACAGCAGCACGATGGGGAACGGCAGGTCGCGCATCCAGTAGGCGCTCAAGCCGACCATGGAGCCGACCATCAGCATTTCGCCTTGCGCGAAATGCAGGATGTCGGTGGCGCGAATGATCATCGAGATGCCGAGCGCGATCAAACTGTAGATACAGCCGATCGCCAGGCCGCCGAGCATTGTCTGAACAAACTGATCGATTGTCATCGCGGCGCTCGCTTCTCGTTATGCAAAGCTAACGCCCTGCGAACGCGCGCAGCAAGATTAAATTGCATGCGAATGCAACGCGATCAGGCCTATGTTTTAAGCATCGTTTGCGTACCACGTTTCCGGCTTTGCTCACGCCGTGAGCGGAGCCACGCTGCGACAAAACGCATACTCATTCATAGCAGCCAGCATTATCCGCGATTTTCGCCGACCGGCAGCAACGCGCCACGAGGGACAACGCGGCTTGGCATCAAAGGTGCAAGGAGGCTCCCGTCACACCTGTGCATGCGCGTTGCCGCTGGGAGCCAACGAATGAAAAAACAAATTCACCTCGCCCTCGATTTGTCGTGGACCAATGTCGAGACGCAGTGGCGCCTCCCCGGTTCCTGGGTCGACATGCATCATCCGAACATCGGCATGTTCGAGGAAGTTGCTCGCGTCGCCGAACGCGGCGGCATGGACATGATCTTCTTCGGCGACAGTTCCGGCATTCCGAATACGTGGAAGGATTCGATCGAGGACGCCGTCAGCTACGGTGTTGCCTGGCCGCGTTTCGAGATGAGCCCGTGGATCACGGCCATGTCGCGCGTCACCAGCCATCTCGGCTTCGGTCTGACCTATGCATCGACCTTCATGCATCCGTTCTACACGGCGCGCCTGCTGAACTCGCTCGACCACATTACCAATGGCCGCATTGCCTTCAATGTCATCACCTCGCAGCGCCGGGCCGACTTTGCCAATTTCGGCTATGACGAGCTGGTCGATCACAATGAGCGCTATGAGCGCCTTGAGGAGTTCATCGACGTCTGCAAGCGCCTGTGGGACAGCGTCGCGCCGGACGCCTTCATCTGGGATCGCAAGACCGGCATGATCGCCGATCCGACCAAGGTCAAGGCGATCAATCACGACGGCAAGTTCTTCAAAGTGAAGGGCCCGCTCAGCGTGGTGCCGTCACCGCAGGTGCATCCCGTCATTCTGCAGGCCGGCGGCTCGCCGCGCGGCACGCGCGCCGCGGCGCATGTCGCCGACCACGTCTTTGGTTTGACCAAGTCGCTGCCGCTGATGGCGAAGCAGCGGTCGGATCTCGACGAGGCGCTTGTTGCCGAAGGCCGCGATCCGGAAAAGGTCGGCATCATGTGGTCGAGCCGCGCCATTGTTGCCGAAACCGATGCTGAGGCGCAGGCGTTGCGCGAAAGCATGATTGCCGACGTGCCGCTTGAAGCCGTTGGCGCCTGGTTGTCCCATAACACCGGCTACAACATGGATCTGCTGCCGCCGCGCTTTTCGCTCAAGGAATTGCAGGAGCGGATTACGGCTGCCAATGCGTCGCCTGTCGGCTTCGTCCATCTGCTCGCCAAGCAGCATGGCGAAACGGCCGAGATCACCCGAGAGGAATTCTTCGCACACGGCCTGCGTGCCTCCACCGGCTACAACATCACTTTTGCCGGCACGGCGGCAAAGCTGGCCGATCAGATGGAAGAGATGCACGAGGCCACCGGCAGCCGCGGCGGCTTCATGCTGTCGGTGTCGCAGGCAGCGCAGCGCGCCGTCATCCTCAACATCGTCGATCAACTGGTGCCGGAATTGAAGCGGCGTGGCCGCTACCGCACCTCGTACGAAGGCAAGAACCTGCGCGAGAACCTGCTCGCGCAGTAGACGCTCAGAACTCGTCCGGCGTTAGGCGGCGCCGGACGACAGCGCGCCGTATTGTCCATCGACATAGAGCAAGGCATTGACGCCGCCTTGCCACAAGCGAAGGTCGCGCACCGCACCGATAAAGATTGTGTGTGAGTGAACCGGAATCACATGGGTGATTTCGCAGTCGAAGCTCGCTAGCGCGCCCTGCAGTGCCGGCGCGCCGGTGACCAAAGCCTGCCAGTGGCAATCCTCGAAGCGCTTGCTGCGCGCTTCCGATGAACTGAACTTCCGCGCCATCTCGATATTGTCGAAGCCGAGCAGGTTTGTGCAGAAAATTCCCGTGCGCTTGATCACATCGTGGCACGTTGCATTTTGATTGACGCAGACCAGCAGCGACGGCTCCGGCTCGGCACAGACCGAACTCACCGATGTTGCCACCAGACCATGCGGCACCTCATCCTCAATGGTGGTAATGATCGACACACCGGCGGCCAAACGGCGCATGCCGGTTTTGAACAGAGCGCTGTCGATCATCGCAAGGATCCTCCGGGCCGCTGCCCCAAATTAGTAATGGCATTGCTTGCGGCGCAAGGTTAAATTGCATGCGTATGCAAGGTACGATGCCGAAGTTTTGGGCATGGCAAACGATACGGATCGCCTATAGTGCGCGGGCCTGCGGCGCATCTCTCGCAGGCACCATCCCGGGACGGAATTTATCGTGGCAAGACGCGTACAAAAGCCGGCAACGCAAGTGACCGCTGACGACGTCGCCCGCAAGCTGGGCGTGTCGCAGTCGACCATATCGCGCGCCTTCTCGATGACCGCCAGCATCTCCGAGAAGATGAAGCGCCGCGTCATCGATGCGTCCAATGCGCTCGGCTACCAGCCGAATGTCATTGCCCGCAGCCTGATTACACGGCGTACCAACATGGTCGCGATCGTCATGGCCAATCTGGTCGACCCGTTTTACCCGGTCGTCCTCGATGAACTGGTGCAACAGGTGCAGGCGCGCGGCTTTCAAACCCTGCTGTTCGTCCCCTCGCCCGGCCAGCCGGTCGACGACATCATGCCGAACCTGCTGCAATACCAAGTCGACGCGATCGTCCTGACCTCGGCGACGATTTCATCGGCGATGGCGCGCACCTGCGCCGCCCGCGACACGCC
The DNA here is from genome assembly GCA_030655215.1 of Pseudolabrys sp. Taxonomy (GTDB): domain Bacteria; phylum Pseudomonadota; class Alphaproteobacteria; order Rhizobiales; family Xanthobacteraceae; genus Pseudolabrys. The sequence goes on along the minus strand of JAURVZ010000020.1, from coordinate 63,163 downwards.
CGTGGTGTCGTTCAATCGCTACGTGCCCGGCCTGCAGATCCACGCGGTCGCCAGCGACAACATCGCCGGCGCCCGGCAGGTGGCCGACTACCTGGTCAGCACCGGACATGAAAGACCGGCCTTCATCGCCGCCCAACGGGATGCGACGACCAACATCGACCGTCGCCACGGCTTCATGTCGAGGCTCAAGGAACTCGGCATGCCGGCCTGCCTTGAGGAGGAAGCCGGCGATTTCAGCTATGAGGCCGGCTACGCGGCGACCAAGCGGCTGCTGCGCAAGGCAAAGCGCCCAGACGCGATCTTCTACGCCAGCGACATCATGGCGGCCGGCGGCATCGACGCCGCCCGCGAACTCGGCATGGGCGTTCCAGAGGACGTATCCATTGTCGGCTATGACGACGTGCCGATGGCGGCGCTGCCCTGCTACAGCCTGACGACGATCCGCCAGCCGGTCGCCGAAATGGCCAAAGTCGCCATCGATCTGCTCGGCCTCGCCGATCCGCGCGGAACGAAATCCGCGCCGGCAATGCGCACAATCATGGGAAGTCTGATCACCCGGTCCTCGACCATGAACCGCGGCACAGCCGGCGCCGGCCGCAAGCGCAAGGCGGCGCGCTAGCGCGCCGGCCACGACCCGACTAAATCTTTGAATTTAAAGGGAATGGTGGGAGAGGTAGGACTCGAACCTACGAAGGCGTAGCCAGAGGATTTACAGTCCTCCCCCTTTGCCACTCGGGACACTCTCCCCCAAGACCGCCCAGCCATTTGGTCCCGAAAAACAATCGGGGTTCCGTCCGGACGGATCGGGAATGGCTGGGTTTATGGGCAGCCAACCTGCCGAAGTCAATGGAAGTCAGGCGGTTAAGTTGGCGACAAAAGCTGTTCCCTCGCCGGGGGATCGGTTAAGCCTCGGCGCATCCGAACCGCTCAGTTCCGAGCGGCGGACCTGGAAACACGACAATGGCCTCACGTCCCCCCACCGGCTGGCCCGGCTCCGGCACCAAGTCCGGTGCAAAGCCCGGCGCCACGCATGAGCAGATCGGTCGCCGTGAGCGCGGTGAACGCGCCCGGCGCGAAACGCTGCGCGGCGACGACGCCAATGAAACGGTCATTATGTATGGCTGGCACACCGTCACAGCGGCGCTGCGCAATCCGCAGCGGACCATCCGCAAATTTCTCGTTACCGAAAACGCGGCCCGCAAGCTGACCGAGGAAGGCATCGAGTCGATGCTGGAGCCGGAAATTGTGCGGCCGACGGCCATCGCCGATCGGCTGCTGCCGGACGCGGTGCATCAGGGCCTGTATCTGGAAACCGATCCACTGCCCTCGCCCTCGGTGGAGACAATTTCGGCGCGCGGTCTTGTCCTGGTGCTCGACCAGATCACCGATCCGCACAATGTCGGCGCCATCTTTCGCTCCGCTGCTGCCTTCGGCGTGACGGCGATCGTCACCACGCAGCGGCACAGCCCGGACGCCACGGGCGCGCTCGCCAAGGCGGCCTCCGGCGCACTCGAGCATGTGCCGCTGGTCAGCGTGCAGAACCTCGCCCGCGGGCTTGCGGCTCTGAAAGAGAGCGGCTTCCTCGTCGTCGGCCTCGACTCCGACGGTGAAGCCGATCTCGCCGCGTTGAAATTGCGCACGCCGCTGGCGCTGGTGCTCGGCGCTGAAGGCAAAGGCCTGCGGCAATTGACCAAGGAAATCTGCGACCACGTCGCGCGCATCGACCTGCCGGGTGAGATCAGGAGCTTGAACGTGTCGAACGCCGCTGCCCTCGGGCTCTATGTGGCGAGCCGCGCGTCGAAGACTTAAGACATCTTATTTGCGCATGATCTTATCCGAAAACCGGTGACCCCTTTTCGGGATCATGCGCGCTGGCAATAAAAATGCGAACGGCGGGCCCCCGCCCGCCGACGCGTCCCACTAACTTTGAAATTCGTTATTCGGCGCTGGCTCTCGCCCGCGTGTCGCCTTTGCGAAACAGGCGGATGCTCATGCGGTCGGGCCCGATGATGGTAATCTCGGCCTCGGCGTTGATGACGCGGCGTTCGTTACCTTTGCCTTTTGGGTTGTCGAGAAGCGGCTCGTCAGCCGAAGCAGTCGCCACGCGGTTGTTCTTGCCACGAATGGGTTTGCCCGCTTCATCGACATAGCGCTCGACCACGCGCGGCGGCAGGTCGACATAACGCTTTGTCTCGATCACCACCGGCTTCTCGCGCACCTCTCTCGTGGTTTCGATCGTGCGCTTCTTGCCGCTCGCATTCTTGCCGGTAACGCGATCCTGCAATTCCTCAACCAGAGCCGGATCAGCTTTGCTACGCGTGCGCGCGGCAGCCGGCGTGCTGCGCGGGTTGATCGAACCGGTGACATTGGTATCGCGCGCGTGGCGGCGCTGGCGCGTCTCGTTGGGACGCTGAATGACATAGGTGCCCGGCGCCACTTGCACCGCGTAAGGCTGGCTCGGCTGCGCCACATACGGATAAAGCGGCGGTAGCGCCGAGGCGTATTGTGCTTGCGCGCTGAGCGGCATCAGTGCCGCGGCAGCGAGAATAAGGAAAGCGGCGTTGCGCGTGGTGCGGTTCATTGTTTTCACTTGAGCGTAGCGAGCGGTTCGATGGGCTGCGACGCAACGACGTGCGGCGCGGGCGGATAGAGCGAGATTGTTGACCACTCGCGATAGAAAGTGTCGGCAGGCTTCGGCGCGATACGCGCAGCGCGTAAATTCTCGTGACGTCCAACCTTCGGCTTCTTGCCGGTGAACGGATAGTAGTGACGGTTCTGCCAGGGACGCGCCCAGTAAGCCCGCGTGTAGACGCCCGGTTCACTGTCGTAGACCAGCAATTGCGGTGCGCGCAAGCCGGCGGCGGCGTAGCTGCTGATCGCCACAGAGCGCCCACCGATCCGAATATCAGCAGCGCCCGCCGCGCTGACACCAATGAGGCCGGCGGTGATAACTGTCAGTGCAAACCATGCGCGCATTCGGATCGTCTCCAAGCCGCAATTCATCTGGTCAGTATTTATACGATTGCGATTGAGCGAAGCGTTCAATCGCCGGGTAACATTAATTGCCGTTGCCTGTGCGCAACGGCGATGCACGTCGCATTCGATTTTGACGATGGACGTTAAAGTTAATCGGCCACGCTTCGGTCGAAACCGTCGTGCGCGCCATTCCCGTCGAAGGCGGGCTTACATGCCCTGATGTGCCGGGCATCCACGTCTTGGCTTCATCAGGGCGACAGAGACGTGGATGGCCGGGCCAAAGCCAGGGCGACGGTCGAGATCGCGAGATGCGCTGGGCGACAGAGCTGTGCAATCAGTCTTGTGCAATGCGGTATAAAACCGAGCCAACATCCAAATTTATATAATGATAACAATAGAATGCAGTGCACCTAATACTTTAGGCGTAAGACCTGAGGCGCACAGACTTTCCTGCTTAACAAAGCGTATCCGTACAGCCGGGGGCTGAATTGGAGCTTTTCTGAGACCAGGCGGACTCCCCCAATAAGAAAAGAAACGCACTAACGGGACAACGCAAAGGGATCAAAAATGGCAACGGTCACAACAACCGCCACACGCACTGGCGGCATGACGAAGGACGAACGTTTCGTCATCTTCGCATCATCGCTCGGCACAGTGTTCGAGTGGTACGACTTTTATCTGTTCGGCTCGCTCGCCGGTGTCATCGGCCTGCAGTTCTTCAACATCATTGATCCGGCCACAAACCAGCCGATGTTCACGCAAGCGACGCGCGACATCTTCGCGCTGCTCGCTTTCGCCGCCGGCTTCATCGTTCGTCCGTTCGGTGCGATCGTGTTCGGCCGCGTCGGCGACATCGTCGGCCGCAAGTACACCTTCCTCGTCACCATTCTCATCATGGGCTTTTCGACGTTCATCGTCGGCCTGCTCCCGAGCGCTGCCACCATCGGCATTGCCGCTCCGATCATCCTGATCGGTCTGCGCCTGCTGCAGGGTCTGGCTCTTGGCGGCGAATATGGCGGTGCTGCGACCTACGTCGCCGAGCACTCGCCGCCCGGCAAGCGCGGCTACTACACGTCTTACATCCAGACGACGGCGACGCTCGGCCTCTTCCTCTCGCTGCTGGTCATTCTGTTCACCCGTTCGATCATGGGCGAACCGGCCTTCGCAGCCTGGGGCTGGCGTATTCCGTTCCTGCTTTCGGTCATCCTATTGGGCGTCTCGGTCATCATCCGGCTAAAGCTGAATGAATCGCCGGTCTTCCAGAAGATGAAGGACGAAGGCAAGACGTCGAAGGCACCGTTGACTGAAGCCTTCGCCAACTGGAGCAATGCCAAGATCGTTCTCATCGCCCTGCTCGGCGGCGTTATGGGTCAGGGCGTTGTCTGGTACACGGGCCAGTTCTACGCACTGTTCTTCATGCAATCGATCCTCAAGGTCGACGGCTACACCGCCAACCTGCTGATCGCCTGGTCGTTGCTCCTTGGCACCGGCGGCTTCATCGTGTTCGGCGCCCTGTCGGACAAGATCGGCCGCAAGCCGATCATCCTCGGCGGTTGCTTGATCGCGGCGCTGACCTTCTTCCCGATCTTCAAGATGATCACGACCAACGCCAACCCGGCGCTGGAAAAGGCCATCGAGACGGTCAAGGTCAATGTCATCTCGGATCCGGCGCTCTGCGGCGATCTGTTCAACCCGGTCGGCACGCGCGTGTTCACCAAGCCTTGTGACACGGCCCGCGCCTACCTCGCCCAGCAGTCGGTCAAGTACGACACGACCTACGGCGCGGCCGGTTCAGGCGTGAAGGTCAGCGTGAATGGCACGGAAGTGCCGTACACCGCTCCGTCCTCGAACCCGGCGGTTCTCGCCGCCGTTCAGGCCGCGGGCTACCCGAAGGCGGGCGATGCGCAGATCGTGAAGATGGCGCATCCGTTCGACATCTTCCGGGCGCAGCCGGCTGCGATCATCGGCCTCCTCCTGATTTTGGTGATCTTCGTCACCATGGTCTACGGCCCGATCGCCGCCATGCTGGTGGAACTGTTCCCCACCCGCATCCGGTACACCTCGATGTCGCTGCCGTACCACATCGGTAACGGCTGGTTCGGCGGCCTGCTCCCGGCCACCGCCTTCGCGATCGTGGCCTCGACCGGCGATATCTATGCCGGCCTCTGGTACCCGGTCATCTTCGCGGCAATCACCGTGGTCGTGGGCTTCTTCTTCCTGCCCGAGACCAAGGACCGCTCGATCGACTAGCGCCGACGGCGCGGGCGGACGCTGGCCACCCGCGCATTCGGTCACGCGAACAAAGACAAGAACGCCCTGCACGTCTGTGCGGGGCGTTTTTTTATGGCGCCGGCAAACCGATGATGTAACGCCACTTTGGCAGGACGGCGGGACTGTGGTTTCCTCGGCCGGCAAGAGGACCGATTATGACCGTTATCATTGGCATCGTTGTTTTGACCGGCCTGTCCTGGCTTGTGTTCGGTGCGCGAACCGCCCGCGCGGTCTTCGGTGCCATCCTCATTGGCGCGGCACTGGTCGCTCTCTACCTCGCCTACGCCATCGTGACGGGAACGCTGAAATAACGGTGGCAACAGAACGGCCACGCGGTACCAAACGACGGCTTGTCGCGGCCGCGCGACGCTGATAGCTGTCTGCCCGGGCCGGTTTAGCTCAGCGGTAGAGCAGCGGTTTTGTAAACCGAAGGTCGGGAGTTCAATCCTCTCAACCGGCACCATTTTCGGATTTGCCCCCAGCGGCATCCCCTCCCCCTATCGTCACGCGGCCAACGCAACCAGAAGGACGTTCTGTTGAAGCCGGGGTCCGGTTAGAGACTGCGTTCAACCGGAGAATCAAATGGCTAAGAAGACGACGAAGACGAACACGAAGAGCAAGAAGACGACGAAGAAACCGACCAAGCGCCTGCGTTGGACGGCAGCCCACGACAAGGAGCTCCGCGCTCACTCAAAAGCGAAGACCAAGGTCGCTAAGATTTCGAAAGCGATGAAGCGCACCGTTGGCGCGTTGCGGCAAAGAGCCTTCAACCTTGGCCTGTCCCTCGGGCACCAAAGTTAAATTGAAAACCCCGCCACTTGCGGGGTTTTTATTTGTCTAACAGCTCTGGAAGTTTATTCGCCGCCCGCCGGCTCACCGGGAGACTGCGGCTGCTGCTCGACAGCTTCCCGCTGCTCTTTGGTACCCGGCGGTCCGTCGTCGTCAGGCTTGTTGGCTTTTGGTTTGTCGTCTTTTGGCTTTTCCATGCCCGAACAACGCGACGGCCGTTGTGACGTTCCACCGCCAATGCGGCCGCCCTGCCTTCACGACACGATGCTCGAGCATGCTGCAGTGCAAATTCATCCGGACAAGTCAGCCGGGAATTGTCGCAAGGAACGCCCAAAAATAACTCAAAAGCCACAGGCCCCGGGGCACAGAGGAGCTTGCACCGATCACAGATTGTGCCAAACTGTGACCGTTACTTGCAATACTTCGGAGATCTAGCATGCCTCAGGGCACCGTAAAGTGGTTCAATCCGACGAAGGGCTACGGCTTCATCCAGCCCCAAGAAGGCGGGAAGGATGTGTTCGTCCACATCTCGGCGGTCGAACGCGCCGGACTTAGCACGCTGAACGAAGGTCAGACCGTTCAGTTCGAACTCGTCGAAAACCGCGGCAAAACTTCCGCGGAGAACCTCAAGGTTAAGTAACCTCGTCGCCCGAGGCTGCTTTCGACCGCTTTGTCTGTAACAGTTACCCGCCGAGCCATTGCCCGGCGGCCTATTCCATTTGTCGATTGATGATCTGCCGATCGACAATGCGCAACGGCCCGTAGGCCCGCTAGCGCGTGACCTTTTCCATTTCGGGAAATGGCCCCAGCACGGCGTCTTTGCACAGCCCCTTCACGTCCCGTTCGTCATCGAAGAAACGGTCCAGCTTGTTGGCGACGAAAGTCGCTGCTCCGTCCTTCGGTGCGCCGTAGGTGCCGTTTTCCTTGCGCTCGGTGTAGCGTACGCACACGACATAGCGTTCGCCCTGCCCGACCGATTTGCGCGCCGGCTGCGACACGGACGCACCGCGAATGCGGGTCGGGTCGTTCAGGTAGGTGCGCATGAAGGCCAGCAGGTCGCGCTTGTAGTTGTCGGGGTAGACATTGCCGGCTTCCCAGCGCGCCTTCAGTTCCGCTTCGGTCGGGCCGACGTCCTTGGAGCAACCCGCGAGCAGGACCGCAATCAATAGCCATGCACTTTTCCGCATTTCGCTTATCCAACTCCCCCGGCACGCATCAACAGTATATGAAGAGACATGGTCACGCACCTCACCCGCCGAACCCTGCTCACCGCCACGGCGCTGGCCGCCGGTGCGGCGGCGTGGCCGCGCGCGGGCTTTGCCGCAGCGCCGCTGGCGAACGCGCAAGGGCCCGGCGCCTATCGCTACCGGCTCGGCGCGTTCGAACTGACGGCGATTTATGACGGCACCTGGTTTCTGCCGATCGACGGCACATTCGTCACCAATGCCAGCGGGCCGGAGGTCAACGAGGCCTTGGCGAGCGCCTTTCTGCCGCCCGATATCATGCCGATCTCGATCACGGCGCTACTGGTCAACACCGGCAGCAAGCTGGTGTTGATCGATACCGGCAGCGCCGGGCAGATCACCGACACGGCCGGGTTCCTCAACGCCAATCTCGGCGCTGCCGGCGTCAAAGCCGCCGACATCGACACTATTCTGATCTCGCATTGTCACGCGGATCACATCAACGGGCTCAAGACTAAAGACGGCGCCCAGGTCTTCCCCAACGCGCAGGTCTTCGTGCCGGAGCCGGAATGGACGTTCTGGATGGACGACGGCAACCAGAGCCGCGCGACAGGCTCGGTGCTTGGCTATTTCCGAAATGCACGGCGTATCTTCGGCGACATTGGCAAAGAGGTGCAGCGCTTCATGCCCGGCGAGGAGGTCGTCCCCGGTATCGTCTCGCTGCCGGCCTATGGCCATACACCGGGCCACACCGCCTTCGCTGTTCAATCAGGCAATCAGTCGCTGCTGGTGATGAGCGACACGGTGCGCAATCCGGAGCTGTTCGCGCGCAATCCGGACTGGCAACCGATTTTCGACATGGACGGCGCTTTGGCGGTCAAGACACGCCGCACTATGCTCGACCGCGCCGTCGCCGACCGCATGCTGGTCGCGGCCTATCACTTCCCGTTCCCGGCTTGCGGCCACATGGTGAAGCGCGGCACCGGCTATGATCTGGTACCGTCAATGTGGCGGCCGCTGTAGAGAGACACGCGGCGGTCCGAAAACCGCCGCGCCGTTTTCGATCAGAACGTCGCCCCTGCCCGCGCCATGAACAGCCGTCCTGGCAACGGATAGGTCTGCACGAACTGGTTACCTGGGAAGCTCTGGTCCAGAGCGTAATCGTAGTAGCTCTTGTCGAATACGTTCTGCACGGACAACGACCAGAAGAAGCGGTCGAACTCACCACCGACCTTCAGATCGAACACTGCATAGCCCGGGATCATGTTATTGCCGAGATTGGCCTCGTCGCCGTCTGCAAAACGCTTGCCGGTCATCCGTGCTGTCACATCGAGCGTCAGATATTTGCGATAGACGTCAAAGCTCGCCCCGGCGCTGCCGCTCCAGCGTGCAACCTCCGGCACATCGCTACCGGCAAAGGGACCGGACCGGAACACGGCGCGGGTATAGCTTGCCGATCCCTTCAGCCGCAGGCTGTCGGTCACACGGAACGTCGCAGCGTTTTCAAAACCGTAACGCCGCGTCGGATCGAGGTTGGTATTGGCGAAAGTGATCGGGCTGAAATGAAGCTCGTCAGTGACGTACATGTCGTAGAAGCTCGACTGCAAATCAAAGCGGCTGGAATGAAACCGGACACCGGCTTCATAGTCGCGCGACCTTTGCGTTCGCAAATCGAAGTTCGTCACCGTCAAAACCGGCGAAGCACCGACGCGCTCATCGATATTCGGCAAGCGGAAGCTTTGCGCCATGCGCGCAAACACGGCGAACTGCGAATTAAACCTGTGCTCGAAACCAAGATGCCAGGCACTCTTCGTTTCGCTGGTATCCAATGGCTGTCCCTGCGGATTGACGCCGAACGGGCCGGCGGGCGCCGTCGGGTCGAAAGTGTCGCGGGCATGGAAAGAGTTGCGTTGCACACGCCAGCCGAACGACAGATCCGTATTATCGCGGAATGTGAAAGTCGGCTGAGCGTAAAGCGCCGTGGTTGTCTGATTGAAGTCGTAGACATGGTTTGGCGCCGCACCCTGGAACAGCGCCCGGTTGGCCTTGTACGTCGTCCGGTAAAGATCAACGCCGGCAATCGCCTTGGCGCGGATATCGCCGAAGTTTCGGTCCAGGTTCAGGCGCGGCGTGAACGAGAACGCCTCGAGCGTCGTATCGTTGTAAGCGATTGGCGTGTTTGGCGCGAGAAAGGTGGAGTTGAGCGGATTGAAAGTAGCGAAGGTCGTATCCTTGCGCCGCACGCTACCGTCAACAATTAGCTCCGCGCCGCTCCACAGATCGCGCGTGACGCCGCCCCGCACCGCAATGTTGTCGCGCTTGCCATAGTCCAGCGGATAATTGGTGCCGCGCGGATTGTTTGCGAATTCGTTGATATTGCCGACAAAGGGACCATTGGCGATGGTACGCGGCCCGGGCAGGTGTTGATCGAGGCGGTCCGCGGCAATGTTGAAGAAGACGGAGCCTGAATCGATGTTGTAGCGCAGGTCGCCAACCGCCTGGTTCTGCCGGGTCTGGTTGTTATCGCGATAACCTTTGCTGTTGAACGTATTCGCAAAGACAGCTGTCGAGAACGGGCCGAACGACCCGCTGGCCGATAGCTTGGCTTCCTTAGTGTTGAATGAGCCAAGGCCGACCTCAACACGGCCATTCGGCTTTCGGCCGAGGCCGTTCTTGGTGACGATGTTGATCACGCCGCCGACAGCGCCGTCGCCGTAAAGCACCGCGCCGCTATTGCCGCGGGTGATTTCGATGCGGTCGATGCTGTTGCGTGGAATCAGGCTGAAATCGAAGCCGGTCAGATCGGAATCATTGAAACGGCGGCCATCGACCAGGACGAGGACGTTCGACGGCGCAGTGACGCCGAAACCACGCAAATCGACGGTGGTGCCCGTCCCGTTCACGCCACCATAAAGGCTGGTGGTCTGGACGCCGGCCTCGCGCGACAGCAAATCCTGCAACGTCAGTTGCGGCGCGCGCTCGATCTCTTCGGATGTAATAACGGTGCTGGAGGCGCCGGCAATACCGGTTCCAAGCCGGCTGGATGACACATCGATTTGCGGCAGTGTGACCCGGCCGTCCGATGAATTATCCTGCGCCTGCGCGCCCTGCGCCAGCAACGCACCAAGCGCGACCGCGCCCAGCAATTTGAATTTCAGCCCCATAGTCCAACGTTCCTTCGTTTGCGCACCGCTTTTGCGGGCGCACCGGGTGAGACAAAATCCGGAACGAAGGACATGAAAACGCAACGCGACGCTAAACCACGCCAGCAACGTTCACCTGTCGAAGCCGTGGAGAAGAATTTTCCACGCCCATCGCACCGGCATTGACGTCACCGCTGCGAAAGCGCGCTCCGTATGGACCTCCCGTCCACCGGTTGGGTGACCGCGCTGGCAGGTCTCCTGGCTCGCGGGTCAATGCCCAGTTGCGTCCGGCCTTCCCAGGGTCCCTTAAGGATCCCAGTGGCCATATGGACGCGGGCTCGCCGCTTACAGTTGCGGGGGCAGCCACGGATTGACGCGAACTCGACGAAGCCGAATGCGCGGGAGCCCGTGTTCCCTCTTTCGTCCCCGGAGCGACCCGGGAAACCAGCACAATTAACGCCAAAAGGTTCCCATTGATGGCGTGACCGAGTCAAGCATGGGCGGGCTTTGCCACAGCAGGCTGGCGCCGATCGTTGCATATTTGCCGATGCGGGGCCGCCGGCGATTATTCGTCCCTCGTCCGGACTAGATGCGGTCCGGCGATGTTTACTCAGTGTCGCTCACGAATTGTTTTTCCCAGGCCAGCCGAATCCGGCCTAGCCTCGAGCCTTCTCTTTGCGTCGGCTCACACCAACGAGGTCCGCCTATGAAGACCCTGATCAAAGCCCTTCGTCATCTGCCCATGCTCGCCGTTGCCGGCTTGCTGGTGACCGCTGTTGGCACCCATCACGTTTATGCCGCCGGCACCGACACCCCGGCGCCCGCCGACGATAAGAAGGACAAGAAGAAGAAAGGCAGCGCGATCGAAGAGCAGCAGCGCCAACTCGCCGATGCCAAGTTCCTGCGCGACTATCGCGCCGCCCGCGACATGATCCTCGCCGGCAACTACCAGTCCGGCATCACCGCCCTGCATGCGCTCGGGCAAGATGATCATCCCGACGTTGCCAATTACATCGGTTATGCCAATCGCAAATTGGGCAAATACGATCAGTCCAAGGTCTGGTACGAGGCCGCGCTGAAGTCTGACCCGAACCACACCCGCACCTGGTCCTATTTCGGCATGTGGCACATGGAACAGGGCAATCGCCTGATGGCGAATGACTACCTAGTCAAGGTCAATGCGCTGTGCGGCGACACGTCGTGCAAGGAATACACGGAGCTCAAGGCCGTCATCGACGGCAAAGCGAGCTACTAGCTCGCAATTGCTATCCGACGACGTCATGCCCGGCCTTGTGCCGGGCATCCACGTCTTGCCTTGAGCGGCCAGCAAAGTCGTGGATGGCCGGCACAAGCCCCGCCATGACGGCGTTTCCCATCACTCGACAATTTCACCCCAAGTCGTATAGACGAGCAGCGCGCGGCCTATTTTGCCGTGTAATCGCCTTGGCTTAGAGTGAGTTCATGGGTTCGCCGTTCCAGCAGATCGCCTTCGTGGCCAGCCAGACGCCGGAGTCGCGCGCCGCGCACGACCAACTGGTGGCGCGCTATGGCAATGCCGATGCGAAGAACGCCGACGTCATCGTCGCGCTCGGCGGCGATGGCCTCATGCTGCAGACACTGCACCGGTTCATGAAGTCCGGTAAACCGATCTACGGCATTCATCGCGGCACCGTTGGCTTTCTGATGAACGAGTTTGCCCTTGATGGTCTGGTCGAACGGCTGGCCGCCGCGCATACGACGGTCATCCACCCGCTTGTCATGCAGGCGCGCGACGCCGCCGGTAAAGTGAGCGAGCACCGCGCCATCAACGAAGTGTCGCTGTTCCGCCAGAGCGCGCAGGCGGCGAACCTGCGCATCCTGATCGACGGCCAGGAGCGGCTTGCCGAACTCGTCGCCGACGGTGTTCTCGTCGCGACGCCCGCCGGCTCGACCGCCTATAACCTGTCGGCGCAAGGCACCATCATCCCGATCAATGCGCCCCTACTCGCACTGACGCCGATCAGCCCGTTCCGGCCGCGGCGCTGGCGCGGCGCGCTGCTGCCAGACAAGGCCAAGGTCGTCATCGAAGTGCAGGATCCGGTCAAGCGGCCGGTCGCCGCAGTGGCGGATCATGACGAAGTGCGCAACGTGGTCAGCGTCACCATCAGCATGGATCACAGCATCTCGCTCAATCTGCTGTTCGATCCGGGCCACAATCTCGACGAACGTATCCTGCGCGAACAGTTCGGCTTCTAGATCCGCTTCAGCGGATTGGTCAGCGCCAGGAAGAAGCCAATCCCGGTAAAGGCCGCTATCACCAGAAACGCCGCCTGGAAGGCGCTGGCGATGTCGCCTGCAATGATCGAACGTTGAGCAGCCGATAAAGTCGAGCCAGCGTCTTTGGTATGTTCGACCATCGCGGCGAACACCGCGGCGGCATCGGGATTCCTGAGCGCCAAAGTCCCGAACAGAACGGTCGCCACCATCGCTGTGCCGAATGCGGCACCGATCGAGCGCGAGAACTGCACCGACGCCGCCGCCTCACCGAGCCGTTGCTGACCGGCGACGATCTGTACGCTGACCTGCACCACGCCCATCACCGTGCCCATGAAGAGTCCCAGGATCAGCAACAGCACTCCCAATCCGATTGTCCCGAGCTGCGATGCCAGGACGGCCAGGACGACGAAGTTGGCAGTACAAATCGCCAGTCCGACCATTGGAAACAAGGTTGTCAGTCCGGTCGTGCTGACCAGTCGCCCGGTCACCAGCGAACCGACGCCGATGCCCACCGTTAATGGCACCAGCAACAGGCCGGTCTCTGATGGCGTGAAGCCGCGCACGACCTGGAGATAGACCGGCAGGAAAGTCACCAAGGCAACAAGGGCTGCGCCGTGACAGGCGGCAAGCGCATCGCTGCGCCAGATCGACGGCATGCGCAGCAGCTTCAAGGGCAGTAATGGCGCCGGCGTCCGGTTTTCATGGCGCACCAGAAGCACCAGCGCGATGATGCCGATGATCAGCAGCGCGCCACCAACCGGAAGGCTCGCCAGCTCGACATGTTGCACCTGCTCCAGCGCGAACAAGGTCGTCGCCACAAATGTCGTGAAGTAGATCAGCCCGCCCGGATCGGCGCGCCAGGGCAATCGCTCGAGCTTTGAATCGGGCAGCTTGGTCGTCAGATACATGGCGACCATGCCGATCGGCAGATTGACCAGAAAGATCGACTGCCAGCCGAAATGCTCGGTGAGAAAGCCGCCGGCGATCGGACCGAACGTATTGGCGGACACTGCGACGGTTGCGAGATAGCCTTGATAGCGCGCACGCTCGCGCGGCGGGATGGTTTCGCCGACCAGCGCCTGTGACAAGGTCATCAGGCCGCCACCACCAAGGCCTTGCAGAATACGCGCCAGCGATAGCCATTCAATGGTCGGCGCCATGGCACACAGCACCGACGCAACCATAAAGATGCTGAGCGCGTAGAACATGACCTTGCGGCGGCCGAAGCTGTCGCCAAGCCGGCCATAGATCGGCGCGGCGATCGTCGTCGCAATCAAATAGGAAACGACGATCCACGACGCGCGCTCGACCTCCCCGGTCGCTGCGGCAATCGCCGGCAGCGCGGTGGAAACAATCGTCTGGTCGACGATCGCCAGGAACATCGGCAGCATGATCGACGGAAAGATCGTCAGGAATGCCGGTGTCTTCGCGCCGGCGGTCACCGCTGGGCGTTCGGGCTGATCGCTCTCGTTCGGCAAAGACGTATCCCGGTTCTCAGTGCGCCATCAGCACCGGCAGCGTCGCATTGGCGAGGATATGGCGGGTGGCACCGCCGAAGATCATCTGCCGTAACCGGCTCTGCGTATAGGCACTTTTGACCACAAGATCGCAACCCAGCGATGCAGCCTGTTCAAGGGTGATCTCGCCGATTGCTTCCGCCGAATTGCGGTCGCTTTTCTTGATCGTCAACGCCTCGGCCTTGACGCCGTTCCGCCGCAGGTGGATCGCCGCCTCCTCGGCGGACGGGCCGGACGTCGCGCCGCCCTCCACCATCAGCACCGTCACCTTGTCCGCACGCTGCAGGATCGGCATGGCGAAGGCATTGGTGTGCGCCTGCTCGGTGCTCCGGTTCCAGGCGACCAGCACGTTACGTCCGATGCTCGCCGGCGCCTGCTTCGGCACGATCAGGACCGGCCGGCCGGCATCGAACAAAGCCGACTCCAGCGGCGGCATGCGCGGATTTTCCGGCTGAGAGCCGGGCCGGCCGAGCACGACCAGATCGAACACCCGGCCATAGCTGCCGATATAGGCGTCCTCTACCGCCTCAGCGCGCGGCCATCCGTAAGAGTAGGTCGCCGGCGCCTGCCCGCCCAGCGGCACATTGGCGGCCTTCATGAAAGCCTCGAATGTCGCCTTGGCTTCGTTCGCCGTGTCCGGCTCGAAGGCGCCGGAAATGGCCAGGCTGGAGACCGGCTCGACCGTGACATAGGTGCCGGGCGACGGGCGGACCGCAAAGCCCTCCATATAGCTGCCGAAGGCCTGCGCGATCAGACGCGCGCCCTCCAGCACGGCCGGCATGGCGTCATGGTCTTCGGTCGGGATGAGGATGGTCTTCATGTCGGTCGCTCTCGGTTAAGTGCCAAAGGCTGGCCGTTCGACGCCAAGCTTAAAGACCGTCGCGGCAATAACCAGCCCTTATTGTGCATTCAGGCGCGAGCTTTCCCCGGAAACAGGCCGAAACGGGCCGCTCCCGGCGGGCCGGCCGTTATCCTAAACCCTCCGTTAACGCTGCCTCGGTAGCGTGCCCCTGAGGTATCGGGCCGGACGCCCGAGGCCCTGGGGTCCCATGGTCCGCATCGATTTCAACCGCCTGCGTTTCCTCGTCATTGACGACAACGCCCACATGCGCCGCATTCTGCGCACGCTGTTGCACGGCTTCGGCGCGCGCGAAGTGTATGAGGCGGAAGACGGCGCCTCGGGCCTGGAAGCCTTCACCCACTACATCCCGGATATCATCATCACCGACTGGGCGATGCCGATCTTCGACGGCCTCGAACTGGCGCAGATGATCCGGCAGCCGGGCGCCAACGCCAACCCTTATGTGGCCATCATCATGTTGACCGGCCACTCGGAGAAAAAGCGCGTCACCGCCGCCCGCGACGCCGGCGTCACCGAATTCCTGGCCAAGCCGATCTCGGCCAAGGGCCTGTACCAGCGCATCGTCAACGTGGTCGCCAATCCGCGCCCGTTCATCAAGACCAAGACCTATTTCGGCCCCGACCGCCGCCGTAACGTCAACGGAAGCTATGTCGGCCCGGAACGCCGCAAGGGCGGCAAGGCCGATCTCATCCGCCAACCCGCTTTGCTCGAAAAAGTCCGCTCTCCCGGCTGATAAAGGCAGTCTGCCCATGGCTCCACACAAGAATACAGCCGCGATCGTCACCTACGGCGATCATGAGGTCATCAACCCGGAGAACAAGCTCCGCCGGGCTGTGTCCGACACGCCCTATATTCCCGGCGAAGACGATCCGGTGGCCCGCGCCGAACGGGCGCTGGCCGAGCTTGCCGGCGAATTCGGCTCGATGATGGACGAGGAATGCGACCGGCTCGACAAGCAGCGCCGCCTGGTGCTGGCGCATGGCTTCAACAAAGCCAACAAGGAAGGCCTGTTTCACGCCGCCCATGACATCAAGGGCGAAGCGGCGACCTTCGGCTACCCGGCCGTGGCAGCGGCCGCAGAAAGCCTGTGCCGGCTGATCGAATACACGCCGGACACGATGCGCATTCCGCACCGGCTGGTCGACCAGCATGTCGACGCCATTCGTGCGATCTATCGAGAATATGAACGCTCCGACGCGCAAGAGCTCGCCGCCATACTGACGCAGCGGCTGCGCGACGTGACCGACGAATTCCTGATGTATGAGAACCGCAACCGGCCGGACGTGCTGGAACAGATCAGCGGCGCGCCGTCGATTATTCCTGAATAGTAACGATGGTGGCTAAGCCACCATCCGCGCATCGATGATCTGCTGCGGCACGAAGGCCGCGTTCTGATCATTGGCGACCAGATCGTCGCAGAACATGCGGGCCTCTTCGCGCGCGGCCTCGACCGCAAAGCGGCGCAGCAGCGACAACAGCGACGTCATCTCCACACAGCGTTCGGCTTCACATGACGCCAGCACACGCTCGACCATGCGGCGCTTGAGACGCGACACATTGCCATGCTCACCGATCAGGATGCCGTCGCGCAACGCCGCAATGGCTTCGCGGAACGCCGGATAGGCAGCGGCCGGCAATCCGGCCTTGCCGAACAGCGCGCGGAAGCCGGAGATGTTCTTGTCGTGAATATAGCTGGTGACGCGCTCGAGCGGCATGCCGGACAATTCCGCCAGCGCTTCCTCGAACAGCACGACATTGCCGGACAGCAGCGCGCGCAGGATGAGGCCGGCGGTGAGTTGGCCACTTTCGCGCAGATGCTGCATCAGTTCGCCGATTTCTTCGTACGGCGTTTCGGCGGCGAGCCCGAGGGTTGCCTTCTCGCACGCTTCGCGCGCGGCGTATTCGGCGTGCTCCGGCCCGAGCCAGTGTTTTGAACTGACAAAACCGGCGAGCGTTTGCGACAGCTTCGCCAGCAGCGCCTGACGTACCGCCATTGGCAGATCGGCGCGGCTGACCAGATTTTCGCGAATAGCCGAGAGATGGCCGAAGCGTTCAACAATGCGGTTGATCGAGAACGGCGCGATGTCGGCGTCGTCATTCTCCAGCAGCGCCAGGCAGGTTTCCGCCGGCCCCACTTCGGCAATCGCCGCGGCCAGCGGACGCGACAGCATCGCGCGGCCGGCAATCGCGACCTGCGAATCCGGATGACTGGTGGCGAACAAATCGACGAGATCCTCATCGCTCAACAAAGGTGAGCGCGCCAGCAAAGGCAGTGCGACATCCGGCTGGTCCGAGGCGAGCGCATGCACGACCACCGGCGGCGCCTTTTGCGCGGAGGCAAATACTTGCGCGAGAGCGCCGCGCACCAGCGGCGATGGATCGTCCAGCAGCATGATCATCGCGCCTTCGGCGGCGGCGAGATCGTCGGCGGACAAATCGGAATGGAGATAGGCGCGTGCCAGCGCGGATGTTGCTTCGGCGCGATCGCCGGCCGGCGCATGGCGGATCCATTGCAGGAACTGACGTACAATCATGACACAACCAAACGCTACAACACTCGCCGTCAACAGCAGCGAACCTCGAAAGCGTAGTGGATGACGCTTAACAAAGCGTTCAGCATACAAATTGATGAGACGTTAACGACGTTTGGCGCGCATGATCCCGAAAAGTGGGCACCGGTTTTCGGGCAAGATCATGCGCAGAAAGAATGCGGAAGGTCAGCCCTTGCCGTTGAAAATCCCGCGGCCATTGGCGGCGCCGTCGCTGAACAGATCGAGCCCACGGCCCGCCGAACGCGCGCCCGGCGTCCACAGGCTGGCGACGGTCGGTGACACCGCCTCGCCGCCGCGGTCATTGAACATCGCCTGAAACAGCGGCCTGGTATCGGCAACAGGCTTCATCTTGCTGTGGGCGTCAGACAGCGCCTGGGTGATGCCGGCGGTATCAGACGCCTTGTTGGCAATCGGGATCAAGCTCATGCCCGCCGCCGACGAAGCACTCTCCGTTGCGCGCGCCGAGGCAACAGCCACCGTGCGCGCATTGTCGAACTTGCCGGTCAGCTTGGCATAGACATCGCCGACGCTGCGCGCATTGCCCGAGCCGTCATAAAAGATGTTGCGGTTGGCGCCGGCCGCTGCCGGAAACATCGCTGCGGCATTGGCACCCGGCCGCGACTCGACCGCATTGATCAGCCGCCCGGCGCCGTCGGGCCCGAGGAAATGCGCAACGTAAAGTTCGCCTTCGGTCGGCGGACGGCCGACCGCGCCGGTGAGCTGGAAGGCGTTGGCGCGAGAGAAGGCGCCGGCCATCAGCGCGCTGGTTTCCGGATCGCTGCGCAGCTTCATAATCGCGGCGCGCGCCGCCGGATCGGCGACGTCATAACGGCCGTCGGAATTCTGCGTGATCGAGTTGGCGTATTGGCCGAGGCCGATCGAGGCCCCTTCCTGCTTCATCGTGCCGAGCCAGGTCTGCTCGATGAACTGATAAAGGCCCTTGGCCGACGAGGTCGTCGCCTGCGCCTGCGGGTTCATGCCCGACTCGATCTTGGCCGTGGTCAGCAAATACTGGAAGCTGATGCCGGTCGATTGCGACGCCTGGCGGATCGCGCCTGTGATCTGCGATGCCGGACTGGTGGAAATGGAATCGACGGCCATTGAACTGCCCTTGGGCTCGTCCTTGGGGTTGCCCCAGGAATGTCGCGGCTGTACGCCAACGAGGCTGCAACGGACCTGTCGACCATGGGGAATTATGGTAAATGACAGGTTAACGAAGGCACCCGGAGAGACGCGAATGGCGGAAGAAATCCAGCGGCACAAGCGCGGCGGCCTCTACTTCGAGGATTTCGAGGTCGGCAAGCTCTATGAACACCGCTACACCCGGACCGTCACGCAAATGGACAACATGTTGTTCTCCAACATGACGCTCAATCCGCAGCCGCTGCATATCGACCGGCATTTCTGCGAGACCGAAACCGAATGGGGCCAGCCGCTGATGAACTCGCTGTTCACGCTCGGCCTGATGATCGGCATGCAGGTATCCGACATGACGGTCGGTACGACCATCGCTAACTTGGGAATGAGCGATGTGAAATTTCCCAATCCATTGTTCGAAGGCGACACTGTGTCGTCGTCGACGACGGTCGTCAGCAAACGCGAGTCGAAGTCGCGGCCGAATGCCGGCATTGTCGAATTCCATCACAAGGCGTTCAAGCAGGACGGCACCCTCGTGGCTGAGTGTCACCGCTCGGCCTTCATCATCAAGCGTCCGGCATAAGAAGAATACACATGCGCTCACTTCTGTTCGTTCCCGCTGACGCCGGCGCCAAGCTCGACAAGGCCATGGCGTCCGGCGCCGATGCCGTCATTTTCGATCTGGAAGATTCGATCTCGCCCGAGCGCAAGGCCCATGCGCGTGCGGCGTGCCTTGAGTATCTCAAGAGCGTGCAGCCGAAGAAGGACCGCCCTCGCCTGCTGGTGCGCATCAACGGCCTTGAGACCGGCATGACCGACGATGATCTCGCCGCCATCGTGCCGGGCAAGCCCGACGCCATCCTGTTTCCGAAAGCGGAAGGCGGCGAAAGCCTGATCCATCTCGACGCCAAGCTGACGGCACAGGAAGCCATTGCCGGTATCGATGAAGGTGCGATCAAGGTGCTGGCGCAGAATGTCGAGTCGGCGCTCGGTCTGTTCATGGCCGGCACGTTCAAAGGCGTCAGCCCGCGCCTGATCGGTATGACCTGGGGCCCGGAGGATTTGTCATCCGAACTCGGCGCCGAAGCCAACCGCGATGTGCAAGGCATTCTCACGGAGCCCTATCGCTTCGCCCGCTCGATCTGCTTGTTCAGCGCCGCCGCTGCCAAGGTGCCGGCGATCGAAACGATCTATGCCGACTTCCGCAACAGCGAAGGCCTGCGCCGCGAAACCTTGGACGCGAAGCGCGATGGCTTCACCGGGCGGCTCGCCATTCATCCGGCGCAGGTGCCGATCATCAACGAGGTCTACACGCCGAGCGCCGAGCAGATCGAAAAAGCCAAGGCTGTGATCGCCGCTTTCGCCGCGCAGCCCGGCGCTGGTGCCGTTGGTATCGACGGGAAGATGTATGACCGGCCGCATCTGGCGCGGGCTCAAAGGTTGTTGGAGAGTTTGAAGTAGCGTGTGTCCAAGGCGGGCTTCGCAGGGTGGGCAAAGGCGCGTTCTTGCGCGCCGTGCCCACCTCTTCTTCACCGCCAAGTTGGTGGGCACGCTTCGCTTTGCCCACCCTACGACGCTACTTATAAACCTTATCCGGATCGAACGTCTTATCACCGTCGCGAAACTCGAGCTTCACCGCACCCGTCTGACCCAAAGCGGCTGCGCGATAGAAGCACGAGCGGCGGCCGGTGTGGCAGGCCCCCGGCCCGTCCTGCGTCACCTTGATCCACACCGCATCTTGGTCACAGTCGACGCGCAATTCGCTGACGCGCTGGAAATGGCCGGAGCTCTCGCCCTTCTTCCAAAGCTTCTTGCGCGAGCGTGAGAAATACCACGCCTCGCCGGTCTCGATGGTTTTCGCCAGCGCTTCGGCGTTCATGTGTGCGACCATCAACACGTCGCCAGACGAAATATCGGTCACAACCGCGGTAACGAGACCGTCGGCATCGAACTTGGGAAGAAGCGCAAGGCCTTCTTCGATCTCGTGAGAATGCGTCGACAAGGAATGCTCCTGGCTTTCCCCGTCACCTGTCGGTGCGAAGCGCCTGTTATTTACCGCGCAACATGGTCATGAAACGAACCAACTGGCTCGGATCGTCCTTGAACAGGCCGCTGAAATGCGTGGTGACGGTCAGCGCGCCGAGTTTGTGAACGCCGCGGATCGACATGCACATATGTTCGGCTTCGATCATCACCGCCACGCCGCGGGGTTTCAGCACTTCCTCGATCGCGGTGGCGATCTGCGAGGTCATGTGCTCCTGCGTCTGCAGGCGGTGCGCATAGACATCGACCAGACGCGCCAGCTTCGACAGGCCGACAACGCGGTCGGTCGGCATGTAAGCGACATGCGCCCTGCCGTAGAACGGCATCATGTGGTGCTCGCAATGCGAATTGAACTGGATGTCCTTGACCAGTACGAAGTCGTCATAGCCGCCGGTCTCGCTGAAGGTGCGGTCGAGCGCTTCGGCGGGCGACTCGCGATAGCCTTCGTAGATTTCCTCATAGGCGTCGATGACGCGTTTCGGTGTATCGAGCACGCCCTCGCGGGTGGCGTCGTCACCGGCATAGGCGATCAGCGTGCGCACGGCCTCTTCCGCCGCTTCGCGCGACGGGCGCGGCGCATTCGGCGTGATGCCGCCACGAACATGGTCGGACAGGCCCTGCTTGGCGGGCTTGATGATTGAACTCTTGGCGTCCATCGGTCTCTCCGTTCGACCGGCGCTTAACCCTTCAGGGCTGCTCCGGATGTGTCACCGGGTTGGCCGCGCCAGACGCCCCCTCAGGGTGAGTTCGACGCGCATTCCATCGTCGGCATTTGGGGGCCGGCCTATATATTTGGCCGGACTATCAATTCCGGCCCGAGAACCCCTTCTCGTACCGGCAGGTCGATCCCTATATATTGCTTTGTACGGGCGAGGCAATGCGCCGGATGTCGTCCGTTTGGGTCAATTTCCATGCTGAATGACGTCTATAATGCGAAAATCCTCGACCTAGCCGGCAATATCCCCCGCCTTGGCCGGCTGGAAAATCCCCATGCCAGCGCTACCGCCCACTCCAAGTTGTGCGGCTCGACGGTCACCGTCGATGTGACGATGGCCGGCGGCCAGATCACCGATTTCGCCCATGACGTGAAAGCCTGCGCCCTGGGCCAGGCCTCGTCCTCGATCATGGCCAGCCACGTCATCGGTTCGTCGCCGTCCGAGCTGCGGACCTTGCGCGAGACCGTCCGCAAGATGCTGAAGGAAAACGGCGCACCGCCGGACGGTAAATGGGCCGATGTCGGCCTGCTGGAGCCGGTGCGCGACTACAAGGCGCGGCATGCCTCGACGCTGCTGACCTTCGATGCCGTGGTCAAGGCGGTCGACGAGATCGAAGCCAAACAGAAACAGGCGGCGGAATAACCGCCGCCTGCTTTTCTAAAGTTCAATCCGCTTAGTCGAACGTCGCCGATGTCTTGTCGGACTTGCGGTTGTAGCGGATGGTGATCTTCGACACCTTGCACAGGTCGATATCGTGCCAGACGGCGGATGAATCGTCGTCGGTGTAGACGACCTTCAGATCCCACAGACAGGTCTTGCCGACACGCTTGAAGGTAATCTCCTGCTTGTCGCCATCGTCGAGCGTATCCTTGCCGAGGACGTCCTCTTCCCAGTCATTTTCGTGACCTGGGGAAACATAGACTTCGCCGATGTTATAGCCGGTGCGGTTGATCAGGGTGAAGTCCTGGCGCGACTGCGCCTGAGCGGCGGTCGTGAGGACGGAAACAAGCATCGCCGAAGCGATCAGAAAAAACTTCATGTGATCCTCTGGATAGCGCGAAACCGCTTGGCGCGGCGGCCGCGTTGTTGCGCGAAAGCCAGGCGCTTCACAAGCGATGATCACGCGAATACGTACGCCAAGCGACGCATCCTGCGCTTATTTTATGCGGTGGTTATTGGGGAACTTTTACGCGCGCGGTAGAGCCTACTGCGCCGACGCCAGCCCGCCGGTCTTGCGCACCGGAAGATCGGCACGCGCGCCGGGCGGCTTGGAACAAGCCGCCACCAGTTGCGGCAGGCTCTGCCGCGCACCGGTGTTTCCGATGCGGATGATGGTCACCATGCCCCTGCTGGTGGTCTCGATCACCATCGAATGATTGCCCTTGTCGGCAAATTCACGGACCAGCGACGCCGGCACGGTTCCGGCGGCATAGCTGACCAGTTCATCGTCGCCCTGCCGCTCGGATGCGCCGATCGCCAGCTTGGCGTGGCCGGCATTGGTGCGCAGCTTGATGCTGTCCAGCTTCACCGGCAGCGCCATGCTGTCACTGCCGGACCGGCGCTCGAGATAGCTCAGTTCAAAGCTGTCATTGTCGGCGCCGCAGGTCACCAGCAGATCGAAACGGCCGATTGTGGCGCCCTCGACGGTCAGCGGATGCTGGCGTGCCAGTGAGGCGGAGCCGTTCCGATCAACCATGGACCAGCGCTGCTGGCTGCTGATCGGCTGGGCGCGCACGCCGCTTGTTGCCGGCGCAGTTTGCGGCGCGGTGATCGGCGGCGACACCGCCACAGTGGCCGCCGGCGCATCGGCCGCATCGTCGGTCACCAGCTTGGTGCGGCGAATCTCGTCGCGCGTCATGGCATGCAGCGGCTCCCACGGCGGGATACGCAGCGACATATCCAGCAGGTCCATCGACGCGCCCATTTCCGCCGTGAACATGGCGAGCCGGCCGATGTCGCGCTGAACCAGCACAAGGTCTTCCGCCGAATAGGTCGCCGCGGTCGGATCTTCGCGGCGGTCGCCGAGCCAGATCTGGTGCACCATGACGCGCGCTTCAGCCGGCACCGAACGCTGAATGCCGCCCAGCATCACAAAGGCGCACATCGACTCGCAATCGGCGCGCGGCGACAGCAAGGCGCGAATGTCGTTGCCGTCGCGGGTGCTGGCCTTGAGGTCGACCGTGCGGCCGACCGTAGTGTCGAACGCCGCCTTGCGGATTTCACGGCCGAGCGCGATTGCGCCGAGAACGGACCCGCCGTCGGAGTCGAGAACGACGGTGGCATTCTTGATATTCTGGCCCTTGAGGAAGCGGGCGAATTCGCGGCCGCTATCGGCGGTGATCGAGCCGCTCGCCGAGATGAAGGTCTTGCAGGATGTGCCGCAGTTCTCGACCGGGCCTTGCAGACGCAGGTCAAACCGCATCGGCAGCGCGCGCTCATTGGCCGCGTTCGCAGCGGCCGGCAAAAAGACCACCAGCGCCGAAACCAGCGTGCCGAAAGCGCCAACAGCGCCACGAAGGGAACCAAGCATTCATCCCCCTTTGTACGGGAAACAAATTCTGCTCCCAGTATGGAACGGAACCGTTTCTCGCGCGTAAAGAAGACGCGGGACTCTAAGTTCGACTGGCACTGCCCGTCACGGAAGTGCCAAATCCGAGTCATTGCGGCTTCACAAACCCCAAACACGTCTTTTTTAATGCCCGGCCCGGATTCGCGTCTAGTGCAAAAAGGTCGCTATTGGTGACCCATTCTGCTCACGCGCTGAGCACCTGCACCAAGATGGAACTTATTGGCGGAACTTTGCTACAAATCCCCAACAAATCGCACATTCGCCCAATCGCGGCTTGATGTTCGCATGACCCACAATGCCTCGCCGCATTTCAGTTTCGGACGCAGCGTTGCACGATTGCCACGCTTGCTGGGCCGCGCACTGGTTGCGATCTACCGCTACGTCCTGTCGCCGCTGATCGGTCCGCGATGCCGGCACCTGCCGAGTTGCTCCGAATATGCCGATGAAGCGATCTCCCGCTTCGGCCTATGGGCCGGAGGCTGGATGACCCTGGCGCGCCTACTGCGCTGCCAGCCTTGGGGCACGCATGGGCTGGATTTCGTGCCCAAGGCCCTGCCCCCCACTGGCCGCTGGTTTGCGCCCTGGCGATATGGCCGCTGGCAAGGCACGCAAAGCACCCCCTGATCCCAATTTCCACACCGCTTCGGGAACCGGGTGGACGCGCCCTGGGCGCTGGCGTCTAGTCCCCGCCCCGCCTCCTGGAAGATTCGCTGGAAGTCTCATGCCGCCCGCCCCGCTGACGATCGATCTCAAGTCATGGCTGCTCTTGATCCTGCTCGCCGTGCTGTGGGGCTGCTCGTATTTCTTTGTCGGCCTCGCCTTACGCGAATTGCCGCCTTTGACCGTGGTGCTGGCGCGCGTCGCGCTTGCCGCCGCCATGATTTACCCGGTGTTCAAATGGCAAGGCGGCAGCTTGCCGACAACAATCCGCGGCTGGCTTCCGTTCACGATCATGGGCCTGTTCAACAACATCATCCCGTTCTCGCTGATCTTCGCCAGCCAGCTTTATATCTCCAGCGGCCTTGCCTCGGTGCTGAACGCCACCACGCCTTTGTTTGCGGTCATTGTGGCGACCGCCTTCAGGGAAGAGCGGTTGATCTTGCGCAGGGTCATCGGCGTACTGATCGGCCTCGTCGGCGTCTACGTGCTACGCGATCCTGACCACATCCAATCGGGCGTGCAGATCATCGGCATATTGTTTTGCCTCTGCGCTGCCTTGAGCTACGGCCTCGCCAGCCTGTGGGGCCGGCGCAATTTCGGCAATGTGCCGCCGCTGACGACCGCGACCTGCCAGCTCATTTCATCAGGCATCATCATGGCGGTCATTGCCAGCATCGTCGAACAACCGTGGCATTTGCCCATGCCGAGCGCGACCACCTGGGCTGCCTTGCTCGGCCTCGCTGCGCTCTCGACCGCGCTCGGCTACATTCTCTTCTTCACCATCCTGAAGCGCGTCGGCCCGTCCAACGTCCAGGTGGTGACCCTGCTGATGCCGGTGCCGGCCATCCTGCTCGGCGTCTTGGTATTGGGCGAGCCGCTGGCCCTGCGCGATATCGCCGGCGCACTGGTCATCGCCGCCTCGCTGCTGGTGGTTGACGGGCGGGTGGTGGGGTGGGCGAAAAGACGCCTGACCGGGGCCTGACAGGGATATTGCCTCGCCCGATTCCCCTGCTATATGCACCTTAAATCCACGCTTACCCGCGCTCGTTCGCGGGAGTGAGCATTAAGGAGAACTGACATGGTCGCCCTGACCTTTCCCGACGGCGCACGCCGCGACTATCCCGACGGCATTACCGGTTTCGACATCGCCAAGGGCATTTCGCCCTCGCTGGCCAAGCGCACTGTCGCCATGGCGCTCGACGGCGTTGTTGTCGATCTCGCCGACACAATCGAAAAGGACGCCCGCATTGAATTCGTGTCGCGCGAAGACCCGCGCGCGCTGGAGCTGATCCGGCACGACACCGCCCATGTGCTCGCCGAAGCGGTGCAGGCCTTGTGGCCGGGCACGCAGGTGACCATCGGTCCTGTGATCGAGAACGGCTTCTATTACGACTTCCAGCGCAACCAGCCGTTCACGCCGGAAGACCTGCCCGTCATCGAAAAGAAGATGAAGGAGATCATTGCGCGCGATAAGCCTTTTACCAAGGAAATCTGGTCGCGCGAAGACGCCAAGAAGGTATTTGCCGACAAGGGCGAGAACTTCAAGGTTGAGCTGATCAACGCCATTCCGGAAGACCAGTCGCTGAAGATCTACAAGCAAGGCGATTGGTTCGATCTGTGCCGCGGTCCGCACATGACCTCGACCGGCAAGATCGGCAATGCGTTCAAGCTGATGCGCGTCGCCGGCGCCTACTGGCGCGGCGATAGCAACAACCCGATGCTGTCGCGCATCTACGGCACCGCCTTCGCCAAGCAGGAAGAACTCGACACGTACCTCAAGAACATGGAGGAAGCCGAGAAGCGCGACCACCGCAAGCTCGGCCGCGAGATGGACCTCTTCCACTTCCAGGAAGAAGGCCCGGGCACCGTGTTCTGGCACGCCAACGGCTGGACCATCTTCCAGGAGATCGTCGCCTATATGCGCCGCCGCTTGCGCGGCGAATATCAGGAAGTGAACGCGCCGCAGATGCTCGACAAGTCTCTCTGGGAGACATCGGGCCACTGGGGCTGGTTCCGCGAGAACATGTTCCAGGCAACCTCAGCCGGCGACGACACCGAAGATGAGCGCGTCTACGCCATCAAGCCGATGAACTGCCCGGGACACATCCAGATCTTCAAGCATGGTCTGAAGTCATATCGAGACCTGCCCTTGCGCATGGCTGAATTCGGCATCGTGCATCGTTATGAGCCGTCCGGCGCGATGCACGGCCTGTTGCGCGTGCGCGCGTTCACGCAGGACGACGCGCATATTTTCTGCACCGAAGACCAGATGGCCGACGAGTGCATGAAGATCAACGACCTGATCCTCAGCACTTACGCCGACTTCGGCTTTGACGGGGCGCTGACGGTGAAGCTGTCGACGCGTCCGGAAAAGCGCGTCGGTTCGGATGCCGCGTGGGATCACGCCGAAGACATCATGCAGAACGTGCTGAAGAAAATTGAAGAGCAAGGCGGCGGCCGCATCAAGACCGCGATCAATCCGGGCGAAGGCGCGTTCTACGGTCCGAAGTTCGAATATGTGTTGCGAGATGCCATCGGCCGCGACTGGCAGTGCGGCACCACGCAGGTCGACTTCAACCTGCCCGATCGCTTTGATGCCTTCTACATCGCAGCCGACGGTTCGAAGAAGCCGCCGGTGATGATCCACCGCGCTATTTGCGGCTCGATGGAGCGTTTCCTCGGCGTCGTGCTCGAACACTTCGCCGGGCACATGCCGCTGTGGCTGGCGCCGAAGCAGGCCATGGTTTGCACGATCACCTCGGATGCCGACGACTACGCCATTGAAGTGCGTGACGCCGCGCGCAAGCTCGGCCTGCGCGTCGATGCCGATTTGAAGAACGAGAAGATCAACTACAAGGTCCGCGAGCATTCGCTGACCAAGGTCCCTGCCCTTCTCGTCGTCGGCAAGAAGGAAGCGGAGACGCGCTCCGTCTCGATCCGCCGCCTCGGCTCGGAAAAGCAGACGGTGATGTCACTCGATGAAGCGCTGAAGACATTGTCGGCGGAAGCGTTGCCGCCCGATTTGAAAAGAGCGCAGGCGTAAGTAATCAGCCCTCGGCTTCAACTTTTAACTTGAAGCCGAGGGCCTGAATGACTTTGAGGACAGTAGCGAATTCAGGATTGCCATCCGAAGAGAGCGCCTTGTAAAGACTTTCCCGTCCTAAACCGGCATCGCGTGCGACCTGCGTCATGCCTTTGGCACGCGCGACGTCGCCAAGTGCAGCCGCCACCAGAGACGGATCACCATCCTCAAATGCGGCCTCAATATAATTTGCGATATCTTCATCGGTCTTGAGATGGTCGGCCACATCCCACGCAAAGGTTTTGGTCTTCTCTTTCGCTTTGCTCATCGCCGCCCCTCATAAATCTCGCGCCAGAGCCAGTGCTGCGTCAATATCGCGGCCTTGTGTCTTCTTGTCTCCACCGGCGAGAAGAACAATTAAAGCCGCACCACGTTGAACAAAGTAGATCCGATAGCCAGGGCCGTAATCGATCCGTAACTCCGACACGCCCTCGCCAACCGGCCTGACGTCCCCCGGATTACCGCGCGACAGCCGTCGTATACGCACATCAATGCGTGCGCGGGCGCGGCTATCGCGAAGACCATCGAACCATCTGACGAATGTTTCGGTCTGACGGACCTCAACCATCGTTGTATCCCATAAGATACGCAATCTAGATATCTGGCGCAAGGGCTATTGTAATCACCCCTTGATCAGCTTCGCCACCGCGTCAACCGCGCGGCTGCCGGTCAGTGCACCGTCCCACAGCCGCGCGATCAGGCTTTCGTGCAAACGAAGCGCCTGCTCGTCGCCGCTGATGGTGGCGATGCCGTAGCGCAGGTTGACCGGTTCGCCGAGACGGAACGGGCTCGTCACCAGTAACCGCCGCGACTTCAGCCGCAGCACCTGAAACCCGGCGGTCGGCAACGGCCGCTGCGTCAGCGCGATCTGCACGCCCATGGGCGGCTTCTCAATCAGTTCGCATAGATGTTGCACTTCCTTGACTGCCTGACGCCGCTGCGCGGCGCGATCGGCCGCGGATGAATCGGCCGTGTTGAGCGCCGCGTTCAGATAACCCTGCACTTCAGAGAGTGGAATAATGTTGACGTAACCCGGCTTGCGCTCACGCAGGTTCGCCTTGCGCCGGCGCAAAGTGCGCCGCAGGCGCTGTAGCTCGGCCGGCGTCAGCGCATCGACGCTGTCATCGCCGGCAAGACCAATCGACAGCGCGTCGTCATAGGCATCGGTCGTCAGCACATAGGCCAGCGGCCCGAACACCGTGGTGATGTGCTCCGCCTCCTGTTCGAGTTTTTCCAGCCGCTCGAAGAACAACACGGCGTTGACAATGTATTCGTGGCCGAGGCCAAGCAGCGCCGTGGTCGAGGTGCCGTAGAGCCGCGCCAGCCGCTCCAATGTATCCAGCTTGACGATATCGCCGGCTTCGTATCGATACATCAAGGCGCGCGATACGCCGACCGACTGCGCCGCGCTGTCGATCGACAGTTTCATGGCGGTCCGCAAATTCTTTAAACGCCGCCCTACATCGCTGACCGTGATCAAGGCTTAAGCTCCGTGCTGCCTGCCATTTCAGCACTGTGTATCATATTTTAGACATTGTCCAAGAACCGGTTTTGATGTCGAAAATATGATCTAGGCGACGACTGCGCGGCTCGTACGATCAGCGGCAAAGAAGGACAAGCCCGTGCCGTGGATCGAGATCGACAACAGCAAGGTTCACTACACCGTCCGCCCCGGCGGCGAGCACGCCATCGTCTTCCTGCATGGCGGTTTTGGCAGTTCGTCCGAACTCTGGGCCGGCACGATGGATGCCCTTCCGCCGCAATGGACCGGCTATGCGATCGATAACTTCCTGCACTCCGACGCGCCGCCGGAAGGCTATACGATGTCCGCCTTCGCCCGCCGCGCTGCTGGTTTTGTCCGTGCGATGGGGCTGCACCGTCCGGTCTTCGCCGGCCACTCGATGGGCGGCGGCATCAGCCAGATGACCGCCATTGAATATCCCGACGCCGTTGGCGCACTGGCTTTGGTCTGCACCGGCGCGGCGATGACAAATCACCAGCACCGGCTCGGCCGCGATCTGCTGGCGCTGCTGCAACAGAGCGGCGGCGACATCGACACGATGCGCGCCATCAGCGCCAAATGGTTTCGCGATCCGCCGCCCGAGCCGTTCTTTTCACGCTACGTCGCTCGCGCAACGCACGCGCCGCTGCAGGCGATGATCGACGCGCAGACATCCTGGATAGAAGCCGATCTGCGCGCCGACCTCAACTGCATCACCGTGCCCACATTGGTGGTCTACGCGCCTTACGACACCGGCCGAACCATCGATCACGCCAAGATGCTGCTTGAAGGCATCAAGAAGAGCGAGTTAGCGACGATGACCGGCAGTGGTCATTCGCCCATGGTCGAAACACCCGAAGCCTTCAACGCCGCTCTTCATTCGTTCCTCGCTCAATTCGCCTTAGCCCGGGCCAACGTCTAACATCGAGGTTGTCATGATCAGCATTTGCAAAATCGGCCGCACGGCGATGATCGCCGCGCTTGTCTCCATCAGCCCGCTCACCGCCCAAGCGGACGGGCTCGACACTGTCATGAAGTCCGGCACCTTGCGTGTTGCTGTGGTGCTCGATTATCCGCCGTTCGGTACCGTCGGCACGACGATGAAGCCGGAAGGCTATGACATTGAGGTCGCCTCGATCCTTGCACAGGCGATCGGTGTCAAGGTCGAGCTGGTGCCGGTCTCCAGCGCCAACAAGATTCCGTATCTGCAATCGCGCAAGGCCGATGTGCTCCTGAACATCGGCGCCAATCCGGAGCGCGCCAAGGTCGTGGATTTCAGCGAACCGTATGCTCCCTATTACATCGGCGTTTTTGGTCCGGCCAACATCAAGGTAGATGCGGTCGCCGACTTGTCCGGCAAGACAATCGGCGCAACGCGCGGCTCATTTGAAGAACTGATCCTGTCGAAGAACACGCCGGCGGATACCGACATTCGCCGCTATGAAGACAATGCAACGACGATCTCCGCCTTCATGGCCGGCCAGACGCAACTGGTGGCAATGGGCAACATCGTCGCGGCCAGCATCCTGGCGTCAAATCCGACGCGCCGCCCGGAGCAGAAGCTTCTGCTGCTCAACTCGCCGGTGCGCGCCGCAGTGCTGAAAGATGAAACGCGGTTGCTGGAAAAGACCAACGCCGCCATTGCCGCGGCGAAGAAGGACGGCAAGTTGCCGGGCCTTGCGCTTCAGTGGCTGAAGCAGCCTCTGCCCGAAGGCTTCTGACGGCAACGCCCTACCCCGCCGCCCGCAAGGGCCGCGGGGTTGCCGCCGGCTCGCTGTGCGCTGGCTGTTCCAGCGTGGCGAGGAATTGCTTGGCCCACTGGCTAAGATCGTGCTGCAGCATCACACGATAGTTCTCGGCGTGACGCTGCTTGCGTTCGGCGAGCGGCATGGCCAGCGCGCGGTCGATGGCAATTGCGACGCCTTCTGAATCATACGGATTGACCAGCAGTGCCGACGTCATTTCGCGCGCGGCGCCGGCGAAGCGCGACAGCACCAGCACGCCGGGATTGTCCGGATCCTGCGCCGCGACATATTCCTTCGCCACCAGGTTCATGCCGTCACGCAAAGGCGTCACCAGGCCGACACGCGCGCCGCGATACAGTCCGGCGAGCGCGGTGCGGCTATGCGCCTTGTTGATGTAACGCACCGGCGTCCATGACGCCTCGCCATAGGCGCCGTTGATGTTGCCGACCTTCTCGCCAACCTGCCGGGCGATGGCCGCATATTCCTGGATATCGGCACGGCTGCGCGGCGTGATCTGCAGATAGGTGACCTTGTTGTGCCACTTCGGAAAATTGGTCAGCAGCCGCTCAAACGCATCCATGCGCTCGGGGATGCCCTTGCTGTAGTCGAGCCGATCGACGCCGATGATCATGGCGCGGCCTGACAGGCTGGCTTTGACTTCCTCGACGAAGGCGGATTCAGCGGCGCGGCGCGCCATGCGCTGGAACGGCTCAGTCTCAACGCCGACCGGAAACACGCCGACGCGCAAGTCGCCCTCGTCGAAAGCAAAGCTGTTGGCATCGAGGCGGCTCAAGCCGCGCTCGGTCGTCAGATAGCGCGAAAAGTTTGTCGCATCGGTTTCGGTCTGAAAGCCGACGAGATTGTAGTGACTCAGCGCCGGAATGAGCTGCTCGTGATTGGGCAGTGCGGTGATGATCTCGGCCGGCGGAAATGGCACATGAATGAAGAAGCCGATGCGGTTCTTGTGGCCGCGGTCCCGCAATGCCTTGGCCAGCGGCATCAGGTGATAATCATGCACCCAGATGACGTCATCAGGCCGCAGTATCTTTTCCAGATTGCTGGCGAAGAACTCGTTGACACGGAGATAGCCGCCAAGGTCGCGCCGAGTGAATTCCGCCAGATCAAGCCGGTAATGCAGGATCGGCCACAGCACGCGATTGGCGAAGCCGTTGTAGAATTCCTCGTAGTCGTCCTTCTTCAGGTCGATCGTCACATAGGTGACGTTCTCTCGCTCTGTGGTTTCGGCCTCGCCCGGTTCGCACTCGGCGATCTTGCCGCTCCAGCCAAACCAGACGCCGCCGCGCTGCTTGAAGGCAGGCCGGATGGCAACTTCAAGCCCGCCTGCGCGCGCCTTGCCATCTGGAATGCCAACTCTGTTGGAAACGACCACTAATCGCGACAATCGCCCGCTCTCCCCCGTTATTTGGCGGCCGCGACCGCCAAATCCGTCCCTCCAGTGACCCTTGGTATGTGAAGTAACGCGGAACTTCGGCGAAAGTTCATTTGTCGGGAAACCGCCGCAATACCAAGCGCTTGAAAAAGCTTGGAATTGTCCCAATCAGCGGGTTGCGATGCGCTTAAAGGCCGGCCATCCGCCGGAGCGCCAGACGCACCTGCTCCGGTTCGGAAAACATGCCGGCGGCGTCCTCGAACCGGAAGCCGACCGAGAAGGCCAGCCCGCCAAATTCAGGCATTGCCCCGAAGGCGGCTTCATCGGTCACATCGTCGCCGATAAAGACCGGGCTGCGGCCCTCAAAGGGCGGCTTGGTCATCAGCGCGCGCACGCCGTCGCCTTTGTTGATGCCGGGGCTTTTCACCTCGAACATCGCCTTGCCGGGCAGGACCTCGGTATCGACCGTCGGAAAGGCCCGGCGGGTCTCTTGGATATGCGCCTGCAAGCGCTCTTCTTCGTGCAGCGCTTTGCGGAAATGCAGGGCGACGGAATAGCCCTTGTCTTCGTATTCGATGCCGGAACCGGGCGTTGCCGCCGTGATGAGCTGATGCCGCATCGCCTCCGGCAAATTCTCGACACGTGACACCGGTGCGCCCATGAGGCGCTGCTCGGCGCCGTGGCCGCCGACGGATGGCAGCTTTAGCGGTGCAAATAGAAGATCGAGATCGCGGATCGGCCGTCCGCTGACCAGCGCCAGCGCGCCGCCGCTCAGCTCGTAGAGTTTGACCAGAGTTTCCTTAAGCGATTCAGGCACATCGACTTCGAACGGCGACGGGCCGATGTCGATCAAGGTACCATCGACGTCGAGCATGAACGCAATCAACGACGGATCGAGCTTGGCGAACAACTTCAGGGCCGACTCATTCGCCGCAATATCGGGATGTTCGTTCGTAATCGGCTGCGTCACAATCAAACCTGTCAATCTAATCTAGCGCGCCAGAACCTCGACATCGCCATCGACGCCGGTGACGACCTTGAACTCGCGCTCAAAAACCTTGCCTTCGTTGCGGGCGATAGCCCGATACTCGCCTTCACCCAGAACAACGCGCGGAAATGCGCCGATCGACTCCTTGATGACGTCGCCGCCCGGCGTCAACACCGACCAGGCGGTGCTGGCCAGCGCCTCGCCGCCCTTCTCACTGACAAGTTTCAGGGTGATGACAGCGGCGCGGTGGTTGACCGCAACATCGGTCAGCTTGCCGGCCTGGACGCGGATATCGGAGCGGACCTGCGAATTGGCGTCGCCATAGTTCGAGACGATGTAATAGACGCCCTCCGGCACCATGACGACGGAGCCGGTCAGCACGTGCTCGGCGATCGGGCGGCGGTCGCCGGCCTCAAACTGGCTGCCCTTGTAGACCTCAAATGAGATCTGCGCCGACGGGATCGGCACATCGCCCACACGGCCTTCAATGCGCAGGCCGCCGGCTGGCAAATCGAATTCCTCGCGCACGGTCGGCCCGCGCAAGGTTACGGGCTTCACGGCCGTCGCCAGACCAAAGCCGACATGAACGATGTAGCTGCCCGGTGGCAGCACCAAAGTCGGCGACGCGGTCTTTTCCTCGCGTATCATGCGGAAGGCGCCGCCCGGGTCAGCTTTGGCGGCATAGACGCGCCAGGTCAGGCCGCCAGTAATCGGTTGAGCATCCTTGCCGAACCGCGCCGCAAGCGAGAGCGCTACCTGACCGGCCGGCACCAGGGGCATCGGCGTCGGTGCGGCGATAGGCGGGGCAATCGGTGCACCCATGGGCGCTGCCGGACCGGGGGCCGGCGCCTGCGCCGGCGGTACAAGGCCGGTACCGGGACCAAAGCCTTCGCCGCGCGCGCCCATTTGCGGTGACAAAAGGCCGTTCGACGGGGTGGCCGAGAAAAGGGAATTGGATTGGGCGAAGGCGCTGCTAGGGGCCAGCAGGATCGCCACCGCCAGACCCGCGGCAATAGAAGTCCGGGGCCGGCCAAAGAATGCGGCGATTGCGGAAGCGCTGCTCATGTCGGCAGCGTTTTCGGCCTAAATCGCGGCGATTTCAAGCCACTTGAAATGCTTGAAGAAAATGCCCCGCGCCGAGGGGGCTGTCGGCGCGGGGTTTATCAACGGTAGCTACGGCGGCTACGGCTTAACGCAGCCGACATTGCTTACTTCGGCGGTAACGGCGCGACGGGCGAGCCGGGACCGATTTTCTGAAGATTACCGCTGATAATCGAGTCGCCCTCGGCGACGCCCTTCTCGACGGCGACATCGCTGCCATCGGTGGGCCCGAGGGACACAAGGCGCATCTCGGCCTTGTTATCCTTGTCGACGACGTAGAGGTATTTGCCGAGCTGGCCGGACCCGACCGCCGCCTGCGGCGCGACCAGCGCATCGGCCTTCTCACCGACCGCGAGGCGGATGCGGGCATATTGGCCCGGCAACAGCATGCGCTCGGCATTGGCGATGGTCGCACGCGCGACAATGGTGCCGGTCGCACGGTCGACGGTGTTGTCGACGAAGGTCAGCTCGCCCTTGTAATGGGCATTGCCCTCGCCGGGCAGAAGCACCTCAGCGCTGACTTTGCCCTTCGCCCGCGCCTGCTCGATGACCGCAAGGTCAGTCTCGCTCGGATTGAACGTCACATAGATCGGATCGAGCTGCACCAGCGTGTTCAGCGTCGAACTGCCGGGCGTCAGCAAGGTGCCGACCGAGGCCTGATTGCGGCCAAGCCGGCCGGAGAACGGCGCCCGGATTTCGGTGTAGCTCAGATTGATCTCGGCCGACTTCACCGCCGCCTGGGCAATGGCGATGCCGGCTTCGGACTGCTTCAGATTGCTGGTGCGCTGCTCGAACGTGTTCTTGTCGAGATAGCCGCTTGAGGCCAGCGACGTACCGCGCTCGACATTGCCCTTGGCGTAATCGAGGCCGGCCGTGTCACGCTGCAACGTCGCCTTGGCTGAATCGAGCGCCGCCTGATAATCGCGCGGATCGATCGTGTAGAGGAGATCGCCCTCCTTCACGTCCTTACCGTCCTCGACATGCTGCTTCAGCACATAGCCGGGCACCTTCGCCTGCAGCGCGATGTTGCGGATCGCTTCGGTGCGCGCCGCGTAGTCGAGATAGATCGGGATCGTCTTCTTCGCGACCTTAGTCACCGGCACCGGCATGGCGAAGGCGCCTGGACCGCCGGTCGCGGCCTTTGCCGGCTCACTGAAGTAGCCACGCTGAAAACCGACGGCGGCGGCAATGACAACAACCGCGCCAACCAGAGCTATACTGAGTTTCACTTTTGACATCTGTCCATTTCCCACTTTATTCAGCCGGCTCGATAACCGCGTGCGTATGTGCATGTGCTTTCTTGGCTTCGCCGCGTTCGCGCCACCGCTCGATGACGACGTAGAACACCGGCACAAAAACCAATGTCAGGATGGTGGCGGCCAACATGCCGCCGAACACCGTGGTGCCAAGCGATTGACGGCTCGCCGCACCGGCGCCGGTCGCGATCACCAGCGGCACGACGCCGAGGATGAAGGCGAAGGCGGTCATCAGGATCGGCCGCAACCGCAGCCTTGCGGCATCCATCGCCGCCTCGACAATACCGAGGCCTTCTTCGCGCCGCCGTTTGGCGAACTCGATGATCAGAATGGCGTTCTTCGCCGCGAGACCGATCAGCATGACGAAGCCGATCTGCGAGTAAACGTCGATCTGCAGGCCACGCACCCACAGCGCCAGCAATGCGCCGAACAAAGCCAGCGGCACGGCGAGGATGACCATGAACGGCATGGACCAGCTCTCGTACTGCGCCGCCAGAATCAGGAAGACGAAGAACATCGCCATCCCGAACACGATGGTCGCGACCGAACCGGCTTTCAGTTCCTGGAAGGTGATGCCGGTCCACTCGAAGCCGAAGTCACGCGGCAGCGTCGCCGCGGCAGCCCGCTCCATGGCCTTGACCGCCTGCCCCGAACTGTAGCCCGGCGCCGCGCCGCCATTGATCAGCGCCGACGGATAGTTGTTATAATGCGGCACTGTCTCCGGGCCGACGATCGGCTTCAACTGGCCGAGCGTGCTCAGCGGCACCATGCCGCCTGTCGCGTTGCGCACATAGAGCCTCGACAGATCGCCCGCCGCCGCGCGCGCCTTCTCGTCCGCCTGCATGGTGACGCGGAAGGTGCGGCCGTACAGGTTGAAGTCGTTGACGTAGAGCGAGCCGAGATAGATCTGCAGCGTCTTGAACACGTCCGGCAGATTCAGGCCGAGCAGCTTCGCCTTGTTGCGGTCGAGGTCATAGTTGAACTGCGGCGTCGACGTGCTGAACGAGGTGAAGAGCTGCTGCGGATTGATCTCCGGCTGCTTGCGCGCTTCCGCGATCAAAGCCTGCGCCACATCGTTGAGCGCAACGCTGCCGCGGCCGGCCAGATCCTGCAACTGAAATTCGAAACCGCCGGTGGCGCCCAGACCCGGAATCGACGGCGGATCGAAGCTCAGAACGAAGGCTTCCGGAATGCCGAGCAGTTTCATGCGCACGTCTGCGACGATCTTTGACGCCCCCTGCTCCGGTGGCCGCTGATCCCAGGGCTTGAGAATGGCGAACTCGACCGCCGAGTTCGACTGCGCGGCATTGGTCAGGAAGTTGAGACCGCTGATGGAGCCGACGATCTCGACGCCCGGCGTGCCCTGCAACAGATCACGCACCTTGCCCGCGACCGCATCGGTACGCTCAAGCGAGGCACCGTCCGGCAACTGGATGACGACGAAGAAGTAGCCCTGATCTTCGACCGGCAGGAAGGTCGACGGCACGCGCGTCGAAATCAGATAGGTCGCGCCCATGAAGGCGACGAACATGCCGAGCATGGCCCAGCGCCAGCGCACCAGCGTGCGCACGCTGTTCTCATAGCGGTCCGACAGCCAGAGGAAGCCGTTGTTGAACCAGCGGAACGGCTTGAACGTCGTCTCGCCGCGATGCCGCAGGAAGGCGGCGCTGAGCGCCGGCGACAGTGTCAGCGAATTGAACGCGGAGATGCCGACCGAAATCGCCACCGTCAGCGCGAACTGATTGTACATGCTGCCCGAAACGCCGGGGATGAAGGCAACCGGAATGAACACGGCCATCAGAACGGCTGTTGTCGCGATGATCGGGCCGGTCACTTCTTTCATCGCCACGCGTGTGGCTTCTAAAGGCGGCAGGCCCTTCTCGAGTTGCCGCTCGACGTTTTCAACGACGACAATGGCGTCATCGACCACGAGGCCGATCGCCAGCACCATGCCGAGCAGGCTGAGCATGTTCAGCGAGAAGCCGAACATCTGCATGACTGCGAGTGTCGCGATCAGCGACACCGGAATGGCGATGGTCGGAATGATGGTGGCGCGCCAGCTTTGCAGAAAGATGAAGACGACGAGCACGACGAGGAAGAGCGCCTCGCCCAGGGTCACGACGACGTCATGCATGGCCGCCGAGACGAAGCGCGTCGTGTCGTAATGCATCGCGTATTCGACGCCCTTGGGGAATCGCTTCTGCAATTCGTCCATCTTGGTCTTGACGCGTTCCTGCAATTGCAGCGCGTTCGAGCCCGGCATCTGAAACACGGCGAGCACCACCGTCGGATCCTTGCCGAAGAAGGCGGTCGAAGCATATTGCAGCGCGCCGAGTTCGATACGCGCGACGTCGCGTAAACGCACCACCGAACCGGCAGCGGAATTGGCGCGCACGACAATATCGCCGAACTGCGCCGGATCGCTCAGACGGCCAATGGCGTTGACCTGCATTTCAAACGGCGTCCCCGCCGGCGCCGGCGACTGGCCGATCTTGCCGGCCGCGACCTGCACGTTCTGCTCTTCGACAGCCTGCTGCACATCGACAGCGGTAATGCCGAGATTGGCGAGCTTGTCCGGATCGAGCCAGATGCGCATCGAATAGCGGCGCTCGCCGAAAATCTGCACGTCGCCGACGCCTTCAAGGCGCTTCACCGGATCGACGATCTGCAAGTAAGCGTAGTTCGACAGCGCGACCGGATCGACCGAGCCATCCGGCGAGGTCAGATTGACGATCAGCACGAAGTTCGGATTCTGCTTCTTGATCGTCACGCCGCCCTGGTTGACGATCGCCGGCAGCGATGACGCCGCTTGCGAGACGCGGTTCTGAACGTCGACCGCGGCGATGCTGAGCGGATAACCGACTTCAAAGGTGACAGTGATGTTGGCCGAGCCGTCATTCGATGACGACGACGACATGTAGGTCATGCCCTGCACGCCGTTGATCTGCTGCTCGAGCGGCGTCGTCACCGTATCGGCAACGACCTGCGCGCTGGCGCCGGGATAGACGGCGCTGACTACAACCTGCGGCGGCGTGATGTCCGGGAATTGCGCAACCGGCAACAGGAAATAACAAATCGTTCCCGCCATCATCATGATGATGGCAATGGTCGAGGCAAAGATCGGCCGCGTGATGAAAAAATTGATCATTGCTGCGCCCCCGCGCTGAAGCGCCGCGCATTACGGTTGGAACGTTTCATAGCCGCCGCCCTTAAATGGTCTCTGCCGGTACCTGACGCATCGCCGCTTGACGGCCAAATAAACAGGTGTTACCGGTAAGTAACAGGGGCAATGTTACAGACCGGTAACGTCCAGTCAAGTGGCATTTCGTTGAATAGTTTTCGGGGCGCTGGAGGGAGCGAACATGGAAACGGACGACAGCGGGCCATTGAGGCCCCGCGAACGTATTATCAGGACGGCGCGGGAGCTTTTCCGCCGCCATGGGGTGCGCGGCGTCGGCGTCGACGCCATTGCCGAACAGGCCGGCACCAACAAAATGACCCTTTACCGCCATTTCGGCTCCAAGGACGATTTGATCGTCGCCTGCATGCGCGACGTTGCGCTCGAGGGCGACCAGATCTGGATCGACCTGGAATCTGCCCACCCCGGCGACCCGCTGGCCCAGCTCCATGTCTGGCTGCGTGAAGCGGCCGAATGCGTTGTCGGCGACAGCCGCGGCTGCGACATGGCCAATGCCGCAGTTGAACTGGCCGAGACCGATCACCCTGCCCGCCATGTCATTGAAGAATGCAAGACGGCGCACCGCAACGCGCTGGCCAAACTGTGCCGCGAGGCCGGTATCGCCAAGGCCGAGTTGCTGGCTGACTCATTGTGGCTGTTGCTCGAAGGCGCTCAAGTGAGCAGCCAGAGCATCGGCGCCGCCGGCCCGAGCGCGCATCTGATCGCCATTGGCGAAGCGATGATCGCGGCCTATGCGCAGCAAGCGCCGAAGGCGAAGACGAAAGCGCGTGCGGCGGTGAGTGCGTAGCTTGAGGCGCCGCCGTTCTTTCTATTCCCTCCCCCCTTGCGGGGGAGGGTTAGGGAGGGGGGTAAACAGCACATTCAAATCCATGCGGCTTACCCCCCTCCCGATCGTCCTCGCCTGACGGCGACGACGATCGACCTCCCCCGCAAGGGGGGAGGTAAAGAAAGAGCGTTTCGCTTCGCTCCAACCCAGCGACTGTGGTATCGCCCGTCATCAAACGACGAGGCCCTCATGTCCGCTTTAGACCTTCTCAAAACACGCCGTTCCGTCAAGCCGATGGAAATGACCGGCCCAGCCCCGTCAGCGGCCGAGATCGAAACCATGCTGACGGTCGCATCGCGCGTGCCGGATCACGGCAAGCTGGCGCCGTGGCGCTTCATTGTCTTTGAAGGCGATGCGCGCCGCGCATTCGGCGAGAGCATCGCCAAAGTGTTTCAGGCGAACCGCGCCGATGCGACGCCGGATCAGATCGAGTTCGAACGCAATCGCCTGGTGCGCGCGCCTTTGGTGATCGCCGTCGTCAGCCGCGCCGCGCCGCATGCCAAGATCCCTGAATGGGAGCAGACAATGTCGGCCGGCGCGTCGGCGATGTCGCTGGTGATGGCCGCGCATGCGCTTGGCTACGCCGCGAGCTGGCTGACCGAATGGTATGCCTATGATCGCGCTGTGCTGGATGCTTTGGGATTGTCGGCTGAGGAGCGCCTCGCCGGTTACGTCCATATCGGTACGCCGATGCGGCCGCCGGAAGATCGCGAGCGGCCGAAGCTGGACACTATCGTTACGCATTACGGAAAGTAGCTTCGATGTTCTATGAACCCGAGACGCGCGACCGCACTTTGCTGCCCTACGATCCGTTCAAGGCGATCGTTGCGCCGCGGCCGATCGGCTGGATCACATCCATGAGCGCCAAGGGCGAGATCAATCTCGCGCCCTATTCGTTCTTCAACGGCGTCAACAGCCGGCCGAACCTCGTCATGTTCGGCAGCGAGAACTACAAGGACTCGGTCGCCTTCATCGAAGAGACCGGCGAGTTTGTGTGCAGCCTCGCGACCTATGATCTGCGCGAGCAGATGAATGCGACGGCGGCGCCTTTGGCGCGCGGCATCAATGAAATGATCCGTGCGGGGCTTGAGCCCGCGCCGTGCCGCATCGTCAAGCCACCGCGCGTGGCGGCCTCGCCTTGCGCGCTGGAATGCAAGCTGACCAAGGTCGTGCAGATGAACACGTTCGACGGCGAGCCGGTCGATTGCCATGTGGTGTTCGGCCAGGTGGTCGGCGTTCATATCGATGACCGCTTCATCGTCAACGGCCTGCTCGATACGGCGGCGATGCAGCCGATCGCCCGCTGCGGCTATGACCAATATGCCAAGGTCGACAGTGTCTTTGCGATGGAGCGGCCGACCAAATAAGCGAGCGGGATACCGTTTGACCCTCCGGTAATTCCCCGGGCGCACCTTCACTTGTCACCTTG
This sequence comes from Pseudolabrys sp., assembly GCA_030655215.1. GTDB lineage: Bacteria > Pseudomonadota > Alphaproteobacteria > Rhizobiales > Xanthobacteraceae > Pseudolabrys. The sequence goes on along the minus strand of JAURVZ010000020.1, from coordinate 21,971 downwards.
AGGTCACACGACTCCGTCAGCAGTTTCACCATGTTGGATTGAAGGTCTTGCGGGGAGAGCGCCGCCGGTTCCAGAATAGGACGGGGCGTTACGGGGAGCGAAATTTTGGTATTCGAAGGTCTGTTTTCGCGCACAAAGGCCGGCAATGACCGGGCGGTTGACACGACGGCCCCGGCCAAGCCGGAAGCGACGCGGCCAAGCATCGGCCTTGCGCTCGGCGGCGGCGCGGCGCGCGGCTTTGCCCATATCGGCGTGCTGCAGACCTTGGCCAAATACGGCATCGTGCCGGACGTCATTGTCGGCACGTCGATCGGCGCCGTTGTCGGCGGCTGCTATGCCGCCAAGCAAATGGACAATCTTGAGGACTGGGCGCGCGGGCTGAAGGTTCGCAGCATTTTCAGCTATCTCGACATCAGCCTGTCCGGCTCCGGCCTGATCAATGGCGGGCCGCTGGCGTCGAAATTGACTGAGGCGTTGGCGGATACGCGCATCGAAGATCTGCCGATGCGCTTTGCCGCGATTGCGACTGAGTTCAACACCGGCCACGAAATCTGGCTGACGCGCGGGCGTCTCGCCGATGCGACGCGTGCTTCATATGCGTTGCCTGGCATCTTTCCGCCGGTGAAGATCGGCGGCCGCTGGCTGGTCGATGGCGCGCTGGTCAATCCGGTGCCGGTCTCGGCGGCGCGTGCGCTCGGCGCGCGGCTGGTGATTGCGGTGAACTTGAACGCCGATCTGTTCGGCCGCGGCACGATCATCGCCGATCATGGATCGAGCGAAGAGGATTACACCGAAGCCGCAGAAATGGCGAAGCCGCAGGGCTTGAGTTCGTTCTTCAGCGGCGAGCGTTCGGTGCGCCGGATGTTTCTCGGCAGCCGCGGACGGCCGGGCATTCCGACAGTGATGGTGGAAGCGTTCAACGTCATGCAGGATCGCATCACGCGCGCGCGTCTCGCCGGCGATCCGCCGGATGTGTTGATCTCGCCGCGGCTTGGAAAAGTCGGCTGGTTCGATTTCCACCGCGGCGCCGACGCCATCAAGATCGGCGCCGAGGCGGCGGAGAAATCGATGGAAGGCATTACCGAAGCGCTGGCGGGACTATCCCAGCCTTACATGCTGAAATAGTCCCGGCGCTTGCTCTAAGCGGTCTGGATATATTCGCGCAGCGCTTCGGCGTCGTGCTCGATCTCGCCGACGCGTTCCTTGACCACGTCGCCGATCGAAACAACGCCGATCATCTTGCCATCGAGCAGCACCGGCAGATGACGGAATTTGCCGGCGGTCATGCGCTCCATGATGTCGGCGATGGAGTCATCCTCGACGCAGGTCATGACATTGCGCGTCATCACCTGGCCGACCGGAATGGTCAGCGCATCGGCGCCAAATTCCGACACGGCGCGGACAATATCGCGCTCCGACAGAATGCCGGCCAGCCGCCCGCCGGCGCCCAGGATCACGACGGCGCCGATGCGGTGGGTGCTGAGAAGCTTGGCCGCCGCAGCGAGCGTCGCGTTCGGTTCGATGCTGTAGATATCGCCGCCCTTGGCAGCCAGAATCGCTTTCACGTTCATCGCGAGTCTCCTTGGCAGTTCCAAACCAACGATTCCGCCGCAGGTCGGGTTCCGTCAAGGTCTATCGGTGCGACACTTAAGTTGCTGCAGCGCGATAAGGCGGATCGAACCACGAGAACAGCACCAAACCGGCGAGAAACCCGCCGATATGCGCCTGCCAGGCGACAGCTTCGTCGCCGCCGGTCAGTGACTGCGAGCCGAGACCGAACAGGATATTGACGCCGAACCACACGGCGAGGAAGGCGAGCACCCGCGCATCGCTGAACACCTGGACCAGCGGCAGCGCCGGTACGCGGAACGCTTCATCGTCACCGCTGCGAAATCCGCCGAGTGGACCGCCGCGCTGGAAGGCGAAGCGCATCGCCGCCGCCATCGCGCCGGAGATCGATGCCGATGCGCCGATCATCGGCGCCTGCGAGCCGGCATTCGTCAACAGATGCATGGCCGCACCCGCCGCTGCCGTGACGGCGAAGAAGGCAAGAAAGCGCGTCGTGCCGAAACGCCGCGCCACGGCGCTGCCGAAGGCGAGCAGCCAGACACCGTTGATCCCGAGATGCATCCAGCTGCCATGCAGCATGGCGTAACTGAAGAACGTCCAGATGTCGGCGGCAACGCCGCCCAGCAACAGCCCGCCCAGCACCACAGATGAATCGTAGCGCGCCGGGAAGAAAGCGAAACGCAGCAGCACCCAGATGTCCTGATCCTGGTCGAGCACCATGTCGCGCACGCCATGGATGACAGCCAGCACGGCGATCAGCGCGACAATGACGGCGGGGACGTTGAACAGGGGTTCGCTTTTCACAAATTTCTTCCAAATAACTGAGCGCCGCTTACGCCCCTGCCCGCCGGTCCGCAAGCAGCACCGCCCCGATCTTAACACTAACGGCCACGCCGGAGGCCGAGCGCCCACCTACGGCACACGCCCTGCTCACTAGAAGGCATCGCGGCGAAAAGCCGGCGCTGTTGTCCCGAACGGGGACAAAAGAGACGCCGGCACCGTATCGCGACGGAACAGGTGGCGCGTCATGAAACATACGTCGACACGGGCTTTGTACAATTACTGGGACATGGTGCGCGGCGAGCGCCCGGCGCCCGATCGCGCCGACATCGATCCGGTTGGCCTGCGCCGCGAACTCGGCGACGTCTTCATGCTGGCCGCTGATTTCGTCGAGACCTTGCGGTTTCGTCTTGCCGGCACCCGGGTCTGCGCCGTGTTCGGCCGCGAGATCAAGGGCGAGGCTTTCCCGGCTTTGTGGGACGAGACCAGCCGCAAGACCATCGACGAGGTCCTGTCGGTGCTGAACAATGAGCGCATCGGCGCCGTGGCCGGCCTGACCGGCCGCACCGCCGACGGCTCGACTGTCGAACTGGAGATGATCGTGCTGCCGCTGGCCCATGCCGGTCACGCCCGCATTCGCGCCATTGGCACCCTCGTCCCGCTGGCGCCGCCTTATTGGCTGGGCGACAAGCCGGTCGTTGAACTTCATCTCGGCGCCTTGCGCCATGTCGGTCCGGACAGTGAGAATCTCGAGGCGCGGCGTTTCAGCCTGGCGCCGTCGCAGCAACCGGATGTCCTGCGCGAAACGGAAGCACCGCTGGCGCCGGCCGCGGGCGGCCGGCTCAAGCACCGCTTCACGGTTTTTAGCGGCGGCCGCGATACGCCCTCCGGAGAACACACCGGCTAACGAACCGTTAATCTAACGCTCCTAGGCTCGCCGCTGACGGGTATACGCGTCACGAACAGCCAGCGAGCCTATGGCGATAGCTCTCATCAAGCCGAAGTTTTTGCCGCTAGCCGAAGAACGCCGGCGGCATCAGCGCGTCAAGGTGAACCTGCTCGGCCGCTACATGCTGGCCGATTACCGCGAATTCCCGTGCCAGGTGATCGACATGTCGCCCGGCGGCATGGCTGTCATCGCGCCGGTTGCCGGTGTGCCGGGCGAGCGCGTCATCGCCTATGTCGATCATCTCGGCCGTCTCGAAGGCAAGATCGCGCGCCTGATCGAGAACGGCTTTGCCATGAGCATTGCCGCCACGTCGCGCAAACGCGACAAACTCGCCGCGCAGCTTACCTGGCTGGCCAATCGCCAGATCCTCAATTTGCCGGAAGACCGCCGCCACGGCCGTTTCGTGCCGAAGAATACGTCGGCGCGGCTCATTCTGCAGAACGGCACCAATGTCACCTGCCGCGTCATCGATTTGTCGGCATCGGGCGCCGCTATTGCCATAGCGCCGGACCTGCTGCCGCCGATCGGCTCGCCCGTGACCATCGGCAAGACGCCGGGCCGCGTCGTGCGTCACATCGAGAATGGCTTCGCCATCGAATTCCAGCGGCTGCAGCACCCGGACTTCATCGAAGACAACGTCACCGGCGACCAATAGCCGAGCCGTTCGCGGCCGTGCACCGCCATCTTGCGCGCGGGCTTTCGCCCATTTCCCGCCTTCCGATCGACGCAAGACTTTCACGTCAAAAGGTGTTTGCGCGTTAAGGTCAGCGGACCTTCAACCAACTCCGTAAAATTGCGCGTATCGCAGGCGCCTGAACGGGCGGCTTTCTGGCCTCAGATACCGGCGTTGCGTCGCGTTTCCATGGGCAATTACAGTAAACACCGGTCACGTTAGCGCTCATTCGCGCGTGGCTTTACTGCCTCAAGTATATTAATCGATAAAATTTTAGATAAATTGTATTCGATCCACTTTTACTCGATTTCGACTCTTGTTTGTCCAGTATTAGCGGCGTGCTTTACTTAGATTTTCGGATAATTGCGCCGCGAGACTTATCCGCGCTGAAAAATCTTTGCGTCAGTTTGGTTCCCGAGGACAGGGGAAGGGACCAAAATGAAAAAGGGTTTCAAACGGGCTTTGTTGGCCGGCAGCGCACTGGTTTTTGCTTTCAGCGCACTGGCTATGAACACCGGCACTGGCAATGCGCGGGAACGCGTTGCATCGCTGAATGCAGGACAGCCGAACGATGCGGTCGTCTATGCCGCGGTGGGTGATGTCACGCGCGCGCCGATCGGCTGGGTCGAGTTTTGCATCGAATACAAGAACGAGTGCAACACGAAGGCTTCGGCGCCACGCGACATCGTGCTGACCGCCAAGACCTGGGACGATCTGGTCAAGGTGAACAGCTGGGCCAATGACTCGATCAAGGCGATCACCGACATCGAGCACTGGGGTGTTGTTGAGCGCTGGAATTATCCGGACGACGGCGCCGGCGATTGCGAAGACTACGTGCTGCTCAAGCGCCGCATGTTGATCCAGGCCGGTTGGCCGCGCGAAGCGCTGTTGATCACCGTGGTCCGCGACAAGAAGGGCGAAGGCCACGCCGTGCTGACGGTGAAGACCAATCGCGGTGAGTTCATTCTCGACAACCAGGAAGCTGAAGTGCTGGCCTGGAACAAGACGGGATACAAATTCGTCAAGCGGCAGTCACAGACGGACCAGAATGTATGGGTCGGTCTCGGCGATCCGCGCGGCGCACCGGCAACAGCGTCGGCCCGCTAACGAGATGCAGGAAGGGCCATGCGCCGGTGGCGCATGGTGGAGGGATAAAGTTTCGCTCACCGTTTGAGCATCGCGACGACGAACAGGAATTCGCGCCCCGGTCACGTCCCCAACCCTCCCGTCCCCCGACCGGGACCGCGAGCGACCGATCCTCCCCCAAGGATCGGTCGCACCTTTTTTTTGGGGCCTTCAATAAACGTGGTTCATCTTCGTCATGGCCGGGCTTGTCCCGGCCATCCACGTCTTGATTGCTTTACAAAGCGAAGACGGATGCCCGGCACAAGGCCGGGCATGACGAGCCCTGATGCGGCCTGACGCGTAAAGTATCCTGGCCGCTTCGTATTCGGAATCTCGAACTGCGGCGCCAGCGCATGTTGCAAAATCCGTCATCCTGAGGTGCGAGCCATCAGCGCGTTGACGCGCGTCTTCGACGCGCTATGGCGAGCCTCGAAGGGCGACGGCCGCGCTATATGGGCCGTCGCCCTTTGAGGCTCGGCCAAACGGCCTTGCACCTCAGGGTGACGGATATGCAGCCGAACGCCCCCTCACCCAATCTTCTTCAACCCCTTGGCATATTGCTGCGAGCGTTCGACGTAATGATCCGCGCCCTTGCGGATCATCGCATGTGCCTTCTCATTTAGCGTGCGGATCGCGCGCGCCGGTGAGCCGACGATCAGCGAGTTATCCGGGAAGGTCTTGCCTTCAGTCACCAAAGCCCCTGCTCCGACAAGCGAGTTGTTGCCGATCTTCGCACCATTCAAAACGATGGCGCCCATGCCGATCAACGTATTGTCGCCAATGGTGCAGCCATGCAGCATGACCTTATGGCCGATGACGCAGTTCGAACCGATCACGATCGGAAAGCCCATGTCGGTGTGCAGCGTGGCATTGTCCTGGATCTGCGAGCGGTCTCCTAACTCGATCCATTCATTGTCGCCGCGCAGCACGGCGCCGAACCAGATGCTGGTGTCCGACTTCATCCGCACGCGGCCGATCAGCACCGCTGTCTCAGCGACCCAATATTTGCCATCGGCCGGAAATTCCGGCGCTTGGCCGTCGAGTTCATAGATTGGCATTCCCACGCTCCCTTGAAGGTGGCGGGAATTTGCCCGATCGGACGCGTTGAGGAAAGGTATTAAGCGATGAAAAGCGAGACGGCGCGCACCAGCACCATGCCGGACATCAGGCTCCAGAATCCGGCGATCATCGTTGCCATGAACACGAACTGGAAGCGGCGGCCCTGCTCATGCTCACCCATCAGCGTGTTGCGCATGATCAGGAACGGCGCGGCGAGGATCAGCAGCGGCACGGCGGCAAAAGCCTTCGGGCTCGGCCCGGTCGTCAGCTGGCCGAGACTTGGCAGCTTCGACGTCGCCAACTGGTAGCCAGCGCTGCACAGGCCGGCGACGGCGAAGCCGAGCGCCAGGGTCAGGAACATCTGCAACGACTGCGGTGACATGCACGCCTCACACACTTGTGAGACCACAAATGCAGCGGCAACGGCCTGCGCGCCAGCCAAAGCTTAACAAATGGTTAACCTGTTAACCCGGCATTAACCTTGTCGTGGGACATCGAAGCGTAAGACGCTTCCGGAGCCTCAATGGCCACACTCGCCCACCCCCATCACGCCGCCGCCCGCCGCATTCAACAAAAGCGCCGCAAGGGCCATAACCCGCTGGCCGCGCCTGTCGCGGTGTGCGCCATCGTCTGTGCCGTGGCCGTGGTCTATGTCGCTTATACGTTGTGGCCGCGCTGGCCGGATGCGCCGGTCGCGATGGATGCGCCGTCGCTGCCGGTCAGCATTGCCGGCGTGCCGTTCAACATTGAGCCGGCCGCCATTCGCATTCCGTTGCAGCGCCGCGCAGGCTCCTTGAACCGCCTCGACCTTGCTTATTTATGGCCGTCTTTGGTGCCGCCCGATCCGTCGATCAAGATCGTCGATGGCGTGCCGGTCGATCCGAATGAACGGCTGTTCGCCACTATCCAGGTCAGCGACGGCACCATGCCGCTAAAGGAGCGCGTGCAAACGATCTATCCGCGCTATCTTGGCACTGACGCGAAAACCGGCGAAGACGGACTGACGACCAAGCCGTTCAAGAACGGCACGCCGTACCAGGGCGAAGACCTGATCATGGATGCGACCGCGCCGGACAAATTTGTCGCCCGCTGCTCGCGCAAGGGCGTCACCAATAGCGGCACATGCCTGATGGAGCGCCGCGTTGGCGGCGCTGAGATCACATTGCGCTTTCCGCGCGAATGGTTGAGTGACTGGCGCGCCGTCGCCAGCGGCATCGACAAGTTGATGTCGCGCTGGCGGCCGTCGATCTAGAAGTTCGGGTTCTCTTCGTCGATCAGATCGATATCGAGGATCGGCAATTCGAGAATGTAGCTCTTGCGGCCCTTCTCGGTTTCGAGAAACAGCACGCCGAGAAAATCGTCGCCGAGATACACTTCCAGCGAGTCCAGTTTCTTCGGCCGTGTCACGACGCGGATTTTTTCGTTGTCGAATTTGAGCCGCAGGTAATTGGTCAGCGTCGGCACAGGCTGCATGGACTTGTCCTGGCTGACCTGGACGACCATGCGGAAATTATACGAGCGCTCGCCGTCTTCATCGTCGACGGTCATCTCGCCGAGGTCGTCGTCACCGAGGAAAACTTCGGCGACATCGCCGCCCTTCGGCACAACGCGGATATTCGGATTGCCGAAAACCTTTTTCAGGTAATCGTCGAGCTTTCTGACTTCCTGCACGTCCACCGGGCGGCTCCTTTATCCTGCAAAATCACGCGTTAGTTGCCCGATTGAGCGCGCAAGTCAACCCGCAAGGTTCCGTTCAGCCATCGATCATCAGGCCGTCGACGATCTCGCCGGACAGCATCTGGTTCATGGTACGCGATGGTTCGGCACATCCCGCCTCGCCGACCACTTTGGCCGGCACGCCGGCAACGGTGGTGTTGTTCGGCACCGGCTTGATGACGACAGAGCCGGCAGCGATGCGCGCGCAATGACCAACTTCGATATTGCCGAGAATTTTCGCACCGGCGCCGATCATCACGCCACGGCGGATTTTCGGATGACGGTCTTCATTGTCCTTACCGGTGCCGCCGAGCGTCACGTCATGCAGGATCGAGACATCATCATCGATCGTCGCGGTTTCGCCGACAACAAGGCCAGTGGCGTGATCGAGGAAAATACCGCGGCCGATCTTGGCATGCGGATTGATATCGCACTGGAACGCGGCCGACGAGCGGCTCTGCAGATACAGCGCGAAGTCCTTGCGGCCCTTGCCGAGCAGCCAATGCGCCAGGCGATGCGTCTGAATGGCGTGGAAGCCTTTGTAGTACAGCACCGGCTCGATGAAGCGGGTCGTTGCCGGATCGCGGTCAAAGGTGGCGACGATGTCGGCGCGGAACATGTCGCCGATTTCCGGCTGGTCCTCGATCGCTTCGCGGAACGCCTGGCGGATCAGGTCGCTCGACACGTCGGCATGATCGAGGCGCTGACTGACGCGGTGCGACACCGCCGTCTCCAGCGTGTCATGGTTCAGGACAGTCTCATAGATGAAGCTCGACAGCTCCGGCTCGCGGCGGGCGATATCCTCGGCCTCGGACCGGATGCGGCTCCAGACCGGGTCGACCTTGTCGAGGGCGCCTGCCGGCCGCGCTTGAAACTGAGCCATTGTGGATCTCCTGGATTCTCTGACCCCACAGATAGGGGTTTTATCATGGATTTTCAGGGGTGCAGAGAGGTCTGAAAGTAGCGGTTCGGCCTTAAGGCCGTCTTTCAAGAAAGGCCAAAACCCCGGCTTTATAGACCTTGTCGCCGACCGCCAGCATATGGTCGCGGTCGGGTATATCGAGCGCCTCGGCGCCCGGAATGAGCGCGGCCAACTCCTGCGCGGAACCGGCGACGTCGTCCTTGGTGCCAATGGCGATCAGGACCGGGATACCAATCGTGCCGATTTCCGCCTTGGTCAGCACCTGGCGCGAGCCGCGAATACAGGCGGCCAGCGCCTTCAAGTCGGACTTGGTCTGCTGGGCGAAGGCGCGGAACACCCGGCCCTGCTTGTCGGTGACATCGTCGAGCGATGGCGATTCCAGCGCATCGGCGATCGACTCCGGCAGGCCGACACCGTCGACCAGATGATTGCCGAGACCGCCGAGCACCGCCGAGCGGACGCGCTGCGGATGAGCCAATGTGAGGAACGCGGTGATGCGCGCGCCCATCGAATAACCCATGACGTCGGTGCGCTCGATAGTGAGATGATCGAGCAGAGCGCGCGCATCATCGGCCATCTTGCCGGTGTGATAATCGGCCGGATCGTACAGCTTGCTCGACTGGCCATGGCCGCGATTGTCGAGAGCGATGACGCGGCGTCCGGCGCGCGTCAAAGTGCCGAGCCAGCTTGGGCCGACCCAGTTCGCTTCCTTGCTCGAGGCAAAGCCGTGAATGAGCAGCATCGGCTCACCCTCACCTTCGTCAATATAGGAAATCTCGACGTCGCCGTTCTGGAAGCTGGGCATATTCATTCACCGCTCTGACAAGCGGCGTCTTTTAAGCGCCCGCCTGCACCGCGGCAAGCCGCCTGTATTTCCGCAATTTGCGCCGGTCGATGAAGCGCTGCGTCGAGCGTTCGGTGAAACTCTTCAATGACGATACCAGCCCGAACAGTGTGCCGAGCGCCCAGAAGATCCAGAGACTGAGATCGAAGGCCGCGATCGACAGCGCAATGGCGCCGCGGCCGGCGACTTTCAATATCGCCCGCGTGCGGCTGCCGCTCTTCTCCGCCAAGGTCGCGACGCGCGCCATTTCGCGCGGGCTTTCGGCAATCTTCAAGCCATCGAGGGCGGCCTGCGTGCCGGCCTTGGTCTGCACGCGGCCGGCATTGCGCGCCAGATCGATCAAGCCGCCGGCGCGCTCGACCTTCACCGCATCGCGCGCCGCGCGAATGGCCAAGGCCGGTTGCGTCACAGACACACCACCAATGGCATTCTTCAATGCACCCCAATCGACAACACCGCGCAGCGAGCGCCCGACATAGGTCGTAAGGTCGGCACTCATGCGGCCGGTCTTGCGCGCCACTTTCGCCAGCGACAGGCCGATGCGCGCCGGTGTCCCGGCGCCCATCGTCGCATAGGTTCCCGCGGTGATGGCGAGGCCAACCACCGACAGGCCGAGGATCAACTCATCGACCTTCTCCCCCGTCGCCAGCCGCGAGCCTTCGCGCACCGCATCGCGGATGTCGCCGAACACGAACAGGTCGCCGAGCGTCGTCCCGGCAAAGCCGGCCATGTCATTCGGCTCACCAGTGATGAGGCCCATGGCAAAGCTCTGCGCCGCATGCGCGGCGGTGGCGTCTTGTGTAACCATGGCCTCGACCTTGGCGATCAACGCCGGATCGAGCGGCACTTTCCGGTCGGCGGCGAGATCGACAAAGCTCTTGGCCAGGTCGCTGTCCTTGGCGGCCAGTGCCTGTTCGATCTCGCGGTTGGCGACGTCGAGATTGAATTTCTCGTCGAGCGTGCGCCCGGCTATCTCGGCCGGGTCGTCCTCGATGCTCAGGAGATATTGCGCGTCCCAGCCGCGCGGCACGACATAGGCCGCCATCGCGATCAGCGCCACGGACAGCAGCACCACCGGCACCAGCCGTCGTTTGCGCATGACGAAGCGCTCGCGCGGCGCCTGCGGCGCGAATCCCTGCTCGATCGGTGGCGCGAATCCTTGCGCGTCGCGCATGTCAGCGGCCCGCTCCTGTACCCCAATGGGCGTCCTTTGGGGATAACCCGCAACGCCCCAGCGTCCGGTGAGAAAACGCTTACGAATCAACGAGGTTCCGGCACTCTCCCTGATACGGCTAACGAACTTTCAAAGCTAGGCACGAGCGCCCCGCATCGTTATGGTGCGGCTCACAAATTACCTGCGAAAAGGCTTTTCTCATGGCGGAACACGTCGTCCCCCATTTCCATAACGATCCCGGCGTGCCGCTCATCGAGGTCGGCGCCAATGAATTCATGTGCGTCGGCGCAAAGCCGCCTTACGACCACCCGCATGTCTTCCTGGATCTCGGCGCGGACAACGAAGTCATCTGCCCCTATTGCTCGACCTTGTACCGGCTGAACGCGTCGCTGGATTCGCATTCGGCCAACCCGGCCGCCTGCGCCCTGCCGCTGGTCGAAGCCTAACGCCCTTCATGGAGCTATAGCCTTGGCGTCCGAGCGTCATGTCATCGTCGCCGGCGCCGGCATCGCAGGTCTGACGGCAGCGCTGACACTGTCGCGTGCCGGCTTCCGAGTCACCGTGCTCGAGCAATCGCCGGTGCTGGAAGAAACCGGCGCCGGCATTCAGCTCTCCCCCAATGCCAGCCGCATCCTGATGGAGCTCGGCCTGCGCGACCGGCTTGAACCTTTGGTGGTCAATCCGGATGCGATCCGCGTCATGTCGGGTGCGTCAGGCAAGGAGATCACCCGCATCCCGCTGGGCATGGAGGCGGAACGGCGCTACGGCGCGCCGTTCTGGACCGTGCATCGCGGCGACCTGCAGGCGGCGCTGGCCGATGCCGCGCATGACGCCATCGATGTCTCCGTCAAGCTCGGCATTCGCTTCGACGACTTTGCCACGCACAGCAACGGCATCACCGTGCAGGCCTATCGCGGCCGCCAGATCGTCGAGGAAACCGGCGCGACCTTGATCGCCGCCGACGGCATCTGGTCCGCGGTCAACAACAGGCTCAAGCTGCAGCGCAAGCCGAGCTTCGCGCATCGCACCGCATGGCGCGCTCTGGTGCCGGCGGAAAGCATCCCGCTGCATTTCCGCAGCGACATGGTCAATCTCTGGCTCGGCATGGACGCGCATCTCGTGCTCTATCCGGTCAAAGGCGGCCGCCTCATCAACATTGTCGGCATCGTCAACGATGAATGGAACGAGACCGGCTGGAGCGCGGCCGGCGACCGCACCGAGATCCTGCGCCACTTCGCCCGCTTCTCCTGGGCGCAAAGCGTGCGCGACATTCTCGCCATTCCGGACAGCTGGCTGAAATGGGCTTTGTACGATCGCGCCACGCCGTTCGGCGGCACCACAGGCCCGGTGACCTTCATTGGCGACGCCGCCCATCCGATGCTACCCTTCCTAGCGCAAGGCGCCGGCATGGCGATCGAGGACGCCGCCGTGCTGGCCGATTGCATGAAGGCCACGCCCGGCGAAGCGGGCTTGCGCGCCTATGAGAAAGCGCGGCGCAAGCGCACCGAGCGCGCCCAACAAACCTCGCGTAGCCAGGGCAAACTTTATGGGCAGACCGGTCCGCAAGCGCTCATGCGCAATCTCGGCATGAAGCTGTTGGGCGGAGAAAATCTGCTCCGGCGGTACAACTGGCTGTATAGTTTCAAGCACGGCACGAAGTAAGCAAGACCGCGCAAGCGGCCGATGCTGGGAGGATGATATGTTATTTCCGACGACTGTCGCCGGCAGTCTGCCGAAGCCATCATGGCTGGCCGAACCGGACAAGCTGTGGCCCAAATGGCGGCTTGAAGGCGCCGAACTGGCGCAAGGCAAGCTCGACGCCACGCTGCTCGCGATCAAGTCGCAGGAAGACGCCGGCATCGACATCGTCTGCGACGGCGAAATGTCGCGTCAGCATTTCGTGCACGGCTTTCTCGAATTCGTCGATGGCATCGACACCGAGCACAGAGTCGAGATGGGCATTCGCAACGATCGCTACAAGGCGATGGTGCCGCAGGTGCGCGGCGCGCTGTCGCTGAAAGGCCGCGTGCATCAGACGGAGACCGCTTTCGCCCGCGCACATACGACGCGCAAGCTGAAGATGACCCTGCCCGGCCCGATGACAATTGCCGACACGGTTGCCGACGCGCATTACGGCGACAAGATCAAGATGGCGATGGCCTTCGCCGATCTGCTCAACAAGGAAGCCAAGGCGCTGCAGGCCGATGGCGTCGACGTCATCCAGTTCGACGAGCCGGCCTTCAATGTCTTCATGGACGAAGTGCCGACATGGGGTATCGACGCGCTGCACCGCGCCATTGACGGACTGACCTGCACCACCGCCGTTCACATTTGTTACGGCTACGGCATCAAGGCCAATATCGACTGGAAGAATTCGCTCGGCGACGAGTGGACGCAATATGAGAAGATTTTTCCGGCACTCGGCAAGAGCAAGATCAATCAGATTTCGCTCGAAGCGATCAATTCGCGGGTGCCGCTGAAGCTGCTGTCGCTCTTGGGCGACAAGGATGTGCTGATAGGCGTCATCGATGTCGCTTCTGACGTTGTCGAAACGCCGGAGAAAGTCGTCGAGGTCATCGCCGAAGTGACGAAATACGTGCCGAAGGAGCGCATCGTCTGCGGCACCAATTGCGGCATGGCGCCAATGCACCGTGATATTGCCGAGGCGAAGCTGGTGGCGTTGGGTAAGGGCGCGAAGTTGGCAAGGGAGAAATTTGCCTAGCCGTGTCCCGGGCGCAACGCAGCGTCACTTGACGGTGCGTTGCAGACCCGGGACCCCGGTTGTTTCCTTAAGTAACCGGGACCCCGGATCTGCGGCGCATCATTACGCTTCGCTGCATGCTGCGCCGCGTCCGGGGAACGAGGAGGTGCGCTCCAAAATGATGGGGTTCGCAATCCGCCCAAACTCACCTATCTATCCCCCGTGACCGACCATCCTCATTACGACCACGTCCATCACCACACGCCCACCGGCGTGCTCGATCCCGTCTGCGGCATGACGGTCGATCCGCACACCGCCAAGCATCAGCACAATCACAACGGCCATCCGTATTATTTCTGCTCGGCCGGCTGCAAAACCAAGTTCAGCGCCGATCCGGCGAAATATCTCGGCCCCCGCGAGGCGGAGCCGGTCATCCAAGGCGCGATCTACACCTGTCCGATGCATCCGGAGATCCGCCAGCTTGGCCCCGGCGCCTGTCCTATTTGCGGCATGGCGCTCGAGCCCGATGTTGTCTCCGCCGAGAGCGGCCCCAATCCCGAACTGGCCGACATGACGCGGCGCCTGTGGATCGGCTTGGTGCTGACGCTGCCGGTGTTCGTTTTGGAAATGGGCGCGCATCTTGTTGGCGGCCACGGCTGGGTCGACCCGAAACTCTCCAGTACCATCCAGTTCGCTTTCGCCACGCCGGTCGTGTTGTGGGCCGGCTGGCCGTTCTTCGTGCGCGGCTGGCAGTCAGTGCTGACGCGCAACCTCAACATGTTCACGCTGATCGCGATGGGCACCGGCGTCGCTTACGTCTACAGCCTGTTCGCCACTTTCGCGCCCGGCATTTTCCCCGATGCGTTTCGCGGCCATGACGGGACGCCGGCGGTTTACTTTGAAGCAGCCGCGGTCATCACCGTTCTTGTCCTCGTCGGCCAGGTGCTGGAGCTGCGCGCGCGTGATGCGACGTCGGGCGCGATCAAGGCCTTGCTCAATCTGGCGCCAAAGACCGCGCGCCGCGTCAATGCCGACGGCAGCGATGAAGAAGTGGCGCTCGACGCCATTGTCGTGGGCGACTCTTTGCGTGTCCGTCCCGGCGACAAGGTGCCGCTCGATGGCGTGATCCTCGACGGGCGCTCGTCTCTCGATGAATCCATGGTCACCGGCGAGTCGATGCCGGTGAGCAAGGAGAAGGACGCGCGCGTCATTGGCGGCACGCTCAATACCTCCGGCTCTTTCATCATGCGGGCCGACAAGATTGGCCGCGACACGTTGCTGGCGCAGATCGTGCAGATGGTCGCCAACGCGCAACGCTCGCGTGCGCCGATCCAAAGGCTCGCCGACCGCATGGCGGCCGGCTTCGTGCCGTCGGTCATCATCATTGCGATTGCCGCCTTTGCTGCCTGGGCGGTGTTCGGCCCCGAGCCGCGTTATGCCTATGGCCTTGTTGCCGCTGTCAGCGTGTTGATCATCGCCTGCCCCTGCGCGCTTGGCTTAGCCACGCCGATGTCGATCATGGTCGGTGTCGGCCGGGGTGCGCAGGCGGGCATTCTGATCAAAAGTGCTGAAGCACTTGAGCGCATGGAAAAGATCGACACGCTTGTTGTCGACAAGACCGGCACCTTGACCGAGGGCAAGCCGAAGGTCGTCGCCTTGCTGACCGCCGACGGTTTCGATGAGGTGCAAGTGTTGCAGATCGCGGCCAGCGTCGAGCGCGGCAGCGAACATCCCCTCGCCGCCGCCATTCTGAAAGCTGCAGCCGAACGCAATCTTGAACTCACGCCCGTGCGCGGTTTCGACTCACCCGTCGGCAAAGGCGTTATCGGCATGGTCGGTGGCAAGCGCATCGCGCTCGGCTCGGCGAAGTTTCTGACTGAGCTGAGCATCGACACGTCGGCGCTGCACGACGCCGCCGAAGCGCAACGCGCCGACGGCGCCACCGCCATCTTCCTCGCCGTCAATGGCAAGCCGGCCGGCATCATCGCCATTGCCGATCCAGTCAAGGCCACGACGCCCGATGCGCTGAAGGCGCTCGTCGCCGATGGCATCCGCGTCGTCATGCTGACCGGCGACAACCGCACCACGGCTCTCGCCGTCGCCAGGCGTCTCGGCATTACTGAAGTGGAAGCCGATGTGCTGCCCGATCAGAAGAGCGCGGTGGTCGAGAAGCTGACGCGCGAGGGCCGTGTCGTCGCCATGGCCGGCGATGGAGTCAATGACGCGCCCGCGCTCGCCGCCGCTCAGGTCGGCATTGCCATGGGCACCGGCTCCGATGTCGCGATTGAAAGCGCCGGCATCACGCTGTTGCGCGGCGACCTGATGGGCATCGTCAAGGCGCGTCACCTGTCTGCCGCCGTCATGGGCAACATCAGGCAGAACCTGTTCTTCGCCTTCATCTACAACGCCGCCGGCGTGCCGATCGCGGCCGGCCTGCTCTACCCTGTGTTCGGTCTGTTGCTGTCGCCGATCATTGCCGCTGCGGCGATGGCTCTGTCATCGGTCAGCGTCGTTGGCAACGCGCTGCGTCTGCGCGGTTTGCGGCTCTGAAACGCGAAAAGGCCCGCCAGCGTGGCGGGCCTCTCCGTCGCTTGGCGCGGTGCCTAGAACACCGCGAGATATTTGAGCATCGAAATCACGCCGATGATGATGATGATGATGCGCACGATCTGCTTGGCGCGGCCATCGATCGGCAGCATGTTGACGAGATACAGAATGAGAATGATGACAAGAAAGGTGATCAGAATGCTGATAAGAACGCTTGTGGTCATGGCAGCCCCCGTTCGGCCGCGCCCTGATGGCGCGCTTCAGCCCTATTAAGCGCCGGGAACCGGAAAAGTTCCATTCCCTCCGGTCGGACTAGCGCCTTTTTGGCGCAGGCGCGGCCGGCGGCTTCGGCGACTCCACGATCACCGGCGGGCAGTTCTTTCGAGCCCCCTCCTTGCCCAGTTCGACCAGGTTACCGCGGGTCTGGAGGTATTCCGGCCGATAGGCGATGGCCGAGACGAAACCGGAATTCGCCTTGGCAATCAACGCCTCAAGCTCCCTCTCCCTCTGCTTGTAGCTGGCCACCTGCTGCGCCAGGTGGGCGCAGGTGTAGAACTCGAACTTGCCGGGCGAGACCAGCGAACTGCCGACCCGGTCGCCCGCCGAGTCACTCGAGGAGCAGCCGGCCAGCATCGCGGATGCCAGCGCCACTGCGAGCGCGGTGCGGGTTCGGTTCATCATGTCGCGCATCGCGCTCTCCTCAAAACTGTGGTGCGGGCGGCCGGACTCGAACCGGCACGGACGTTTCCATCCGAAGGATTTTAAGTCCTTTGCGTCTACCATTCCGCCACGCCCGCTGCGGTCTTCATCACCCGCCGTCACGGCGGATGAACTCCGGCGCGGCGGCGGATGCTAGCTCAACCCGGTAATAACGCCTTCCAGGCCGGGTCCCAATCCTGGCCGGTCAGATCGGTGACGCGGCCGTCTTTCTCGAAGAACTTGTTCGGTATCTGGAACATGGCGAGCGTCACGCAGCCATTCGGCGACCATGCCGAATGACGGCTGCCCGCCGGACGCCAGACGAATTCGCCGGGGCCGACTTCGGTGCCGGCATCGGGCCCTTCCTTGTCGACCAGTGTTCCTTCGAGCACATAGGTCTGCTCGATCATCGCATGCTCGTGGTCGGGCAGTTCGGCGCCGGGCGCCATGCGCATCAGCGCTGTCGCCAGCCCGCTCTTCGGATCGAACAGCAGCGACTTCAACTCGCAGCCGGGAAAGCGCGTCGGCGTCCACGGCATGTCCTTGGCGCGCACGACCTGCGACAGCAATTCCCCGGCAGTCCTCTCGGCAGTCGCAGCGCTCATCGTCTTCACTCCATTCGGCACCGGCGCAACGATCCTAGCCGATGCCGTCCATCTTGATAGAAGTCTTTAGTCGCCGCCGGCGCGGATCGGCGGCACGAAGGCAAGCCCGGTATCCCACGGGAAGTAGATCCAGGTGTCCTGCGATACTTCGGTGATGAAGGTATCGACCAAAGGCCTCCCCATCGGCTTGGCATAGACAGTGGCGAAATGCGCTTCGGGGAGAATGTCGCGCACAACGCGCGCCGTCTTGCCGGTGTCGACCAGGTCATCGACGATCAGGATCTTCTTGCCCTGCTCGCGCAGCGCCAGCACCTCGGCGCCGACGCCTTTCATGATCTGGATCTCGCCCTGGTTCTTGTAGTTCATGTAGCTGGCAATGCAGATCGTCTCGATGACGCGCACGTTCAGTTCGCGCGCCACGATCGCCGCCGGCACCAGGCCGCCGCGGGTGATGCAGACGATCGCCTCGAACGGACCGGCTTCATGCAAACGCCACGTCAGCGCGCGCGTGTCGCGGTGGAATTGATCCCACGACACCGGAAACATCTTTTCCGGGCCGGGCGCGCTGTCAGAGGGAGGAGTTGCCATCGTGTGAGCCTTGTGAGCTTGAACAAACTTAAACGAGCGTTGCCTTGACCTTGACCAGCATGGCCTCCACCGCCGCGCGCACTTCGGCCAGCCGCGCCGCGTCGCGCGAGCGCACCACGACATTGGTGTTCGGCAGGCCCTTGTCGTCCTGAAACGGGTAGCTGCCGATCATCGCATCGGGAAAGGCCTTGGCGACGGCGCCGAGCTCGGTGCCGATGTCGCCTTCCTTGGCGTCAGCGCGGATCGAGTCCGACAGCATCTTCACGCCCGTCTTCAGCTTCGGCGCCACTTCATCGAGCATGGCCTGCATGATCGACGGCACGCCGGCCATGGTGATGACATTGCCGATCCAGAAGCCCGGCGCACCAGACACCTTATTGGCGACCAGTTCAGCGCCGATCGGGATGCGGGTCATGCGCATGCGCGCTTCGTTCAGTTCGCCGCCGAGCCGCGCCACGCGCTCCTTCATGATCGCCACCGCCTCCGGGTGGAAATCGATGCCGACGCCGAAGGCCTTGGCGATGCAGTCGGCGGTGATGTCGTCATGCGTCGGGCCGATGCCGCCTGTCGTGAACACATAGGTGTAGCGGCTGCGCAAAGCGTTCAGCGCATTGACCACTTCCGGCTCGTCGTCCGAGACCACCCGCACTTCTTTCACGTCGATGCCGATGGTGGTCATGTATTCGGCGATGTAGCCGATGTTCTTGTCCTTGGTCCGCCCGGACAGGATCTCGTCGCCGATCACAAGAATAGCCGCGGTGACGATCTCAGGGGTCATTGTCTGCTCAAGGCTCGCGGCTGAATGGAGAAAAAGACGTAGCGTGCCCGGGAGGGCACCTCAAGCGGCGGCGACCTCCAGGCCACAGGCCTCTTGTCGCCAGCGCGTCAGTTCGCCCATAAATTAGGCAAAGCCTCCGCACTGGACTATGCTGCTAGAGCCAAATACGTGTTTTTCCACGCTATTTTTTGGCCCGGAGCTTGCAGAATAACAGGCCGGGACAATGCGCCGCCTCTTCTCAAAGTGGGGGATGGGGCACACAGTCGGGGCACTTAATCCGGACTGACGCGTTGAGTGCTGCTGGGGGACTTCAAGAATGGCTGCCGCCTTCGATGAGATGAAGGGTCACGATGGTGACGAAACCCGGCCGGCCTATGCCGAACTGGCCCGCTGGCTGGCCGAAGTCCCGCCCGACGTCCTCGATTACCGCCGCCGCGAGGCCGAACTCATCTTCCGCCGCATCGGCATCACCTTCGCCGTCTACGGCGAGGCCGACTCGACCGAGCGCCTGATCCCCTTCGACGTCATCCCGCGCATCATGGCCGCCTCCGAATGGAAGCTGCTCGAGAAGGGCCTGACCCAGCGCGTCAATGCGCTGAACATGTTCATCAAGGACGTCTACGGCGCCCGCGAGATCATCAAGGCCGGCATCATCCCGGAAGACCTCGTTTTCCGTAATCCGGCCTTCCGCCCGGAAATGAGCGGCCAGCGCGTGCCGCACGACATCTATGTGCACATTGCCGGCATCGACATCATCCGCGTCGACGCCGAGACCTTCTATGTCCTCGAGGACAATGCCCGCACGCCCTCCGGCGTCTCCTATATGCTGGAGAACCGCGAAATCATGATGCGGCTGTTTCCGGAATTGTTCTCGCGCCACCGCATTGCGCCGGTCGAGAACTATCCGGACGAATTGCTGCGCAGCCTGAAGTCGGTCGCGCCGCTGACCACGACCAAAGAGCCGAATGTCGTGCTGCTGACGCCGGGCGTGTTCAACTCGGCCTATTACGAACATTCGTTCCTCGCCGACAAGCTCGGCGTCGAACTGGTCGAAGGCCGCGATCTCTTCGTCAAGGACGAGATCGTCTATATGCGCACGACGCAGGGGCCGCAGCGCGTCGACGTCATATACCGCCGCGTTGATGACGACTTCATCGATCCGCTCGCCTTCCGCCCGGACAGCATTCTCGGCGTGCCCGGCCTGATGTCGGCCTACACCGCCGGCAATGTGACTTTGGCCAATGCGGTCGGCACCGGCATCGCCGATGACAAGGCCGTCTATAGTTTCATGCCGGCGATCGTGAAGTTCTATCTCGGCGAAGAACCCTTGCTGAAAAACGTGCCGACCTGGCGCTGCCGCGAGGAAGAGCACTTGAAATACGTGCTCGACCATTTGCCCGAGCTGGTCGTCAAGGAAGTGCACGGCTCCGGCGGCTACGGCATGCTGATCGGCCCAACCGCCTCGAAGGTCGCCATCGAGCAATTCCGCGCCAAGCTGAAATCCGATCCGACGAATTTCATCGCCCAGCCGACTTTGGCTTTGTCGACCTCGCCGACCTGCGTTGAGGAAGGCGTCGCGCCGCGCCACGTCGATCTGCGGCCTTTCGTGCTGTCCGGCCGCAATGGCGTAAAGATTGTGCCCGGCGGCCTCACCCGGGTCGCTTTGAAAAAAGGATCGCTGGTGGTGAATTCCAGCCAGGGCGGCGGGACCAAGGATACGTGGGTTTTGGATAGTTGATGATGCGCTTTCACGCAGTGAGAACGAAATAGCATGCTCTCCCGCACGGCCGACAATCTGTACTGGCTCTCGCGCTACGTCGAACGCGCCGAATATCTCGCGCGCATTCTCGATGCGACGCAGCGACTTTCGGCGCTGCCGTTGGCTTATGTCGGCGCCAGCAATGAATGGGAATCGGCCGTGCTCACCGCCGGCTGCGCCAACGGCTTCTTCAAGCTGTATGACGAAGCCAACGAGGAAAACGTCACCGATTACCTCGCCTTCTCCACTGCCAATTCGTCGTCGATCCGCTCCTGCTTCGAGGCGGCGCGGCACAATGCCCGCGCCGTGCGCACGGCGCTGACCATGGAAATGTGGGACGCCATCAACGGCACATGGCTGGAGCTGAAACGTTACGGCAATGGCCCGACCTCGCGCGAGGAAATGTCGCGCTTCCTGCGCTGGGTGCAGGAATCATCTTTGCGCTTTGACGGCTCAGCCTACCGCACCATGCTGCGCAATGACGCCTATTGGTTCTCGCGTCTCGGCGTCTACATGGAGCGCGCCGACAACACCGCACGTATTCTCGACGTCAAATATCATCTGCTGCTGCCGGACAATGAACGCGTCGGCGGCCCGCTCGATTATTTCCAGTGGGCGGCGATCCTGCGCTCGGTGTCGGCGCTGACCGCCTATCACTGGGTCTATCGCGACAGCCTCAAGCCCTGGCTGGTCGCCGATCTCCTCATCCTCAAGGACGAACTGCCGCGCTCGCTGTCATCCTGCTACGAGGCGATCGTGCGCAACCTCGATTCGATCTCCGGCTCCTATGGCCGTCAGGGCCCGGCGCAGCGCCAGGCGCGCGGCCTGCGCACCCGCCTGCAAAACAGCAAAATGGACGGCATTTTCCAGCGCGGCCTGCACGAATTCATCAGCGAATTCATTACGGAAAACAATCGTTTGGGTGGTGCCATCACCGAGCAATTCCTGTTATAAAGGAAGCCCGTGCGTCCACTCGCGCGGGTGTCATTGTCCGGTCCACCAGCAGCGCTCAAGGCGCATCAATAGCCCTATGCGTATCCGCATTTCGCACGCCACCAGTTACCGCTACGAGCAGCCGCCGAAAAGCGTGACGCAGGTGCTGCGCCTGACGCCGCGCAATCACGACGGCCAGTACGTGGTCAACTGGCGCATCGAGGTGTCGCAGGATTGCCAGCTGCATCAGCATGAAGGCGCGTTCGGTAATATCAGCCACGTCTTCAACGCCGAAGGCCCGTTCGACGAACTGACCGTCACGGTCGCCGGCGAAGTCGACACGCAGGACACACACGGCATCGTCAATGGCTGCATCGAGCGCCTTCCGCCGGCGCTGTATTTGCGCGAGTCGAGCCTGACCGCGCCCGACCCCGCCATTATCGAATTCGCAGAAGCGACGCGCGCCAACACCGAGAAGGACACCTTGTCGCTGCTGCATGCGCTGATGATGGGCCTCAACGCCGAAATGATCTTCGACACCGAGCCGACC